>CAZJFX010000013.1:0-68551 GCA_964545395.1 uncultured Gemmatimonadaceae bacterium | reverse complement strand
GTCTCGCTTCGCTCGGCCCGTCGCTCCGCCTAGGGGGCACCACGCGGAGCGTGGTCGGGGCCGTGGCGCTCCCAACGCGGGGTACTCCCCTCTCTCAGCGACCTGCTAAACGTGCCCCGACGCGACGACCTCGAGACGATCCTCATCCTCGGCTCCGGGCCCATCATCATCGGCCAGGCCTGCGAGTTCGACTATTCAGGCACCCAGGCGGTGCGCGCCCTGAAGGAGGAGGGCTACCGGGTCGTCCTGGTGAACTCCAATCCCGCCACCATCATGACCGACCCGGACCTGGCGGACCGGACCTACATCGAGCCGCTCACGGCCGAGTGGGTGGAGAAGGTCATCGAGCGGGAGAAGCCCGACGCGCTCCTCCCCACCATGGGCGGGCAGACGGCCCTCAACCTCGCCATGGAGCTGCACAAGAGCGGCGTGCTGGCCAAGCACGGGGTGGATCTCATCGGCGCCAACGAGCGCTCCATCGAGATGGCCGAGGACCGAGAGCACTTCACCGCGGCCATGCACCGCATCGGGCTCCAGGTCCCCCACGGAGGCTTCGCGCGCACCGTGGAGGAGGGGCTCGCCATCGTGGAGGACACGGGTTACCCGGCCATCATCCGCCCCTCGTTCACGCTCGGCGGAACCGGGGGCGGCATCGCGTACAACCGTGAGGAGTTCGAGCTCGCGGTGAAGAAGGGGATCGACGCGT
This sequence comes from uncultured Gemmatimonadaceae bacterium, assembly GCA_964545395.1. Lineage (GTDB taxonomy): Bacteria > Gemmatimonadota > Gemmatimonadetes > Longimicrobiales > Gaopeijiaceae > SZUA-318. The sequence continues at coordinate 67,845 of CAZJFX010000013.1, read as the reverse complement.
CCCCCATCGGCGAGGTGCTCATCGACCGCTCGGTCATCGGCTGGAAGGAGTACGAGCTCGAGGTGGTGCGCGACGGCGCGGACAACGTCATCATCGTCTGCTCCATCGAGAACTTCGACCCCATGGGCGTGCACACCGGCGACTCCATCACGGTGGCGCCGGCGCAGACGCTCAGCGACGTCGAGTACCAGAAGATGCGGGACGCCTCCATCGCCATCATCCGCGAGATCGGCGTGGAGGCCGGGGGGTGCAACATCCAGTTCGCCGTGAACCCCGAGAACGGCGACATGCTGGTGGTGGAGATGAACCCGCGGGTGTCCCGCTCCTCCGCGCTGGCGTCCAAGGCCACAGGCTTCCCCATCGCCCGGGTGGGGGCCAAGCTGGCCGTGGGCTACCGCCTGGACGAGCTCCCCAACGACATCACCAAGACCACGCCCGCTTCCTTCGAGCCGGTGCTGGACTACGTGGTGGTGAAGATCCCCCGCTTCGCCTTCGAGAAGTTCCCCGGGTCGGACGATACCCTGGGCGTCCAGATGAAGTCCGTGGGCGAGACCATGGCGGTCGGGCGGACCTTTCGCTCGGCGTGGCAGAAGGGGTTCCGGGGGCTGGAGGCGGAGCGGCACGGGTGGGTGAAGGGGAAGCGCCTTGCCGACGACGGCCTCAAGGCCGACGACACCCACTCGCTCCTCGCCGCCCTGCGCCGGCCCACGCCGCACCGCCCCTACCAGTTGAAGCGGGCCATGGAGGCAGGGATCTCCGATGAGGAGATCTTCGAGGCCACCAAGATCGACCCCTGGTTTCTCGACCAGCTCCGGCAGATCCTGGAGCACGAGGCGGCGTACGCGACCGCTCCGGAGCTGACCTCTGCGCTGCTCAGGAAGATGAAGCGCGAGGGCTTCAGCGATCTCCAGCTGGCCGGGCTGAGGGGCGAGGACGAAGCCGACGTCCGCGAGCGCCGCTGGGCGTGGGACCTCCACGCCACCTACAACGTGGTGGACACGTGCGCGGGGGAGTTCCCCGCCGCCACCCCCTACTTCTACTCGTCCTACGAGGACGAGACCGAGTCGGTCCGCTCGGAGCGGGACAAGGTGGTCATCCTGGGGAGCGGCCCCAACCGCATCGGCCAGGGGATCGAGTTCGATTACTGCTGCGTGCAGGCCGTGCTGGCGCTCAAGCAGGCGGGGCTCGAGACCATCATGGTGAACTCGAACCCGGAGAACGTGTCCACCGACTTCGACATCAGCGACAAGCTCTACTTCGAGCCGCTCACCCTGGAGGACGTGCTGGAGATCGTCCACCTGGAGAAGCCGCGGGGCGTCATCGTTCAACTGGGTGGCCAGACGCCCCTGAATCTGGCGAAGAAGCTGGAGGAGTCGGGGATCCCGGTGCTGGGGACCTCGGTGGACGCCATCGACCGCGCCGAGGACCGGGACCGCTTCGCCGAGGTGTGCCGCAAGATCGGCGCCCGCGTCCCCGACAACGGGATCGCCAAGAGCGAAGCGGAGGCGCTGGAGGTAGCCCGCAAGATCGGTTTCCCGGTCCTGGTGCGCCCATCCTACGTGCTCGGCGGCCGCGCCATGCGCATCGTCTACGACGAGGATTCGCTCCGGCGCTACTTCGACGAGGCCGCCCGGGTGTCGGAGAACCATCCCGTCCTGGTGGACCGGTTCCTGGAGGATGCTTTCGAGGCCGACGTGGACTGCCTGGCGGACGGGACCGACGTGGTGGTGGGCGGCATCATGCAGCACATCGAGGACGCCGGCGTCCACTCGGGCGACTCGGCGTGCGTGCTCCCGCCCTACCTCCTCACTCCGCTGGCCCTGGAGGAGATGCGCGAGCTCACCAGGAAGTTCGCGCTGGAGCTGGGCGTGGTGGGGCTCATGAACGTTCAGTACGCCATCAAGGATGGGGTGGTATACGTGCTGGAGGTGAATCCCCGCGCGTCCCGCACGGTGCCCTTCGTGAGCAAGGCCACCGGTGTGCCCCTGGCGCGCCTGGCGGCGCGGGTCATGGCCGGCGAGCGCATCCGCGACCTGGACATTCCTGCCGAGCTGCCCATCCCCGGGGTAGCGGTGAAGGAGGCTGCGTTCCCCTTCAACCGCTTCGACGTGGACGTGATCCTGGGCCCGGAGATGCGCTCCACCGGCGAGGTCATGGGCTTCGACGACTCCTTCGGCATGGCCTTCGCCAAGGCCCAGGTGTCGGCGGGCAACGTGCTGCCCGAGGAGCCCGGCGACCTCATCGCGACCGTGAACGACCGGGACAAGGCCACCGTCACCCCCATCCTGCGCCGCTTCGCCGACCTGGGCTTCAGGATCCTGGCCACCCAGGGGACGCAGGAGTACCTGAAGCGCCTGGGCGTCCCCGCGGACCGGATCCACAAGGTGCACGAGGGGCGACCGAACATCGTGGACCGCATCGTGAGCGGCGGGGTAAGTCTGCTCATCAACACGCCGCTGGGGAAGGAATCGCAGTACGACGACTACGCGATCCGCCGGGCGGCCATCATGTACAAGACCCCGTACCTCACCACCATGTCCGCCACGTCGGCGGCGTGCGACGCGCTCATCGCCATGAAGAACCGTGCTCACTCGGTGCGGTCCCTGCAGGAGCGCATCGCTTCGGTGGCGGGGCGCGGCGACTGAGGCTCCGCCCGTGACCACGCCCCTCTCCGTCGGCTTCTACATGCACCCGTCCTCGCCCCTCCACGACACCGGCTGGGGCCACCCCGAGCACCAAGGGCGCCTGCGGGCGCTGGCGTCGGCGGTGGGGAAGGACATGGTGGCGCTCCATGGGCGGGTGGAGCAGCGCGAGGCGCCCGAGGGAGCGGTGGAGGACGTGCTCCGCGTGCACGCGGCGGGCTATGTGAACGTCATCCGGGAAATGTGCGACGCCGCGGACGTCCAGCAGAAGATCTTCTCCATCGACAGCGACACCAAGGTGTCCCCGGCGACATGGGAAGCGGCGCTGGGGAGCGTGGGTGGCTGCGTCGCCGCGTCCCAGGCGGTGGCCGACGGAATGCTGTCATCGGCGTTCGTGGCCACTCGGCCGCCCGGCCACCACGCCACCCCCACCCGGGCCATGGGGTTCTGTCTGTTCAACAACGTGGCGGTGGCGGTGCGCTGGCTCCAGGCCACAGGGCGCGCCGACCGCATCCTCATCGTCGACTGGGACGTGCATCACGGGAACGGGACTCAGGACATGTTCTACGAGGACCCGACGGTGTTCTACCTCTCGCTCCACCAGTCGCCCCACTTCCCCGGCACCGGCGACGCGCGCGACACGGGTGGCGGAGCCGGGCGGGGGACCACGCTGAACGTCCAGCTCGCTGCCCTCACGCCCCGGGAGACCTACCGCGCCAGGTTCACCGAGGGGCTGGGCCGCGCGGTGCAGGAGTTCCGCCCCGACTTCATCCTCATCTCGTCGGGCTTCGACGCGCTTTCCGGCGATCCCCTGGGCGACCAGATGCTCGAGCCGCTGGATTTTCACGAGATGACCCGCGAGGTCCTCGACCTGGCTGCCCAGGCGTGCGGAGGGCGGGTGGTCTCGGTCCTGGAGGGAGGCTACGACCCCACCCGCCTGGGTGAGGCCTCCGTGCAGATGATGCGGGCGCTGGCGGGGATCGAGCCTATCTGAACTCCCGCCAGGTCTCCTGGCGCACCAGGTCCCGCATTCCCGCGGAGCGCCGGCGTGTACGTGTGCACCTCCTCGCGGAACGGGGTGCCATCTTCCGGGTTCCTCGGATGGAGTCGGGGCGGGCAGGCTCGGGCGACAATCAGAGGATCCCCCCCTCGGGGAAACCACGGACTCCCGGAACGGGCCTTCCCCCACGCCGTCCATCCCCCTCAGGCGTTACTTTTTCTCCATGAATGCCAGACTCGTCCTCCTGCTCCTGGTCCTCTCCGCCGCCCCCGTGGCGGCCCAGACGCCGCCGGCCTCGGGGGAGGCCATCACCATCCACCCGGAGGCCAGGGCCGCCATCGACGGCGTCTGGTCGCCCTACTGCCCGGGGATGATGCTGGCGGTGTGCACCTCCCCCGGTGGAGCCATGCTCCGGGACTCGGCGCAGAGCTGGGCGTCCCAGGGTCTCTCCTCCGATTCCATCATCGGGCGATTCGTCGCCGAGTACGGGGAGGAGTACCGAGCCGAGCCCCTCCCCTCGGGGACCGGGCTCATGGCCTGGCTGATCCCGCCAGCGGTTCTCCTGGCTGGCCTGGGGGTAGTGGTCGCCGTCCTGGCTCACCGCCGGCGCTCGTCCCCGTCCTCGCCGGCCGCCGGGACGGCGCCCGCCGGCGCGGCCGTCCCCGCCGAGGCCGAGGCGCGCCTCAAGGCGGCGCTGAAGGAGTTGGACGAGCAGGAGGAGCCTGTCTTCTAGGGACGGAGGGGCCCCCGCGTTGCCGCCGGGCGCCCGGACCCTACCTTATCCGACATGCAGTCCCATACCGTCGGGGCCCTCGGGGGCCAACCCACGGCCCCTTCCATGCTGGACATGGTCCGGCTCAGTCCGCGCCGGCTCTTTCCCCCGGGGGGCGTAGATCTCTACCGGCAGATCGCCCTCCTCTCGGAGATGGTGGAGGGGGACGAGGTCCTGGACGTGGCAGCCGGCACCGGCGCACCCCTGGAGTACTTCGTCCGGGAGCACGGCGTGCACGGCTCGGGAGTGGAGGCCGAAGCCCGACTCGTGGAGGCCGCCGACGCCCGGGCCCGAACCGAGGGGATGGCGGCGAGGATCCAGTTCCAGATAGCTCCTTTCGACGCCCTCCCGTACCGCGACGGGATCTTCGACGTGGTGGTGGGGGAGTTGGGCCTCGCCGCCCACTGCGAGGCGGCCGACGCCGTCCGGGAGATGGTACGGGTGGCCAAACCCGGGGGGAGGATCGTGCTCGTCCGCCTGGTCTGGAAGGCACCGTTGGACGCCGCCCGCCAGGAGCGCATCACCCGTCGGTTGGGAGCCCGGCCCCTCATGCTCGTGGAGTGGAAGCGCATGCTCCGCGACGAGGGGGTGACGGGGGTCCACATCGAGGACTGGTCCGAGGAGGAGACCTCCTTCCGCCCCCGGGTGGACAAGCCCTTCCCGGACTTCAGCGAGGTCTTCACCGTGTGGGAGAAGCTCGTGGTCCTGCGCCGGGCCTGGGTGCGCTGGGGGTTCAGGGGGGTGCGCTGGCTCCTGGCGCGGGAGTGGGAGATCCACCGGCTCCTCACCCACGAGCGGATCCTGGGGCTGGTCCTCCTCGTCGGCCGGCGCGCTCCCGTCCAGGAGGAGCCGGAGGATGCCCCGGCGGCGGCACAGGTCGTGGCCACGGGCACACCGGAGACGCACCGGGGTGGCAGGGAGGGCGACGCCGGGGGAGAGAACGCGGGCACCGCCGGCCTGCCCCTGTTCGGCCTCGGGGCGGAGAAGAGCAAGGAGTAGCGGGCCGACGCGGCCCGCGCCATCGATCCACGAACGCGAAGGGAGTACCGTGAGCGAGTCCATCCTCTGCACCGAAGAAGGGATCCGACAGGTCCAGGAGGCCCTGCGCGAGCAGGATCTGGACGGCTGGCTTCTCTACGAGTTCCGGGGCGCCAACCCCATTGCCAAGTCCATGTTGAGCGTGGGCAAGACCACCCGGCGCGCCTTCTTCCTCATCCCCGCGGAAGGCGAGCCGGAGGCCCTCATCCACGCCATCGAGGGCTCGTCGTGGCGCCACTGGCCGTGGGCCAGGCGCACCTACTCGGGCTGGCGTCAGATGGAGGAAGCCCTGGGCGAGATGCTGGGCGGCGGGGGGCGGCTGGCCATGGAGATCTCCCCGGGCGCCGCCGTCCCGACGCTCGACTACGTCCCCGCCGGGCTGGCGGAGGTGCTCCTGCGCACCGGGATCGAGGCTGCCTCCTCGGGGAACCTGGTGTCGCGGTTCTATTCGGTCTGGACCGACGAGCAGCTCGCCGACCACCTGGAGGCGTCGGAGATCCTTCCCCGGGTCGCCATGGAGGCGTTCGGGAAGGCGGCCTCCGCCATCAAGGAAGGGGAGCCTACCAACGAGGGCGCGCTCTCGGACTGGATCCGGAGCGAGTTCATGCGGCACGGGCTCACGGACAATATGGGGTGCATCGTGGCCGTGGGCCGCACCGCGTCCGATCCCCACTACGCACCCGAGGGTGCTGGTGAGACCATCGGGCGTGGGGACCTCCTCCTCATCGACCTCTGGGCCGGCAAGCCCGGGTCGGTCCCCGCGGACCAGACCTGGATGGGGATGATGGGCTCGGAGGTGGACACCCGCACCCGGGAGATCTGGGAAGCGGTGCGCGACGCCCGGGACGCGGCGCTGGCGTTCCTGACGGAGCGCTTCGACGCGGGCGAGGACGTGCGCGGCTACGAGGTGGACGAGGTGTCCCGAGGCGTCATCGCCGAGCGTGGGTACGGCGCGTACTTCGTGCACCGCACCGGGCACTCCATCGACACCGTGCTGCACGGGAGCGGGCCGAATCTGGACAACCTGGAGACCCGCGACGACCGGCTTCTCATCCCCGGGGTGGGATTCTCCGTGGAGCCGGGGATCTACCTCCTGGGCGACATCGGCGTCCGCAGCGAGGTCAACGTGTACTGGAGCGCGGAGGGGCCGGTGGTGACCCCCGCCGAGATCCAGCGGGAGATCTTCTTCTTCCTCGACGGTTGAGCGCCGCCGTCCGGGGGGCATCGTCGCCGCCCCCGGGCGCCGGGGAGGGTCTCGGCGCCCGGGTGGAGGTGGCGCTCCCGCTCCCCATCTATCGCACCTTCACCTATCGGGTGGACGGAGATCCCCCCGCCGTCGGAACGAGAGTGCTGGTCCCGTTCCGGGGGGAGAAGCGCGTGGGCTGGGTGGTGGGACCCGGGGAGGGGGGCGCGATCCGCGGGCTCAAGGCCGTGCACAAGGTGCTAGGCGCCGGGCCCACGGTGAGCGCCGACATCCTCGCCCTGTGCCGGTGGATGGCCGACTACTACGTCACGCCCCTGGGGATCGCGCTGCGCTCCGCGCTTCCCGCGGTGCTCAGCGACGCATCCAGGAGCGCCGTGCTCCCGGTGAAGCGCCGGCGCGTGGTCCGCCTCACTCGCGAGCTGGGGACGCTGGCCGAGCGCGAGGATCTCTTCGGTCGGGCCGGCCGCCAGCGGGAGGCCTACGAGGCGGTGGAGGCCGCCGGAGGCACCCAGGAGCTGGCGCACCTGGTGGACGATCTCCGATTCAGCCGCGGCGTGGTGTCCCAACTCGAGGCCAAAGGGCTGGTGGAGGTGGTGGACCAGGAGGTGCTGCGTGACCCCTACGCCGACGCCCCCGCTCCACCACCTCCGGCCCACGTCCTCACGCCGGATCAGCGCGCGGCCCTCGACTCCCTGGTCGCGGCGCTGGACGAGCGCGAGCCGTCTCCCTTCCTCCTCCAGGGCGTCACCGGGTCGGGGAAGACCCTCGTGTACGTGGAGCTCCTCCGCGCGGCGCTGGCCCGGGGCCGCACGGCCATCGTCCTCGTCCCCGAGATCTCTCTCACGCCCCAGACCGTGTCCCGGTTCCGCTCCCACTTCGGGGACCAGGTCGCGGTGCTCCACTCGGGGCTCTCCGATGGGGAGCGCTACGATGCCTGGCGGCAGCTCCAATCCGGGAGGCGGCGCATCGCTGTGGGGGCCCGCTCCGCTCTCTTCGCCCCCCTGGAAGACCTGGGGGTCGTGGTGGTGGACGAGGAGCACGACGCGAGCTACAAGCAGTCCGAGGCTCCCCGCTACCATGCCCGGGATCTGGCCGTGATCCGCGCCCGGGCCCACGGGGCGGTGTGTGTGCTGGGGAGCGCCACGCCGTCCCTGGAGAGCTGGCAGAACGCCCGCACCGGGAAGTTCCGCAGGCTTCTGCTCCCCCACCGGGTGGGCGGCGCCCGCCTCCCCGAGGTGCGCGTGCTGGACCTGCGCATAGCGCGTAAGAAGCGCGACGACGGGAAGCCCCGGTCCCCCGAGGGAAACAGTGGTCGGGGGGGGGACGTCCTCTCCGAAGAGCTGGTGGCGGCGGTGGACGAGCGCCTCCGGCGGCGGGAACAGGTCATCCTCCTCCTGAACCGGCGCGGATATGCCGCGTTCGTCCAGTGCCGGGAGTGTGGCGAGGTGGAGCGGTGCGAGAACTGTTCCGTGTCTCTCACCTTCCACCGTACCACCCGCCGCCTGGTCTGCCACCACTGCCGCTACGAGAAGCCCGTGCCCACGCGCTGCAGCCGGTGCGGATCCCAGGACCTGTCGTTCCGGGGGCTAGGCACCGAGCAGGTGGAGCGCATTGCTGCCGAGGCGTTTCCCGGGGCGCGCCTGGCGCGCATGGACGTGGACACCACCTCGGGAAAGTGGTCGCACCAGGAGATCCTGGGCCGGGTGGAGCGGGGAGAGGTGGACATCCTCCTGGGCACCCAGATGATCTCCAAGGGGCTGGACTTCCCCCGGGTCACGCTGGTGGGGGTGGTGAACGCCGACGTGGGCATCCACCTCCCCGACTTCCGGGCCAGCGAGCGCACCTTCCAGCTCCTCTCCCAGGTTTCGGGGCGGGCGGGGCGGGGCGTGCTGGGTGGAGAGGTCATCATCCAGACGTCCCTCCCGGAGCACTACGCCATCCGCGCCGCCGTGACCCACGACTTCGAAGCGTTCGCCCAGCGCGAGCTCGCCGAGCGCGTGCGCCCGCGCTACCCGCCCCACGTGCGCCTTGTGAACGTGGTGCTGTCCAGCCCGGAGCAAGCCGCGGCGGCAGGGAGCGCCGAGGCGGCGGTGGCGTGGCTCCGGCCCCGCCTGGCCCGCTCGGCGCGGCGGGGTGGGGAGGGGGTGGAAATCGTAGGCCCGGCTCCCGCCCCCATCGAGAGGCTCCACGGGCGCTGGCGCTGGCACTTTCTGATGAGGAGCCGCTCACCCCTCGCCCTGGGCGAGGCGGCGCGCTGGCTCGCCCAGGAGCACAGGCTTCCAGCCGGCGACGTGCGCCTTACCCTGGACCGGGATCCGGTGGCGCTGCTCTGAGGAGTCCCGTCTCTCCCTCCCGCGGAGGATTGCCCGCCCTCGCGGTGTCGGTGTATGTTCGGCCAACGTGGTCCCGCGCAACACCACCGTAGGGATCAGGAGGTCGTGTACCGTTGGGTTGCCTGGCGCTGAATGCCTCGTACGAGCCCCTCACCATCGTCCCCCAGAGGCGGGCGGTGCGGCTGGTGCTGGATGGCAAGGCTGAGGTACTGGAGGTGGACGGGAGCAGGCGCTTCCGGTCCGCGAGACGGGTGCTGCCCTGTCCCTCCGTGATCCGCCTGGTGCGCTACGTGCACGTTCCCTTCCGCTTCCGTCGCCAGGTCACCAACACCTTCCTCTTCGCCCGCGACGACTACTCCTGCCAGTACTGCGGGAAGCACGCCAGCGAGCTCCGGGGGCGCCAGTTCCTCACCCGCGACCACATCCTCCCTGCCTCCCGGGGCGGGCTCAACACCTGGGACAACGTGGTGACGAGCTGCTCTCCGTGTAACAACCGGAAGGGGAACCGCACGCCGAAGGAGGCAGGAATGACCCTCCTCACCGTGCCCCGGGAGCCGAACTACGTGCATCTGGTCTGGGCCGTGCGGAGGGTCACGGCCATCCAGGCCAAGTACGTACGCATGTTCTACGGCGAGGACGCGCTGGAGGCTCTGGGAGGGGTGGTGGAGGACGCCTGAGGCACACGCCCGCCCGGGGGCGGCGCTCAGTCGTCCAGGTACGCGTACGGCCGCTCGTAGAACTGGCCGTAGCCGCGCACGGTTCCCCGGGAGGTGTACTCCTTCCAGCAGATCACCCACCCCCGGACCTCGTCCTGCACCACCTCGTAGGTGAAGCCCGGGAGTTGCTCCCGCTCCGCCAGGAAGCGCTGAAGATGGGCCGGGAGGTTGTCGATTCCCTCCACCTCCAGAAGCTCATGGTGCTCGGTGATGGCCTGGCGGATCTCGGACTGGCTGAGCTTGAGCGCCCGGATGGACTCCTCGATGGCGGCGTTGATGGACGTCAGGTCGGGCTCGGAGCCGGTGCGGACCCTGATGTCCCGGATGAGCTTGCCGGTCTGCGACGAGGTGAGTTCCTCCAGCGTCCGCTGGAGCTGGGCCAGCAGGCGCTCGTGGAGGCGCAGGAGCTGGGCATACTCTCGCTTCGCCTGGAGCTCGGTGTCGTCGAGGTCGGTCATGCCCGCGCGGGAGGCTGGGGAGTGTCTCTGGGGCGTTATAAAAGGGGGCTTCCCACGGCGGGGGGCAACACCCCGCGACCCGGGGGAGGGTGGTTTCGGGTCCTTCAGCCCACCTCCTGGCGCTTCACGTCGGGAGGATACAGGGAGAAGCGGGCGTCCACGGCCAGCCCCCCGTCGGCGAAGGCGGAGAACGGGTTGATGTCCATCTCGGCGATCTCCGGAAGGTCGCACACGAGCTGGGACACGCGCTGGATGACCTCCACCAGTGCTTCCCGGTCCACGTCGCCGCCCCGGTACTCCTTGAGGAGCCGGGCGCCCCGGATGGAGTCCAGCATCTCCCGGGCATCGTGCTCGTTCACCGGGGCCAGGCGGAACGCCACGTCCTTCAGGGCCTCCACGTAGATCCCGCCCACGCCGAACATGAGGATGGGGCCCACCGAGGGGTCGGTGGTCATGCCGATGATGGTCTCCCGGCCGCCGGAAACGAACCTCTCCACGAGGATCCCCTCCAGGTTGAGGTCCTCCTCCCCCATGCGTCGCACCAGGTCGCCGAAGGCTATGTCCAACTCCTCGGGGGTGCGGATGTCCACGCGCACCGCGCCCACGTCGCTCTTGTGGATGAGCCCGGCGGCTACGGCCTTGAGCACCACCGGATACCCGCACTCCTCCGCTGCTGCGCGCGCCTCGGCATGGGTGGCGGCCATGCTGTGCTGCACCACCGGAATCCCGTAGGCGTCCAGGAGGTCCAGGGCTTCGTGCTCCTTCAGGCGGGTACGCCCCTCGGCCAGGGCACCCTCCAGGATGGCGCGCGCCCGGGGCTCGTCCACCTGGAACCAGGTGGGCTCAGTCACGGGGGTTTCCAGCCACTGGCGGTAGCGCACCATTGCCGCCAGCGCCCCGGCCGCGGACTCGGGGAAGATGTAGCCGGGCACGCCTGCCTCGTTGAGCTCGGCCCGTCCCTCGGGGAGGCCATGGCGGCCCATGAGCACGGCCAGGATGGGTTTTCCCGACGGTTGGAGTTCCTTGTGCACCGCCGCGATGGCCCGGGCCACGTCCAGCTGCTGCACGCCCAGGGGCGGGACGAACGAGGCGATGGCCGCGTCGATGTGGGGGTCGGCAAGGACGGTAGCCAGAGCCACCTTGTACGACTCGGCGGTGGCCGACGCAATCATGTCCACCGGGTTGCGCACCGAGGCCTCGGCGGGGAAGATCTTCCTGAGCTTCGCCTGGGTCTCCCGGGTGAGCTCGGCCACCTCCAGCCCGTACGCCTCGCAGGCGTCGGCGATGATGATCCCGGGCCCGCCGGCATTGGTGACGATGGCCACCCGGTTCCCCCTGGGGATGGGCTGCTCCTCCAGCGCCATGGCGATGTCGAAGAGCTCTTCCACCGAGGCAGCGCGCAGCACGCCGCACTGGGCCAGGAGGGCGTCGATGGCGACGTCGATCCCGGCCAGGGCTCCCGTGTGCGACGCCGCGGCGCGGGCCCCGGACTTGGTGCGCCCCGACTTCACCACGACGATGGGCTTGGTGCGCGTGATGCGCCTCGCCAGGCGCGTGAAGCGCCGGGGCTCGCCGAAGTTCTCCAGGTACATGAGCACGACCTTACACCCCGGGTCGTGCTCCCAGTGCTCGAGCAGGTCGTTGCCGTTCACGTCGGCCTTGTTCCCTACCGAGGCGAAGTGGTGGATGCCGATGCCGTACTCCCGGGCGTAGTCCAGAATGGTGACGCCCATGGCTCCCGACTGGGACAGGAAGGCGGTCACTCCCGCGGGCGGGAAGGACGGCGCGAAGGTGGCGTTCATCCTGAACTCGGGCTCGGTGTTGAGGATCCCCATGCAGTTCGGCCCGATCATGCGCATGCCGTGGCGGGTGGTGATCTCCTGCAGCCTGGCCTCGCGCTCGTTCCCCTCGCCCCCCACCTCCTTGAAGCCCGCGGAAATGACCACGAGCCCCTTCACGCCCTTCTGGCCGCACTCCTCCACCACGCCCGGGACCAGGTCCTTGGGCACCACGATGATCGCCATATCCACGGGCCCGGGGATGTCCTTCACCGACGGGTAGGCCGCGATGGAGTGGATGGCCGCGGCGCTCGGGTTCACCGGGTAGACAACGCCGGTGTAGCCGTGGCAGAGCAGGTTGTCTACGATCTGGTAGCCGATGGTGTTGGGTCGCCGGCTGGCGCCCACCACCGCGATGGACCTGGCGCGGAAGAGGGGGTCCAGGGTGGTCATGGCTCGAAGAGATGGTGGTAGGGTACGGGAGGCACTTCTGTGGACTCCACACTAGCCGGGCGCGAACCGCATGTGTAGAGGCGGGATCACGACAGGAGCGTGGACGGCATGACGACGGACGGACACAGCGAGGCCAGGGTCATCCGCACGGTGCGGTTCCGGGCCGTGCATCACTATCGCCGTGAAGGGTGGCCCGACGAAGAGGACCGCCGCGTCTTCGGCCCCCAGCGCGAGCCCCACGCCCACGACTGGCGGCTGGAGGTGCACGTGGCGGGGCCCGTGGATCCGGCCACCGGGTGGTGCGTGGACCTCGCCGTCCTGGATACGGCCCTCGGGGAGGTCACGGCAGGGTGGGACGGCGGTGACCTGAACGCCCTCGTCCCCGAGGTGGCGCGCGGGGAGATGACCCCCTCCACCGAGAACCTGGCCCGGTGGCTCCACGGGCGGCTGGCCGGGGCCATCCCGGCGCCGGCCCGGGTCGTGGAAGTCCGGATCTTCGAAAGCGATGGACTGGGAAGCGCCTGGCCGGCTGGCGCGTGACCTCAGGGCGCCTGGAGGAGCCCCGCGTCCAGAAAGCTCTGGAGCGTCTGGGGGACCCGGGGGTCGCCGACGGCGGGGCCGAAGGCCCGTCGCACCTCCTCCTCCAGCGTCGGCACGTCGGACTCGCCGGTGCAGAACGACCACAGCAGCGCATCCACGGCGTCCAGCACGTGGATGCGCTGGGACACAGGGTCGAAGAGCACCCAGTCCCCGCCCACGTGGCGGAACGCGACGTCGTCGCGGGCCTTCGGGCGCCAACCGTGGAGGAAAGGGTCGGGGGGCGTAGCCATGGAGAAGGATCGCCGGGCGTGGCGGGGTGGATCAAGGCAGGCGCAGCGGCGATCTTGAAACGCTCTGTACCCCGACGGAGGTACCACATGGAAGGGTCCGAGATCAGAGGCGTCGTGCCAGGCGCGGGGCACCCGGCGGCACGCCCTCCTGCCCCGGTTCCCCTCAAGCCGGCGCGCGCGGCCATGAGCGACGTGTCCGCGCCGGCCCGGGAGGCCTCGGATCGGCCCGCCCCCGAGGTGCTCCTGGAGGTGGACGGCGTGCAGTGGGTGGTGCGGGAGTTGGGGTGCTCCAGGTCCTCGAACGTCCTCCTCATCCTGGTGGGGTTCTTCCACCCGGAGGAGACCGGAGAGGCCCGGAGGGAGGCGTGGGTGGTGGCGAGGGGCCTGGAGCAGCTCACCGAACTCCAGCTGGAGGCGGTGTGGCGCTCCAGCGGTCCCTCCGTCTCTCTGGGGGCGCGCAGGCTCTTCTTCCCGGAGATCGCGAACCGCGGCGCCAAGGACGGTTAAACCCGGGGCTTAACGGGCGGCCTCGTTGGACCGTCTATGGTTCGTGCAGGGTAGATCGAAGCTTCGCTGCCCGCTTGCGGCAGGATTCAAAGCAGGTCCGGTGCTCCTCAACAGGGTGTGGCAGTCCGGTGTCCTTGAGTGGGTCCCAAACGCCGAGCGACGGCGAGCTGGTCCTGAGGGCGAGGCGCGGGGACGAGCGCGCCTTCGGGCTCCTCGTCGAGAAGTACCGGCGGGGAGCATACGCGGTGGCGTATGCGGTCACGGGGCGCCAGGAGGACGCGGAGGATGCGGCTCAGGAGTCGTTCCTGGTCGCCCTCCAACGCCTCGAGGAGTGCAGGAGCCCGGAGCGTTTCGCTGGATGGTTGATGACCATCGTGCGGAACCGGTCCAGGAACCTGGTCCGCAGGGAGAGCCTGCGGGAGACGGACCCGGTGCCGGTCTCGGCGAGCACCCGCTTGCCGACGCCGGACCTGGACATGGAGCGCTCCGAGCTTCAGGCGGCACTGCGGGACGCGCTGGGCGCTCTGTCGGACGTGCAGAGGGAGATCGTGCTCCTCCACGACCTGGAGGGGTGGAAGCACAGGGAGATCGGCGACCGATTGAGTCTGCCCTCGGGCACCGTCCGGTCGCACCTGCACTTCGCGCGCAGGGCGCTCCGGGAGGCTCTGACAGGTCAGGAGACGGTGGAAGAAAGAAGGAGGAGTTCGCCATGAGCAGGACGTGGACGACCCCCGGGGGATCGGACGACGAGGAGGCCCGCGACCTCGGGCTCGCCTCGGCTCTCGATTTCCTGGACCCCGCCTCGCGGGATCCCGGCTTCTGGATGCGCTTCCAGGCCCGGGTCCTGCAGGGGGCGGGGCCGGAGCTGGCCCGCCGCCGCCTCATGGCGGACCTCACGGTGGGCGACGTGCTCACCGGGTGGGCCCGGGCGCTGGTGCCCACCGCGATGCTGGCTGCCGCCGTGGCTGCGCTGATCCTCATCCGGATGGCGCCCGCGGCACCGCCGGCCACGTTGGAGGACCTGCTCACGGCCGGGATCGAGACCCTGACCATCCCGGAAGCCCTGGATGAGAGCGCGGCCGCGGCGTCCGTGGCCTTCGCCGCCGAGAGGTTCTGATGGACAGGCTCTTGCGCACCCGTCTGATCACGGCGGTGGTGGTCGCCCTGGTCTTCGGAGCCGGGATCCTCCTCGGATTCGCCGCGGATCGCTCGCTGGTGGTGACACCCGCCGGCGAGGAGGCTCGTACGGAGGACGAGGAGCAGCCGACGCAGCGCCGGCCCGCGATGTACGAGCAGGTCGACCCGACCGAAGCCCAGAAGATGGTCATCGACTCCATCGTACAGGAGTATCGGACGGCCATGCGCGCGCTCCACGCCGAGTTCAGTGCCGCCTACGATTCCCGCTACCAGGCGATGCTCCGGGAGACGCGCTCTGCCATCAAGGGCGTGCTCACCCCGCAGCAGGCCCACGCATACGACTCCCTCATCGCCAGGCGCGACTCGCTGGCGGCGGAGCGTGACCGCCACCAGGACGAACCGAGTTCCAGGGACGAAAGGGAATAGACCATGACGCACCGCATGAGGATCATCCGGGCCGGCTGGCTCGGGCTCGCCCTGCCCCTGGCTCTGCTGGGGGCTCCACGCTCCGCGGCGGGTCAGCTCACGGTGACCCTGGAGGAGGCGCTGGAGAGGGCGCTCGAGCGGAGCCCCACCATGGCCCAGCAGGAGCAGGCCGTGGAGAGCGCGGCCTGGACCAAGCGGCAGGCCTTGGGTGCTTTCATTCCCAGCCTGAGCACCAGCTCCGGCGCTTCTCTGCGCAGCACGCAGCGCTTCGACCAGGCCACCGACCGCATCGTCGAGGGGAGCTCGGATTCCTACAGCGCCGGGCTGTCGTCGTCGATCACGCTGTTCGATGGTGGCCGCATGTTCGCCAACCTGTCCGGGGCGGGGGCCGACTACCGGGCCGCCGAGGCGCGCCGGGAGAATCAGCGCGCGCAGGTCTCGCTCCAGACCAAGAACCTCTTCTTCACCGCGCTCCGGCAGGCGGACCTCCTGGCGGTGGCCCAGGACCGTGTCCGGCAGGCTGAAGAGAGCCTGGACATGGTGCGGACCCAGACCCGGGTCGGGACCGCGACGTCCAGCGACTCGCTCCGGGCGCGGCTCGAGTTGATCAACGCCCGGCAGTCCGCGCTCCAGGCCGAGAACGGAACCCGGGCTGCCCGCTGTGCCCTGGGGCGCCAGATCGGCGAATCCGCCGTGGTGATCCCGGTGCGCCCGGAAGGTCTCGAGCCGACGCCGCTCTCCCTCTCCGACGAGGAGATCCTCCATCTCGCCGAGGCCCAGTCCCCGTCGGTGATCGCCGCTGAGGAGGCGACCCGCTCCGCAGCCTTCGAGGTGCGCGATGCCAAGGGGCAGTACCTCCCCTCGTTCCGCCTGTCGTCGGGGTACAGCTGGGCCAATCAGGACAGGTCCTTCTCGGGCGGGACCACGAGCTGGAACCTCAACCTCTCCGTGAGCCTCCCCATCTTCAACGGGTTCAACCGGGAGGGGACGCTGGAGCGTGCCCAGTTCGCCCAGCGGCTGGCGCGCCTGCAGGAGGACGACGCCCGCCTGGCCGCACGCCAGCAGGCCGACGGTGCGCTCCAGGACGTGCGCACCGCCGAGCAGGCCATCGCCATCGCCGAGGAGGCGCTGCGCGTGGCGGAGGAGGACCTCCGCCTGATCCGCGAGCGGTACCGCGTGGGCGTGGCCACGGTCCTGGAGTTGGTCAGCAGTCAGATCGCGGTGGTGCAGGCCGGCGCGACCGCGGTGACGGCGCGCTACGACTACGTATTGGCCCGGGCGCAGCTCGAGGCCGTTCTGGGGAGGGGACTGTGACGAACGGCGTGGTGATCAAGACGGAGGGCCTCAAGAAGTACTACGAGCTGGGTGCCGAGACCGTGCGCGCGGTGCGCGGCGTGGACCTGGAGATCCACAAGGGGGAGTTCGTGGCCGTGATGGGCCCTTCCGGGAGCGGGAAATCCACGTTCATGAACATGATCGGGTGCCTGGACACGCCCACGGACGGCAAATACTGGCTCAACGGGCAGCTGGTGAGCGAGCTGTCCGACGACGAGCTGGCCCGGGTGCGCAACCGCGCCATCGGCTTCGTCTTCCAGACCTTCAACCTCCTGCCTCGCGCCACCGCTCTCCACAACGTGGAACTCCCCCTCATCTATGCGGGCATGGGGGCCAAGGAGCGCCGGAAGCGGGCGGCGGAGAAGCTGGATCTGGTGGGGCTGGGGGACCGCAAGGGCCACCGTCCCCCCGAGATGTCCGGCGGGCAGCGCCAGCGCGTGGCCCTGGCCCGGGCGCTCGTGAACGAACCCGCCCTTCTCCTGGCCGACGAGCCCACGGGGAACCTGGACTCGGTGACGGCCCACGAGATCATGGTCCAGCTCGCCGAACTGAACCGGCAGGGCCAGACCATTCTCCTGGTGACGCACGAGCACGACATCGCCGAGTTCGCCAAGCGGCAGGTGCATCTGAAGGACGGCGTCATCGAATCCGACTTCCTGAACAGCCACGCGGAGAACCGCGCATGAACGCCAAGATCACGAGATGGGGGGGAACCGCCCTCGCCGTCCTCGCCCTCACCGCATGCAAGGACAGCCAGGCGGCGAGCACCTCCAAGCTGGCCACGGTAGAGGTCACGCGGGGCGACCTCATCATCCGCGCCGAGGCCACGGGGACGGTGGAGCCGGTACGGTCGGTGGAGGTGAAGTCCAAGGCGTCCGGCGAGATTCTCAGGCTCCACGTGGACGTGGGCGACGTGGTGGCGCCCGGAGCCCTCCTGGCGGAAGTCGACCCCCGGGACGTGCGCAACAGGTTCGACCAGGCCCAGGCCGACCTGGAGGTGGCCAAGACGCGCACCGAGATCAGCAAGTCCCAGCTCGATCGCTCCCAGGAGCTCCTCACCGCCGGCGTCATCACCGAGCAGGAGCACGAGTCCAAGCGCCTGGAGTACGCCAACGCCGTGGCCAACCAGGTGAAGGCGGAGACGAACTTCGAGCTGGCCGAGCTGCAGCTCAGCGATGTGACCATCAGGGCGCCCATGCGGGGCACCATCATCCAGAAGAGCGTGGAAGAAGGGCAGGTCATCCAGTCGGCCTCCGGGAACGTCTCCGGCGGGACCACCCTTTTCGTGATGGCCAACCTGGACGAGATGCAGGTGCGTACGCTCGTGGACGAGACGGACATGGGCGATATCCGGGCGGGGCTCGCGTCCAACGTGGTCGTGGAAGCGTACCCGGACATGACGTTCCGCGGCGACGTGGAGAAGATCGAGCCCCAGGCCACGGTGCAGCAGAACGTGACCATGTTTCCGGTCATCGTGACGCTGGACAACCGGGGCGGGCTCCTGAAGCCCGGAATGAACGCCGAGGTGGAGATCCTGGTGGACCAGGCGACCGACGTCCTCCTGGTCCCCAACAGCGCCATCGTGCGGCCCGCCGACGTGGGCCCTGCGGCCCTGGCCTTGGGGCTGGACGTGGAGAAGCTGGACCTGACCCAGTTCATGCGGGCGGGACGCGCTGGCGCGGGCAACGGCGCCGGCGCCGGCGCCGCTGCGCAGGGCGGGGCAGCCGGCCAAGCCGGCAGCGGGAGCGCCGCGGCCCAGGCTCCGCCGGCGCAGGCCGCCGCCGACCCGCAGGCTGCCGCGCGTCGCGCGCGCGTCGACTCTCTGCGCGCCCGGATGGAGCGCGGCGAGATCACCCAGGACTCCATGCGCGTGCTCATGCAAGCCACGCGCCCCCAGGGCGCTGGCTTCCCCGCCGGAGGCACTCCCACCGGTGCAGGTGCGCAGGCGGCGGCCGGTGGCGCTGCGCCGACCCGGGAGACCCGCGCCTCGGTGGTGTTCGTCCTCATGCCCGACTCGGTGCCGGAGCCGCGCCTGATCCAGGTGGGGCTGAACGACTGGGACAACACCCAGGTCGTGAGCGGGCTGGAGGGGAGCGAGACCCTCGTGGTGGTGAGCGCCGCCCAGCTCCAGGCCCGCCAGGCCGAGTGGCTCAACCAGATCCGCGACCGCATGGGAGGCAGTCCTTTCGGCGGCGGCGGCGGCCCCGGCATGGGCGGCGGCGGGGGCCGTCCCCCGGGAAGGGGTTGACCCATGCTGCTCTACGAGATCCTGATGGTGGCCATGGCTGCCATCCGAGCCAACGTGCTCCGCTCTGTCCTCACCACGCTGGGGATCATCATCGGCGTGGCCGCGGTCATCACCATGGTGTCCCTGGGCGAGGGGGCGCAGCAGCGCGTGCAGGCGCAGATCCAGCGCATGGGCACCAACGTGCTCACCATCCGTCCGGGCCAGGAGATGTTCGGTGGCGTGGCGCGCGGCGACACCCGGCTCAGCGTCGAAGACGCCGAGGCCCTGCGCAGCGGGTCGGATGGGCTCATCACGGTGGCGCCCGAGCTCCAGAGCCGCCTCCAGGTCACGTACTCGCGCTGGAACGCCAACACGACCATCCTGGGCACGTGGCCCGAGTACTTCTCCATGTACAACCACACCCTCCTGGCCGGCCGCTTCTTCAACTGGGGCGAGGTCCAGGGGCGGCGGCGGGTCGCGGTGCTCGGCGCCAACGTCCCGGCGAACCTGGGCCAGGAGACCGACACCACGGCGCTCCTGGGACAGACCATCCAGATCCGGGGTGTGCCCTTCGAGGTCATCGGGATCCTGGCCATCAAGGGGGACGCGGCCTTCATGCGCCCCGACGACCAGGTCTTCATCCCCCAATCCACCGCCCAGTACAGGGTCTTCGGCGGGCGTGACCGGATGGGATCGATTTATGCGTCCACGACGGGGCCGGAGCAGATGGACGAGGCCTACGCGGTCATCGACCGCATCATGCGCCGGCAGCACCGTATCGAGCCCGGCGCCGCAGCCGACTACAACGTGCGCAACTCCACGGACCTGCTGGAGACGTTCAACGAGACAGCGCAGACGTTTACCATGCTGCTGGCCGGGATCGCGGGCATCAGCCTCCTGGTGGGCGGCATCGGCATCATGAACATCATGCTGGTGAGCGTCACCGAGCGGACCCGGGAGATCGGCGTGCGCAAGGCGCTTGGGGCGACGCGCCGGGCCATCATGTACCAGTTCCTCATCGAGTCGCTCTCGCTCTGCATTCTCGGCGGGCTCCTGGGGGTGGCCGCGGGGATCGGAGGGGCCACGCTCCTCACGCGCCTCCAGCAGTGGGATACGGCCATCTCCGCGTCGGCCATCATCATGGCGCTGGCGTTCTCGGCTGGGGTGGGGCTGTTCTTCGGGATATGGCCGGCGCAGCGCGCGGCCAGGCTCGATCCGATCGTGGCGCTGAGGTACGAATAGCCTGCTGAGGTGAGGGGCGCCCGGCGTGCGCCCCCTTCGGCGACCGCTCGGCCTGGGAGCATCCGGGTCGGGCGGTCGTTGCGCTTGGGGCCTCGCTTGGCGGGGTAACAGCGCGAAGCGCTGTCGGTCGTCCAGGCCCCCGCGCCGACGTCGCCTGCGGGGGCGCGCGCCGGGCGCCCTCCACCGGGAGGCCATCTCCCGGCGACCCGACAGCGCGTCAGCGCCCCAGCCGCACCTCGAGCGTGCGCCCCTTGCGCACCAGGGTGAGGGGGAGGGCGCCGGTGGCGTGGGTCAGTCCGCGCCGCAGGTCGGCGATGGAGAAGAGCGGGGTCCCGTCCACGTGGGTGAGCACATCGCCGGGCTGGATTCCCGCCCGCGCTGCGGGGGTCCCCGGAGCCACGTCCACCACGAGCACGCCTCCGTCCACCGCGAAGTACTCGGCCAGCTCCGGACGCAGGTCCACCACCTCGGCACCAGCGGCCCGGTTCTCTCCCAGGACGTACGGCACGGTGGGGCGGAACTCGAAGACCGGGCCAGGGCTCTCCCCTGCGGACCAACTGAACGGCAGCCCCTGCTCCATGGCGACCCTGAGCGAGTCGCGGACGGAGTCGGCAAAGAACCAGAAGCCGAGGGGCCGGGCCGACTCCGGCGATGGGAGGCCCGGCGCCGCTGGGGGCGTGGGCACTCCGAACCGCTCGATCACGACACTCTGGCCCGGACCGGCACGGCGCAGGCGGACCACGCGCTCGCGCGCCAGATCGTCCGGCATGGAGTCGGCCGACATCTCCAGCTCGGCGATGCGGTGGCGAAGCCCCCCGTCCTCCACGATGCGGATGCGGAGCGAGTCCATGGCCAGGTAGAGGCGCTCCACGACAGAGTCGGGCATCACCGTGACCTTGAACGTACCTGGCTCCATATGCTCGGCCGGACGCGTTCCGGCCACGAGGCGGATCTCCCGACGGCGGCCGTCCCGCTCCACCACCATCCGCACCGCGTCCCCGGGGCGGAGTGGCGGAGCGCCCTTGTCGAACAACTCCTCCCAGGGCCTCCCATTGATGGAGACCAGGACATCTCCGGGGCGGATCCCTGCTCCGGCGGCCGGGCTCCCCTGGAGGACCTCCACGACCTGGTTCACCACCCGTACACGCAGGCCCTCCTGCGCCTTCGTCATCTCGTACGAGACGCCGATCCACCCCCTGGGCTCCGGCGGCAGCGATGGCGGGGCCACCACCACCTGCGCCGCCGCGGGTGCGGCCGCGAGGCCCGTCGCGAGGGCGAAGACGAGGATGCGGAGGGCTGGGGTCATGTCAGAACCAGTTGTCCTGGCTGTTGGAGATCCGTCGCAACGTCGCTTCCCGCTCGGCCATGGTGGAGGCCAGCAGGCCGTTGAGGAACGGGTCGGCGGGGGCCTGGCGAACGGCCGCCTGGCCGGCGGCCACCAGGTACTCGAGAGCGGCGAACCGGGAACTCGGGTCCCCGAGCACGTCGCTCCCACCTTGGGCATCCAGGAGCTGGCGGTAGTGGGTGAGCGCGCGGATGTAGTTGGCCTCGGCCATACGCACGTCGGCGGCGGCGTCGTCCACGTTCCCCGCAGAGGTGAACCGGGCGGCGTCGCCTGCGGCCGCCGAGGCGGTTTCCACCTCGGCGCTCTGGCGCCACGCCAGCCCGCCCCCCACCATCGAGCCCCCGACGAACAAGGCGGCAGCCGCGGCGATGCGCATCCAGGCCGGCGTCTGGGCCAGCGTCAGGCGCTGCAGGAGCCCGCTGTGCTGCACGAGGCCCTCCGCGCGCAGCCGGTCCTCCAGGGTCTCCCAGTCCCCTAGGGGGGGGCGGATCTCGGGAAGCGATGCCAGAGCCTGGGTCTGGGCGCGGAGCGCCTCCAGCTCCGACGCGCACGCCAGGCATGTGGCCAGGTGCTCCGCCTCCTCGGGACCAGGGGCTTCGTCCACCAGACGGGCCAGCACTTCCCTGCTCAGGTGCTCCATGCTTCCACTCCTCGCTCCTGCATGTTGCCGTCGAGGGCCGAGAGCAGCTCCCGCATTTTCGCCCTCGCCTTGAACAGCTGGGACTTCGACGTTCCCGGTGCGACACCCAGGGTGTCGCCGATCTCCTCGTGCGTGTACCCCTCCACGTCGTGGAGGATGAGCACCTGGCGCATCCCGTCGGGGAGCGCGTCCAGGGCTCGCTCCAATCGCCGCTGGAGCAGCGTGTCCCCACCTCGCGGCCCCACCGGCACCTCCGCGGGGAAGGGGGCCTCCTTCCTTCGTCTCGTCTCCGACCTGCGCCGCCCCTGGAGCGCGGAGTTCACGGCCACGCGGTGCAGCCAGGTGGAGAAACGCGCGTCCCCCCGGAACGACGGCAGGGCGCGCACCGCGCGGATCCATGCCTCCTGGGCGTAGTCCTGCGCCGTCTCGTCGTCGCCGGCGATGCGGCGCACCACCGCGAAAACCCGGGGAGCGTACCGGTCGTACAGGGCCTTGATGGCCCGTGCATCGCCGGCTGCGGCCTGTCGAATCAGCTGGCCTTCCGTCATGCCCCTCTGGGGTTGTCGGGTTCTTGACAGGTTGGATGGCCTGTGCCGCCCGGACAGTTGCCTGAGCCCAGGCGGGTCCCTAGTCTCGGGGCTCCGATTCCCCGGGGAGCTCTTGGGGTTCCTACCCGACACTGCCGAGCCATGATCCGCGTCCCCACGCCCGCCGCCGCCGTCCTCTTCGTGGCGGGCGTGGCCGTCCTTTTCGTGTCCGGCGGCCTGGGGCTCGCGGCCTGGCTCGGGGAGCCCGGCATGGTCGCCGCCGAATGGCTCCTCCTTCTGCTCCCCGCCGTGCTCTTCGTGCGCGCCGGTGGGTATGACCCCGCCGCCAGCTTCCAGCTGGGGCGCCCTTCCCCGCGGGGCCTGCTGGCGGGCGTGCTTCTGGTGGGCGGGGCCTCGCCGTTGGCATGGGCGGTCGGGTGGGCGCAGAGCTTCGTGCTTCCCGTGCCCCCGGAGATGGAGGAGGCGCTGCGGACGCTGCTCACCGCCCGCACCCCCGGCCGGCTGGCCTGGCTCCTCCTGGCGGTAGCGCTGACCCCGGCGCTCTGCGAGGAGGCGGTGTTCCGCGGCGTCCTCCTCTCCGCCACCCGCCGGCTCCCGGCCTGGCGCGCCGTCCTCCTCAACGGCGTCGTGTTCGGAGCCTTCCACCTCTCCCTCGAGTCCCCGGTGAGGTTCCTTCCGACCACTTGGGTCGGTATCGTCATCGCGTGGGCGGTGCTGCGGACGGGCTCGGTCTGGACCGGCGTCCTCATGCACCTCCTGAACAACGCGAGCATCGTGCTCCTGGCGTCCGCCCCGTCCCTCAGCGGCCTCGTCACCGATCCCGACGCCCCGCCTCCCCTCTGGCTCGTGGCCGCGGGGATCGTCTCCCTGGCGGCCGGCGCCGAGCTCCTGGGCGAGGCCCGCACCCGGGCGGGCGCCGAGGAGTTCCATCCAACGAGAGAAGAACCATGACCGCACCTTCACGCCTTCCCGGCGCCACCCATCTCGAGTGCACTGCGACCGGGCAGCGCTTCGAGAGTGAACAGCTCATCGGCCTCTCGCCGGCGGGCAAGCCCCTCTTCGCCCGCTACGACCTAGCCTCCCTCAAGGGGCGCTTCACCCCCGAAGCCGTGGCCCCGCGGCGCGCCGACCTCTGGCGCTACGAGGAGGTCCTCCCTGTCCGCGACCGCGCCTGTCAGGTGGCCCTGGGGGAGGGCTGGACGCCCCTCCTCGACGCGCCGCGTACCGCGCAACGCCTCGGTGTCGCGCGGGCCTGGGTGAAGGACGAGGGGCAGAACCCCACCGGATCTTTCAAGGCCCGGGGGCTCGGGCTGGCCGTGTCCCGCGCGCTGGAGCTGGGGGCTAGGGAGCTGGCCCTCCCGTCGGCGGGGAACGCCGGCAGCGCGGCCGCGGCGTACGGTGCCGCCGCCGGCCTTGCGGTGCACGTGGTCGTGCCCAGGGACACCCCGTCGCCCATCCTGGAGGAGATGGCGGCGTTGGGCGCCGACGTCCAGCTCCTGGACGGCCTCATCACCGACTGCGGCAAGGTGGTGCGCAAGGGGGCCGAGGAGCACGGGTGGTTCGACCTCTCCACGCTGAAGGAGCCGTACCGGGTGGAGGGGAAGAAGACCATGGGGTACGAGCTCTTCGAGCAGCTGGGGGGGCGTCTCCCCGACGCCATCGTCTATCCCACCGGCGGAGGCACGGGGCTCATCGGCATGTGGAAGGCCTTCGACGAGATGCAGGAGCTGGGTTGGATCGGTTCGGAGCGCCCCAAGATGTTCACGGTCCAGGCCGCCGGCTGCGCGCCCATGGTCAAGGCCTTTGAGGAGGGTCGGGAGCACGCCGAGATGTGGCAGGATGCCGCCACCTACGCCTCGGGGCTCCGGGTGCCCTCGGCGGTGGGCGACTTCCTCATCCTGCGCGCGCTGCGCGCGTCGGGAGGTGGTGCGGTGGCGGTGCCGGACCACCTCATGGTCGAGTGGGTGATAAAGCTCGGGGCGGACACGGGGATCTTCGCCGCGCCGGAGGGTGGCGCCACCGCCGCCGCTGTCCCCATCCTCAAGGAGAAGGGTCTCATCGCGGAGAGCGACGAGGTGGTGCTCTTCAACACGGGTTCCGGGCTCAAGTACGTCGGGATGGTCCCCATCGACTGATGCTTTACTTCACCATTGCGCTTCTCTCGGCCTTCATGGTGGGGCTGGTGGGTGCGTCCGGGCTCAGGCTCCGGGGGCGCATCCGCCGACGCCTGGCGCGGAGCATGCCCATGGTGGACGACCGTGCGGTGAAGCAGATCCTTGAGACGGGGGTCCTTACGGCGGAGGACGACGAACCCCTCGACCAGGACGAGATCGACGAGGAGGAGCGCCGCTTCTGGTCCGAGCGCTGGGACGAGCCGGAGGAGCGGTGAGGCCGGAAAGGACCCCGGGGCTAGGGCCTCTTCCAGCGGTAGTAGACACCGGGAAGCGGCACGAGGCGGCGGTTGAGGGGCAGGTCGTCCTGCGGGTCGGTACGTCGCACCGCCAGGGCCCGGTTCACGTTCAAGGTCATCCCTACGTAGGACCCCTCCGCCGCCTGCCAGTCCACGCCTACCGGCGCCTGGAGCACGGCGGCGACTCCCGTTCGCTCTCCCGGAGGACGGGCGGCCACCAGCCAGAGGCCGCCGCCGACGAAGGGGAGAAGATCGCCGGCGCCCAGGTACTGTTTGCCCACCACGCTGACGCTCACGTCCCGGAAGGACCAGGTGCCGACGGTGAGCTCCAGGGCGCTGTGGTCATGTACGTACTCCACGGTGAGGCCGACGGTGCTGATCCCGCCGAACCCCACCCCCACGCGAACCCCCGATCCGGTCCCGGTCCCCTGGGCGGCGAGGGGTGCGGCCACGCCCCACAGGGCCGCCAGCAGGGGCGCGAGGGCGCGAAGGCGGGGGGCGCTGCGAGGGAGAGGGGACATGGGAGCCGGAGTATACGCAGAGGGGGCGGGCGGGTCCACGCCCTTCGGGCGGTGGCGGCAGCCCTGGTGCTGGGGGCGGTCGCGTGCGAGCCTCTGGACACGCCCCCCGCGCTCGCCGACCCCCTCCCCACGGAGGTGCGGGACCTGCTCAGGCCCGACACCACGCGAAGTGAATTCCTGGGCAGCGGCGTGTGGTACCGATACCTCTGGTCCACCCGGGGCCCGTGGGCGGTCCACCTCGTGCAAGCCGACCTGGGCCGGTGTGACCTGGCGCTCCGGACGCTGCGCGCCGAGGCTCGGGAGACGGGTGGGCGGGGACACGAGCGCGTCAGCTCCATGGTCGGGCGTTTCCCCGGCATGGCGCTGGCCGCCGTGAACGCGGACTTCTTCACTCCCGAGGGGGGGACGGTGGGGAGCGAGGTGGTAGGAGGGCGGGTCACTGCGGCACGCTTCCGGCCGGCGGTGGCCTGGAAACGGGGATCGGTCCCCTGGATGGGGAGCACGGCTTTGGCCGGCGACGCCCTCGTCGCCGGGTGGCGCATCCCCTTCGGCGCCGGCGACGGGAGCACGGAGGCGGTGGGGGGATACCCGGAGCTTCTCGACGGCGGGGAGAGAGTGGGGGACTTGGCCGTGTCGGAGCGGCCGGCGTTCGCCGCCTCCCGCCACCCCCGCACCGCGGTGGCGTGGGACGCCGACGAGGGACGCCTCTGGATCGTGGTCGTGGACGGAAGGCAGCCGCCTCACTCCCTCGGCATGACGCTCCCCGAACTAGCCACCCTCCTCGAGGCCCTGGGCGCTGAGGAGGGACTCAACCTGGACGGGGGTGGATCCTCGGTGATGGTCGTGCTGGGGACCGCGCGCAACCGTCCCTCCGACGAGGAAGGCGAGCGACCGGTGGTCAACGCCCTGGCGCTGGTGCGGGACGCATCGGCCTGCGCGGGGCGCTAGGGACCGCTGAAGGTCACGCCTGCGCCGGCCTGGAAGGTCCGCCCCGGCCCGGGCTCGAAGAAGCGGCCTCTCCGTCGGGCATGCGTTCCTGCCGCCCGTACGTGCGCCCCTCATCCGCCGCCAGGGCGCGACCAGCATCGCTGCGGCCCGCCTCAAGGGTCGCCGGCCCCCCCGAGGTTCAAGGGGACGACCAAGACGCGGGTACCGGGGAGGACGGTGACGGTGGTGGCCGCCGCTGCGGGCTCCGAGCCGGCCTCCACGCGGAGCCGGGTGCGCGTGGGGACGCCGCACACGAGGAAGATGCCGCGATGATCCAGATGGGTCTCGATCCAGCGCCCGTCGTCGGGGTCCTCACTCCACTCGGAAACCGGGCCGTCCGGGAGGGGGGGAGCCGCGCGCGCCGTGAGATGGAAATCCCCGATGTTCGCTCCCATCCAGCGAACCCGGACCCGCTCGCCCTCGGCGGGCTGGCCATCCCTGGTCACGATTCCCAGGACTGGCACCACCTCCCGCTCCGGCCGGGGGGCGTCGGAGCAGGCCTCGTCCAGGAGTTCCCTCACCCCGGGGAGCCGCGCGCTCAGCGACGCGACCTCGCCGGCCGTCGCCTCCACCTCGACCGTGACGGGCCCCAGGCGCAGCGAGTCCAGGTAGGGGTGGGAGATCTCCAGCGTGGTCAGTCCTTCGGGGAGGCCGGGGAGGAAGAAAGTGCCGGCGCCGGCGGTCACGAGCTCCGCGCCCCCGTCGGCGGACCGGACGCGGGCGCCCTCCACGGGGCCCGCCTCCAGCGAGTCCACCACCGTCCCGGAAACCGTGGCCGTCTCCGACTCCAGCACCGTGTTCCCCTCACGGTCGCTGACCCGCCACACCACGCCTCCCTGCACCAGGTGGCCCGTGACGCTCGCCCGGGTGCGGTCGGGATTCACCGTCACCCTGGGCATGCGGATGCTCCACTCCCGAACGATCCACGTGCCGTTGGGCAGGCGCCCGAAGACGACCTCGCCTCCGGGTCCGCCCCGATCAGGGCCAGCAGGGAGGTTGACGTAGTTGAAGTCGAGCTTACGGAGGGTGGCCGTCGCCGCTTCGATCCAGAGCGTGCCGCGGATGTCGCTGACGCGCCGGCCCCGGATCGGCTGGAACTCCAGCCCGATGAGCCCGTCCTCCACCGACTCGATGCTCATGCAGTGCGTGTCCAGGAACTCGTCGGAAAGGAACGACGCGGCATCCGGGGCGCGGTAAGTGAAGCTGCGGTCGCGGTTCTCGATGACGAACCCCTCTTCCACGAGCTCGGTGGCCGGGAAGCTCACGTACGGCGCCTGGCCCGTGCCTCGCTGGAATTGCCGGCGCTCCTTGAGCTTGCGCCTGTCGGGGGCCAGCTCCTGCTCGAAGTTCAGCAGCGTGTAACGGTACGTGCCGGAGGCGAGGGTCCAAGCCGCCGCCTCCAGCGCCTTGCGGGCCTCCTCCCACACCCGGGCGGTGGCCTCCCCCTGCTCGCCGCGCACCGCGCACCGGCGGGAGCCCCCCACCTCCAGCCCCTCCAGTTGGACGGGCTGGATGGGTACGACCACGCGGCGGAAGACACCCTCCTGGGTGACGTCGAAGGGCTCGGTGGTGAGGCTCTCGTAACCGATCCGGTCCACTCGGACCAGGAACGACCCCGGGTGGTCCGACCGGACGATGAACCCGCCCGAGCGGTCAGTGAGGACTCGGCGCACCACGTGCCCGCCGGGCTCGAGGAGCACGACCATGGCACCTTCCACGGGCGCGTTGCTGCCCTCCTCCAGGACCTGGCCGCGGACGATCTGGGCGCGTGCGGGCACGGCCCCGAGGGCGAGGGCGAGGACGGCGACGGCGAGGAGGAGCGTGCGCTGCATGCAAGAAGGATAAAAGAACGGAGCGGGTGGGGCGCACCCCACCCCTCCGGCGGCGGGGTGCCCGCCGGGGTGGCTGATCGCTAGCTTGCTCTCCATGGCCCCTCTCGACCCCCTGGACGGGATTCCCGCGACCGTGTTCGACGGGCGGCGCGCCTCCGTGCTCCGCGCCCTGGGGCGCGGAGTGATGGTACTCCCGGCGGCACCTCTCCTCTACCGCTCCCGGGACACCGAAGTGCCCTATCGTGCTGACAGCGAGCTCTTCTGGACCACCGGCGCCACCGAGGCCGGCACCGTGGCCGTGCTCGTGGGTGGGGACGAGCCCCGCTCCCTTCTCTTCGTCCGAGAGCGGGACGCCGAGGCCGAACTCTGGTCGGGCCCCCGCCTCGGCCCCGACGGTGCCTCCCAGCGCTTCGGCATGGCCGAGACCTACCCGCTCTCCGAGCTGGACTTCCGGCTCCCTGGGCTTCTGCTCGCCGGAAACCGGATCCATTTCCGCCTGGGGCGGCATGCGGCGTTGGACCGCGTCGTCGTGGAGGCCCTGGCCGAAGCCCGGGCCAGGGGAGCACGCCGAGGGACGGGTCCGAGAGGGGTGGTGGACCCGGGGGAGATCCTCGACGAGCTGCGTCTCGTAAAGGACGCTTGGGAGGTGGAGCGCCTCCGTGCCGCGGCGGCCCTCAGCGTGGAGGCACACCGCGAGGGGATCGCAGCCATCCGCCCGGGAGCGGGCGAGTGGGAGGTGCAGGCGGCGGTGGAGGCGGTACTGCGCCGCGGGAGCGGCTCGGGGCCAGGGTACGAGACCATCGTCGGCTCCGGCCCCAACGCCTGCGTGCTCCACTACGTGGCCAACGGCAGGGTCATCGGGGACGACGACGCCGTGCTCCTCGACGCCGGCGCCGAGGTGCGGCTCTACCAAGGCGACATCACGCGCACCTATCCCGCTGGAGGAGCCTTCACGGATCGCCAGCGAGCCCTGTACGAGATCGTGGAGGCGGCCAGGGCCGCCGCCGTTGCCGGCGTCACGCCGGGCACGACGGTGGGCGACGTGCACCGCACCGCCGTCCGCGTCATCGTGGATGGACTGGTGGATCTGGGGATCCTGAGCGGACGCGCCGAGGAGCTGGTGGAGCAGGAGGCCCACCGGCCCTTCTTCCCCCATCAGACCTCCCACTGGCTGGGCCTGGACGTCCACGACGTGGGCGACTACACGAAGGAGGGTGCGTCCCGGCCCCTGGAGCCCGGGATGGCGCTCACGGTGGAACCGGGCATCTACGTGCCGCCGGGGCAGGAGGGTGCTGCCGCCCCTTGGGCGGGGATCGGCGTGCGCATCGAGGACGACGTCCTCGTTACCGGCGGGGGGCACGAGAACCTCACGGCGGCCCTGCCCACGCGGGCCGGCGACGTCGAGGCGCTGGCGCGGGAGCTGCGGTGACGCCGGGGCTCCTGTTGGAGGCCCTCCGTCGCCCGGGGCCCCTGGTGACGGTGGAGCTCCGCCCGCCCCGCGCCGACCTGGATACCCCGCTGGGGATGTCGGCGTGGATCGACCTGCACCACACCCTCCACCGCCTCATCCGCGAGGAGCTGTTCGTGTTCCTCACGGACAACGCGGTGGGTGCCGCCGAGGAGGAGAACCTGGCCCACGTGGGGGGAAACGTGGGCGAGGACGCGGACCGGCGCCGCATCGTGCCCATCCTCACCGCCAAGCACTCGCTGGACTACTGCCTCCTCTTCGCATCGCGGGCGCTGAGCCAGGGCTTCGACGCGCTGACCGTGCTCGGGGGCGACCGTTCCGTGGGGCCTGCGCGCTGCGTCCCCCGGGCCCGGGAGCTGCGCGAGATGATCCGCGGGCGCGTCCCCGGCCTCAACCTGGGCGCCTGGGTGAACCCGCTCAAGGATCCCGAGGAGCAGCTGGGCTGGGTAGGCGCGGAGGACGCCTACGCCGACTTCGTCCTGGGGCAGATCGTGTCACACCACGCCCTGGGGCAGGTGGAAGCGTTCCTGGAGGCGCGCGAGCGGTGCGCCCGCGGGCTCCCCGTGGTGTTCGGGGTGTTCTTCTACCGGAGCGCCAACCCCGCCACGCTGGAGACGCTGGGGAGCTTCTTCCCCGTGCCGGCGGCGGAGATCATCCGGGACTTCGAGTCCGGGCTCGACGCGGAGGAGATCTGCGCCCGCTCCATCCGGGAGCTGCGTGCCGCCGGCGCCGACAAGATCTACGTCAGCAACCTGGGGAACCGCGGCGCCGTGCCACGGCTGCGGAGCATCCTGGAGCGGGTGTAGGGGGCTACGCCGTGGCGCGCACGCCTCCCTCGCGGAGCGTGCGCAGCGCCACGTCCACCCGTCCGGCGGGAGCGCTCAGGTGGAATCCCTGCACCTGGTCGCGCATCGCCTCGATCATCTCGCAGGCGATGGTGATCCCCTCGTCCATCGCCGCATCGGGACCCGACTCCTCGGCGGCGCGCATGCGCTCCACCACGGTGGAGGGAACGGTGATGCCGGGAACCTCGTTGGCCAGGAACTCGGCGTTGCGCAGGTTGAGGAGAGGCCAGATGCCCGCCACCACCGGGACCCTCCAGGCCGAGACGCGCTCGAGGAAGCGTTCCAGCGCCTCCGGGTCGAACACCGGCTGGGTGACGGCGAAGTCCGCGCCCGCCTCCACCTTGTAGCCGAAGCGGCGCACCTCCCGCTCCTGGTCCACCGCTCCCTGGTTGGCCGCCACCCCGACCACCCACTCCGTGGGCGCGCCGATGGAGCTGCCGCCTGGGTCGAGCCCGCAGTTCAGCCCGTGGAGCACGTTGGTGAGCCCGATGGAGTCGATGTCGAAGACGGCGGTGGTGTCCGGGTAGGGCCCCAGCGCCGGGGGATCCCCGCTCACCACCAGTACGTTGCGCAAGCCGGCGGCGGCAGCGCCGAGGAGGTCCGAGATCATCCCCAGCATGTTCTTATCGCGGCACGTGTAGTGCACCACCGTCTCGATGCCCACCTCCCGTTCCACGATGAGCGCCGCGCTCACGGCGCCCATGCGGCTCTGCGCCCTCGACGACTCGACGACGTTCACCGCGTCCACGCCCGCGACCTTCAGGATCCGCGCCGGGGCCACCACCTCGGTGCGATCCCAGCCGTGCGGCGGGAGGATCTCCACCGTGGCCACCTTCTCGCCCCTGGCGAGCTTGCGCCCCAGCGCCGAGCGCCGCTCGAGGGGGACGGGCTCGGCCACGGGCGTGCCGGCGACGCGGGGCGCGCTCACCGCCACCGTGGCATGGCGCGGCTGCACCGACACCACCGTGTCGCGGATGCGTTTGACGTGCTCCGGGGTGGTCCCGCAGCACCCTCCGACGAAGCGCACCCCCACGTCGATCATGCGCCGGGCGTACTGCGCCACGTACTCGGGGCTCGCCAGGTAGATCTTCCGGTCCCCCACGGTGCGGGGGAGGCCGGCGTTGGGCTGCCCCGAGAGGGGGAGGTGGGTGGCCTCGGCCATCTCCTCCAGCGCGTCCAGCATCACCGCCGGCCCCACCGAGCAATTGAGCCCCACCACGTCGGGACCCATCTCGGTGAGGGTCGCAGCGACCTGTCGGGGCCGCGTGCCGTACGCGGTGGCTCCGTCCGGGCCCACCGTGACCTGCGCCACCACCGGAAGGTCGCTGAGGGAGCGCACGGCCTGCAGCGCGCACTGGAGCTCGGACACGTCGGAGAAGGTCTCCAGCACGAATCCGTCCACCCCTCCTTCCAGGAGCCCCTGGGCCTGCCTGCGGAAAAGCTCCACCGCCTCGTCCTTGGACGTGGGCCCCCATGGCTCGATGCGGATCCCCAGAGGGCCGATGGCACCGCAGACCCGGGCCACGCCCCGCGCCGCCTCGCGCGCCAGCGCCACGGCCTGCCGGTTGATCTCCTCGGTGCGGTCGTCCAAACCGTACGAGGAGAGCTTCACCGGGTTGGCGCCGAAGGTGTTGGTCTCGAGGATCTCGGCGCCGGCGGCCACGTACTCGGCGTGGATCTGCCGGACCAGCTCCGGCCGGGAGAGGTTCAGCTCGTCGTAGCACACATTGACGAAGACGCCCCGGCTGTAGAGCAGCGTCCCCATGGCTCCGTCGAAGACGTGCACGCGGCCGTCGCCGATGATCTCCCTCATGCCTTCTCCTCGGGGTCGTACCCCAGGTTGGGGGCGAGCCACCGCTCCGCCTCCGCCACGGTCATTCCCTTCCGGCCCGCGTAGTCCTCGACCTGGTCGCGCCCCAGCCGCCCGACGCCGAAGTACCGGGCCGCAGGGTGCGCCAGATACCAGCCGCTCACCGAGGAGGGCGGGTCCATGGCGCAGCTCTCCGTGAGCGTCATGGCAGCGGCGTCTTCGGCGCCCAGGAGTGCGAAGAGGGTGCGCTTCTCCGTGTGGTCGGGGCAGGCGGGGTAGCCCGGGGCGGGACGGATCCCCCGGTACGCCTCGCCGATGAGCTCGTCGTTGGCCAGCGCCTCCGCCGGGGCGTATCCCCACCAGTCGGTGCGCACCTTGCGGTGGGTCCACTCGGCCAGCGACTCGGCCAGCCGGTCGGCCACCGCCTTGGCCAGGATGGCCGAGTAGTCGTCGTGGCCTGCCTGGAAGGTGCGCACCAGAGCGTCCACGGAACCGGCGGTGACGGCGAAGGCCCCCATCCAGTCGCCAACGCCCGAGTCCCTCGGCGCCACGAAGTCCGAGAGGCACAGGTTCTCCCGCCCCTCTTTGGCGAACTGCTGGCGAAGCCCGTGCACGACGGCCAGGACCCGGGTGCGCTCCGCATCGGCGTAGAGCTCCGCGTCGTCGCCGACGGCGTTGGCGGGGAACAGCCCGGCCACGCCGCGGGGGCGGAGGGCCGCCTCCCTCTCCATGCGGTCCAGGAGGGCCTGGGCGTCGGCCAGGAGGGTGCGGGCCTGGGCGCCGACCCGGGGGTCGTCCAGGATCGCGGGATAGGCGCCCTTCAGCTCCCATCCCTGGAAGAAAGGCGTCCAGTCGATGGTGTCCCGGAGCTCCCGGATGCCGACCTCGAAGCGCCGCACCCCGGGGTGGGCGGGCACCGGCGGACGGTACCCGCCCCAGTCCCAGCGGAAGGCGCGGGAGCGCGCCTCCTCCAGGGTCAGGAGCTCCGTGCGGTCGCGCCCGCCGGCGCGGCGCCGGCGCACCTCGGCGTACTCGGCGCGCACCTCCGCCACGTAGGCGTCGCGCCCCTGCGGGTCCAGGAGGCGCCCGATGACGCCCACGGCCCGGGATGCGTCGAGGACGTGGACCACCGGCCCGTGGTACGCACCCTCCACCTTCAGGGCGGTATGCACCTTCGACGTGGTCGCCCCTCCGATGACCAGAGGGAGCTCGAGGCCCTGCCGCTCCATCTCCTTCGCCACATGCACCATCTGGTCCAGGGAGGGCGTGATGAGCCCGGAGAGTCCCACCACGTCCACGCCGTGGGAGCGGGCTGCCTCCAGGATCCGCTCGGCGGGGACCATGACGCCCAGGTCCACCACCTCGTACCCGTTACACTGGAGCACCACGCCCACGATGTTCTTCCCGATGTCGTGGACGTCGCCCTTCACCGTGGCCATGAGGACCGTACCCTTGTCCGAAGCGCCGGCCTTCTCCGCCTCGAGCCAGGGGACCAGGTGGGCCACCGCCCGCTTCATGACCCGGGCGCTCTTCACCACCTGCGGGAGGAACATGCGCCCGCTCCCGAACAGGTCCCCCACCACGTTCATGCCGTCCATGAGGGGGCCCTCGATGACGTCCAGCGCCCGGGGGAGAGCCAGGCGCGCCTCCTCCGCGTCGGCCTCGATCCAGGCGTCCACGCCCTGCACCAGGGCGTGCACCAGGCGCTCGCTCACCGGAAGCTCCCGCCACGCCAGGTCCTCCTCTCGCCGCCGCTCCGCGGTGCCGGCGCGAGCCTCGGCCATGCGCGTGAGCACCTCGGTGGCATGGGGGGTGCGGGCGAACAGCACGTCCTCCACCGCGGTGAGGAGATCCGGGGGAATGTCGTCGTAGACGGGGAGCGCCCCGGCGTTGACGATCCCCATGTCCAGGCCGGCCTCGACGGCGTGGTAGAGGAACGCGGCGTGCATGGCCTCCCGCACCTCCGGACTCCCCCGGAACGAGAACGACACGTTGCTGATTCCGCCGCTGGTGAGGACGTGGGGGCACTCCGCCTTGATGTGCCGCACCGCCTCGATGAACCACATGGCGTAGGGGTCGTGCTCGGCCATCCCCGTGGCCACCGCGAACACGTTGGGGTCGAAGACGATGTCCTCCGGGGGCCACCCCTCTTCGCCCACCAGGATGCGGTAGGCGCGGCGGCACACCGCCAGGCGCCGCTCCACGGTATCCGCTTGTCCGTCCTCGTCGAAGGCCATGACGATGGCGGCCGCTCCGTAGCGTCGAACCAGGCGGGCCTTCTCCCGGAACGCCTGCTCGCCGTCCTTGAGGCTGATGGAGTTCACGACGCCCTTGCCCTGGAGCGTCTTCAGCCCTGCCTCCAGCACGTCCCAGTCGGAGGAGTCGATCATGATGGGGACGCAGGCGATCCCCGGCTCCGACGCCACCAGGTTCAGGAAGCGCACCATGGCCGCTTTCGCGTCCAGGAGGCCCTCGTCCATGTTCACGTCCAGGATCTGGGCGCCGCCCTGCACCTGCTGGAGCGCCACCTCCAGCGCCGTGACGTGATCCCCCTCCTTGATGAGGCGGGCGAAGCGCCGCGAGCCGGTGACGTTGGTGCGCTCCCCCACGTTCACGAAGAGGGAATCGGGGCCGATGGTGAGGGGCTCGAGCCCGGACAGGCGCGTGCGCCGCGGCCGCTCCGGGACCGTCCGGGGGGCCAACCCCTCCACTGCCCGGGCTATGGCCCGGATGTGCTCGGGGCGAGTGCCGCAGCAACCGCCCACGATGTTCAGGAACCCGGCCTCGGCGAAGGAACGCAGCACCCGGGCCATGTGCTCGGGTGTGTCGTCGTACTCCCCCAGCTCGTTGGGTAGCCCGGCGTTGGGGTAGCAGCTCACCGGGAGCTCGGCCACCTCGGACAGCTCTTCCAGGAAGGGGCGGAGCTGGTCCGCACCCAGGGCACAGTTCAGCCCCACGCTCAGGAGCCCCCGCGCACGCCCGGGTCCGGGCTGCACGCCGTGGCGCACCGAGTTGTAGAACGCCTCGGGGGTCTGCCCGGACAAGGTGCGTCCGCTCTTGTCGGTGATGGTTCCCGACACCATCACCGGCACGTCCTCCCCCAGCTCCGCGAGGATCCCGGAGATCGCGAAAAGCGCCGCCTTGCCGTTCAACGTGTCGAAGACGGTCTCCACCAGGAGGACGTCGGCGCCCCCCTCCAACAGACCCCGCGCCTGCTCGCCGTAGGCTGCCGCCAGCTCGTCGAAGGTGACGTTGCGCGCCCCCGGGTCTCCCACGTCGGGGGAGATGGAGGCGGAGCGGGTCGTGGGCCCCAGCGCGCCCAGGACCCAGCGGGGGCGCGACGGGTCCCGGGCTTCGGCCTCGTCGGCGGCGGCACGGGCCAGGCGGGCCGCTTCCCGGTT
Organism: uncultured Gemmatimonadaceae bacterium; assembly: GCA_964545395.1. Classification (GTDB taxonomy): domain Bacteria; phylum Gemmatimonadota; class Gemmatimonadetes; order Longimicrobiales; family Gaopeijiaceae; genus SZUA-318. The sequence goes on along the minus strand of CAZJFX010000013.1, from coordinate 31,940 downwards.
GATGTCGCGGACGGCCTCCTCCAGCCCGTAGTCCGCCAGGGACACGCGAGTGGCGTTGAAGGTGTTGGTCTCGATGAGGTCGGCACCCGCCTCCAGGTACGAGCGGTGGATGGCCGTGACGACGTCCGGGCGGGTGAGGCTCAGGAGGTCGTTGGCGCCCTGAAGGGGGCGGGGGTGCTCCCGGAAGCGCTCGCCCCGGAAGTCGTCCTCTCCCAGACGGTACCCCTGGATCATGGTGCCCATGGCGCCGTCCATGACCAGGATGCGCCGAGCCAGGTGCTCGCGGAGGAAGGCGGCCCGCTGGGCGCGCTTCGATGCCGACGACCGTGGATCCATGACAGGTGCTCTCCAAAACCGGGACCCCACCGCGCGGCAGCGCGGAGGGGTCCGGGCCTTTTAGCTCGTTCGCCTGGAGCCCGGAGGCTCAGGCTGGGCCGCAATACGCCGCAAATCGCCCGGAATCTTTTGTATCGGGAAGCTAGGCGCCCGGCGGAGCCGGGGGAAGGCCCTGCCGGTCTCCCGGCGGGGCCCGCCCGTCACCTCAGCGGCTCAGCCAGTAGCTGGCTTTGATCATGAAGACGTTCTCCGACTCGGCGCCGAACAGGTCGCCCACGTCGCGGCCCAGGTCGAAGGCTCCTTGCTGCACGTAGTGGTCGCGTCCCTGAGACCACACGACGAAGAGCACCGAGCCCGGGCGGTACTCCCAGCGCAGCACCGTGTTGGACCGGAACTGCTTGAAGTTGAAGTCCGGCCGGTCCAGGGCCTCCGCGTTGCCGTCTCCGTCCACGTCCACGAGCACCTCGTTCCCGTCCGTGCGCGCGGACAGCACGTCGAAGCGGTCCACATACCGGTCGGCCACCGGGTCCGCCACCCGCTTGTACTCGCCGTAGGACCCGGCGCTCACGAAGGGCTCGGCGTAGACCTGGAGGGACAGATCCGGCGTGAAGGCGTACTCGGCCCGCAGCGCCAGGCCCACCGTGGTCTGCTCGATGCGCGCGAACAGGTAGTGGGTGCGTGCGCCCCGGAAGGAGTCCACCCACTGGTAGTCGTCGTGGTTCCAGTTCAGGGTGGACCCCACGGAGAACGTCGCCCTCCCCGACGGGCGGAAGCGCAGGCTCGGCGAGAGCCCTCCGCTCCAGGAATCGCTCTCGCCCCGGACGTTGCCCCAGGTGTTGAGGTGGAACTGCACGACCTTGCGCGAGTCCGAGTTGAGGCCGGCCCACCAGTTCGTCGAGGCTTCGCGCTTGAAGAGGGGTCCGCCACGGAGGACGCGCCCCGAGTACGCGCTCAGGTCGCGGTTCACGCCGCCGTAGCTTCCCCGGAAATTCTGCAACTGGAAGGACCCGTTGACGTTCCCGCCCAGCCCTCCCTGGTCCCAGTCGTAGTTGTGCCCCATCCAACCGTTCAGGTTGACGTTCCACTGGCGAAACGCTCCCTGCGGCGTGCTCTGCTGGTATTGGACCCACACCCAGTTGGTGAACGAGTCGGCGTCGCGCTGGTACCCCATGTCGTTGACCTCGAACCCGGGCGAGCGCGTGTGCAGGCCCGTCGAGAAGCGCCAGTGCTCCCCGCCGATCTTGCCGAACGCCAGGTAGGCGGATCCTCCCGAGAGGTCGGTGCGCGTCGGATCGTAGGTGAAGCTCTCGGCGTCGGGGCGCTGGAAGTAGCGCACCGCGGAGCGCTGCGTCCGGGCGACGGCATCGGCGGAGCCCTGCACCTGCGACCCCAGCACGTATCCCGACAGCTCGTACCTCTCCCCCGCGAAGCGATGCCGGAAATCCACCCCGCCGGCGTAGGCGGCGTTATGGAGCTCCAGGTCGGCGGCCACGCCGCGGTCACGGTTCACCGCGGTGCCGATGAGTCCCACCGCCGAGCGTCCCTCCCGGAAGTCCTTCTGGAGCCGCACCATGCCGTAGCTCGTGAGCGGCTCGACGGACTGTTCGTAGCGCTCCCCCGTCTCCGGGGCCACCCGCGCGCTCTCCTCGGACGTGAGCGCGTGCAGCGCGCCCACGGACCATCCCCCCGACGTCTTCCCCGAGAGCTTCCAGGCGCCCAGGATCGTGGTCTGCGGGTCCGAGTCGCTGTACCCGTCGTCGTCCACGGACCCCTGGGGGGGACGCCCGATCCGCCGCGAGTAGAAGAGCGACTCGTTGGCGCCGTCCCCGTCGCCCAGAGCGATGCCGAACCGGAAGATTCCCGACCCCTCCAGGAAGAAGGGCCGGCGCTCGGGGAAGAACGTCTCGAACGCCGTGAGGTTCACCTGGGCCGGGTCCGCCTCCACCTGGCCGAAGTCCGGGTTGATGGTCAGGTCCAGCGTCAGGTTGCTGGTGACCCCGTACTTCACGTCGGCGCCCACCGCACCGAACCCGTCGTTCCGCTCGTAGAATGGGTTCTCCGCCTCCCCGGGCGAACGCTCCAGCCGAGCCACCGCGTACGGGAGGATCTCCATGTGGCGCGGGGCCTTCAGGTCCTCCAGCCCGCGGAGCTCGCCGAACTTCGACACGATGGCCGACTCCCTCCGGCTCAAGGGCGCCCACAGGGAGAGCTCGTCCCGGCGCGCGATCTCACGGTAGAACTCGATGCCCCATGTTTGCTCCGCGGCGTCCTTGAAGCGGAGCTGCGAATAGGGGATCCGGAACTCGGCGGTCCATCCCTCGTCGTCCCGGGTGGTGGCCACGTCCCACACCGCGTCCCACCCCGAGTCCTCGTTGATGTCGTCGAAGTGGTAGACGTCCATCTTCACGCCCACCGGGTTCACCGCGAACTGGAACGCGGTGCGCCGGTCGAAGTAGGAGTCCACCACCACGCCCACCTTGTCGGAGTACGACTCCTGATCCCGGCGGGTGAGCTGTCCGACGATGGCGGAGGCGTCGGACTCGTACGCCCGGATCGCCACGTAGAGGGCGTCCTCGCCGTAGAGGACGCGCGCCTCGGTGCGCTCCGTGGCCGGGAACCCTTCGTTGGGCTCGAACTGGGTGAACTCCGTGGCGATGGGCGCCTGGAGCCAGGGGGCCTCCACCGCGCGGCCGTCGATCTCGATGTCGGCTCCGCGGACCCGGACGGCCTGCAAGGTGAGCGGCCCGCTTCCGTTCTGGTTGCTCTGCGCGTCCAATCCGCCCGCCGCCAGAAGCGCAGCAGCCAAGGCCATCCCCACGCCACCCCGTCGGCTCATCGCTTCGCCCTCTGTGCGTGGTCCCCCGCCGCTCCCGTCCCCACCTTCGGACAGACGAACCCCCTCCCGGGGTTACGTCGGGGCCTCTCCTCCATACGGGACCCGCGACCCGGCGGTTTCCCGCCCGCTCGCCGGGCGGCGGAGGTTTGCCGAGATTGTCGGGGTGCTGCGCCGGTCAGTGAGCCGCGCGGCGCACCAGGGACGGCCGCGGACGGGGGCGGGGGGTCCGCTCCCCCGGCGGCCCGGACGCCTCGCGGGGTGGAACGGAGGACGGCGATGCCATTGAAGGACCTTCCCCGGCCCAAGGCCGGTTCAGCGTTCTACAGGGCCCACGGTCTCGGCAACGACTACCTGGTCTTCGAGGAGGGCGATGCGTGGACCCTCTCGTCCCGGGCGGTGGAGCGGGTATGTGATCGCTTCCTGGGCCTTGGAAGCGACGGGATCGTGCTCCTTCTGAAGGACCGCACGGACGGGGTCTTCCGCCTGCGCATGTTCAACCCCGATGGAGGGGAGTTCGAGCGGAGCGGCAACGGGCTTCGATGCCTGGGCTCGTACCTGGCCTTCCGCGGTTGGGTCGAACGGCGCTCCTTCGTCGTGGAGGTGGCCGGGGACAGGATCCCCATGACCGTGCACGCGGTCGCGGCCGGCGTCCATGACATCTCCGTGGACATGGGCCAGGTGGTCACGGGTCCGGCGGCCGTGGCGTTGGATCCGGCGGCGCTGGACAAGGACGGAAGGCTGCCCGGGCCCGACGGCAAGCCGTTGGACATCACGCCCGTGTCCGTGGGCAACCCCCACGTGGTGGTGTGGAGCGAGGACCCGACCATGGAGGAGCTGAAGGCCATCGGCCCCTTCGTGGCCACGCACCCCGCCATCGCCCACGGCACCAACATGCAGCTCGCCAAGGTGGTGGGGCCACGCGAGTGCCGCGCCCTCATCTGGGAGCGGGGCGTGGGCCACACGTGGGCCTCGGGGACGTCGTCGTGCGCTGTTGCCACCGCCTCGGTGGTGCGCAAGGCCGTCGAACCAGGGCTGATCACCGTCCACCTGGAGGGCGGCGACCTGCACGTGAACGTCACCGAGGACCTGCGCGTGGAGCTACGGGGACCGGTGGAGGAGGTCGCCGAGGGGCGGCTCACCCCCGCGTTCGTCGCGAGGCTGGCGGGATTCGGCGCCTGAGCTGCGCAGGAACGGTCCCGGGCTCGCTACGTCCTCACCCGCCTCAGCAAGACCAACGCGGCGGCGAAGAAGAGGACGTTGGGGATCCAGGCCGCGGCCAAGGGGGCCATGGTGCCGGCGCCCCCCAGGGCCCCGGAGACCTTGAACAGGAGCAGGTACAGGATGGTGGTCCCCAGGGACACGCCGATCCCGTAGGCGGTGCCCCCGCGGCCGGTGCTGGTGGCCAGGGGGACGCCGAAGAGGATCACCACGAGCGTCGCCACCGGGATGGAGAACTTCTGCTCCCGCTTCACGAGGAGCTGGGCCGGGTCACCTCCGGACCGCTCGACGATGCGCGCCAGGCGGTCCACCTCCTTGTATGTCATCTCTTCGGGCTTGCGGGGCGACTCGAGGAGCTCCTGGGGCGCCTCGGTCATCCCGGCCATGCTCATGCGCTCGAACTGGTAGACCCTATGCACACTGTCGGGGGAGAAGCGGCGCAGGTACCCGCGGGTGAACATCCACCCCTTCTCGGGGTCGTGGTGCATGGCGTCGGCCAGGACGTGGAGGCCGCCGCTTCCTGCGCTGGGAGGGATCTCGATGATCACGTTGTCCACGCGGCGGTCGGGAGCGTCCAGGCGCCCGACCTGCCACGTGGTGCCGTTCTCGGACTGGTAGACGAAGTCCGCCCGCCACGAGCGCCGCGGGTCCTCGTCCCGGAGGATCTGGGCGGCGACGCGATTGCTCCGGGGAACCAGTTCGGTGAGCCCCAGTGCCACCACCGTGAGGAGGAGCCCCATCACGAGGATGGGGCGGGCCACTCGGTGGAAGGAGATCCCGCCGGCCTTGGCGGCCACGATCTCCCGGTGCGTGGTCATGGAGTGGATGGTGAACACCGCCGCCACCAGCGCGGCGATGGGGAAGGACCACTGGACGAACAAGGGAAGCTGGAAGAGGTAGGCCTTGGCCACCTCGGCCCGGGTGAGCCCCCGGTCCAGGTACGTGTCCAGGTTCTCGGTGATGTCCCCGAGGATGAACAGGGGAGGCGAGGCCGCCAGGAATACGAGGAAGAGCTTGAGGAACGTCCTGGCCACGAGTCGGTCGAGGATGCGGATCATGCGCCCGCCCCCGCCGGAGTGCGCCGGGCCAGACGCGCCACCGCGTCCCTGAGCCTGAGCCAACTGTCCTCCCAGCCCCCGCCGCGGACCGTGGAGCCGGCCCTCCCCATGCGGCTCACGAGGAGTACGCCCACGGCCAGGAAGACCAGGTTGGGGACCCACATGGTGACGAAGGGATCCGCCACGCGCCGGTCCGCCAGAGCCTCGCCGCCGATGAGTCCCATCCAGTACACGGCGAATACCGCCGTGGAGGCTCCCACCACCATCCCCACGCCTCCCCGGGGGAACCGGAGCGCCAGCGGCGGCCCGATGAGGGTGAAGACGAGGCAGGCCACTGCGATGGCCCACTTCTTATGGAGCTCCACCCGGTACCGGTTGGCCGTCTCGTGGAGCGATTCGAGCTGGGAGACATGGGTCCGGGTCCCCACCACCACTCCCTGGGTCAGCGGGTCGCGGGACAGGAGGGTGGCGTTGTCCGGGGGCCTGGAGCCGGCGTTCTCCTTGGTGGCCTGGAAGGTGGCCAGGGTCCCCAGGTCGGTCTCCACCGGGCGGCCCAGGGCCAGCCGCACCGCCTCCAGGGCCCGCTCCTTGTTCCGCTTGCGCACCACAGCCTGCTCCAGGTCACGCTCCACGGCTTGCTCGATGAGCATGTCGAAGCCCATCTCCCGGTCGCCGCGCTCGGCGCCCCCCATGCGCCGGTCCAACTCGTCGCCCACGCCCCGGAGGGGGACGATCTGCTTCTCGAAGTACACGTGCTGGAAGCCGCCCTCCCGGTCGGCCTGTACCTCCCGGACCTCCCCGTCGTACAGGGTCAGGTACAGGTCGGTGCGCTCCTCGTTGAACGCCATCTGGCCCCGGGCCGCGTAGGTGGTGCGCTGTCGGAGGGCGTTGTTGCGGTCGAAGATGGTCACGTCCTCCAGCGTGTTCGTGGCCGGGTCGATGCGCGCGGCGGTGAGGAAGTAGTGCTCCATCCCGTCCTGGGTGCGGATGTCGTTGACCACCTGTTCCCGGAGCTCGAAGGTCGGGCTCTTGCGACCGATGTCCATGAGGAGGTTCTTTAGCCGGTGGTTGGCCTCCGGGAGCACGGTATCATTGAAGTAGAGCATGCCCAGGGTGGCCACCGCGCCCATGCCCAGGAGGGGCACCAGGACGCGGGTGGGGCGCACGCCACCGGCGGACATGGCCATGATCTCGTTGTTCTCGGTGAGCTCGCTGAAGGCGTAGAGGACGGCCACCAGCACCGCCATGGGGAGGGACAACGCCACGGTATGCGGTAGGGACAGGACCAGGAACTCCACGATCACCGTCCACGAGAGCCCTTTGCCCACGAGCGAGTCGATACGCTGCGCCACCGCGTTCAGGAAGATCAGCCCCGTGATGGTGGAGAGGCTGAACAGGAACGGGCCCATGTGGGCCCGCACCAGGTATCGGCTGAGCACTCCCATCCGCATCGCGGGGATCCTCGGGTCGGCGTCGACGAGCCAGACGGCGCGCCAAGCTAGGCCCGGAGGGCTTGCCGCCTCAAGGTGGCGCGCGCTCCGGGTCCTGCCGCGTCGCCCGTCCCGTACACCCCGACTCCCCCGTCGGTCCTCGGGCTGACGCGCCGCCGTGCTCCTCCGCCTCCTCGTTCTCGTCCTCTCCCTGGGCCTTCCCCGCGCCCCCGCAGATGGCGCCGCCGCTCCCTCCGGTGGCCCGCCGGAGCTGGCCGCGCCGGCGGGCGGCGTCCAGGCGGACACGGTGCTCCGAACCGACCTGGGCCGAGCGCCGCGCTCGGTAGCGGCGGGACTCGCCGCCGACGAGGGCGCTCCCCATGCGCGCCTGGGACTCCGGCGGATCCCCGTGATGTCCGGGGGCGCGCTGGCTCCTGTGGCGCTCCCCCTCCTCTTCGGTCAGGCTCCGGGGGAGACGTGGGCGGCCCGCCTGGCGCGCCAGGCCGAACCGGAGGCGCTCCTGGCCGGGCTCCTCCGCGCCCGGGTGGCCGAGTGGGGACGCTCTCCCGCGGATACCTCCTTCTTCCTTCCGGCGGCGCCGGCTGTCGTCTCCCCAACGGAGGCAGCGGCAGGGGACGAGCTCCCCCGCTTAGTCACCGACTTCGCCGACCTCGCCCTGAGGGTGCGCAGCCGCATGGAGCTCGGCGGCGACTGGTCCCGCTACACCCCCTGCGACCCCCACCTCAAGATCAGCTGCACGCCGAGCCTCATCCCCCAGCTCAGCCCCGACGTCCAGTTCGGCGTGCAGGTGGCAGGGACGATCCTGGACCGGGTCTCCGTGGACGTGGACTTCGACCAGGCGCGGGAGTACGACGCCGCCAACCGGATCAACATCGTCTACCACGGCGCGGAGGACGCCATCCTGCGCCGTCTGGAGGTGGGGGACGTGACCTTCCGGCTCCCGGCGTCGCGCTTCTTCACCGAGGGGATCCCCGCCGGAAATTTCGGATTCCAGGCCGAGGGCCAGCTCGGGCCCCTGGACTTCCAGACCGTCTGGGCGCAGCAGCGAGGCGATCTGAACTCCAGGGAGTTCCGCCTCACCGGGCTCGGAGACCAGAGGGGTTTCGTTCAGGAGGACACGCTGGTCCTGGACGACGCCGACTACGTCCGGGGACAGTTCTTCTTCCTGGTGGACCCCCGCGCCCTGGAGCGCTACCCCCACGTGGACGCCCTGGCCCTCGACCCGGGCTCCGCCCCGCCCGGCGTGGCCCCGGGACCCCACCCGATCCAGCTCTATCGTTTCGAGGACGATCCGGTGCTACGCCAGCAGGTGCAGGGCTTCATCCAGGCCGACGCGGAGGCGGAGGGTCCGGGGGGCACGGTCCGCGAGTCGGGCTGGTTCCGCAACCTGCAGCCGGGCGTGGACTACTTCGTGCATCCCTCGGGGCTCTGGGTCGCGCTGCGCACGCCGCTCCGCCGCGAGGAGATGCTCGCGGTCACCTACATCACGGCGGCGGGCGACACGGTGGGAGACTACAACCCGGAGCGGATCCACAACACGGGAGGGCCTCAGCGGCCGCAGCTACGCCTGCTCAAGGCCTCGGGCGCCAACCACCAACCCGGGCGCCCGACCTGGGACCAGGAGATGCACCAGGTCTACCGGGTGTCCGGCTCTCCGGACGTGGAGCGCTCTTCGGTGGCGCTCACGCTCTCCCTGGGCGAACTCTCCGCCGGGAGGACCTTCAAGCGGGCCCCCTCCGGCGACGACCTCACCTTCCTCCGGCTCATGGGCCTGGACGAGGAGTCCCCCCTGGACCATCTGGATCCCGCCTTCGTCTACTCGCCCGGCTCCGAGGCGCTCGGGGACGAGCCTCCGGTGCAGGGCACCTTCGTGGTCCTCCCCACGCTGCGCCCCTTCGCCGAGCCGCCCCCCGTCCCGTCGCTGGGACTGAGCCCGGAGGAGACGGCGGCCATCCTGGGGGACGACGCGAACCGGAGCATCTACGAGGAGGAGGACCCGTACGAGCGGGACAACGCCGGGCTCTTCCGCCTCACCCTCTCGTACCGGATCCGCAGCGAGGGGGTCATCTCGTCGTTCTCCCTCGGCGCCCTGGGGATCCGGCCGGAGAGCGATCGGGTGTGGCTGGGCGACCGGCTTCTCACCAGGGGCGTGGACTACGAGATCGACTACGACGTGGGCCAGGTGACCGTGCTGGAGCCGGAGCAGCTCTTTACCACCAGCCCGGACGCCGTGGTCCGGGCCACGTGGGAGCAGCGCTCCCTGTTCCAGGTCCAGCCCACCCAGGTCTTCGGGCTGCGCACCCACTCCGCCCTGGGCGGCTGGGGGAGCCTGGATTTCCTCACCCTCTACCAGGCGGAGCGCACCGTGGTCACCCGCCCCCAGCTCGGCACCGAGCCGGGGGGCGCCCTCACCGGGGGAGTCAGCGGGTCGGCTGCCACCCGCGTGGAGTGGTTCGACCGTCTCCTCGACAGGCTTCCGGGGCTCCGCTTCGACGGCACCACGAGCCTCTCCGTGGGTGGGGAGGTGGGCCTCTCCCTCCCCAATCCCAACACCAGGGGGACGGCGTTTGTGGACGACTTCGACGCCGCCGCCGAGCTCCCCGTCTCCCTGGTCTCGTCCGAGTGGGTGCTCGGGAGCGCTCCGTCCTCCTTCGAGGGGGCGGCCGCGGCGCTCCCTCCGGCGCTGGACGCCTCCACCGCGGCGCCCTTCACCTGGCAGCACCAGTGGGTGGTGGAGTCGCTGGGTGGGGACAGCGTGGGGGTCCACGAGGGGTTCTTCCCCCGCCAGGACATCGACCGGCAGATCCGGGTGGCGGGCTCCGAGGCCCGCGAGCTCGGGCTTCTCCTCTCCTTCGGGAGGCCGCAGCAGCCACGCCCCACCTGGCGTTCCTTCACCACCTCCCTGGCCACCACCGGCCTGGACCTCACGAAAACCGACTTCCTGGAGTTCTATGTGGCCGGGGGCGAGGCGCTCACGCTGGTCCTGGACCTGGGCTCGGTGAGCGAGGACGCCTTCTTCGTCGATGCGGCGGGACAGACGTCGGGGAGCCAGCGGGACACCGGGGACCCGTGGGGGCTCGGCGTGCTGGACCAGGAGGCGGATCCCCGCCTCGGCGAGATCTGGAACAGCGCCGCCGACGCCGTGGGCGTGTGGGGCGAGAACTGCCAGGCACAGCCCGGGGAGATCTACCGCCCGGGCGACCCCCGCTCCAACTGCACCCGGGGGAACGGGCGCCGCGACTCGGAGGACCTGGACGGCGACGGGAACCTGGACACGCAGGAACGCCACCTCCGTTACGTCGTCCGTCTGGACGGGACGTCTCCCTTCCTGACCCGGACGCGGGCGGAGACGGGGACCGAGTTCCAGCTCTACCGCATCCCGCTGCGGAGCCCCGACGCCGTGGAGGTCGGGGGCGCCATCGGCGAGGCCGACCTGCGCGCCGTCAAGCACCTCCGGCTGACCGTGACGGGGTCGCGCTTCCAGCGACTCCGCCTGGCCAGGATGCGGCTGGTGGGCTCGCGCTGGATCAAGCGGGGTGGCGAGGGAATCCTGGCGGGTCTGGGGGGAGACACCCTCCTCGCCGGAGGGCGCCTGGAGGTAGCCACCGTGTCCCGTGTCACCGAGGGCGAAGCGTACGCCTCGCCGCCCGGCGTCCTCGAGGAGCTGGTGGACCCCACCTCCGCTTACGCGGGGCAGGGGATCGAGTTCAACGAGAAGGCGCTCGGCCTCTCCTTCGACGGCATCCCTTCCGGAGCCCGCGCGGAGGTGTACCACCGATTCCCCCAGAGACCCCGCAATTTCCTGGAGTACCGGCAGGCCCGCCTCTGGGTGGTGGCCCGCTCGGGAGACCTCGGTCCCGACCGCGACAACTACTTCTTCCTCAAGGTCGGCACCGACGCGGAGAACTTTTACCTGTTCCGATCCCGGTTGAGCGCCCCGGTGGGGTCCACGGGGGTGACGCCCGGGGATTGGCTCCCCGAGATGGTCGTGGACTTCCAGGAGTGGTTCGAGCTGCGGCAGCGCGCGGAGGAGGAGCTCAACCTGAGCCCGCCCGGGCCAGGGGCCCCTCCGCTCACGCTCTGGTCCGCCGACTCCACGTACGCCGTGGTGCTCCGAGACAGGGGCCGGGCCCCCGACCTGGCTCACGTGCGCGAGCTCTCCCTCGGGGTCATGGCGGAAGGGCCGCTTCCCCTCTCCGGGGAGATCTGGATCGACGAGCTCCGCCTGGGCCGCCCCGTGCGCGACGCAGGCGTGGCCAGCTCCCTCGAGGCGGTGCTGGACGCCGCGGGGGTCCTCTCCAGCCGGGTCACGTGGACGAGCCGCGGCGCCATGTTCCGGCAGCTCCGGGACGAAGCGACGTACCAGACCGATCGCTCCCTGTCGGTGACGTCGACGCTGCGCCTCGACCGGTGGGCCCCCGCAGAGTGGGGGATCGACCTTCCCCTGACGTTCGGGGTGGACCGGACCAGCCAGGACCCCACCTTCCTGCTCAACTCCGATGTCCGGGCGGACCGCATCCGCAACCTGCGCCCCACCGACGCCCGACGCACCCGGGTGGGGCTCTCCTTCCGGAAGAGCACCCGCACCGCCAACCCCTGGGTCGGCTTCGTCATGGACGGCCTGGACGCCCGGCTGGGATACACGGCGACGAGCGGGTCCACGGTCACCACGGAGAGCGACGTCGATGCGGTCAGCGCCGGCCTGGGGTGGGTCCGGGAGCCCCAGGCCCGTGCCTTCGCCCTGGTGCCGGGCTTCGCCGAGAGCACGGTGAAGGCGCTCCTTCCCGCCTTCCTCGAGGAGCAGCTCCTGGGAGCGCGGTTCCGCTGGACGCCGGAGCGCGTCTCCCTGGGGACGTCCTACCTGGGCCAGGACAGCCGGACGCTCCGGTTCGAGCGGATCATCCGGGTTCCCGGTGACACGCTGGCGGTGGCGACGCTGGCGCCCCGCCAGACGGTGGAGGCAGCCGCCGACGTGCGTCTCAGACCCCTGCAGGCGATGGATGCCGCCGTGACGTTCCTCTCCACCCGCGACCTCCTGGCCCCCGACGAGGCGGTCTCCGACCCCCGGGTCCAGGTCCTCCTGAGCCGTGAGCGCTCCCGCCTCGCGGGACTGGACGTGGGGTGGGAGACCAACCGCACGGTGAGGACCCGTCTGGGCTTCCGGCCCCGAGTCTTCCGCTGGCTCCGGAGCGACGTGGACTGGACCAGCGCCTACGGGTCGGATCGTGCCGCCAACTTCCTGCTCCGGAGCGTGGAAGGGACGGACACCGTCCTGGCGCTGACGCGCAACGCCCAGGGCCAGCGGGACTGGAGGGCCCTCCTGGCCCTCGACCCCGGAGCGCTGGCGGAGAGCGTGCTGGGCCCGGCGGTGGGCGGCGAGGACCCGGACGCCACCGAGCTCCGGCGCCTCCTGGGCTCGGTGCGCCCCCTCTCGGTCAGCTACCAGGACGGGCTCGTGTCCCGCTTCCACCGGGACCCGGTGGACCCGGGGCTAGGCTACCAGTTCGGATGGGGCGACACCGATGACTTCCGTTTCCTCGAGGGGGACACCGCCGCCACGCTCACGGACCAGTTCTCCTGGACGTGGAGCTCGGGGATCCGCACCGCCGGTGGGGGCTCGGTGGACGTGGTGTACCAACGCTCCAAGGCCTCCACCCTGGACACGCGGAGCGACCGGACCACGACCCAGAGGCGGTGGCCCGATCTCCGCGCCTCTCTCCCGACGCTCACGCTACCGGCGTTCACCCTCATCCAGAGGGTGACCCTCTCCGGGGGGTACACCGCCGCCGAGCGGGAGACGGTCTACGGTGGGCGCGGCCTCCAGCGCCGCTTCGAGAGCGACGTGCAGGTGCCGCTGAACGTCTCCGTGTCCTGGAGGGGCACGCTGGTCACCACCTACCGGGGCTCGTTCCGTACGGGGGAGGCGGTGGACCCCACCGGGCTCACCGACCGATCCCAGTCCAGCCACCGGCTCTCGGTGAGTTCCCAGTTTCTTCCTCCTGCCCCGTGGGCCGCGCGCCTCGACCGGCCCGTGCGCTTCTCTCTCCTGGCCGGGTACACTGCGGAGCGGGACTGCCGCACCACCGTGACCCAAGCGGCGTGCGTCCCGTTCCTGGACCAGATCCGCCGGAGCCTCTCCGTCTCTCTGGATACCAGCGTGGGCGGGTTCGAGCTGGGGATGCAGATGAGCTGGGACGACCGCCAGTCCTTCGTGGGCCAGAGGAACGGCTCCAGCCAGTTCCGGCTCGGCATCTTCGGGCAGCTCCAGTTCTCCGCCGGCACGCTCCCGCAGGTGCAGCCGCGCTGACGCCGGCCGGCGCCCGTCGCGCCATTCACCCGCCCGCCTCCCGGGGTGAGCGTGGGCCATGTCGGACGTCGAGACCCGTTCTCTGGGCAGGGTGGCCCTCCTCCTCCTCGCGGCCAGCGTCGTGCGCTTGGGGCTGGCCTCCCGCCACGCCGAGGCTCCCCCTCCGGCTCCCGAAATCCTCCCCACTCTCCTGGCGGCAAGCCGGGAACGGGCGGTGGAGGAGAAGGCTCGGTCCCGGCCCCTGGAGCCCGGAGAGCGCCTCGATCCCAACCGGGCCACGGCGGTGGAGCTGGACCGCCTTCCCGGCGTGGGGCCGGCCATTGCCGAAGCGCTGGTGCGCTCCCGGGACGAGGAAGGCCCGTTTCGCGAGGCCGGGGACCTGCTCCGGGTCCGGGGCGTCGGCCCAGCGCTCCTGGAACGCATGCGCCCCCACCTGGAGTTGAGTCCGGTGGGGCTCTCCGCCCCCCGGCGCTCCATCCCCGCAGGCTCCGCCTTCCGGGCTCCCCCGGCGACCCCGGGGCGCGCCCCGGCGGCGGCGCCCCACCCCCGCCCCACCCCGGCCCTGGACCTGAACCGGGCGGACACCCTGTCCCTCCAGGCCCTGCCGGGGGTGGGGCCTGCGCTGGCCCGGAGGATCGTGGCGGCCAGGGAGGAGGCCCCTTTCCGCAGCGTGGAGGACCTCCTGAAGGTGCGCGGCATCGGCCCGGCGACGCTGGCCCGCTTGAGGCCCCTGGTGGCCGTATCGCGTTGACGGGGGCCTGCCTGGGTCTGGGGCCGTTCCCTTGTACGGTGCGGGACAGCCCCCGTATTCTTACGTTGGTCCGCTTGAGGACCGCCGCCCGTTTCCCCAGGAAGGATCGGCCCGTCGATGGCAGCGCAGGTCGCCTCCGAAGTCCGGCTCGGGGATCTCTTCGTCCGCGAAGGGCTCATCACCGAGGAACAGTTGCAGGCCTCCCTCACCGAATCCAAGACCAGCGGGACCCGGATCGGGTACGCCCTGGTCAAGCTGGGCTTCGTCGCCGAGGAGGAGCTCACCCGGATGCTTGCCCGGCAGTACCGGGTGCCCGCCGTGGACCTGGACAAGGTCACGGTGGACGACAAGATCCTGAAGCTCATCAAGCCGGACCAGGCTCATAAGCATCTGGTCCTGCCTCTGCGGCGCGTGGGCCGCATGCTCACCGTGGCCATGACCAACCCCACGGACTTCGCGGCCATCGACGACCTGAAGTTCGTGACCAAGCTCGACATCGAGCCGGTCATCGTGGGCGAGTTCACCCTCCGCAAGCACCTGGACAAGTACTACGGATCGCAGGACGACCAGGCCCTCCCCGACCTGGGCGACCTGGTGGGCGAAGAGGACGTCGAGGTGGTGGAGGAGAAGGAGGACGAGACCTCCATGGCCGCCCTCCAGGCGGAGATGGACTCGGCCCCGGTCGTGAAGTTCATCAACGGGCTTCTCACCGACGCCGTACTCCGGGGGGTGTCCGACATCCACATCGAGCCCTTCGAGAAGGAGATCCGCATCCGGTACCGGATCGACGGAGCGCTGCAGGAGGTCATGAAGCCGCCCATGAAGATGAAGGCGGCCATCACCTCCCGGGTGAAGATCCTGGCGGACCTGAACATCGCCGAGAAGCGGGTGCCCCAGGACGGGCGCATCAAGCTGAAGATGAAGAACAAGGTGGTGGACTTCCGCGTCTCCACTCTGCCCGTGATCTTCGGCGAGAAGATCGTGATGCGTATTCTCGACAAGGGGAACCTGACCTTCGACCTGACGTCGTTCGGATTCGAGCCCAAGGCCGAGAAGGACTTCATGTGGGCCATCCAGCGGCCCTACGGGATGGTGCTGGTGACGGGGCCCACCGGGTCCGGGAAGACCACGACCCTCTACTCGGCCCTGTCCCAGATCAACGCCATCGAGACGAACATCATGACGGCCGAGGACCCCGTGGAGTACAACATCTACGGGGTCAACCAGGTCCTCGTGCGCAACGAGGTGGGGATGACCTTCGCCGCCGCGCTGAAGGCCTTCCTGCGGCAGGACCCCAACATCATCATGGTGGGGGAGATCCGCGACCTGGAGACCGGCGGCATCGCCATCAAGGCTGCCCTCACCGGCCACCTCGTGCTCTCGACGCTGCACACCAACGACACGCCCTCCACCATCACCCGCCTGATCGACATGGGGCTGGAGCCCTTCAACGTCGCTTCCGCCCTGAACCTGCTGTCGGCGCAGCGCCTGGCGCGCCGCATCTGCAAGAACTGCAAGGTCGAGACCACGTATGATCAGGACTTCCTCGAGTCCGCCAAGATCCCGCTGGATTGGGCGGCCAAGACCACCTTCTACAAGGGGGCGGGGTGCGAGAAGTGCAACGGCTCGGGGTACAAGGGCCGCTGCGGCTTCTACGAAGTGATGATCATGAGCACGGCGCTGCGGAAGGCGATCATGAAGGAGGTCGGAACCGACGAGCTCCGCACCATCGCGGTCTCGGAGGGGATGCTCACCCTCCGTGACGACGCCCTGAAGAAGGTGGAGCGCGGCGTGACCACGCTGGACGAGGTTGTGAAGGAGACCACCGTCGCCGACGAGTGAGGCGCCGGGGATCGCTTACCGAAAGGGAAACCGAATGAATCAGCCCGCGGGTCAGGCCGCACAGGCGCCGCAGCAGCAGGAGATCAGCCTCCGCCTCCTCCTCCAGGAGATGATCCAGAGGGGTGCGTCGGACCTCCACATCACCGTGGGGAATCCGGCGAAGCTCCGAGTGGACGGCGAGCTGGTGAACTCCAAGATCAAGCAGGTGCTCGCGCCCAAGGATACGCTCTCGCTGGCGTACTCCATCCTCACGGAGAACCAGAAGAAGCGCTTCGAGACCGAGGACGAGCTGGACTTCTCGTTCGGGGTGCAGAATCTGTCCCGGTTCCGGGGCAACGTGTTCAAGCAGCGGGGCTGCGTGGCCATGGCCATCCGGCAGATCCCCTACGAGATCATCTCCATCGAGAAGCTCGGGCTGCCTCCCATCATCAACAAGCTGGCGGAGCGCCCCCGCGGCCTCGTGCTGGTCACCGGGCCCACCGGCTCGGGCAAGTCCACCACGCTCGCCGCCATGGTGGACAAGGTGAACCGGGAGCTCAAGGGGCACATCATCACCATCGAGGACCCCATCGAGTTCATCCACCGCCACCAGAGCTGCATGATCAACCAGCGCGAGGTGGGAGCGGACACCAAGTCGTTCACTGCCGCGCTGAAGTACGCCCTGCGGCAGGACCCCGACGTCATCCTCATCGGCGAGATGCGGGACCTGGAGACCATATCCGCGGCCCTCACCATCGCCGAGACCGGGCACCTGGTCTTCGCGACGCTGCACACCAACTCCGCCGCCGAGTCCATCAATCGCATGATCGACGCCTTCCCGTCGCACCAGCAGTCGCAGATCCGGGCCCAGCTGGCCTTCGTGCTGGAGGGGGTGGTGACGCAGACGCTGCTTCCCAAGGCGAAGGGGAAGGGGCGGGTCGCCGCCTGCGAGATCATGGTGTGCACCCCGGCGATCCGGGCCGTGATCCGCGATGAGAAGATCCACCAGATCTACTCCCTCATGCAGGCGGGCAAGAAGCACGGCATGCAGACCATGAACGACGCGCTGCAGATGCTCTACATGAAGGGAGAGGTCACGCTGGAGGAGGCGTTGAAGCGCTCCGGCGACCCGGCTGAACTCCTGCGCGCCGTCGGCGAGCCTGTGCCATCTTCTCTCACGTGACGACGACGTCCACCGCGGCCAAGAGGTAGGAGACCATGCCCACCTTCGCGTACTCCGCGAGACCCGCTTCCGGCGGGGACATCCAGAGTGGGGAGATCGAACTCCCCAGCAAGGACGACGTCCTCGCGTATCTGCACAGGCAGAAGATGATCCCCGTGTCGGTACGGGAGAAATCGAAGTCGCTCAACATCTCGTTCGGCGGGGGCGTGAAGACCAGGGACATCGTGATCTTCACGCGTCAGTTCGCCACGATGATCAACTCGGGCCTACCCCTGGTGCAGAGCCTGGACATCCTGGGCGAGCAGACCGAGAACCCGCAGCTGCGCAAGACCATCCAGGAGACGCTCTACGACGTGGAGTCGGGCCACACGCTGGCCGACGCCATGGGCAAGCACCCGAAGGTGTTCTCCGAGCTGTTCACGAACATGGTGGCCGCCGGCGAGGCCGGCGGTATCCTGGACACCATCCTGCTGCGCCTGGCCACGTTCCTGGAGAAGAACGACGCCCTGGTCCGGAAGATCAAGGGCGCCATGGTCTACCCCACCGTCATCTTCTCGGTGGCCGGCGGCGCCGTGGTCATCCTCCTCATCTTCGTGATTCCCACCTTCCAGACCATGTTCGAGGCCGCGGGCATCCCGCTTCCGATGCCGACCCGCGTCGTCATCGGGATGTCGAAGATCCTCTTCGGCTATTGGTGGGCGATGGGGGCCGGCATCGCCGCCGCCGTCTTCGCTTTCAGGTCTTTCGTCGCGACCAAGCAGGGGCGCCTGCTCGTGGACAAGATGATGCTGAGCCTCCCCATCCTGGGGGACATGCAGCGGAAGGCCGCGGTGGCGCGCTTCACCCGGACGCTGGGGACGCTGGTCTCGTCCGGCGTGTCCATCCTCGAGGGACTGGAGATCACCGCCAAGACCGCAGGTAACCGCGTCATCCACGACGCCGTGATGGGGTCCCGGGCCTCCATCGCGGGCGGCGAGACCATCGCGGGGCCGTTGAAGGAGTCGGGCGTGTTCCCGCCCATGGTGGTCCAGATGATCAACGTCGGCGAGCAGACGGGCGGCCTGGACGAGATGCTGACGAAGATCGCCGACTTCTACGACGAGGAGGTGGACGCCGCGGTGGAAACGCTGCTCTCCGCCATGGAGCCCATCTTCATCGTGTTCCTGGGCGCCATCGTGGGTGGCATGATCGTCGCGATGTACCTGCCCATCTTCGACATGATCAACGCGGTGAAGTAGGGATCGCTCCCGTCGCGGGGAGCGCGGCTGAGGGCGAAAGGAGCGGGGCGGCCTCGAGGTGGCCGCCCCGTTCGCATCCCGCCCCGTTCGCATCCGGGCTCGGTCGGGACCCCGGTCCGCTCCGGGACGGGCGCGCTCACATCATGAAGCCGGCCCCGAGCGCGCCCACAACCGCCGCAGCCGCCCACAGGGCGGGATGAGCCCAGGCAGGTCTCAGCCTGCGTCGCACCTCCGCGAGGCGATGCGCGTTCAGCGCCACCGCCATGCGCCCCTCCTCGTCCTTGCGCCCCTCGATGAGGCGGTCCTTCAGCAGCTCGTTCACGGCTTTCTGAAAGCGCTCGGGGTCGGCGGCGAATCCGGGGATGCTCGCCGGGCGCACGAGCGCGGCGCCCCGGCTCTCTTCGTGCGCCCGCTGGAGCTCGCGGAGGATGGTCTTGGTCGGCGACATGTGCGGTCGGGGTTCGTCGGTCCGCGGGGACCCTCTGGTCCCCTGGCCAGCCGTACGGAGGGACCGCCCCGAAGGTTGCACGGGCCAACCTGGGGGTGGGCCGTCCACGCCTCCGCCCAGGAGGCCACAAATGTTGTCCAAGCAACAAGAGTGCCGCTTCCCGGGGCAGGGGTCGGTGACGCGACCGTAGCCAAATGTTTGCTTGGTCCGGAGGCGGAGGCTGTTAGCATTCTTCGGCGCTCTCCGGAGCAATCCGCGGGCGCGCCCGGCGAAACCACTGCAGTACCCACCCAGACGGAGTCCCCAGGAGTCTGCATGAGACGCTTCCTCACAGTCTGCTTGTTCCTGGCTGCCGCCTCGCTCCTCGGCGCAGCGGCGCTCCAGGCACAGGGAGTCACCACCTCCCTCATCAACGGCGTCGTATACGACGCCACCGGCGCGCCGCTCGCCGGCGCCAACGTCATCGCGGTGCACCAGCCCTCGGCCACGCGGTACGGAGCGGTCACTCGGAGCGACGGGCGCTTCGTCATCCCGGGGATGCGCGTCGGCGGGCCCTACCAGGTGACCGTCTCTCTCATCGGGTACGCGGACCAGGTGGAGACCGGCCTCTCGCTCAGCCTGGGCGTCGCCACCAACCTGGTCTTCCGGCTATCGTCGCAGGCGCTCAACGTGGAGGGGATCACGGTGACCGCCACCCGCGACCCCATCATGAGCTCGGACCGCACCGGCGCGGCCACCGCCGTGGACCGGCAGGCCATCGAGGTGCTCCCCACCATCAACCGGCGCCTGGATTCCTTCGCCCGCCTCACGCCCCAGTACGGCTCGGATTTCTCGTTCGCGGGGCAGGACAACCGGCTGAACAACATCACGGTGGACGGGTCGTACTTCAACAACTCGTTCGGCCTCGGCGGCCAGCCCGGTGACCGCACCGGCGTGGCGCCCATCTCCATGGACGCCATCGAGCAGATCCAGGTCAACGTGGCGCCCTTCGACGTCCGCCAGGGGAACTTCATCGGCGCCGGCGTGAACACCGTCACGCGCTCGGGCACCAACGAGTTCAGGGGCTCGCTCTACCACCAGTTCCGCGACAACGGCCTAGTGGGCGAGAAGGCCGGCGACGCCGACGTCGCCGTGGGCGCCTTCGACTACAGCCAGTGGGGCGGCTGGCTCTCCGGCCCCATCCTGAAGGACAAGCTCTTCTTCTTCGCCAGCTACGAGGAGGACGCTCTCGTCGAGCCCGGCACCACGTTCCGCGCGAACACGGGCAGCGAGACGGTGGGCGGGAGCATCACGCGCGTGAAGGCCAGCGACCTGGACGGGCTGAGGAGCTTCCTCGCTCACGCCTTCGAGTACGAGACGGGCCCCTATCAGGGCTACGACCATGAGGTGCCGGCGAAGCGCTTCCTGGGCAAGCTGGACTACAACTTCAGTGACAGGAACAAGGTCAGCCTGCGCTACACGCTCCTGGACTCGAACACCGACGTTCTCGCATCCAACTCCTCGTCCCTGGGGTACGGCAGCCGGCGCACCACCACGAACGCGCTGAACTTCCAGAACTCCAACTACCAGATCATGGAGAACATCCGGTCGGTGGTGGGGGAGTGGAACTCGATCATCGGCCAGAACATGGCCAACAACCTGATCGTCGGCTATACCGAGCAGGACGAGAGCCGCAACTCCCGGGGCACGTTCTTCCCGATGGTGGACATCCTCGAGGGGAGCAGCACCTACACCACCTTCGGTTTCGAGCCCTTCACACCGAACAACGAGCTGCGGTACAACAGCTTCCAGGTCCAGAACAACTTCTCCGTCTTCCGTGCGGGCCACAGCCTCACGTTCGGTGCGAGCGCCGAGTGGTATGAATCGGAGAACGTGTTCTTCCCCGGCTCGCAGAGCGTGTACGTGTACAACTCCCTGGACGACTTCTACACCGACGCCTGGGACTACCTGGCCAACCCCAACCACACCACCTCGCCCGTCACGCTGCGCCGGTTCCAGGTGCGGTGGTCGAACATCCCCGGCCAGGAGAAGCCCATCCAGCCCCTGGAGGTCTTCTACGCCGGCGTGTACGCGCAGGACGAGTGGCAGGTGAACCCGGATCTGAAGGTGACGCTGGGCCTTCGGCTGGACGCGCCCAAATTCGGCGACACCGGCTTTGCCAACGCCGAGGTGGATGGGATGTCGTTCCGCGACGAGGACGGCAACACGGTGATGTACTCCACCGCCAAACTGCCCGACACGAACGTTCTGTTCTCGCCCCGCCTCGGGGTGAACTGGGACGTGTTCGGGGACAGGAGCACGCAGCTCCGCGGCGGCACCGGCATCTTCACCGGCCGGCCGGCCTACGTGTGGATCTCCAACCAGGTCGGCAACAACGGCGTGCTCACGGGCTTCGAGCAGAAGGACAACACCCGCGATCGTCCGTTCAACCCCGACCCGAACGCGTACAAGCCGTCGAACGTGACGGGTGCGCCCGCGTCGAGCTACGAGCTGGCCCTGACCACGCCGGACTTCATGTTCCCCCAGCTCTGGCGCACCAACGTGGCCGTGGACCAGAAGCTCCCGTTCGGCATGTTCGGGACGCTGGAGTACATGTACAACCGGGACATCAACGGCATCTACTACATCAACGCCAACCTGAGGCCGGCCAACAGGAGCTTCGCCGGGGCGGACACCCGGGCGCGCTGGGTCGGGTCGAACCGCATCAACTCCAAGATCTCCAGCGCGATCGTCCTGAAGAACCAGAACGTCGGCCGGTCCTGGAACTTCGCCGCGTCGCTCGAGCGCCCCTTCACGAATGGGCTCTATGTGAAAGCGGGATACAGCTACGGCGAAGCGAAGAACACCGTGAACCCGGGCTCCATCGCTTTCGGGTCCTGGAGCAACAACCCGCACGCCGGCGACCCGAACAACCCCGGGCTGGGCTACTCCGCCAACTCGCCGGGGCACCGGTTCTTCTTCGCCACCACATACCGTGCCGAGTTCCTCAGCTTCGGCGCTACGACGGTCTCGCTCTTCCTCGACCGGCGCACCAATGGGAACGCCAGCTACGCCTACTCCGGCGACCTGAACGGGGACGGCGGCACGAGCAACGACCTCATCTACATCCCGAAGGACGTGAGCGAGATGAACTTCCAGCAGTACACCGCCGGCGGGCGCACGTACACCGCCGCCGAGCAGGCCGCTGCCTGGGACGCCTACATCGAGCAGGATCCGTACCTCGGCGAGCACCGCGGCGAGTACGCCCAGCGCGGCGCCGTCTTCCTGCCCATGAGCCAGTGGGTGGACTTCTCCATCGCTCAGGAGCTCTTCCGGAACGTCCGCAGCCAGCGGAACAGCATCGAGGTCCGCGCCGACTTCCTGAACTTCCTCAACTTCCTGAACAGCGACTGGGGTGTGGGCCAGCGCATGGTGACGACCCAGCCCCTTCTCATCCCCAGCTCGTCCCAGGGCGGGCCGGCGGACGCCCAGGGCAGGGCTCAGTACCGGCTCCGCACATTGCGCACGGGTGGGGACATGATCAGCAAGACCTTCCAGCCCACCGCGGGGATCGGGGACGTATACCGCATCCAGTTCTCGTTGCGGTACCGCTTCAACTGATGGCGTGACGCGGCGCTCCCGGGCGCCGCCGAGGAGCACCGGCCCCGCCGCCCTTCGGGGCGGCGGGGCGTCTTCGTGAGAGTGTCTCGAGAGCGCATTTCGGGGCCGGGCCTTTTCCCCACACTGCGAGCGCGTTTGTCCCTACTGACCCCCCCGCAGGGGCGGTTATGCTCAATGCAGGAAAGGAGGGGACCGGTGCACGAGATGAGCCTCGCCATGGAGGTCTGCCGCATCGCCGAGGAGAGGGTCGGGTCCCAGGACCTGCCCCTTCTGCGCGAGGTGGGCCTGCGGGTGGGGTTGGACTCGGGGGTGGAGCCGGAGAGCCTCGAGTTCTGGCTCGAGACCCTGCTCTCCAGCCCTCCCTTCGGCGGCGCCCGGGTGGTGATGGACGTGGCGGAAGGAGACGATCTGCGCGTGACCTACTTGGAGGTGGAGGATGGCGATCCGCCGCATTGAGGTGCGGGAGCGGGTGATGGAGAAAAACGACGAGCTGGCGGCCGACATCCGCCAGCGCCTCCAGGCTCACGGGCTCCCGTCCTTCAACCTGGTCTCCTCGCCCGGGTCGGGTAAGACCCTCCTCCTGGAGCGCACGCTGCAGGAGATGGGCTCCGAGCTCCGCATGGCTGTGGTCACGGGAGACGTGCAGACCCAGAACGATGCCGACCGGCTGGCACGGTGGACCGACCGCCTGGTGCACGCCGTGGTGACCGGGGGAGCCTGTCACCTGGACGCCCGTCAGGTGAGCGCGGCCCTCGAGGGCCTGGCCCTGGACGAGTTGGACCTCCTCTTCGTGGAGAACGTGGGGAACCTGGTGTGCCCGGCGGGCTGGGACCTGGGCGAGACCGCCAAGGTGGTGGTCTTCTCCGTCACCGAGGGGGAGGACAAGCCCCTCAAGTATCCCAAGATGTTCCGTATGGCGCGCTATGCCGTGCTGAACAAGGTCGACCTCCTTCCCCACGTGCCCTTCGACCTGGACCTGGCCGTGGACTACGCCAAGCAGATCAACCCGGAGCTCACCTTCTTCTTCACGTCGGCTCTCACCGGCGAGGGGATGGGTTCCTGGTACGACTTCCTCCGGGCCCACGCATGCTCGAACGTCCGCCCCGGAGCGTGATTCCCACGAACTCCGCCTCCGCACCGACGACCCCCGAGGCCTCCCGGGCCGTCGAGCTTCGGGTCCGCGGGGTCGTGCAGGGCGTCGGATTCCGGCCCTTCGTGCACCGCCTCGCCATCCGCCACGGCGTGCGCGGGTGGGTGAAGAACGAGGCCGGCTCGGTGCACATTCTGGCCGAGGGCGAGGAGGCGGCGCTCCAGGACTTCGTACGGGGGCTGCGCGCCGACGCGCCGCCGCTGGCCCGCATCGACGAGCTGGAGGTGGCCAACACGGCCTGGACGGGAGCGGACGCCTTCCAGGTAGTGGGGAGCGACCTCGTTCCTGGGGGGCGCCTTCCCGTGTCGCCGGACGTGGCGCTCTGCCCGGCGTGCGCCGCCGAGCTCCACGACCCCTCCGACCGACGCTTCCGGTACCCGTTCATCACCTGCACGGACTGTGGACCCCGCTTCACGGTCATCGAGGCGATGCCGTACGATCGGGAGCGGAGCACCATGTCCGCCTTCACCCAGTGCCCCGAGTGCCTCAGGGAGTACCGGGACCCTGCCGACCGGCGCTACCACTCCCAGACCAATTCGTGCCCCGTATGCGGGCCCCGCGTCTGGCTGGAGGCGGACGGAGGGGTGACGCACCGCGACGACATGGCCATCCGCGCCGCTGGCGAGCTCCTGGTCCGGGGACGCATCCTGGCGGTGCGCGGCCTCGGGGGCTTCCACTTGGCGTGCGATGCCACCGACGAACTGGCCGTGCGGCGCCTGCGCTCCCGGAAGCACCGGGAGGCGAAGCCCCTGGCCATCATGGTGAGTGGCCTGGAGGAGGCCCGCGCCCTGGCCTCGGTATCCGAAGGGGAGGCAGCGCTCCTGGAGTCCCGGGAGCGGCCCATCGTGGTGCTGGAGCGGAGGTCCGACGCCTCGCTGGCGCCGTCGCTGGCTCCCGGCCTTCCCACCGTGGGCATCATGCTGGCGTACACGCCCCTCCACCTTCTCCTCCTGGAGGAGGTGGAACGCCCCCTGGTCATGACCAGCGGAAACCAGAGCGACGAACCCATTGCTACGGGCTTGGAGGAGGCGCGTGCTCGCCTGGGCGGGGTCGCCGACGCCTTCCTCCTCCACGACCGGGAGATCGTGGCGCGCTACGACGACTCGCTGGTGCGGGCGTCTGCCAGGGGGGCCCTGTTCCTGCGCCGGGCGCGGGGGTACGCACCGCTCCCCGTGCCCCTCCCCGTGCCGGCGCCGCGCCCCTTCCTGGCCGTGGGTCCCCACCTGAAGAACACCCTCACCTTGGCCCAGGGCGACAGCGCCTGGATCAGCCAGCACGTGGGGGACCTGGAGAACCTGGAGACGGTGGAGCACTGGCACGCCGTCCTCCACCGCTTCCGGACGCTGTTCCGGCTGGACCCCGAGGCCGTGGTGCGGGACCTGCACCCCGGATACCTCTCCACGCGGCTGGCCCAGGACTCGGGGCTGGCGGAGCTTCCTCCGGTGCAGCACCATCACGCCCATATCGCCGCGGTACAGGGCGAGCACGGGGTCGTCGACGAGGTCCTCGGCCTCGCCTTCGACGGCATCGGGTGGGGCGAGGACGAGCGCGTGTGGGGGGCCGAGTTCCTCCGCTCCGGCCTCACCGGGTATCGCCGCCTGGGCAGGTTGCGCTACGCGCCGCTCCCCGGCGGGGACGCGGCGGCCAGGGCTCCCTGGCGCACCGCCCTGGGGTACCTTTCCCTGGCCCCGGAGGCTGAGGCGGCCTTCGCGGCGGCGTTCCGCCACGTCTCCCCCGATGCCCTGGAGGTGGCCCGGCAGCAGATCCGGCGCCGCGTCAACGCGCCGGAGGCGTCGTCCCTGGGCCGCCTCTTCGATGCCGCCGCCGCCGTCCTGGGGATCCGGAGCGTCGCCGCCTTCGAGGGGCAGGCTCCCATGGAGCTGGAGGCTCTGGCCGGGACGGCGAAGGGAATGCCGTTCCCCTTCCCGGCGGAGGAGGGGCCCGACGGAGTGTGGGTCCTGGACCCGGTCCCGCTTCTGGAGGCGCTGGGCGCGGCCAGGGCCAGGGGTGGGGACGTGGCGAAGCTCGCCGCGTCCTTCCACGAGAGCGTTGCCGAGGCCTCCGTGTCCCTGGCGCTCGGCCTGTGCGGCGCCCAGGGGCTGGCCACGGTGGCGCTGGCGGGGGGATGTTTCCAGAACGTGCGCCTCCTGGCGGGGGTGGCGGACCGGCTGGAGCGAGCCGGGCTCCGCGTGCTGGTGCCCCGGGTGCTGGGGTGCAACGACGGTGCGGTGAGCTACGGGCAGGCCGTGGTGGCCTCGGCCCGCATGGACATGTAAGGGCCCGGAGGGCCGAGAGGAGCGAAACATCATGTGTCTGGGGATCCCGGGACGGATCGTGGAGGTGCGGCGGGACGCCGGGCTCCCCATGGGGGTCGTGGACTTCGGCGGCGTGCGCCGGGATGCGTGCCTCGCGTACGTCGCCGACGAGGTGGGTGTGGGCGACTACGTCATCGTCCACGTGGGATTCGCCCTCTCCAAGGTGGACGAGGAGGAGGCCCACCGGACCCTCGAGGTCCTCCGCCAGATGGGCGAGCTCGAGGAACCGGCATGAAGTACCTGGCCGAGTACAGGGACCCGAAGCTGGCGCGGGCCCTGGTGGAGAGGATCCGCCGTACGGCCACACGGCGGTGGACCCTCATGGAGGTGTGCGGGGGCCAGACGCACACCATCGTCAAGCAGGGGATCAACGACGTGCTCTCCGAGCAGGTCGAGATGATCCACGGCCCTGGGTGTCCCGTGTGCGTCACGCCCCTGGAGCAGATCGACCGCGCCCTGTACCTGGCGACCCGCTCCGACGTGATGTTCACCTCGTTCGGCGACATGCTCCGGGTGCCCGGGAGCGACTGCGACCTCCTTCGCGTGAAAGCCCAGGGCGGAGACGTGCGCGCAGTCTACTCGCCCCTGGATGCCCTGGAGCTGGCCCGCACGCACCCCGACAAGGAGGTCGTCTTCTTCGCCGTGGGCTTCGAGACCACCGCGCCGGCCAATGCCATGGCCGTGTGGCGGGCCCGTGAACTGGGCGTGAAGAACTTCTCCGTGCTCGTCTCCCACGTCACCGTCCCCCCGGCCATGGTGGCTATCCTGGAGGCGCCGGACAGCCGGGTCCAGGGGTTCCTGGCCGCGGGACATGTGTGCGCGGTGATGGGGTGGACCGAGTACGAGCCCCTGGCCGAGCGCTACCGCGTCCCCATCGTCATCACCGGCTTCGAGCCCATGGACATCCTGGAGGGCATCTGGATGGCCGTGCGCCAGCTGGAGGAAGGGCGCCACGATGTGGAGAACCAGTATGTCCGCGCGGTGCGGCGCGAGGGCAACCAGGCCGCCCAGGACATCATGGAGCGGGTCTTCCACGTGGTGGACCGCGGGTGGCGAGGGATCGGGGTCATCCCCTCCAGCGGGCTCGGGCTCCGGCCCGAGTTCGCCGAGTACGACGCCGAGGAGAAGTTCTCCCTGGGCTTCATCCGGGCCGACGAGCCGGCCGCCTGTCGCGCCGGGGACGTGCTCCGAGGCCGGATCAAGCCCTTCGAGTGCCCTGCGTTCGGCACCCTGTGCACTCCCGAGTCCCCGCTGGGTGCCCCCATGGTCTCCTCCGAGGGGGCGTGCGCCGCGTACTACAACTTCGCCCGCATGGGACGGGACACCCAGCGAGGAGCGTGATCATGTCGTCCATGGCATCCGGCCCCGTGTGCCCGGCGCCCTTCGGCCAGCACGACCGCGTCCAGTTGGGCCACGGGTCCGGCGGCAAGATGAGCGCCCAGCTCCTGCGGGAGCACTTCCTGCCCCGCTTCGGGAACCCCTGGCTGGACCGGCTGGGGGACGGCGCCGTGGTTCCCGTCGAGGGCGCGGAGATCGCCATCTCCACCGACACGTTCGTGGTGAGCCCGCTCGAGTTTCCCGGTGGGAACATCGGTCACCTCGCCGTCCACGGGACCCTGAACGATCTGGCCATGATGGGCGCGACGCCCCGCTACCTCTCGGTGGGGTTCGTGCTGGAGGAGGGACTCCCCTTCGACCTGCTCGACCGGGTCCTGGAGGCCATGGCGCAGGCGACGGCCGCCGCCGGGGTCACCGTGGTCACCGGCGACACCAAGGTGGTGGACCGGGGGAAGGCCGACGGCATCTTCGTGAACACCACCGGGGTGGGGGTCCTCCACGACGGATTTCGCCCCGACCCGAGGGGCGCCCGACCGGGGGACGCGGTCCTCGTGAGCGGCCCCCTCGGGCGCCACGGCATGGCGGTCATGGCCGTGCGCGAGGGGTTCGCCTTCGAGAGCGAGATCGTGTCCGACACCACGGACCTCTCGCCCCTCGTGGCGTCGCTCCGGGAAGAGCTGGGGGCCCAGGTCCACGCGCTGCGCGACGCCACCCGGGGTGGGGCAGCCAGCACGCTGAACGAGATCGCCGCCGCGTCCGGGGTGGGGGTGGAGCTCGAGGAGTCGGCCATCCCGGTGCCCGGCGCCGTGCAGGCGGCGTGCGAGATGCTCGGGCTCGATCCCCTCTACGTGGCCAACGAGGGCGTGCTGGTGGCATTTGTCGCTCCCGAGGCGGCGTCCCGGGCGGTGGATCTGCTGAGGGGCCACTCCGCCGGGACCGGCGCGACCCGGGTGGGGACCGTGGTGGCGGAGCATCCGGGGATGGTGGTCCTCAGGACCGGCCTGGGGGGCTCCCGCGTGGTGGACATGCTCCCCGGGGATCAGCTTCCCCGCATCTGCTAGCGAGGAACGGTCCTTGAGCGATCCCTACATCAGCGCCCTTCTCCTGTTCGGCGTCGGCACGTTCGCCGGCGCCCTCAACGTGATCGCGGGCGGAGGCTCGTTCCTGACGGTGCCCCTCCTCATCTTCCTGGGGCTCCCGGCGACGGTGGCCAACGGGACGAACCGCCTGGCCATCATCACGCAGAACATCGGCGCGACCCGCTCCTTCCACCGCAGGCGCCTCATCCCCCGGGACTGGCTCCTCCTGGCTGCCCCGACGTCGGTGGTCGGCGTCCTGCTGGGGACGCTCATCGCCGTACGCGCCGGCGATCTGGCCTTCCAGCGCATCTTCGCGCTGGCCATGGTCGCGATCACGGCCTGGACCCTCTGGCATCCCGCTCCGAAGGCTCCCGGCGAGTCCGGGAGCGCTCCCACCGGCACCCGCCGCACGGCCTTCGTGGCCGCCTTCTTCGTCGTGGGGCTGTACGGCGGGTTCATCCAGGCCGGGGTGGGCTTCCTGGTCCTGGCCCTCACCACCGCCGGCGGGCTCGACCTCATCCGCGGCAATGCGCTCAAGGTCACGCTCCTGCTCGTGTTCACACCCTTCGCCCTCCTCGTCTTCGCAGCCAGCGGGAAGGTAGACTGGCCCATGGCGGTGATGCTCGCCTCGGGGAACTACGTGGGCGGGCTCGTGGGGGTCCGCGTGCAGGTGCTCAAGGGGCACGCGTGGGTGCGGAACGTGGTGACCGTGACGATCGTGCTGTTCGCGGTGCGGTTGCTCATGGGTTGAGGCGTGGGTCGGATCGGTGGGCCCGGGCGCCCCACTTCGGGGGCCGTTTCACTACGCACGCTTCGCGTGCGAGCCCCACTCAGCGGGGCGCCCGGGCCCACCGAGCCGTACGGTCAACCCTGGCAGCCGCACCGCGCCCAACCTGCGGACCTGACCGCGCGGGATGGGTCATCCCAGGCAGGCGAGGCCCTGGGGAGCACGGAACGACGCACGAGCCGGACGCCTGCGTGGTGGAGGCAGGCGGCGCAGCAAGCCCGCCGATGCGCCGGAGGGGGCACCCGGCCCTGCCGAGCGGGGGTCGCACGCGCAGCGCGCGCAGTGAAACGGCCCCCGAGGCAGGGCCGGGTGCCCCCGCCGAGCGCACTCACGAAGCACGATGAGCGCGCACCTGCCTGCTAATACCGATAGTGATCCGGCTTGTACGGCCCCGCCTTGTCCACCCCGATGTACGCCGCCTGCTCGTCGGTGAGCTCGGTGAGGCGCGCGCCGAGATGTGCCAGGTGGAGCCGCGCCACCTTCTCGTCCAGCCTCTTCGGGAGCGTGTACACCCGGTTCTCGTACGCGGCCGGATTGGTGGCCAGCTCCACCTGGGCGATGATCTGGTTGGTGAAGCTGTTGCTCATGACGAAGCTGGGATGGCCCGTGGCGCACCCCAGGTTCATGAGGCGCCCCTCGGCGAGCATCATGACCGAGTGGCCGTCGGGGAAGACGAACTCGTCGTACTGGGGCTTGATGTTGACACGCTCGAGCCCCGGCACCTTCTTGAGCCCGGCCATGTCGATCTCGTTGTCGAAGTGCCCGATGTTCCCCACGATGGCCTTGTCCTTCATGTGGGCCATGTGCTCCGCGGTGACGACGTTCAGGTTCCCCGTGGCCGTGATGAAGATGTCCGCTGTGGACACCACGTCCTCGAGGCGGACCACCGGGTATCCCTCCATGTACGCCTGCAGTGCGCAGATGGGGTCGATCTCGGTGACGACCACCCGTGCGCCCTGACCCTTGAGCGCCTGGGCGCACCCCTTGCCCACGTCCCCGTACCCGCACACCACCGCCTGCTTGCCCGAGAGCATGACGTCGGTGGCGCGGTTGAGTCCGTCGATGACCGAATGACGGCACCCGTACAGGTTGTCGAACTTCGACTTGGTGACCGAGTCGTTGACGTTGATCGCAGGGAAGAGCAGGGTCCCGGCGTGCTCCCGCTGATACAGGCGCTTCACGCCGGTGGTGGTCTCCTCCGTGACGCCCCGGATCCGGGAAGCGACGCGCTGCCACCGGGTGGGGTCGGCGGCCAGGCCGCGGCGCAGCACGCCGAGGATGACCCCCCACTCCTCAGGGTCCTTGGCCTCGTCGAAGGGTGGCACCGCGCCGGCCGTCTCGAACTCGAAGCCCTTGTGGACCAGGAGCGTGGCGTCTCCGCCGTCGTCCACGAGAAGGTCGGGACCCGACCCGTCGGGCCACGTCAGGGCCTGCTCGGTGCACCACCAGTACTCGTCCAGCGTCTCGCCCTTCCAGGCGAAGACCGCGGCCCCGCGGGGATTCTCGGGGGTGCCGTCCCGCCCCACCACCGCCGCTGCGGCGGCGTGGTCCTGGGTGGAGAAGATGTTGCACGACGACCAGCGCACGTCGGCGCCCAGCTCCGTCAGTGTCTCGATGAGCACCGCGGTCTGCACGGTCATGTGGAGCGAGCCCATGACCTTGAGGCCGGCCAGCGGCTTCTGGGGCCCGTACTCCTTGCGGGCCGCCATGAGCCCGGGCATCTCCTGCTCCGCCAGGCGCATCTCCTTCCGCCCCCATTCGGCCAGAGAGAGGTCCTTGACCTTGAAGGGGAGGCGCTCGGTGGCGACGGGGGTGCCGGCTCCGGGGAGGGGATGGGTGGTGGCCATGATTCCGTAGGTCGCTTAGGTGGGGTGTCGGGGAAAGGTGTCAGGGCTTGAGCCCGCTGGCGATGAAGAGAAGAGGTCCCTGGGCCTCCGGGTCCGGAGGCAGGGGCCGTGCGTGCACGTTGGTGAAGCCGCTGTCGCGGAGCCACGCCTCCACCCCGGACTGCTCGAAGCCGGGCCACACGTGGCCCATCTCCTCGGCGTAGGCGGCGCCCCGGTCGTGAGCGCGCATCTCCACCACGAGCACGCGTCCCCCGGACCGGAGGGCGCGCAGCGCTTCGCGGAGCGCGTGGGGCGGATCCACCACGTAGTGGAGCACCAGGCTCAGGACGGCTACGTCCAACTCACCGTCGGCCACCGGGAGGGCCTCCAGGTCGCCGGGCCGGAGCTCCACGTTGGGCTGGCCCTCCAGGCGCCGGGCGGCGGCTCTGAGCATGGCGTCGGAGCGGTCCACCCCGATCACGCTGGCGACGAAGGGAGCCAGGGTGGCGGCGAGTCCGCCCGTGCCCGTGCCCAGGTCTCCCACGGTCCAGCGGGGGTCCAGGAGCCCCAGGAGGGGAAGGAACTCGGCGCGGGCCCCGAAGAGGTCCCTGCGCAGGTGGTCCCACCGGTCCGCCGTGGCGGCGAAGAACTCTGCTGAGCGCCGGCGCCGGTCCGCCAGGACCTGACGGGCCCGCTCGGCGTCGGCGGCGTAGACCCCGTCGCTCCCCAGCCCGCCGCGCACCACCCGCCACAGCTCCCGGTGGGGCTCGGCCAGGGGCTCGGCGAGCCGGTAGTGCCGGTTCCGGCCGTCTGCGCGGGACTCCACCCAGCCGTCGTCGGCCAGCGTGCGCAGGTGCCGGCTCACCGTGGGCTGGGGGACCTGGAGGGCGGCGCAGATCTCCGAGACCGTGAACTCGCTCCGCTCCAGAGTGAGGAGAATACGCGTCCGCGTCTCGTCGCCGAGAGCGGAAAGGTGCTCCAGGATCGGGGGAGGAGATATCGTATTCATGGATTCGAATCTAAAAATATATCATGGTGCGCACGCTCGCCAGCGGGCGGCGCACCCACGGACAGGAGAAGGGGCAGTGACGCATGGCATGGACGCCATCACGTACCGGCGCATGGAGAAGGCCATCCCACCGCCAAAGGATCGCCTAGGCTGAAGTTCCCACCGTATTTGGAGCCCTGATTCCAGTCA
>CAZJFX010000012.1:0-69435 GCA_964545395.1 uncultured Gemmatimonadaceae bacterium | reverse complement strand
ACCCCTTACCACTCACATTTCGGCTATCCTGCGGACGTCATGAATAGCGCGGGGTTGGTACAGATCGTCACCCCCGACGCCATGCGCGGGCGCGTCGCCGCCGTGTCCTTCCTCTTCATCAGCGCATCCAACGAGTTCGGGGAGTTCGAGAGCGGCGTGACCGCGCGCCTCTTCGGGCCGGTGGGCGCCGCGGTCTTCGGAGGAATCGCCTCGCTTGCCGTCACAGGGCTGTGGGCCAGGTTCTTCCCGGCGCTGCGGAAGCTGGACCGGCTGGCGTAGAGCGGCGGGTCAGGGGCTCCTCGGACCTCCACCAGACGCGGAGCGGGAGCGGCTCGGGCCGGCGCGCCACCGCCACCCCTGCCCCGATGAGCTCGTCCACCGCCTGCTCCGCGAGCGCGGGCACCGCCAGACGCGCCGCGCGCGAAAGCCCGATCCCGAAGGTTGGCTCAGCCACGTGCACGCCCAGGACGACGACCCGCGTGGGCGGGTCGTTCAGGGCAGCCATGGCCAACGCGTCCCCGAGGCAGGAGTCGTGGGAGTGCCGCATGCCTGTCGGCGGCGGAAGGGCGGAGGTGCCGGGCTCCCAGCGCGCCAACCCACCGGCCGGCTCCCCCCGAAACGCATCCAGAAGCACGACGCGCTCGAATCCGAGGAAGTGCTCGCCCAGCCCAATACCGGGCGTGCCCAGGTCGCAGACGGTCACGTCGTCCGGGACGACCCACCGGCTCATCAGGAAGTCGAGGGCGAAGGGCCCCACGCCGTCGTCACCCTGCAGCACGTTGCCGAGGGCGAAGAGGGCGAGGCGGCTCATCGCCTCGGCGGACCCGAGGCGGCGGCCCCTCCCGCCTCGAACGCGTGAACCGCGCACGCCAGGCACGGATCGAAGGAGTGCACGGTGCGCAACACCTCGAGCGGGCGCTCCGTGTCCAAGCACGGGTTCCCCACCAGGGAGGCCTCGTAGGGACCGGGATGGCCGCCCTCGTCCCTCGGGCCTGCGTTCCACGTCGACGGAACCACGGCCTGATAGTTGGCGATGCGCCCGTCCTGGATCACGATCCAGTGACTGAGCGCCCCACGCGGCGCCTCGTGCAGGCCGAAGCCGCGCTGCTCCCCATCGGGGAACTCGGGCTCCCTCCAGACCTCCGAGTCCCCGGAGGCAATGTTCTGCGCGAGGCGCTCCCAGTGCTCGAGGGCCAGGTCGGAGAGCACGGCGCAGCGCACCGCCCGTGCCAGGTGGCGCCCCAAAGTCGAGTGGAGCACGGAGAGCGGGATCGGCTGCCCGGCGACCCTCTCGGCCGCGGACACCGCCGTCTCCAGCCAGCGCCTGATCCCGGCGTGTCCGGCGGCATACCCCACCAGCATCTGAGCCAGCGGTCCGACCTGCATGGGCACTCCGTCGAAGCGCGGCGCCTTCACCCACGTGTATCTCCCCGAGGGGTCGTACTCGCCGGGCTTCGGGATGGTCTCTCCGTCCCAGGGGTGGCGCGCCTCCGCCCCGTCGTACCAGGAGTGGGCCACGCTCTCCGTGACCGCGTCCCGGAAGCGTGCGTCGGCGAAGTCGGCGATGGGCCGGTATGTCGAGAGGTCGCCGCCCATGATGGTGCCGCCCGGGAGGTCGAACTTCGTGCCGCCCTCATCGAGGGGCATGTCGGGGAGGGCCAGGTAGTTGGTCACGCCGGACCCGTATCCCAACCACTCGGGATACAGCCCGCCGATGGCGGCGACGTCGGGGAGATACACCTCCCGCACGAAGGTCCCGACCTCCTCGAGCAGATCCCGGAGCTGGTACAGGCGCGCCATGTCCAGGGCGCCTTGCGCGTCCATCCCCACCGCGTTGGCGACGCCGCCCACCGCCAGGTTCTGGATGTTCGGGGTCTTCCCGCCGAGGATGGCCACCGCCTGGTTCGCCTTCCTCTGGTACTCGAACGCCTGGAGGTAATGGGAGACGGCGATGAGGCTGACTTCGGGAGGCAGGTGCATCGCGGGGTGCCCCCAGTATCCCTTCGAGAAGATCCCGAGCTGACCGCTGGCGACCAGCGCCGCCACTCGCTCCTGCGCCCTGGCCATCTCCCTCCGGCCGTTCCCCGGCCACGGGCTCAACCCCTCCGCGGTCCGGGACGCCGCCACGGGGTCCGCGCGCAGGGCCGCCACCACGTCCACCCAGTCCAACGCGGACAGATGGTAGAAGTGGACGACGTGATCGTGGAGCGCGTGGGCGGCCAGGAGGAGATTGCGAATGAGCTGGGCGTTCATGGGCACGCCCATCCCCAGCGCATTCTCCACCGCGCGCACCGAGGCGATGGCGTGCACCGTGGTGCATACGCCGCAGATGCGCTGGGTGAAGAGCCAGGCGTCGCGGGGGTCGCGGCCCTTCAGGATCACCTCGATCCCGCGCCACATCTGTCCGGAGGACCACGCCCGGCGCACCTCCTGCTCCTCCACTTCGACGTCGATGCGCAGGTGCCCTTCGATGCGGGTGACGGGGTCGATCTCGATTCGGATCATCGATGTCTCGCCTTCAGGTGGCCGGAGAGGCCGGATCCGGCCTCACGCCCACCAGGATGGGGAAGTACCGCACGGCAGCCAGGTAGGCCACGATCTCGGCAGCCACGAGTCCGACGGTGATGAGGATCTCCGGAACCGCGGGGAAGTAGACCCACCCGGGACCCGGATCGAACGCCACCAGGTAGACGTTGAAGCGATAGAGCGCCCCCGACAGCGCCATGAGCACGGCGGACCGGAAGAGCCAACCCATGCGCCTTTGGGCCCGGCGTGATACCCAGATTCCCATGGGAAGGAGGAGGAGCACGATCTCCGTCCAGAACAGGGCCGCGTCCCCCGTGAACGTGAACGCATCGCCGAGGTGTCCGCGCACGCCGAGATCCACGAAGCGGATCACGAGCCAGATCCCCGACGCGATCACGGCAGCGCCGAAGATCGACTCGAGCATGCGCGTCTCCGGCGGCCGCCGAAACGCCAGCGCGGCCAGGCTGGACTCCAGCACGACCACGGCGTATCCCATGGCGATGCACGACACGAGGAAGAGCATGGGAAGCGCCGGCTGGTTCCAGAGCGGGGGCAGCTTGGTCTCGGCCAGCAACATGAGGGACCCGAGCGAGGATTGGTGCATCGTCGGGAGCAGGAGCCCCAGCGCCACGATGAACGGCAGCCCGCGGTCGAGGAGCGGACGGCTGCGGGTCGCGAGCCAGCGCAGTCCGGGGTTGGCGGAGTCGCGGAACCGCTCCAGGAACGCGGGAGCCAGCTCGATCCACAGCACAGCCACGTAGCTCATGATGCAGAGGGCGACCTCCAGCATGACCGACGAGGCGTTCCAGCGGCCCGGAAAGAGCGGGACCTTCCACAGCAGCCAGGGCCTTCCCACGTCGATGACGACGCTCAGGCCCGCGATGGTGTAGCCCAGCGCGCTGGTGAGGATGGCCGGCCTGACCAGGGGATGGTATCGGCCCTTGTTCAGAACGTACACGATCAACGCCATGGCGTAGCCGCCGCACGCCAACGCCGTGCCGGTGACCACGTCGAAGGCGATCCAGAGCCCGAACGGGTACCCGTCGCTCATCGCGGTGGCTGCGCCCAGCCCCACCGCGTAGCGCCACAGCACAAGGCCGATCCCCACCGCCGCCATGGCCGACAGGGAGAGGAACCAGGGGGTCAGGAGCCGGCCTCCCACGGGCGTGGGGCCGCGTCTCATAGCGCGTCTCCGGGGGTCGCGCCGGCGGGAGCCGAGCCGGAGTCCTCCGCCTCCTCACCCTCGTCCCCTCCGAATCTGCCGCGGTTGCGCACCATCACGATGCCGAGCACCGCGTACAGGGCGGCCGGCCCGACGAAGCCACGGTAGATGGTGTGCTGGAGCGTCCGCTGGAAGTCGTGGGTGGGGTGGCTACCGGTCCGTGGGAGCCCCAGGTTCTCGAAGGGGACCCCGGCCAGCATGAGGACCTGGGTCCCGCCGATCTCCTCCTCCCCGTAGACCCGGCGCTCGTACCGGCCGGGGTTGGCGGCAATCCGGTGATGCCCTTCGGCGATGAGATCCTCCCTCCTGCCGAATACCACCGCCTCCCTGGGGCAGGCCTCGACGCAGGCCGGCCGGCCGCCCTCGGAGATCCGGCTCGCGCACAGGTCGCACTTCACGATCTTCGGGGTCGGCGATGCCCACTCGAACTTGGGCGCGTTGAAGGGGCACGCCACCTGGCAGTACCTGCATCCGACGCAGAATGCCGGATCCCACACCACGGCGCCGCCGAACCCCTTGTGCAGCGCGCCCAGCATGCAGGCGGCCACGCACGCCGGATCCAGGCAGTGCATGCACTGCTGCTTGACGAACGCCGGCCGCTCGGAGTGCGGCGCGAGCTTGATGATGGTCCGGGTGCGGTCGTTCAGGTCGGTGGGCGCATCGTACAGCTCGTAGCCCGCCGTGCGGTCGTCCTGTAGAAGCCCTGCCGCGTCCCGGCATGCACGCACGCACGCACGGCACCCCGCGCACCTCGTGCTGTCGAAGAGGAGCCCGACCGCGTCCGCCGAATCGGTGCGGGATCCCTCAAGCCCGGCCACCTCCAACGGCGACGCCAGCGCGGCGCCCACGGCACCGGCCAGGGCGCCCAGGGCCGTCCTCCGGTCCACGTTCATGGTGCCTCCTGGTCCGGAGGGGCATCGGTGCGCTCGGGCCCCGGAGCGGCCGCATCCTCCGCATCCTCCGCATCCTCCGCATCCACCGCGTCCAGGCGGCTCGCGGTGCGCCACGCCGCCACGGCTCCGGCGCCGGCCAGGATCCCCGCCACCCCGGTGGCCGCCGGGCTGATCCGCCCGTGGTCGGCCGCGATGGGTGCGTACGTGCTCGGCGGAGTGATCTCGGTCACCGGGAGCATCTCATGCGAGGGCACCCTGAACGCCAGCGTGGCCTCCGTGCACCCGAAGCACGGGTGGCCGATCCCGATGGGCCAGGCGCCGGGCATCTCGCAGAAGTTCGCCGTAGCGCAGTTGGCGAAGGTGCCCGGGCCCTTGCATCCGAGCTCGTACAGGCACCACCCGGCGTGGTGGCCCTCGTCTCCGAAGCGCTTGGCGAACCGCCCTGCGTCGAAGTGGCCGCGGCGCGGGCAGTGGTCGTGGATGGTGCGCCCATAGGCGAAGGCCGGGCGGCCCTTGTCGTCGAGGCGGGGAAGCGTGCCGAAGACCGCGAACTGCAGCACCGTGCCCAGGAAGTTGTAGGGGTTGGGTGGGCACCCGGGGATCGTCACGACCTGCCGCCCCTCCAGGATGGCAGGGAGCCCCGTGGCGCCGGTGGGGTTGGGGTCTGCCGACGACACACCACCCCACGATGCGCACGACCCCACAGCCACCACCGCCCCGGCCATCGCGGCGGCCTCCTGGACGATGTCCAGGGCCGTGCGCCCCCCGATCCGGCAGTAGATCCCGCCGTCCTTGACCGGGATCGCGCCTTCCACCACGAGCACGAAGGCCCCTCGGTGGGCTTCCATGGCTTCCAGGCGCACCGCTTCGGCGAGGTGTCCCGCAGGAGCCATGAGCGCCTCGTGGTAGTCCAGGGAGATGAGCTCCAGGACCAACTCGTCCAGGGACGGGTGGGACGTGCGCAAAAGGCTCTCGGTGCAGCCCGTGCATTCCTGGAACGAGAGCCAGATGACCGATGGGCGGACGCCCTCACGCGTTGCCTGCGCCATCCGCGCCCCGGCCCTGGCCGGGAGGCCCACGGCGGCGGCGGCGGCGATACAAACCCCGACGAAGTCGCGTCGCCCCATGGGCCAGGGGTTCGCGGCTGCCGCGTCGGCGAGCGGGCCGAGAGGAACCGAGCGCGCCATGTGTCGCCTCCTCGCACCGGCACGGCGTGGTGCCCGTCTCAGTGCAGCTTGTGAAAAAAGGTGCAAGCGTTAGCGCTGAGTTTGCCATCACCGGACAGGGAATGAAACGTCCTTTCGGGTAGTCTGATTCCCCTCTCTTGGGGTGGGCCCCCACCCCATCGGACAGGCGTCGCCGGGGGAGAAGAGGAGAGGAGACGGGAGGAGAGAGGAGGAAAGGGCGCTACTCGCCGCCGCAGGGCTTCAGGGCTTCATGCGTCAGCGCCCACGCCAGCGCGGCGGCGCGGGAGTGGAGGTGCAGCTTCGTCAGGATGTTGCGGATGTGGAAGCGCACGGTGTTCTCGCTCACGCACAGAGCCTTCGCGAGGAGTCGGTTCGAGGTGATTCCCTGCGTCATCGCCGTGAGCACCTCGACCTCACGCTCGGTGAGGTGCTCCTGCACCGCGCGCGACGGTCGAGCACCCCCGGTGAAAACCTTCAGCACCTTGCGCGCCACGCCTGGGCTGAGCGCGACCCCACCCTTCTCGATGCCCTCCAGGAGATCGCAGAAGCTGTCGCCCCGGAGGTCCTTGGTCAGGCAGCCCCGCGCGCCTGCTCGCAGCACCTGGAACAGGGTGTCCTCGTCGGCCGTGCTGGTGAGCACCACGATGCCCGCGCCGGGAAGCACGGCGGTGACCCTCTTCGTCGCCTCGATGGTGCCCCCGAGTGAGGCCCCGAGATGCACCAGCACCAGGTCGGGCCGATGGCCGCGGGCGGCGGCCTCTGCGGCGTCCGGGCCCGATACGCCCGCCACGACTTCATGGCCACGCAGCAGCAGGAGCGCGCCGAGCGCGTCCTGGATCAGCGGTGCGGTGTCCACGATGAGGATGCGCATGGCCCTTCCGTCCTCGAGTGGCGACTGCCAGCTGGGAGGAACTCTGCAACATAGCGTGTACCCGGCGGGTTCTGCGAGTACACGGCGCCAGCCCCTGACGACCTCCGCCCGCCCTCCGGCGGCTGGTCCCCACGCGCCTGCCGCCGTACGTTTCGGCGCTGTCCGCAGTCCCCCTCTCCGCCCACACTCCGGCGAAACCGCCCATCATGAAGAGACTCCTGACCATCCTGGCGCTTGCCGCCATCGCGTGCGCTCCCGACGACCCCGAGGTAGCGCGCTGGGAGACCCGTGCCGACAACGTCACCATCACCCGCGACGACTGGGGCGTCCCCCACATCAAGGCGCCCACCGACGCCGACGCCATCTTCGGCCTCATGTACGCCCAGGCCGAGGACGACTTCAATCGCATCGAGGTCAACTTCCTCAATTCCCAGGGGCGCCTGGCCGAGGCCGAGGGCGAGGACCAGATCTGGCGCGACCTGCGCATGAAGCTGTTCATCGACCCCGAGGACATGAAAGCCCAATACGCCGCGGCGCCGGTCTGGCTCCAGGCGCTCATGGACGGCTGGGCCGACGGGCTGAACTACTACCTGCACACCCACCCTGAGACGAAGCCCAGGGTCCTGACCCACTTCGAGCCCTGGATGGCGCTCACCTTCAGCGAGGGAAGCATCGGCGGAGACATCGAGCGGGTGAACCTCCGAAGCCTGGAGGCGTTCTACGACGGCCAGTCCGCGAACGGGCCGGCCGGCTCTCCCGCGGCCAACGCCGGGGCGGGCTCCGACGAGCCCGTGGCCCTCCTGGCCTCGGCGGACCACGACTGGTTCGAGGAGCCGACCGGCTCCAACGGAATCGCCATCGCCCCCTCCAACACCACCGCGGGGCGGGCCCTCCTGCTCATCAACCCCCATACCTCGTTCTTCTTCCGCGAGGAAGCCCACGTCACCAGCGACGAGGGGCTGAACGCCTACGGCGCCCTGACCTGGGGGCAGTTCTTCATCTACCAGGGCTGGAACGAGCGCGTGGGATGGATGCACACCTCCAGCAGCGCGGACAACATCGACGAGTTCGTCGAGACCATCATCGACAAGGGTGACGGCACGTTCGCATACAGGTACGGCGACGAGGAGCGGCCGGTGACCTCCAAGCAGGTCACCGTGCCGTACAAGACCGACACCGGGATGGCCCAGCGCGAGTTCACGGTGTTCCGGACCCATCACGGGCCCATCGTGCGCGAGCAGGACGGCAAGTGGGTGGCCATGGCCCTCATGGTGTCCCCGCTCAACGCGCTCATCCAGTCCTACAGCCGCACCAAGGCGAAGAGCCTGGACGAGTACGAGCAGATCATGGAGCTCCACACCAACTCGTCGAACAACACCCTGTACGCCGACGCCGACGGCAACGTCGCCTACTTCCATTCCAACTTCGTCCCCGAGCGGAACCCGAAGCTGGATTGGAGCGAGCCGCAGGACGGCAGCGTGCCCGCCAACGACTGGCAGGGCGTGCACTCCTTCGACGAGAGCCCGAACGTGGTCAACCCGGGCAGCGGGTGGGTCTACTGCACCAACAACTGGCCCTATTCGGCGGCCGGCCCGGACAGCCCGAAGAAGGCGAATTACCCGGAGTACATGGATTCGGGGAGCGAGAACCCCCGGGGCATCCACGCCATCATGCTGCTGAAGGACAAGAAGGATTTCACGCCCGAGTCCCTCCGCCAGGCGGCGTACGACAGCTATCTGCCGGCCTTCGCCGACCTCATCCCGCCCCTGCTCCGGGCGTACGACCGGATCCCGGCCGCCGACGCCCGCAAGGCAGAGCTGGCGGACGAAATCGAGGTGCTCCGCGGATGGGACTTCCGGTGGGCCGCGGAGTCCGTGGCCACCTCGCTGGCCGTGTTCTGGGGGGAGGACCTGATGAGGGCCATCCGGGCCGACGCCAATGCCGAGGACATGTCCATCTACGACTACGCCGCGAAGCGCGCCACGACGGACCGACTCTTGGGGTCGTTGGCCGCCGCGTCGGCCAAGCTCGAGACGGACTTCGGCACCTGGCAGACTCCCTGGGGCGAGATCAACCGCTTCCAGCGCCTCACCGGAGACATCGTGCAGCCCTTCAGCGACGCGGGGGAAAGCATCCCGGTGGGCTTCACGTCCTCGCGCTGGGGCTCGCTGGCGTCGTTCGGCGCCCGCGCCTACGAGGGGACCAAGAAGTGGTACGGCACCAGCGGGAACAGCTTCGTGGCCGTCGTGGAGTTCGGGGACAGCGTCCGCGCCTGGGCTGTCACCGCCGGGGGCCTGAACAGCGTGCCCGGCTCACCCCACTTCAACGATCAGGCCGAGCGGTACGCGACGGGCGACCTGCGCGAAGTGTATTTCTACCCGAACCAGCTCAAGGGGCACACGGAGCGGGTGTACAAGCCGGGGGAGAAGGAGAAGTAGAGCCCCTCGGCGAGGCACTTCCCAG
Organism: uncultured Gemmatimonadaceae bacterium; assembly: GCA_964545395.1. GTDB lineage: Bacteria > Gemmatimonadota > Gemmatimonadetes > Longimicrobiales > Gaopeijiaceae > SZUA-318. The sequence continues at coordinate 60,273 of CAZJFX010000012.1, read as the reverse complement.
CCCCCGGCCGGAGCTCCACCGGCCGGGGGCTGGGTCCTTCTCCCCCTCTCGGTCCGGGACGCGGTCCCGCGTGGCGCTCCCCGAGGGGGGCATGTCTCCATTGCCCGCCCCCACCGCCCGCCGTAGTGTCACCAAGCCTTCCCACAGCACCATCTTGACGGGAGTCCCTCCATGCTGCGCGTGCTCCGCTCGGCCCTGGCCGCCACGTCCGTCCTCGTCCTTCTCGCCGCCGCTCCCGACAGGGCCTCGGCCCAGGGAACCCGATTCCTCAGGCAGCCTTCGGTGGGCCGCGACGCCATCGCCTTCGTCCACGCCAACGACGTCTGGGTCGTGGGGCGGGACGGTGGGCAGGCGCGGCGCCTCACGTCCGGCGCCGGCGCCGAGACCGGACCCGCCTTCAGCCCGGATGGGAAGTGGATCGCCTTCACCGGCGAGTACGGCGGCAACCCGGACGTGTACGTGGTGGCGGCCTCGGGCGGCCAGCCCCAGCGCCTCACCTGGCACCCCGGCGCCGACGTGGCCCAGGGGTGGACCCCCGACGGGAAGGTCCTCTTCCAGTCCGGGCGGAAGGGCGTGCCCACGCGCATGACCCAGTTCTTCACCGTGCCCGTCACCGGAGGGCTTCCCCGGATGCTCCCGGTGCACCAGGCCTACCAGGGCGAGATGTCCGACGACGGCCGCATGGTCGCGTACCAGGAGATCGGCTACTGGGACCCGGAGTGGCGCAACTACCGCGGCGGCCAGGCCCAGCCGGTGCGGGTGGTGAGCCTGGCTTCGCTGGAGCTCGAGACACCTCCGTGGGAGGGCGAGCGCCAGATGGATCCGACGTGGATGGACGGCGTGGTCTACTACATGTCCGAGCGGGACTGGGCGGTGAACGTGTGGTCGTACGACCCGCACACGAAGCAGGAGAAGCAGCTCACGCGGCACGCGGACTTCGACGTGAAGAGCCTGGACGCAGGCCACGGCGTGGTGGTGTACGAGCAGGCGGGCTACTTGCACGAGCTGAACCCGGCCACCGGCGCCAACCGCCGCCTGGTCGTCCAGGCCCACGGCGACCAGAACTGGGCCCGGGCCCGCTGGGAGGACGTCCCCGCGAACCAGCTCACCAACCCCCGGCTCTCCCCCACCGGGAAGAGAGCGCTCTTCGAGCACCGCGGCGACGTGTTCACCGTGCCTGCGGACGCCGGCTCCTGGCGCAACCTCACGGAGAGTTCGGGCGTGGCGGACCGGTATCCCGTGTGGTCACCCGACGGCAAGCAGATCGCCTGGTTCAACGACCAGGGCGGCGAGTACGGGCTCGTCATCGCGGACCAGGAGGGGAACAACGGGCGGCGCATCGCCATCCCGGGGAACACGTTCTATTTCACCCCGGTGTGGTCTCCCGACGGCGCCAGGATCGCGTTCACCGACACCGACTTCCGCGTGCGAGTGGTGGAGCTGGCGTCGGGCAAGGTCACGGATGTGGACGGCGAGGACTACGCCGACCCACGCCGGAGCATCGACCCCGCGTGGTCGCCGGACTCGCGCTACCTCGCCTACACCAAGCGGCTGGACAACCTCTTCCGCGCGGTGATGGTCCACGACACCCGCACCGGGAACACGCATCAGCTCACCGACGGCATGGCCGACGCCATCGTCCCGGTGTGGGACGCGTCGGGGAAGTACCTCTACTTCCTCGGGTCCACCGACTTCGCGCTGAACTCGGCGTGGCTGGACATGACCGCCTACGACAGGCCGGTCACCCGCGCCCTTTACGCCGCCATCCTCGAGGCCGGTGAGCCCTCACCCTTCCTTCCGAAGAGCGACGAGGAGGGGGGCGCCCCGACCGAGGAGAAGAAGCCCGCCGCCGGCGCGGCGCCCGCCGGTCCGGGCGGCGCGGCCCCACCCGCCCCGGCCCCCGCGGTGACCATCGACTTCGACGGCATCGCGTCGCGCATCGTTGCGGCCCCGGGGCTCCCCGTCCGGAACTACACGACGCTCGCCCCGGCCCCCGAGGGGATGGTGTTCGTCGCCGAGGCCATCCCCAACGAGCAGGGCGCCACCCTGCACCGCTACAGCCTGAAGGACCGCAAGGCGACCGAGTGGGTGAAGGGCGTCAACGACGCCACCGTGTCCCACGACCGCAAGAAGATCCTGTGGCGCTCGGGCTCCAACTGGACGGTGTCGGACGCCGGGGGCGCCCCACCCAAGCCCGGCGACGCACGCCTGGCGCTGGGCCTGCGCGTGCGCATCGAGCCCAAGGAGGAGTGGGCCCAGATGCTCCGCGACGGATGGCGCTTCATGCGCGACTTCCTGTACGTGGACAACACCCACGGAGCGCCGTGGAACGACGTGTGGTCCTGGTACTCGGCGTGGCTCCCGGACGTGGAGCACCGCGCCGACTTCAACCTCCTGCTGGACATGGTGTCCGGCGAGATCGCCGTGGGCCACTCCTACGTGCGCGGCGGCGACTACCCCGAGCTGGACAACCCCCGCACCGGGCTCCTCGGGGTGGACCTGGAGGAGGCGGACGGGGGATACCGGATCACCCGCATCTACACCGGGGAAAGCTGGAACCCCGGCCTCGTCGGGCCTCTGGGACAGCCCGGGATGGACGTGAAGGAGGGCGACTTCCTGGTCGCGATCGACGGCACGCCTCTGGCGCCGCCGGCCAACCCGTACCGGCTCTTGGAGGGGACAGCCGGGCGCGCCGTCAAAGTGCGGGTGAACGCCCGCCCCGGGCTGGAGGGGTCGAGGGAGCTCACGGTGGAGCCGGTGGCCAACGAGGGCCAGCTCCGTTCCTGGGCGTGGATCGAAGGGAATCGCCGCAAGGTGGACGAGCTCAGCGGAGGGAAGCTCGCCTACGTCTACCTGCCCAACACGGGACAGGGGGGCTACACCTACTTCAACCGCATGTACTTCGCCCAGCAGCACAAGAAGGGCGCGGTGGTGGACGAGCGCAACAACGGCGGCGGCTCGGCGGCCGACTACATCATCGAGGTGCTGGACCGGGAGCTCACCGGGTACTTCAACTCCCGCACCCCGACCCACAAGGTGTTCACCCAGCCCATGGCGGCGCTGTGGGGCCCGAAGGTCATGATCATCAACGAGCGCTCCGGGTCGGGCGGCGATCTCATGCCCTTCCTCTTCCGCTTCAAGAAGATCGGACCGCTGGTGGGGACCCGGACGTGGGGCGGGCTGGTGCACACCGCCGACACGCCTCCGCTCATCGACGGCGGCCGCTTCGTGGCGCCCCGGGGCGGGTTCTTCAACGTCGACGGCGAGTGGGACGTGGAGGCGGTGGGCGTGGCCCCGGACATCGAGGTCGTGAACCAGCCCAAGGACGTGGCGGCCGGAAAGGACCCGCAACTGGAGGCGGCGGTGGCCGAGGCGCTCCGCCGCCTGCAGACCGAGGGGGTGGAGCTGAAGCCCGAGCCGGCGCCTCCGGTGCGCTACCGGAGGCCGCCGCCTACCGGAGGAGGGAGCTGAGGAGTCGAGCGGCGGGCTCCTCCGGAGCCCGGATCACTTCTTCGTCCTGATGACGATCACGCCGTTGGCGCCCCGGCTCCCGTAGATGGCGGTGGAGCCTGCGTCCTTCAGCACGCTGATCGACTCGATGGCGTTCGGATCGAGGCTGCTCATTCCATCCGCGGACTGGATCATCATCCCGTCGACCACGAAGAGGGGCTCTTCTCCACCGAGGATGGAGGAGTTGCTGCCACGGATCCTCACGCTCAAGCTGCCGCCGGGCTGCTCGACGACGCGCACACCCGGAAGCCGCCTCAACATCTCGGCGAGGGTTCTGAACTGCTCCGTGGGCGCGTCATCGCCCCGGGTCGTGGACACCGATCCGACCATGCGGTCCTTTTCGACCTCGCCGTAGCCGATGTCGATGGCCTCGGGGTCGGAGGGCTCTCCGCCCCCGGACGATGAGGCGGTGGCACAGGCTGCAAGGAAGCACAGGGCGGTGGCGCCGAGAAGCCAGGGAGCATGAGGGACCCGACCCGACCCGACGAACAGCTTCATGGAAGCGCCTCCTCTCCTGCAGTATCCAGCATGCGCCGGCCTGGCGGGCACATGGCGCCAGGTCAACCGACGCGCCGGCAGCCGCGCTCTCTCATCAATGTACGCCCTGGCGACCGACGACGGTACGAGAGGGCCACGCCCTGGTCCCGGCCCTCCGGCGCCGCGCGCCGGGCCCGATCTGCTCCCTCGTCCCCTCCCACCGCCCACGGCGCACGCTATAATGCCACAAACCCACCCGAGCCAGGAGCGACCCGCCGTGGCCAAGAAGCCCCCCGCCCACTCCCGACACCGCAAGGATCTCTCCGACATGCCGGACTGGATGAAGAAGAAGGCCTGCCCCAACCGGCATAAGTACCTCTCCGGGAAGCGCGTGCTCCCGAAGGGTATCACCGGGAGGGAAAAGCTGTCGGACATGGTGGACGACGCCTTCCTGGCATACAACTCGGGTCGCCTGCGCGAGGCGTGCCGGCTCTTCACCGACAAGATGCTGGAGCCCGACGTCACCGTGGGCATGAGCCTGTCCGGCGCGCTGACTCCCGCCGGCCTGGGGTGCTCGACCATCGTGCCCCTCATCAAAGCCGGCTTCGTGGACTGGATCGTCTCCACCGGAGCAAACCTCTACCACGACCTGCACTTCGCGCTGAACTACCCGGTGCGCATGGGCAGCCACACCATGGACGACACCGAACTGCGCGACAACGACATCGTTCGGGTCTACGACGTGCTCCTGGGCTATAGCGACTGCCTCATGGCCACGGACGAGATCCTGCGCCGCACGCTGGCGGGACCAGAATTCCAGAAGGAGATGGGTACGGCGGAACTCCATTACCTCCTGGGCAAACACGCCGCGGGGTGGGAGAAGCAGGCCGGGCTCAAGGACGTGTCCGTGCTGGCGGCGGCGTACCGTGCCGGCGTGCCCTGCTTCACGTCGTCGCCCGGCGACTCCACCATCGGCATGAACGTGGCGGGCGAGGAGTTGCGTGGGAACAAGCTGCGCGTGAACCCGGCCATCGACGTGAACGAATCCACGGCCATCGTGCTGGCGGCCAAGCGGTCCGGAGGCCGGAGCGCCGTGGTGCTCTGGGGCGGCGGGAGCCCGAAGAACTTCATGCTCCAGACGGAGCCGCAGATCCAGGAGGTGCTCCGCATCAAGGAGTTCGGCCAGGACTTCTTCCTCCAGGTCACCGACGCACGACCGGACACCGGGGGCCTGAGCGGCGCCACGCCCAGCGAGGCCGTGAGCTGGGGGAAGGTGGACCCGGACCGGCTGCCGGACGCCGTCGTGTGCTACACCGACACCACCATCGCCATGCCCATCCTGACCCACTACGCCCTGGCCCGGCACAAGAGGCGCCCGCTGCGGAAGCTGTACCAGGCCCGGCCGGCCATGCTCAAGGCCCTCACAAGGGAGTACTTTGCCCATAACAAGGTGACGATGCTCGACGGCTCGGACCCGGTGCTGGACTGAGGCCCATGCCCAAGACGACCGCAGCCCAGCTCCAGGCCCTCGCCGCCGAGCACGGCACCCCGCTCGTGGTGGTCAACCACGACGTCATCCGGCAGAACTACGCCCGGTTCCGGAAGCACCTCCCCCGGATCCAGGCCTACTACGCCGTGAAGGCGAACCCGGCGCCGGAGATCGTCCAGACCCTCTTCCACGCCGGGGCGAGCTTCGACGTAGCGTCGTTGCCCGAGTTCATGCTGGTGTACGGCCTCATCAAGAAGCGGCCGGCGGCCGAGCGGCAGGCGTTCGTGTGGGACAAGATCATCTACGCCAACCCCATCAAGCCCAAGGAAACGCTGCAGGCCCTCGACAGGTACAGGCCGCTCGTCACGTTCGACAACCGGGTGGAGATCGCGAAGGTGCGGGAGCACGCGCCCCGCGCCGGACTCCTATTGCGGCTGAGGGTGCCGAACACGGGCTCCATGGTGGAGCTTTCGTCCAAGTTCGGGTGCGACCCCGGCGAGGCCGTGCAGCTCATCGAGGAGGCCCACGCGTCCCGGCTGGTGGTGGAGGGCCTGAGCTTCCACGTGGGGAGCCAGTGCACGAACTTCGAGAACTACGTGCAGGCCCTGAACATGGCCGCGGCAGTGAGGAACGAGGCGCTCTCCCGCGGTTTCGACCTGAGGGTCCTGGACATCGGCGGCGGGTTCCCGGTGCGCTACAACCGGCACGTTCCACCCTTCGGTGAGCTGGCGCGCACCCTGAACACAGAGATCAATCGACTCTTCCCGAAGGAGACGGAGATCCTGGCCGAGCCCGGACGCTTCTTGGTCGCCACCGCGGTGACGTCGGTGGCCAGGGTGATCGGCCATGCCGTGCGGGACGGAAAGCCCTGCTACTACGTGGACGACAGCGTCTACCACACGTTCTCGGGGATCATCTTCGACCACTGCCCCTATCACTTCAAGGCGTTCCGGAAGGGGCGCAACGAGGTGTGTGCGGTGTTCGGGCAGACGTGCGACGGACTGGACACGATCTCCCAGTCGGAGCTGCTCCCCCAGCTCCGACTCGACGACCTGGTCTACTCCGACAATATCGGCGCGTACAGCAACGCGTCTTCGACCTGGTTCAACGGTTTCCCGCCTGCGAAGGTCGTGCACATCAACGAGTGACCATGGACAAGCCCCGTCACCCCGTTGGGCGCGCCGTCACGGGCGCCGCCCTGCTCCTGCTGGCCACCGCGTGCGCGCCACCCCTCCCGAAGGGCGACCTCGATCCGGGCGCACCCGAGGGTAAGATCGTCACGGCGGAAGCCATCGCCGCCACCCACGCCGGCACGGTCTGGGACGCTCTGCGCTGGACCGTCCGGAACATGACGTACCGCTCCGACCACAACGGCCGGCCCATGGTCATCCGGGCGCGGGGGCGCTCCTCGGTGCAATCCAACGAGACCGTCCTCGTCTACGTCGACGGTGTGCGGCTCTCCGACATCGCCGTCCTGGGCCAGATGCCCGCCTCGTCGGTGGAGCGCATCGAGGTGTTGAGCGGCATCGAGGCCAGCACTTATTTCGGCACAAATGCCGGAGACGGCGTGATCCACATCATCACGAAGACTCGATAGCCATGCGCCACACCGCTCTCATTGCCCTGATCCTGACCGCCGCATGCAGTTCCACGGGCTCCCCCCCGGGCCCCGGAGGCGCCGCCCCGCTTCCCTCCATCACGACATCGGGCACGACCATGGACGTGACCTACTCCCCGAGCCGGGGGGTCGTGACCGAGGTGGTGGAGGCGACACCCGAGGCAGCCTGGGAAGCACTCCCCAAGGCGTACGCGGACCTGGGGATCCCGGTACGGGAGGTGTCGGAGGCGTCCCGGACCCTGGGCAACTCCCGCTTCACCCTCTCGCGGCGGCTGGGTGAGACGCCCCTCTCCCGCTACCTGGAGTGCGGCTCCGGCCTCACCGGTCCCTTCGCCGACCGCTACCGCATCGAGCTGCTCATCCGCACCTCCATCGTCCCGGTGGACGGAGGCGGGGTGAGGGTGGAGACGTACGTGGAGGCTTCCGGCCGCAACCCGGAGGGGAGCAGCAATACCATCGTGGCGTGCGCCACCACGCAGCGCCTGGAACGGGAGATTGCCGGGAGGGTCCGCTTCCACGCCGGGGCGGCACGCTAGGCGCGCACGGGAGCAGGCTCCGCGACGGGGATTTCCCGGCGGCGGGCCCTTGAGGCCATCCGGCCGCGGGGTGTTCTTTCCTGCCATGCCGCAGAGACCCGTGGGCCGGAACTGGCGCGTCGCGCTCACCCTCGCCGTGGCCGCGTCCGTCCTCTCCGGGTGCGGTGACGCGCACCCGACTTCCCCCGAGTCACGGAGACCGGTCGTCGCAGCCGTCTCGCCCTCCACCGCCTCACCCCTGGCCTCCCCCGTGGAGCTCCGCATCACCGGATCGGGGCTGGCGGCGGTCACCGTATCAGCCCCTGCCTGGCTCTACCCGGAAGTCCTGGGCCGCTCCGACGGCGATCTCCTCCTCCGCGTGGGGTTCCGCGGCGGCCCGGCCGGGCCCGCCTGGATCCGGCTCCAGAGCGCCGGGGGAGCGGACAGCGTGGCGTTCACGGTGCAGCCGCTGGCCACCGGCGATTCCCTCACCGAGACCCGGGCGCTCTGGGTGAGCCGCTTCGAGTACGCGACGGAGCAGGACGTGCGCACGGCCATGCAGCGCGCTGCCGACGCCGGGTTCAACGTGGTCTACTTCCAGGTGCGTGGGCGCGCCGATGCATTCTACCGCTCGTCCTTCGAACCCTGGGCGGCCAACCTCACCGGGACCCTGGGTAAGGACCCGGGCTGGGATCCCCTGGGAGTGGCAGTGGAGGAGGGCCGGAAGCGCGGGCTCGCCGTCCACGCCTGGATCAACGCCTTCACGGGGTGGGCCGGGTCCACGCCTCCGCCCGTCTCGGTGCCGCTCCACGCATTCCTCGAGCACCCGGACTGGGCCATGGTCCGCTCGGACAGCACCGTGATGCCCTACGTCAGCGGAGACAGCCGGTGGCTGACGCCGGGCCACCCCGGGGTACGCACCCGCCTGGCGCGGGTGGCGGCGGACATCGTGCGCAGGTACGACGTGGACGGCGTCCACCTGGACTTCATCCGCTACCCCGGCACCGACTACTCGTACGACGGGCCGTCGCTGGCTGCCTGGGATTCGGCGAAAGCGAAGGAGCCAGGGTTGGGCTTCGACGAGATGCGGCGCCGCCTGGTGACCCGGTCGGTGGCGGAGACCCGTGACTCCATGCTTGCGGCCTCGCCGACCGCCGAGCTCTCCGCAGCCGTGTGGGGGATCTACCAGAACACCCGCGGTTGGAGCAACGTCACCACCGGCTACTCCACCATCTTCCAGGACGCCCGGGCCTGGGACCAGCAGGGGATCGTGGACGTCCTGGCCCCCATGGTGTACTGGACCATCGCGTCCAGCTACGGCGACCGCCTGGATTATGCGTGGCTCGCCGACGACCACGCCGCGGCGGTGAAGACCATGCTCCTCGTGGGGATGTACGTCCCGGGGATGGACGGCACGGCGCTGGCCCGCCACATCGAGCGGGCCCGCATGGCCGGCGCCGAGGGGTCGGCGGTGTTCAGCTACACCGCGCTGAACGACGCCAACCTGTGGACGCCCCTGAAGAGCTGGGCGTTCCACTGGCCGGCGCGGCGGGCGGGGAGCTAACGCGGCAGCAGCAGGGCCCGGCACCCCGTGGAGGCGCCCCGGTCGGACGGGCAACGTCCACCCATGGTGACGAAAGGTGACCAGCCCTGTTGCCGGACTCTCTTCCCGCAATGTAGCTACGGTGGCTACATTGTGAACATGAGAGCCGCAGGCGTGCGCGAGGTCAAGAACAAGCTCAGCGAGTACCTACGGATCGTCGCCGGGGGCGAGACCGTGCTCGTGACCGACCACGGTCGCGTGATCGCCCAGCTCGCGCCTCCCCCGCCCCACACCCCGCCGGCCCTCTCGGAGGATGAAGCCCTGGAGCGGCTGGCCGCCTCGGGAAAGATCCGGCTTCCGCGCCGCAAGGTGCCGAGCCCCGGCAGCGGCCCGGTCGGCGGGGTCCCCCCCGGCATCGACTTGGCGCGCATCCTCGACGACGTTCGCGCTCGCGGCCTCGACGGATGATCTACCTCGACTCGAGCGTCCTCCTCGAGCTCTACCTCGGAGCTCCGCGCGCGGCCGAGGCGCGTGCCGTGCTCAACGAGCCGGAGTCGAAGGTCTCCTCGTGGCTGCTCATGGTTGAGGTCCCCATCGTGCTGCGGCGCGCGCTGCCGGGCCCAGGCCAGCGGGCCGCGCTCGCGGCCTCCCTGGAACGTTTCGACGAGGACGTGCAGGACATAGGGCTCGTCGGCTCCCTCAGCGACGTGGCGCTCCGGGTCCGCTCCGACCCCAGGTTCGCACGGTGCCGGGCGCTGGACGCCGTCCACGCCACCACGGCGCTGCTCCTTCGAGAGTGGACCGGGCGATCCGTCCGGATGGCCACGTTCGACGCGCGCCTCGCCGACCTCGCCGGGGAACTCCACCTCGGCTGAAGGGGAAGCGGCTCGCCTACTCCGGCCTGCTCAGCTACTTCGGGTCGACCGGCCCCTTCGGTGACACCTGGCTCGACCGCAGCCCCTCCGGCGGCACGCGTCCCGGGAGCCAATCCCGGAACGCCTCGCCGTAGAGATGCCAGACCGTGACGAACAGCGCCGCGACGATGGGCCCGACCACCACGCCCGGCACACCGAAGAGCGCGATCCCTCCCAGCGTGCTGAGGAGGATGAGGAGGTCGGAGATGCGTGTGTCCCGCCCGACGAGCCGCGGGCGGAGGATGTTGTCCACGGTGCTCACCACCAGAGCGCACCACGCCAGCAGCCCGAACGCAGGGCCCACGTGCCCTGCGATCGCCAGGTAGAGGACGGCCGGCACCCAGACCAGCCCCGCCCCCACGAGGGGGATCATGGCGGCCACGACCATGACCGCGCCCCAGAAGGCCGCGCCCGGCACGCCGACGACCAGGAAGCCCATGCCCGCCAGGAAGCCCTGGAGAAGGCCGATGAGCAGGGAGCCTTTCAGGGTGGCCCGTGCAACGGACACGAACCTCGACACGAGCCGCTCCTCGTCCTCGGGGGTGAGCGGGCTGTAGTAGAGGATCCTGCTCAACAGCGCAGGGCCGTCCTTGAGGAAGAAGAACATCGCGTAGAGCATGACGAACAGGTGGAGCACGAACGACAGGGTGCCACGGGTGATGCCGCCCAGGCTGCCCAGGAGAAAGGCGCCCGCGCCCGAGACCACTTCCGCCGCCCTGGAGAGCAGGATCTCGCTCTTCGGCAGGAGTCTCTGCAGGAAGGGGTGGTTCTCGAGCACCGTGATGCGGTCCAGAGCCCCCTTGAGCTCGCCCGTGCCGCTCATCTGCATCTGGATCCACGGCCCGGCGGCCTCGCTCAACTCGAGCGCCTGACCTGCGACGATGCTGAGGAAGGCGATGAGCGGCAGCCCGATGACGGTGAGCAGGATGACCATGGTGGCCGCCGAGGCCCACGCGGGCCGCCCCCCGAGCCGCCGCAGGACCCACGTGTACAGGGGGTGGGCCATGCCTGCGAAGATGGCCGCGAGCAGCACGGACATGAGGAACCCGCGGATCACGGCCAGGAACAGGACCGAGATCCCCAGCGTCAGCAGCAGCAGGAAGCTCTTGCGGAAGCGCTCCCGGGAAAGGTCAGCCTCGCTCATGCCACCGCTCTGATCGGTTGGGTGCGGCACTCCCGCGTGGCGCGCTCAGGCCTGCCAGCGCTGCCACCAGGTCATCGGCCAGCTCGCTCAACCCCGTCTCGAGCAGGCCCACGAGCGCGTCGTAGTCTCCCAGCGCCCACCCCGGGCCGTGGTACTCGGTGGTCCCCCGGGCGAGCATGGCGTCGTCCCCGCCGCGGAGGATCTCCCAGCTCGCGAGCAGCAGAGCCTCCCCCTCGGTCACGGCCGGCCCGTCCGGCGCCGACCCTTCGAAGCGCAGGATCTGGAGCTGGATCACGAAGTCCCGCTCCGCCCGGGTCGGCCACGGAGCGTAGTCGACGCTCCGGAAGGAGCCCTGCGCCCCCATGTAGCCGGCGACGGTACGGTTGATCCCCTGGTCGAGGGCCTCTCCCCAGCGGTGGAACTCGGAGAGCTCGATCCGGTGCGGTCCCCGCCGAACCACGATCAGGGGTGACTCCAGGTACTCGGCTAGGCGGAGGGGCCGCAGCCCGACGGCGACGCCGGGCACTTCCGCGGACGGCCCCGTCGCCTCGGCGCTGGCCGGGCTCCGGCCGAGGCCGAGCACGAAGTGACTCTGGGAGGGGTCGCCCCGGTTCAGGCCGAAGCACCCGGCCTGGGCAATGAGGGCCAACGAGAGCATCGAGCGCGTCGCGATCGTCATGGAATGCATGGGGCTACCTCCCGGGCGGCCTCTTTCCTCGGATGAGCATGTCGGGGTTCCGCTCCAGCGCGATGGAAAGCACACGCAGCGCCTCCGCGGCGTCCCGCAGGCTCCCCAGCGTCTGCTCGAGCTGATATCCGATGCCGGCGTCCGTGGTGAGCAGCGTGCGTGCCTCTTCGACGGTCTCTCGCAGCGCCTTCATGGTCGCGAGGGCCTCCGCATTGATGCCCTCCATCTGCTCCGGGAAGGGCTCCAGGGCCGCGTTGAGCCGGTCGGCCACGGTCTCCATGTCGGCCATCATCCGCTTGAGCTGGGCCGTCATCTCCGGGAGCTCCCCTATGGCGCCCTGGAGTTCCTTGGAGTCGACCAGGTTCTCGATGGAGCGCGCCGACGCCACCACCGCGGCGTTGAGCCCCTTCATGTCCACCTCTTCCAGCATCTCGTTCACCCGGAAGAGGATCTCGACCACGTCCTCGATGAGACTGCCGGCCTCGGTCCCGAACTGGGCCATCATCGAGTGGGTGGTGGGGATCTCCGGGTGAACGGTCGGCCTCGACTCGAGCTGGGGCGGCGCGGCGTCCGAGCGGTACTTCAGCTCGATGTAGAGCTGGCCGGTGACGAAGCTCTCCATCTGCAGCTGCGCCCGGAGCCCGTCGACGATCTGCTTCCGCAGAACGTCCGGGTCGTCGAGCTGGATGAAGTCCCCGAGCTCGGTGGTCAGGCGATCGAGGTCGATCTCGTAGACGACCGGCACCTGGAAGGCCTTCTTCGTCTCGTCGATCTGGATCTTGAGCTCCGTCACGGTGCCGACCGGCACGCCCTGGAACTTCACCGGAGCCCCGCGGTCCAGGCCGTTCACCGACTCCTCGAAGAAGCTGATGAAGTTGGACCTCGGCTGGAACCACGCGGTGGAGGCCAGCGTGACGACCCCGATCACCGTCAGCACGATGGCGCCGATCATGAAGAGTCCGATCGCGGTGGGGTTGGCGCGTATGCTCATGGCAGGGGCACTCTCATTCGCTCAGGGTCGGGGACAGGAGCGTCGTCCCCGCTGCTGCGTGTCAGGAACCGGCGCACTTCCGGGGTGGGCGGGTCGTCCCGCAGCTCGGACGGCTTGCCCAGCGCGGTCATGGTCTTTCCCTCGATGTCGAGGAAGAGTGCCCGGTCGGCGATCTTGAAGATGCTCGCCAGGTCATGACTCACCACGACGATGGTGGTGCCGAAGCTGGCCCGGAGCTGCAGGATCAGGTCGTCCAGGCGGCTCGCCGTGATCGGGTCCAGGCCGGACGAGGGTTCGTCGAAGAAGAGCACCTCCGGATCCACCGCCGTCGCCCGGGCGAGGGCCGCGCGCTTGCGCATCCCACCGCTGATCTCGGAGGGGTAGAACTCCTCGAAGCCGCGCAGGCCCACCAGGGCGAGTTTCAGCGCCACGACCTCTTCGATCGCCTCCGCGTCCAGGCTCGTGTACTCCTCGAGGGGCAGAGCCACGTTCTCGGCCAGCGTCATCCCGCTCCACAGGGCGCCGTTCTGGTAGAGCACGCCCATGCGTCGCAGGATCGCCTTGCGGGCCTTCTCGTCGGCTTCGCCGAAATCCTCTCCATCGAACAGGATCACGCCCGCCGCGGGCTTCTTGAGGCCGATCAGGTGCTTCAGAAGCGTGCTTTTCCCGCTCCCGCTCCCGCCCATGATGACGAAGATCTCTCCCGCCCGTACCTGGAAGCTCAGGTCCTGCATCACGACGAGGGGGCCGTACTTCATGGTGAGTCCCTTCACCTCGATGGGAAGCTGCTCCGCTGTCATGGCGGTCACACCCCCACGAGGACGGCCAGCCAATCGATGACGGCGTTGGCCGCGACGATCAGCGTGATGCCCATGACCACGGCCGAGGTGGCCGCCCTTCCCACCGCCCCCGCGTCGGCTCCGGCCTGCATCCCCTTCATGCAGCCCGCGAGGCCGATGATCAGGCCGTAGACGGTGCCCTTGAAGAGGCCCAGGAGTCCGTCGCCGAGCGTCACCGCCATCAACAGGCCACCGGTGAACTGGGCGGCGCTGAGATCCAGGAGGGCCAGGGCGACGATCATCCCGCCCATGATGCCGATGAAGTCCGCGTAGATCGTGAGCAGGGGCATGGCCACGAACAGGCCCAGCATGCGCGGAAGCACGAGGTGGTCCACCGGCGAGATCCCGAGCGTCCTGTACGCGTCGATCTCCTCCGTGATCTTCATGCTGCCCAGCTCGGCGGCGAAGCCGGCCCCGGTCCGGCCGGCCATGATGATGCCCGTCATCAGGGCGCCCATCTCCCTCAGCATGCCGTATCCGACCAGGTACGACACGTAGTAGCCGGCGCCGAACCGGCGCAGCACGACCGCGCCCAGGAAGGAGATGATCACCCCGATGAGGAAAGCGATCAGCGTCACGATGGGGAGCGCACCCGACGTGTTCGCCTGCACCACGACCCAGAGGTCCCTCCAGCGCACGCGCACCCGGCGCAGGACCAACCTGAGGAAGCCGTCGGCCACCTCGCCCGTGAAGGTGACCGCGGCCATGATGCCCGCATGGGCGACGAGGACCCTCTTCCCGAACCGGGCGACGGGAGAGGCTTCCGGCTCCTCGCGATCGATCTCCTTCTCCGGCACGACGCGGGAGAGCTGAAGGAGGCGCGCGATGTCCTCCGGGAGGCTCTCGTCCCTGAACTCCAGGTCGTGGGCCTCGCAATACGTCATCGCCTGCATCAGGAAGGTGAGCAGGCTGCTGTCCCACGCACCCAGCCCCGAGGCCTCGAAGTCGATCACCCGCACCGGGTGCCCCGGCGCCCGATCGTCGAGGAGCCGCTCGAAGCGGGGGACGGGGAGGCCCGACTCCCAGTCCCCGGAGAGCTCTGCGGTCAGCGTGTCGCCCTGCTGGGCAAGCTCTATCCGCATGGCGGTCGAGCCTCCCACGGCCGGGCGGGGAGCGTCGGTCGGGGCACGGTCCCCCCTCGGGGGCTACTCCGTTCGGGCGACCCCTGGCGTTCGCCCGTACCCCATCCGGATGTGACTCCACGTTCATCCGCTTGGGCGATGTCCTTCAGGGCACCGCTCCGCCTAACCTTCGGTCCACACCGGAGGTTGACATGGACATACTGACCTGGCTCATCGTCGGGCTCGTCGCAGGACTGCTCGCCAGCGCGCTGGTCGGAGGCATCGGCTACGGCCTGCTCGGCGACATCGTCGTCGGGATCGCCGGCGCGTTCGTCGGCGGATGGCTCTTCACCGCTCTCGACATCGGGATGCCCGTCGCCGGGCTTCCGGGCACGATCCTGGTGGCACTCATCGGCGCCGTCGTGCTCCTCATGGTCATCCGGGCGGTCCGCCCCGGCACCCGCCGAAGGTAGGGCACGGCCGTGATGCAGGTCCCCGGCGCGGTGAGCCAGGCCTCCGACAGCGTCGCGGGGCGTCTGGAGGGCTTTCCCCTGCTGCTGCCCGGCGCCACCGTGGAGACGCAGGCCAAGATCGTGCTCTCGGTCCTGGTGATCGCGCTCCTCATCCTGGCCCGGCGCCTGCTGCTCTACATCGTCGGCCGCAGAGTGGGCGATCCGGTGCGGCGGTACCGCTGGGCCAAGGCCTCGGGCTACACGGCCACGGTCGTCGCCCTGCTGGTCCTCGCCCAGGTCTGGTTCCTGGCCATACGGAACGTTGGAGTGTTCCTGGGGCTCCTGTCCGCGGGCCTGGCCATCGCCCTCAAGGACCTCGTCGCGGACCTGGCGGGCTGGTTCTTCATCCTGTGGCGGAAGCCTTTCGACCTCGGCGACCGCATCCAGGTGGGGGTTCACGCCGGCGACGTGGTGGACATCCGCATCTTCGCCTTCACCATCATGGAGATCGGGAACTGGGTGGCCGCCGACCAGAGCACGGGGCGGATGATCCACGTGCCCAACTCCCGGGTCTTCACCGAACCCTTGGCCAACTACACGGCGGACTTCCCGTTCCTCTGGAACGAGATACCCGTCCTGGTGACCTTCGAGAGCGACTGGCGGCGGGCCAAAGCGATCCTCGAGAGGATCGTCACCGAAGAGAGCATGGAGGTGAGCCGGGAGGCCGAGGGCACGGTGACGCAGAGCAGCCGGTACTTCCTGGTCCACCACGAGGGGCTCCTGCCCGCAGTCTTCACCTCGGTGATGGACTCGGGGGTGTTGCTGACCGCCCGGTATCTCACCCGCCCCCGGGAGCGGCGTGCCGGGGCCCAGGCGCTCTGGGAACGCATATTGGACGCGTTCCAGGATGAGCTCGCCATCTCGCTCGCCTATCCGACCCAGCGCCTCTACCGGAGCCCGCAGGGTGGGAAGCCCGGCTCCCCGCCCGGGCTTGCCCCGGTGCAGCGCGACGGCCGCCAGGCGCCCTGACCGCTCCCGCGCCCTCGTCATCCCTGGGCGCCTCCGGGCGAAGCGACCTGCTGGTAGGCAGGCACGGTGGGCTGCTTGCCGAGCGCGTTCTGGAGCCAGGTCAGAAGCCCGGCCAGCTCGAGCCCGGATTCGGGCTGCGCCCGGCTCAGCATGGTGATGACGCCGTCGCGCCGGCCCAGGATCTCGTCCAGGGCGGGACGGGCGGTCCCTGGGGCCGTGGCGACGCCTTCCTGGAGCAGGGCGAAGAAGTCGCTGGCCAGTTGGCGGCCCCGCTCGAAATCCCCGAACTGGGCCGCGACGGTGGCCATAGCGAGCGTGGCTTCGAGCCGGTCCAACGCCTGCTGCTGCTGCAGGGCCCTCACCTCCTGCCGAGCGGCGTCCTGCTCCATTCGTGCCTGACGCGCCTTCGAGTACTGCCACCCGAAGCCGAGCACGAATGCGACGGCGATTGCGGCAAGGGCGACCCAGGTGTTGCGCTGCTCTGACTTCATGGTGTTCCTCCCTCTTGTCTGGACACATTGCTGGTCACGACCTGAACCGCCGCTGACGAAGCCGCGAGGTAGCTGTCGATCCCTTCCTCGATCTCGCGCGGGAACTGTGGCACCGAGCCCGCCAGACCGTCCGCGTACACACGGAGCATGATCTCGCGGAAGATCGGGAGGGCGGTGCGGCCCCCGGTCTCTCTCGCCCCCATCGAACGGTTGTCGTCGAAGCCGATCCTCACGGCCACCGTGATCCCGCCCGGGCCGTAGGTCGATCCCACGAACAGCGCATCGCGGAAGTCGTTCGTGGTCCCGGTCTTGCCCATCACCGGGACCGGGAAATCACCGCGATCGAGGGCGTTGGCGGTGCCCCCCGGGATGCGGACGACGCCACGCAAACCCTCCTGGATCTGGCTCAGCCCCTCGGATCCGAGGCGGCCCGCCGGGAGCGCGGCCCGGTAGAGCACCGCACCCGATGCGGCGGTCACCTGAGCGATGACGTAGGGCTCTGCCCTCACCCCGGAGGCGATGGCGCGATAGGCACCCGCCAGCTCCAGGAGCCGCACCTCCGACGCCCCCAGCGCGGTGCTGGCATAGGGGCGCAGGGGAGAGCGGATACCCAGCTCCCGAGCGACCCGGATGACCTCACCCAGACCGATGTCTTCCGCCAGCCAGACGACCGGGGCATTGCGGGACTCGGCCAGAGCCTGGCGGGCCGGGATGAAGCCCTTGAACCGGCCATCGTAGTTGGCGATCCACTTCTCCTCGCCGTCCACGCCCGTCGGCACGTCGATGGGCTGGTCGGGCACGATGCTGTCCAGACCCAGCCCTTGGCGGAACGCCGCCAGATAGACGATCGGCTTCCACGCTGAGCCGGGCTGCCGCTTCGACTGGGTCACGCGATTGAAGTCGAAGTACGCATTGCGGCGCTCCCGATACGTCTCACGACCGCCGGCCTCGGCGAGGATCGCCGCGTCCCTGTTGCGCAGCACCACTACCGATCCCTGGATCAACCCTGTCGCGGCGGGAAAGCGCTCTTCGTAGTGCCCGAGGCCGTGCTCCAGGGCTTCGTTCACGATGGTCTGCACCCGCTCGTCCACCGTGGTGTGCACGGCCACGCGTCCCAGGAACAGGTCCTCGACTCCGAAACGATCCCCCCCATGCCGCTTCAGCTCGTCGAGCACGCTCTTGATGGCGGCGGGCGCGCGGGTCTTCACCGGGCTGGGGGCGGCCACGTGGAGAGGCTCTGCCCCGGAGCGACGCGCCACATCCTCGGGGATGAACCCGTTGCCGACCATCAGGGCCAGGATCTCGTTGCGGCGCCGCAGAGGCTCCCGAGCCCCGTCGGCCGGGGCGTAGGCACGCGGGGACTTGCCGATCCCGGCAAGGAGAGCCGCTTCGCCGGCGTCCTCCGGTCCATAGCTCCACAGGGCCTTGTCGAAGTAGTACTCCGAGGCGGCGGCGAACCCGTACCGGCCGTTTCCCAGGTAGAGGAAGCTGCAGTAGCGGCTGAAGATCTCTTGCTTGGCCCGCTCCTGCGTGCCGTAGCGCCGTTCCATCTCCCGCTCCAACCAGATCGCCAGGCGCATCTCCTCGAGCTTGCGCAGGAGCTTGTTCGTGGTGGGCACGCCGAGAACCGCGGCTGCCGTCCGCGGGACCCACCCACGGTCGTAACGGGCCGTGCCCCCTTCCCCGCTGGTCCGGTCCGTGAGGAAGTAGCCCCGGACGAGCTGTTGGGTGATGGTCGAGCCACCCTGGGGGAGCCTCAGGCGGAGCTGATCGTCGTCGTGCCACCAGGTGGCCAGGGATCGGGCCATCGTCTTCTGGGCCACCCTGGGCAGCACGCTGTAGTCCACGCCCGAGTGGTCAAAGAAGTTCTTGTCCTCGGCCGCCAGGATGGCCTGGCGCAGGACGACGGGGACCTCGCCGTAGGTGACCACGCGGCGGTATTCCCTCGCCACCGAGATGAGCACCGTGCCCCTCGCGTCGTAGACGACGCCCGTCGCCGGAAGATCGAAACGGAGGAAAGGCTCGATGTCGGGAAGGTCGCTCTCGTCGAAGTAGACGTGATGGACCAGAGCCGCAGCCGGCAGGAAGGGGAGCAGGACGAGCGCGAGGAGCGCCATGCGTACCACCCGACGCGTACGCACGCTCACCCCTCCCGGAGCTCGTTCTCGCTGCTCCCGTTCCCGCCGTCCATCACCGGATCGACTCGGTGTACGCCCGGGCCAGCGCCGAGTCCGCGGCGATGGCGTACATGAGGGAGTCGAAGCCGGGGCGCGTGAAGCCGTTCGCCGCCAGGATCGAGTCCGCGGCGCCGGGCATCTCGCGCATCGCCCGTGCCGTCGTCACGCTCCGATCCAGATCCGCCAGCGACACGCCTCCCCTTTCCGCGTCCATGGCCTGCGCCGCCTCCACCGCAGGCGCCTCCTCCGCTGCCGGTGCCTCCGGGCGACCGCAGGCGGCCGCCAGGGTCAGGGCCGCGAGCAGGGCCGACCTTCGAATGCGCGCGCTCATGGCTTCTTTCTCCCGATGCCCATCTTCCGGTGTTCTTCGCGGATCGCTGCAGCCAGGGCTTGGCCGCGCAGGCCCGCGTCCAGGTTCCGCTGCACGAAGGCGCCGAAGTTGTCCTTCGGCCCGCCCGCGTCCACCGCGTCGAGCTCCTCGCGCAGGACCACGACGGCATCGTCCGCAGCCACGCCGCGCCCCAGGAGTCCGTCGAGCACTCCGCGCAGCGTCCCCTCGGTGATGCCCGCCCCCCTTGCTTCCGTCACCAACGCGGGGAGCTGCAGTGCCGCGAGGATTCCCGTCCATCCATCGCCCGCCTGTTGGGGCGGCGTGGCGGCGAGGACCGCCGCCAGTGCCAGGATTCGTATCATGGTGCCATCCCTTGTGAGTGACTCGTGGCGTCTACGGCCGAGGCGCCGGAGGCGCCGGGTCATCGTCGGAAAGCGGCATGGGCATGGTGCGGGAGAACCCCGCCTTCAGCGCCTTCAAGCGACGCTCCAGCCGCCGGTTGACCTCTTCGCCCTGGTCCGGCGTATCGCTCACGACCAGGATGTGCGTCACCTGCTGCTCGCAAACCAGCTGGCCGCGCCACGTGCGTGCCGTCTGCTTCGCCTGCGCGTACTCCTCCTCCAGAAGCGCCTCGATCACCTTCATGTGATCCGCGGTCTTCGGGGGGACGATCTCATATGCGTACGCCCAGAGGTTCTTTGGGGGGCTCGGTCCTTTCGTCTCCACCGCTCGCTCCTCGTCTGTCCTGCGCCATCCCATTGCCCGATTCCCTTCCCCGCACCACCACCGGCGCCGGCTACGCCTTGCCCTTCCTCCCGACGAGAAGCAGGGCGGTACCCACCAGGATCGCCCCCACGCCCGCCCACACCGGCACGTTGAAGGCCCGCTGCTCGCTGACCGCGATCTCGATCGACCCGATCGAGGTCGTCTGGGTCTCCCGGCCGTAGCTGAACGTGCCGAACACCAGCCCGGCAGTCCCCACCACGATCAGCACAATGGCTCCGAGCTTCCGTCCGTTCATCGGGCGTTCCCCTTGCGCAACCTTCGGGATTCGATCACCGGCCGCCGGTATCACCCGGCGGCCGGTGATCGCCGTCACGTCGCTCCGCTCCGCTGTCGTCCCTGCCCCCGGCTACCGGATGCGCCTGAGCTCGACGCGACGGTTCTGCCACCCGTAGCCCTCCGTGTCGGTCGGGAATCTGGCCTGGGTCTCGCCGTAGCCCTTGGCCGTCATCCGGCTGTCCGCGACACCCCGCGACACCAGGTAGGCCCGAACGGCCTCGGCGCGGCGCTGTGACAAGGACATATTGTACTCGGGCGAGCCGATCTCACTCGTGTGGCCCGCGATCTCGAAGCGCACGTTCGCCCACTCGGGCTTGGCGAGCTCCAGAGCCACGCGGTCGAGCACGTCGTGCGACTCCGGCGTCAATACGGACTCGTCGAAGGCGAAGTTGACGCCCTCGAGCACCAGCGTGTCGCGCATGACGAAGACCGGCGGCGCCACGGTCGGGAACGGCACGTACACGCGCACCGTGTCCACCATGCGCGCCATGGTGGGCGGGCACGGAGGACAGGACGCCGCCCTGGCCACCGCGGCGGGCTCGCGCCCTCCGGTGAAGAACGAGAAGCCGAGCGTGACCACAGGGTTGTACGTCATGTGGTCCGGCATCGGGACCTCGTCGTAGTTCTCGAACCGCATGCGGCCCTCGAGCCGAAGGGCCAGCCTGTCACTGATCATGCTGCGGATCCCGAGGCCCGCGAGGGCGCCCCAGGTCGAGTGCGTCACCCGCTCGTTCTGACCCTCGATACGGGTGAGCTCCGTCCCGATCATGAGGAAGGGGCTGGTGTTGGCGTTCAGGTTCACCGTGTAGGTGATCGCGGCGGTCGGCGTGTAGTACCGCATGCCCGCCCCGGTGGCGGCCTCGCCGCTCACGCTGACCCCCAGCTTGCTGTTGAAGTTGTAGCCCAGGCGCGCCACCGCGAGCGGCGCCCCCCGGGCGGGAGTGGCGCTGTCGGCGAACCGGTACTCCGGCGCCCCGCTCCCGAGGAAGTCACGGAGCCCCGAGTCCAGGAACAGGTAGCCTGCCCCGAGGCTGAACTCCCAACTACCGTCGCGGTGGGCGGGCTGCTGCTGGGCCATCGCCAGCGTCGGCAAGCACGCAGCCAGGGCGCACGCAGTCATCATGAGTCGCTTGAACATTTTCGGTCTCCCCAATCTCAAGAGTCACTGCTTCAGGGCCGTGGGGAGCCGGCGACCGGAATGGTCGCCGGCTCCCTCGTTGCCTTGCGCCTACAGCGGCGGCAGCGTGATGGTGTTGCTGGTTCCCAGGGACACAGCCCCGTTCCGCGCCAGCGCCCTGCCGAGCAGGGTCGTGGTGTCCACGAGCGTGATGCTGGACAGCGCCAGGATGTTGCCCTGCCACTGCGATGCCGTCCCCAGCGTCGCCGAGCTTCCGACCTGCCACCAGACGTTCTTCGCCTGCGCGCCATTGATGAGCACGATGTCGCCGGCCGTGGTGAGCTCGCTGCCGGCCTGGAAGACGAAGGTCGCGTCGGGGTCACCCCCACCGTCCAACGTCAGCGTGCCCGTCACGCCGATGCCGGTGGCCGTGCAGTAGACCCCTGCCGGCTTCGTCGTGCCGCCCAGGTCCGCCACGATGGCGTTGGACGGTGAGCACGGCATCCCGGCCAGGGTGTTGTAGGCCGTCGTCAGGTCGATCTGCGCCTGCGCTGCGACGGCGTTGCCCAGGTTCTGGACGCCCGTGATGACGCATGGCGGGAAGCCGGTGATGGTGTTCCCCGGGCTGACGCTGACGTCAGCGTTGATCAGGCCGTTGGAGATGCACGTCACCGCCGTCCCGGCCATGATCCCGTTGGGGGCCGCCGTGCCGAGGTCCACGAGAGGGGGTGGGGCCGCCGCGCTCACGACCACGGTCGCCGTGCCCGAGATCAGTCCGCTGGTCGCCTGCACGGTGCCGTTGAACGTTCCTTCGAGCGCCCCGGCGGTGAAGAGCCCGGTGATGGCGTTGATGCTGCCGCCGCCGTTCTCCACGGACCAGACGGGCGAGATGGGGAAGAGGTTGCCCAGCCCGTCCCGGCCGACGGCCGAGAACTGCTGCGTGGCGTTGGGGAGCAGGTTCGCCGGATCCGGCGTCACGGTGATGGTCGCCAGTGTCGGCGCCACCGCCGTGACCGTGACGGTCGCGAATCCCGAAACCGCGCCGCTGGTCGCCCGAACGGTGTTGTTGAACGTCCCCGCCGTCGTGCCCGCGGTGAAGAGACCGGTGCTGGAGTTGATGCTCCCGCCACCGCTCACCATTGACCACGTGGGCGTGATGACGAACTCGTTCCCGCTTCCGTCCTTGCCGATGGCCGTGAACTGCTGCGTGCCGTTGGTCTGTACGGAGACCGGGGTGGGCGAAACCGTGATGGTCGCCAGCGCTCCACTCGTGACGTTCACGGTGGCAAAGCCGGCAAGTCCGCCGACGCTGGCGCGCACCGTGTTGGTGTACGTCCCCGTCACGTTACCGGCTGTGAAGAGCCCCGTGGTGAGGTTCACCGAACCGCCACCCGCCACCACCGCCCATGTGGGCGTGATGTCGACGACGTTGCCTCCGGCGTCCTTGCCCACCGCCGTGAACTGCTCCGTGCCACCGATGCCCATGGTGGCCGGATTCGGCGTGACGGTGATGGACGTGAGCGCACCGGAGGTCACGATCACCGTCGCGGTGCCCGTCATCCCACCCACGGCCGCCTCAACCGTATTGGTATACGTCCCCGGCGTGCCGCCCGCCGTGAAGAGACCCGAGCTGTTGATCGTGCCGCCACCGGCCGCGATGGACCAGGTGGGCGTGATTGCCACCAGGTTCCCGTTCGCGTCCCTGCCGACGGCGGTGAAGAGCCGCGTGAGGCCGACGCTGAGCGTGGTCGGGTCCGGCGTGACGGTGATGCTGGCCGGCGGGCCGGGGGTGACGGTGACCGTCGCGGCCCCGGTGAGTCCCTCAAAGCTGGCCTGGATCGTGTTGGTGAACGTGCCGGTCACCGTTCCTGCCGTGAACAGGCCGTCGTCACTCACCGAACCACCCCCGGCCACGACGGACCAGGTGGGCGTGAAGTGGACGACGTTGCCCCCGGCGTCCCGGCCCACAGCGGTGAACTGCTGCGTGGCCCCGACGCTCATGGAGGCTGGGTTCGGCGTGACCGTGATGGTCGCGAGCGCACCGGCGGTCACGTTGACCGTGGCCGTCCCGGAGATGCCTCCACTGGTCGCCTTGGCCGTGTTGGCAAAGGTTCCCGGCGTGCCGCCTGCCGTGAAGAGACCCGATGCGCTGATCGTGCCGCCGCCGGCCACGACGGACCAGACCGGCGTGATCGCGACCGGGTTGCCGCCCGCATCCCTGCCGACGGCCGTGAGCTGCTGTGTGGCGCCCACGACGAGCAGGGAGGGATTCGGCGTGACGGAGATCGTCGCCAGCGGACCGGGGATCACCGTGACGGTCGCATGACCCGAGACCCCACCGCTGGTGGCATACACCGCGTTCGTGAAGGTCCCGGGCGTTGTGCCCGCGGTGAAGAGGCCGGAGCTGCTGATGGTGCCGCTGCCACAACAGACGGACCAGGTGGGAGAAATCGCCACCGTGTTGCCACCCGCGTCCTTGCCCACGGCGGTGTACTGCTGTGTCCCGCCGATGGACAGGGTGGTCGGGGTGGGGGTGACGGTGATGCTCGCCAGGGGTCCGGCGATCACGGTCACGGACGCGGTGCCCGAGAGGCTGCCGTAGGTCGCCTTGACCGTGTTGGCGAAGTCTCCGATGACCGCAGCCGCGGTGAAGAGGCCGGAGCTGCTGATGCTTCCGCCACCCGCCGCGACCGACCAGGTCGGGTTGATGCCCACCACATTGCCATCGGCGTCCCTGGCGATGGCGATGAACTGCTTGGAGGTGGTCACAGCCAGGGTGTCCGGATTGCGGGTGACCGTGATGGTCGCGGGCACGCCGGGCGCCGAAGGGCTGTGTTCGCACGCGACAGCGAACAATGCCGCGAGCGGAACGATGACTGTGAGTCGCGCCGCGAGGCGGCGGAGGCTGAACATAGGGTCCCTCCTAGGGTCTTGCGTGTCTGACCGAGGCACATGCCGCCGCCCATAGGTGGACGACGGCACATCCCCGGCCTTGCCATGAAAGCTGCCCGAAAACGGTGCTCGGAGGCATCGCCCGGCGGAGTGAAAAGCGCCCTAGCCCGCGGGGGCTAGGGCGCCGCGGCGGCTCTCAACCGAAGGGACTAGCCCCTCGGAGTGAGAGAGCGCCGCCGTCGTGTAACCCACTCCGTGCGTCCCTCTACAGGATCCCCCGACCCCGGATGACGCGCAGGAGGATCACGACGATCGCGACGATGAGAAGAACGTGGATCAGCCCGCCCATGGTGTAGGAGCTCACGAGCCCCAGCACCCAGAGGACGAGCAGGATCAGTACGATGGTCCAGAGCATCTTTTCCTCCTTGATGTCGTCTCTACGCCCACTGCATAGGTCCTCCCCCCCACCCTCACGGTCGAGAGGATGAGCCTGAGGGTGCCCCGGGCGCTGGTGCGGGAGGCGATTCCTCCATCCGACAGGATCCGCCGCCCCACTCCCTCGCCGGAGGTCGAGATCCAGCGGCCGGAGTTCCCGACGGCCTCGAGGGGCCAGCACCGGGCCGCCGAGGTCGTCATCTGGCCAACAGCGACAAGGGCTGCCTCAAGGTCAGGGTCAGACGCGACCCCGCGGGCAGCACGATGTCCATGTCCTTCATGGCCACCGACACCGCGGCCCCGGCCGCGCCGCCGACCACGCCACCGATGATCGTGCCCTTGGTGTTTCCGCCGATCACCCGGCCGAGGATGGCGCCGGCCGCTGCGCCCCCGGCCACCCGGGCGGCGTCCACGGTCTCGAGCCCCCGGCCTTCGTCGACCGTCTCGAGGGCGTCGATGGACGCATCCATGTCATACAGGCTCCCGGCAACCGTAACGCTCGACACCGCGAGCGTGAGCGTCCCCGTGGACCTGGTGTTGTCGGCCGCACTCACCTCGGTGATGATCCCGTGTACCGTGGCCCCCGCGGGAATCGCGACCCAGTCGCCCGCGCTCCTCACGTCCTCGGTGACCCGGGCCGTGAACGCATCGCCCGCATGGGCATGCCGGGAGCTGATGTCGTCGCCGATCTCCGCCTCGATCAAGGTGCCTGCGGCGAGGGTGTAGCTCGTGGGCGCGGCTCGGGCGGCCGGAGCTGCCGCGGCGGGCCGCTCCACGGCCGAGCCAGGCGGATTGTCCGCCGACTCGCCCGGAGAGCAGGCGGCCAGGAGGGCCAGAGAGGTGGCTACGAATAGTCCTTGGGCTGTCGCGCGTTTCATGGGTTCCGTCCCTGCGTTGGCGTGGAGGGTGCCGGTTGCCCCACGACCCACTTCACGAGCCGGCCTGCCTCGAGAGGGGTCTGGGGGCCGACCTGGTTGATGAGCGCCAGCGTCGCGGCGGAGGCCGGCGAGTTCCGTTGGCGCGCGAGCTCTTCGATGGTGGTGCGCCGCTCGAGCCTGATGATGTCCACGCGCTGGGGCTGCACGTTCAGCGCCGTCGCATCGGTCAGTGCCTCGAAGCTCTGCAGCGCACGCTCGACCACCGTCTGGTAGGTGGACCAACGCGCCTCGGGAGCGTAGCCGACGAGCCCGAACACCCCCCCGCGGTGCTCGACGAACAGCACCGCCCCCTTCACCGTGCCGTTCTCGGTCGCGGCGGAGAAACGCGCGCTCACCGTCGGGAGACCGCTCAGGGTCGCGCGGGACGTGGAGCCGGCGTTCATCCCCTCCTGGGCGAGGAAGGTCCGGGCCGCCACGTCGGCGCTCGCTCCCTGCGACGCGGACAACTCGACCACGGCGTCTTCATTGGGACTGACGGCGATGACGGCCTGCTTCCCGTTCTGCGTGGTCCAGCCCTCCGGGAAGGTGAGCCGGAAGCGCATCTCGGGGTGGAAGAACTGACTGCCCCTGAAGTAGCCCTCGCGCGGGTCGCTCCCGAAGACCTGGCCGTCGAGACGCTGCAGGTACGGGTCGCGGTTCACCACGGCGCCGGAGAAGTCCCGCGACAGCGCCGCGATCTGCCCCTCGATGTCCTCGCGCCGGTTGGCCGGGCTCGGGTGCGTCGAGAGCCAGTTGGGGAGGCCCCCGCCGCCCTCCGACGCGCTCACCTGCTCGAGCATCGAGAACACCACGGGCATCTCCCGCGGGTCCCAGTCGGTCCGGAGCAGGTAGCGCAGGCCGAGGCCGTCCGCCTGCCGCTCGTCGTCCCGTGAGTACTTGAGAAAGAGGATGCCCAGGGCCGAGTTCGCGAGCCCCGCGTAGCGCGCGAACCCCGAGCTCACGACAGAGCCCAGCGCGAGCCCCAGCCCCGCGAGCTGCTGGTTGCTCATCTGGCTCACCGTGTGGCGCGCGGTGACGTGGCCGATCTCGTGGCCCACCACGGAAGCGAGCTGCGCCTCCGAGTTGACGTGGGCGAGGAGCCCGCGGGTCACGTAGATGAACCCGCCCGGAACGGCGAAGGCGTTGACCCCGGGGTCGTCCACCACGCGGAACGTCCAGGGGAGGCCCGGGCGTTCCCCGACGGCGGCCAGCCGCGCGCCGATCTGGTGGATGTAGCGCTGCCAGGCGGAGTCCGGCACGAGACCGATGGAGGCGACGATCTGCGGATCGTACTCCTGCCCCATCTGGATCTCCTGGGACTCGCTGATCAGCATGATCTGATTGCGGCCGGTGGCTGGATTCAGGGCACAGCCGCCCACCGAGAGGCCGGCGACGAGCGTGAGCGACGCGCCGGCACGCCGGATTCCATGAGAAATCGCCATGAGTCGTGTCTCCACCCCGGGACGTCGAGCGACCACTCTACAGGGTCGCCGGTTGTCACGGTGGCGGACATCCCCCGGCGGGATGAAATGCGACCTAGGCTGCGGGGAGTACGCGCAAGCTCCGGGCCGGGCGAAAGGATTAGTCCCGTTGGGCGAGGAGCCTCGAGGACGGGAGTGGCTCTACTCGGCCTCTCTACCGGAGTGATCGGCCTTCAGCGCCACCGCGGCGAGCTGCAGGCGGCTGTGGAGAGCCAGCTTCTCCAGGATGTTGCGCACGTGGCTCTTCACCGTGTGGGTCGAGAGGTGGAGCCGCTTGGCAATCTCCTTGTTGCTGTTGCCGTCCGCGACCAGGGCGACGACCTCCCGCTCGCGCTTCGTCAGGCGCACCGATCCGATGGAGCGCGGCGCGGGGTGATCCGCCGCGTGTCGGGCGAGGTGCGACAGGAGCGTCCCGGTCAGGGCCGGAGGGAGCACGTCCCTCCCTTCGGCGACCCACCGCACCGTCTGGACGAAGTCGGCGACCGTCGCGCTCTTCACGACGAACCCCGAGGCTCCCTGCCTCACGAACTCGACGATGTCCTCGGGCACGGGCATGAGGTCCATGACGACGACGCGGGCCAGGGGCCGCGCTTTTTTGATGCACTCCACCGCACAGTGGCCGTCCTGATCCGCCAAGCCGGCGTCCACCAGGACCACGCGCGGGCCGGCCTCGCCGAGACGGAGGAGGGCGGCGCCGGTGTCCTCGGCGATCGCCACCACCTCAAGGTCCGGCTCCTGGTCGAGGATCGCCACGATCCCCTCCCGCAGCAGCCGGTTGTCCTCGACCAGCAGGATCCGAACGACGGACGGTCCAGACTCGACAGGCTCGGTCACGGCCCCCCCCCCGCGGGTTACGAGTCTCCCTTCTCTCCATGCGCATACGCCGCGATCTGCAAGCGCGTGTGCAGCATCAGCTTCTCCATGATGTTGCGCACGTGGCTCTTCACCGTGTGGGTCGCGATGTGCAGGCGCCGGGCGATCTCCTTGTTGCTCAGCCCCTCGGCGATGAGATTGATCACTTCCCTCTCCCTCGGCGTCATGCGCACGGCATCGAGCGCCCTCGACCGGCCCTTCTTGACCGCGTCCCTCGCGATCTGGGAGAAGAGCGTCCCGGTCATCTCGGGCGGAAGCACGTGAGCCCCGCCCGCCACCGCACGAATGGCTTCCACGAGATCTTCCAGCGTCGCGTCCTTCATGATGAACCCGGAGACGCCCGCGTTCACGAACTCCACGATCTCCTCGTGCACGGGGAGGAGGTCCATCACGATGATCTTGGCTTCGGGGAAGTCCCGCTTGACGTGCTCCGCCACGCGCAGGCTGTCGCCGTTGCGCAGTCCGAGATCCAGGAGCACCACGTGGGGGCTCACCGCTCCCACCGTCAGGGTCACGCCGTTGGATCCTCGGGCGACCACCTTGAGGTCCGGGTGCTGGCCCAGCAGCGCGGTGATCCCCTCGCGAACGAGGCGATTGTCTTCGATGAGCGCCACTGAGATCACAGCGCCTGGCGTGGTGATGTCGGTCCCCGGCACCTCGTGCATATAGGCGGCTCCCGCTCTCAGCCATCACAATTCCCCATTGTCATCCTAAGCGCCAGTTGAACACTCCGCTACCCCGAAGGCCGGCCCCACGGATGGTTCCGCCACCCGCGGGGACCGGCCTGCCGGTCCCACTCAAGCTCCCTCCGGGCTATTTCAGGTATCGCCACAACCCGATGAGCCCGACCACGCCACCGGTGGTCGCGATCACGAGGCCACCGTCGCCCCCGATGACGAGGCCCACCACCACCGCGGCACCACCCACCGCCATCATGGCGATGTTGGGACCGGCCCGGACGCCATCCTGGGGCGCGGCTTCGTCGAAGGGGCTGGGCGGCGCCCAGCGGACGAAGTCCACCGGGGCGACCTGGGGTCCCAGCAGAGCGGGGTTCGTGGCGGTGGCCGCCCCGGAGGTGGTGATCCCGGGGTCAGCGGCCGCGCCCTGCTGGGCACGAGCCGACGACGGCAGCGCCGCGCCGGCGAGCACCAGAGCGAGAAGTGCGGTGGAGCAAAGTGGGTTCCTGAACATGTCCCTTGCCTCCCTGTCTCGGATGGGTCGAGCGCCTGCCCTGTGCGTGAGGCTCATCGAGTGGCCGTGCGGGCCGCCTCGCTCGCGTAGATCGCGATCTCGATTCGCCGGTTCAGCTGACGGCCGGCGTCGGTGTCGTTCG
This sequence comes from uncultured Gemmatimonadaceae bacterium, assembly GCA_964545395.1. Classification (GTDB taxonomy): domain Bacteria; phylum Gemmatimonadota; class Gemmatimonadetes; order Longimicrobiales; family Gaopeijiaceae; genus SZUA-318. Next base: position 30,894 of record CAZJFX010000012.1, on the reverse strand, counting down.
TCGCCACCGGTTCCGTCTCGCCCCGGCCGGCCGTGTGGATCCGGTTGTAGGCAACACCCTCCCGCCCGAGATATCCGGAGGCCGCATCGGCGCGCCGTGTCGAAAGATCCTGATTGTAGGCATCGGTGCCCTCGGAGTCCGTGTGGCCGACGATGAGGATCTCGGTGTCGGGGTAGTCCCTCAGGCTCGCGGCGAGGCTCTGCAGGTTCCTGCCCGCCTCCGCACGGATGGAGGAGGAGTCGAAGTCGTAGAGGAGACCCGAGTCGAAGGTGAGCACCAGACCCTCACCCACCCGCTGCACGCTGGCGCCGTCGACCTGCTGCTCCAACTCCTCCGCCTGCTTGTCCATCTGGTTGCCGATGATCATGCCCGCGGCCCCACCTACCACGGCCCCGATGATGGCGCCGCGCGCGGTGGACCCGGTCTGGTTGCCGACCACGGCGCCGGCGGCTGTGCCGCCCGCGGTGCCGATGGCCGTTCCCTTCGCCTTGTTGCTCCACGCACAGGCGGTGGACGTGAGTGCCATGCCAAGGAGGAGCGCACCCTTCAGCAGACGTCTGGATCGGTTGGTTGATGTCGCGGTTCTCATGGAACACCTCGTTCTGATGGGACCTACCCGCTCGACAACGCCAGGCACGGAGCCGAGACTCGCGTGGGCGATGACGGACGTGGATTTCGCTGGATGGAGTCTAGGGCAGGGCACCTTCCAGCCCCATCGCCCGATCGGGCGGAATGAGCGGCATAGCCACATGCGGTACGAACGCTCCGAAAAGTAGGCCGATGGACCTAGTCCTTCGGGGCCAGGCAAGCCCGCTCGCCTTGCCCTAGCTTTGACATCCGCGGCCCGGACGAGGCCGAGCCGCGCCAGTCAGCCCCCTCGGGCCCCGGCTCGCTCGGAGGCCACCCCGGAGAGACGACATCATGAAGACGAAGGCCGCTCCCCCCCGGCGCCCAGCCCTGCCGAAAGCCCCGACGAACATCCAGGGATTGGACGAGATCACGGGCGGGGGATTGCCGAAGGGCAGACCGACCCTCGTGTGCGGCGGCGCGGGGTGCGGGAAGACCCTGTTCGCCATGGAATTCCTGGTGCATGGAGCGACGCAGCTCCATGAACCGGGCGTCTTCCTGTCGTTCGAGGAGACGGAGGCCGAGCTCACGGCCAACGTCGCATCGATGGGATTCGACCTGGACGACCTCGTGAAGCGCAAGAAGATCTGGCTCGAGCACATCCACATCGACCGCGGTGAGATCGAACAGAGCGGCGCATACGACCTGGAGGGGCTGTTCATCAGGATCCACTACGCCATCGAGAGCATCGGCGCGAAGCGCGTCGTGCTCGACACCGTGGAGTCGCTCTTCTCCGGATTGCCGAACCCGGTCATCCTGCGTGCCGAGCTGCGCCGGCTCCTTCGCTGGCTGAAGAACAAGGGCGTCACCACGATCATCACCGCCGAGCGGGGCCAAGGCGAGGTGACGCGCGAGGGCCTGGAGGAGTATGTCTCCGACTGTGTCATCCTCCTCGACCATCGCGTGACCGATCAGTCGTCCATTCGACGGCTGCGCATCGTCAAGTACCGCGGCTCCACGCACGGAACGAACGAGTATCCCTTCCTCATCGACGAGGACGGCTTCTCGGTTCTCCCCGTCACGTCCCTGGGACTGAACCACTCCTCCTCCACCAAGAGGATCTCGAGCGGCCTTCCGTCCCTCGACGCGATGCTGTCCGGCAAGGGCTACTTCCGCGGCAGCACGGTGCTCGTCTCGGGCACCGCGGGCACCGGCAAGACGAGCATCGCCTCGCAGTTCGTCGAGGCGGCATGCAAGAGGATGGAGCGTGTTCTCTTCTTCACCTTCGAGGAGTCCCCCGAGCAGCTCGTGCGGAACATGCGCTCGGTCGGGATAGACCTGGAACCATGGGTGAAGAAGGGGCGGCTGCAGTTCCACGCGACACGCCCGACGCACTACGGCCTGGAAACCCATCTCACGACGAGCATCAAGCTCATCAACGGCTTCGCGCCCGACGCGGTCGTCCTCGATCCCATCAATTCCTTCGTGATCGGAGAGAACCAGTCCGAGGTCAAGACGATGCTGCTGCGGCTCGTGGATTTCCTGAAGATGAAGGGGATCACGGCATTCTTCACGAGTCTCACTTCGGGCAACGAAAGCAGCGAGGTCACCGACGTCTACGTCTCGTCCCTGATCGACACCTGGCTGCTCCTTCGCGACATCGAGATCGGAGGCGAGCGTAACAGGGGGTTGTACGTGCTGAAGTCCCGCGGCATGGAGCATTCCAATCAGATCCGAGAGTTCAAGGTGACGGACCACGGCATTGAGTTGATCGATGTCTATGTCGGTCCCGGAGGCGTGCTGACCGGCTCGGCGCGGCTGGCCCAGGAAGCGAAGGACGACGCGGCGCAGACGCTGCAAGACCAGGAGATCACGCGCAGACAGATCGCGCTGGAGCGCAGGCGCGAAGCCATGGAAGCTCAGATCGTCCTGCTGCGCTCGGAGTTCGAGGCCGAAGAGTCGGAAGCGCTCAAGGTCATCGGCATCGACAAGGCACGCCAGGAGCGTTTCGCTCAAGACACGGCGAGAATGGTCGAGAGTCGCAAAGGCGATGCGAGGGCCCATCCAACCGGCACGAAGCGGCCTGCGAGAAGGGCCCGAAGGAGCGCACGATGACGACCCGACGTGGACCGTCGAAGGCCACCCGCCGGAAACAAGAGGCAGCCAAGGGGGGAGGCGACACGTGGATCCTGCGCCTGTACGTCGCCGGCCAGACCCCCAAGGCCATCGCTGCCTTCAAGAACCTCACGGTGATCTGCGACGAGCAATTGGAGGGCAAGTACTCCATCGAAGTGATCGACCTCCTGGAGCATCCACAGCTCGCCCGCGACCACCAGATCCTCGCCGTCCCGACGCTCGTGCGTGAGCTGCCCGAGCCGGTGAGGAACATCATCGGGGATCTCTCCGACACGGAGCGGGTGTTGGTCGGGTTGGACCTCAGGTGACGCCGCTCACCGGTAGCTCTGCCGGAACAGGGGCCAGCTCCGGTGGACGCCCACGGTGACCGCGGTGCGCCGATCGGCCACCAGGCCTCTCGACAGATCGATGCGGAACACACCCAGTTGTCCGTCGGCCAAACCGATCCGGAGCCCGCCGCCGCCGTCGAGGTAGAAGCGGTTCTGCCGCGAGCCGTCGGCGGGCGCGAAGATCTGCGCGGCGTCGAAGAACAAGCCGGCACCGAAGACCAGCGGACCCTTCCGAAAGAAGGGGCGGTCGGCGGCGAGGCCCGCGGAGGTGATGGCGCGGCCAGCGCTCCGGCCTGAAAGGGCTCCTCCCGTGGTGAGCGTGTGGGCCCGGAGCGGAAGCGCCCACGACAGATCCTTCCCGGCCAGCGGCCAGGTACCGAGCGGGGCATGGCGGCCCGCCCAATCGAACCCGAGCCGGGCGGACCAGGCCGCACGGTCCAGCCCGAGGGAAGAAGCCCAGCTCGCGCGGGCCCAGCCGGTGGTGTACGGCGGGTGGGCCGAGAGGGCCACGGCGTACTCGGTCCTCGCGGTGAGCTCGAACCGGTTGTCCCGAGCGCGGACCTCGGCGCCGATGGAACCCGCGAGATAACTCCGGTTCCCGGACCACCGCTCGAGCCGGAACGCCACGAGGGGACGCACCCCGGCGTTGACCCAACCGCCGAAGCCGACGATGGCCGAGCGCCGGGTCTCCTCGAAGAGCGGGATCCCGGCGGAATCGAGCGCGAAGCGGAACCGCTCCCAATCGCCCTCGACGGTGAGGATGCCCTGGAAACCGGGATTGGCGGGCATCTCGAGTCGAATGGCTCCACGGGGCCGGGCGGGCGTCCAGCGCCAGCTCCCGGTCCACATCTCGCCGCCTCCGGTCGGATTGGCGACCTCGAGCCCCACCTCGCTCTGGGCAACGGCGCGGACCGCCCCGGCCGCAGCGAGGCGCCAGGCCTTCTCCACCACGGGGCGCTCGACGACCGACGCGCGCACCTCGACCAGCCCGCCCGCGATGGGCTGATAGTCCACGGCCGAATGGCGTAGCGCGGGGACGTCGGACACCCGGCGGCGGGCGAGGGCCAACCGGGGTGGTGTGAGCAGCGTGCCAGGAGGTGCCGATATCGCGCCGGCGACCTCCCCGAACCGGATCGTGCGCACCCCGTCGATCCGTACGAGGTCGACCGTCGGGCGGCCGATCCGGTTCCATGCCTGGAGCGCGCCTGCCCGATCACCTGCCCGATAACGGCTGGTCGCGAGGAGCTGCCAGGCGTATTCGTCGTCGGGAACGAGTGTCAGGTACTCGGAGGCGAGTCGGCCGACCTCCTCGTCACGTCCCTGCTTGAATCGGATGCCGGCCGTTTCGCGCAGTATCAGCGGCTCCGTGGGGCACGCCCGGCCAGCCTCCAAGAGAAGCCCGGAGGCATCGTCGAGTCTGCCGTCGGCCACGGCGTCCAATGCCAGGTCGATCCAGGGAGGACACGGCATCGTCGAGGGGATGGGAGCGACGGCGGTGCCGCCGTCGCTCGCCGTGACCGGGGCGACCGGCGCCGGACGGACCAGCAACGCCCACGAGTCGGCTGCGGCCCAGCGAGCGACGAAGGAGCCCTCGTCGCTGGCGGTGAAGGGGGCGGTGGCAGGATCGTGGAACACCACGTGTCCATCGCTCCAGCCGAGCACGACGACGTAGTGGTATCGCTCCGGCGCGACCTGGATGAGCGCCACCACGGGAACGCCGTCACGGAGGCTGCGGCGGGCCAGCTCCGGCGTGCCGCGGAAGACCTGGGTGTCCCAGCCTCGAGCGCGGGTCGCCGGGGCGAGGTCGGTGGTGAGGATGCCGCCGGAGGCCGGGCGGACGAGGCCGGCGAAATCCTCAGCGTACACTCCGCGCCGGCCCCACCACCGCTCGACCATGGCGATGGCCGCCCCACCGCAAAGCAGGGAGGACTGGGGGAGGTAGGGAACGTCGAGCACGACGGGCTGGCCGACGGGTGGCCCCGAGGGCACCCGTCGGCTCAGCCCAGCAGAACAGCCGAGTCCCGTCGAAAGCCAGAGTCCAATCGCTACCAGCCGGACGACAACGCTCAATGTCCCCCGCTTCGCCTACACTAGCGGACCAGAATGATGATGATCAGCAGGATGATGATGGCCGTCGTGGCGGTGATCACGATCGTGCCATCTCCGCCTGCCAGCGCCTCGTCACCGATCCCGGCCTGCTCTGCGATACGATTCAGGGACGCGTCATCGAGGCCGGCAACCTGAGCCGACAGCTCGGAGACGCTCGTTCCCAATCCGGCCGCCACGGCTTGCGCCCGGTCGGTAGTGAGGAACTCCTGGACCGCCACGCGAACGGCGGAGGGTTGCTCGGCGACGGCGGCATCCAGCTCCGCGACACTCACGGCGCTCCGGGTCTGAGCGGAAAGGGGAGCTGCCAGGCCGAGTGCGGTGACGGCCATCAGAATCGACAGCGAGAGTGGCTTGAACATGTGATGCCTCCGGGTAAAGGGGTGCCAGGCACCCTGCCTGAGTGTGCATCTCAACGCTACCTGGGAGTCGTGGTCTCGCCCATCGGCCATACGGGCTGAATTGGGACTAGTCCCAAAGCATGATCCGGAGGGCGGTTCGACCAGGGTAGATTGGGTGGGTCCGGTGGTACCGCTGTGACCGCCGGCGTGAGCGATCCGAGGGCAAACCGATGCTGAACCCCGTGTGGGGCCTACCGATCAGGGCGTGTGCCAGAGCGTGTGCCGCTGCGCTTCTCGCGTTGTCCGCATGCGGGGAGTCCGGGCGGCAGGAGGTGGTTCAGACCGCTGACTCGGTCCTCGTGGTCTTCACGCGGGACGAGATGCCCACGGCCGTCGGCCGGCCAGGCGCCAGCGACTCCCCGGCCATGCGAACGGCCTTGGAGTGGCTCGTCCAGGGTCCGACTCCGGAAGAGCAGGCTTCGGGGATCCGGTCGTGGTTCTCGGACGGAACCGCCGGGGCGCTGAAGTCCGTGGCCGTGGACGCGGCGGGATCCGCCACCGTGGACTTCGAGGATCTGCGTCGTCTCATCCCGAACGCGTCGAGTTCGGCGGCGAGTGCCATGCTGCTGCAGGAATTGCAGGGCACGGTGTTCCAGTTCCCGGAGATCCGATCCGTGGAGTTCCGTATCCATGGGAGCTGCGACCTCTTCTGGGAGTGGTTGCAGCAAAGCTGCCAGGTGGTGCTGCGGCCCGGAGGCTGACGGCGCGCAGGGCTCCTCACCCACAGGGATTAAGCCCATCGGCCGATTGTGCCTGCACGTGCCTCGCGGTGATTTTTCAGGGGGAATCGCGCAGTTTCGCAGGAGGGGCACCATGACAGACACCACAGTCGCGAAGGACGACGCCCGCCAGACCACGCAGCACGAGGTGGTGAAGTCCCAGGTAGAGGGTCACGTGAACGCCGAGATCGCGGGCGAGGCTGCGGTCGCCTCCCCGGAGGGTCAGGCGAGGGTCGTCGAGGTCGCCGCCGAACTCCGCGACAAGGCGGTGGACGAGACCGTGAAGGGGGAGCGAGCGGTTGACCGGGGTCGTGTTGCGGCCCGCGGGTCACAGTTTGTCGACTACGCCTTCTACGTCGTGTATTCGCTGCTCGGGATCCGTCTCGTCCTGGCCCTCATCGCCGCGAATTCCTCCAATGGCTTCGTGAAGCTCGTCCGTGCGGTCACCGACCCCTTCTACGCGCCGTTCCGCGGCATCGTGCCGAGCCCGTCCGCCGAAGGGGGGTACACGCTCGTCGTCCCGATCCTGACCGCCTTGGTGGTCTATGTGCTGCTTCACGCAGCCATCAACGGAATACTCAGGATGGTCGCGCAGCGGAAGACCACGATTTGATGGGTAGTCCCCGGCAGTCGGGACGTGGGGTAGACCCCCGGGATTGGCTCCATTGGGGAATGTCCCCAGCGCGGCAGGTGCCCTGACCGCGTCGCCACCCCCTACCCGAACACCGCCCTGACCGCGAAGTAGAAGACCGACGGCCCGAGCAGGCACCCGAGCCCGGTGTAGAACGTCGCAGTCATGGCACCGTAGGGGACGAGCTTGGGGTCGGTGGCGGCCAGGCCCCCGGCAACCCCGCTCGTGGTCCCTATGAGGCCACCGAACACCATCGCGGAGCGGGGGTTGTCCAGGCCGATGGCCTTCGCCACGAAGGGCGTGCCGGTCATGACGAGCATGGACTTCACCAGCCCCGCGGCGATGGAAAGGGCGATGACGTCCGACGAGGCGCCGATGGCGGTGCCGGTCACAGGCCCCACGATGTAGGTAGCGGCACCCGCCCCGATGGTGGTCATGCTCTCGGTATCGGTGTAGCCGAACGCGTACGCCACCGTCGCCCCCACGACGAAGGACCCGAGCACACCCACCAGGAGCGACACCGCGGCGCCCGGCCCTGCCCTACGGATCACCTGCAGGTCCACGCCGAAGGCTGTGGCCACGATGGCCAGGTCCCGGAGCATGGCGCCCCCGAGGATCCCCACTCCCGCCAGCACGGGGATGTCGGCCAGTCCTTTGCTCCCTCCGGTGAAGGCGCCCCCCACCCACGCCAGGACCAGACCCGCGAGGATGGCGATGGCCGAGCCGTGGATGCGCCCCCTGGTGAGCCGGTTGGATGCCAGGTACGACAACCAGGTCAGGAGCCCCACGAACGCGAAGGCGGTGACAAGGCCATTGGCGGCCAGGACGCCGCCCAGGGTCTCGAGGATGCTCACGCGCCCTCCCTGCCTGGACCTTCACCCTGGGTTCCGGCGTCGGAGCGGCCGATGCGACTGATGGCGGGCACCAGGAGCAGCCCCGCCACCACCGCCAGCGCCCCGGCGAGGAACGCGGCCAGCCCCCCTTCCACAGCGGCCACCACGTTCTGGGTGGCCGCCATGGCCACCACGATGGGGATGTACACGGCGCTCCAGAACAGCACGCCCTGCTGGGTCACCGCGTTCATGCGCCCCCGCCGGATGAGGGCGTCACAGAGGACCACGAGGAGGAGCATGGCGAAGCCCACGCCTCCCACGTTGGCCTGGACGCCCAGGAGCTTGCCCAGCAGCTCGCCGACGAACACGCCGGCCAGCATGCACGCCGCCAGCAGCGCCACTCCGTAGATGACCAAGGTCTCCTCCGTCAGATCCGCTGGTGGTCCGCTTTCCAGCTCCTCACCGCAAGCTTGATGCTCTTCCGGTCGGCGCCCAGGAGGCGCTCCAGGCGCAGGCGCTCCTCGATCCGGATCACCCGGTCCTGCACGCCCAGGGCGAAGAGGCGGGAATGGAACGCAGGGACGAGCTTGCCGTGGTTGGCGTAGGACTGGGGCTTCTCGGGCATGGGACGGCTCCGGCGGACTGGGTGCCAGGCATGCTAACGGACGGCGGTGCCCGAGGGCCAGGACCCGGGCCAGGACCCGGGCCGCTTGTCCGCCAGGCCCGCGTGCCGCATCCTTGCCGCCATGCCCAAGCCTACCAACCTCCCCCGCCTCTACGACGAGAAGGAGGTGACCCGCCTCCTCAAGCGGGCCACCGAACTCCAGCGGGAGGAATCCCGCTGGCCCGCCCCCAGCGGCGGGCTCTCCCTGGCCGAGCTGGAGTCCATCGCGGGAGAGGCCGGGATCGATCCCCGCTGGCTCCGCCGGGCCGCCGCCGAAATGGACACCGGCGGGAGTTCGGGCACGCTGGGAGCCCGCCTGGCGGGAGAGGAGACCAGCCTGTCCCGGGAGATGGTGATCCCCGGAGAGCTTCCCGAGTCCGGGTTCGAGCGGATGGTCTTGGTGATCCAGCGCGTCTCCCGGGAGCACGGCACCCCCAGTCTCCTCGGGCGCTCGCTCACGTGGCAGGTGGAGGCTCCCAACCGGAACCGCTCCCTCCAGGTGGTGGTGGGCGTCCGCCGCGGCGAGACCCTCATCCGGGTCGAGGAGCGCCTCGGCCAGCTCGCCGGCGCCGTGTTCGGCGTCTCCGTGGGTGCCGTGGGCTCCACCGTGGGGTTCGCCGTGGGGCTCCCGGTGGCCCTGGAGGTGCTGGGCTCCGGGCTTCTGGCGGTCGCGTTCCCCGTGGCCACCCTGGCCCTCTCCTACCTGGGCGCCCGCGAGATCTTCCGGCGCGTGGTGCGCAGGCGCCGGAGCATCCTCTCCGAACTCGCCGACCAGCTCGCCCGGGAGGCGGAGGCGTGCATCGCAGAGGCCGAGCTCGGCGAAGAGGGCGACGCCCCCGAATTCCTGCGAGGCTGAGGCCCCGGCCGCCCGTGGACGGCCGGGGCCCTCGCCGGCTCCGACGACCGCCTAGCTTCCTTTCACCTTCACGTAGTCAGCCACTCCCTCCACGAGCCGGTCCACCTCTTCCTCGTTGGTGTAGGCCATGCATCCCGCGCGCACCAGCGGTCCCGAGAGCCCCAGGTCCCCTGGGACGTTGGCCGCGTAGAAGGCCCCGGAGGAAAGGAAGAGGCCGAAACGCGCCCAGAGGTGCTCGGCCACGGCGCGGGAGTGGTGCCCGTCCACGACGAACGAGATCGTGGGCGTGCGCGGCCTCCCCGGGGGTGGACCGAAGAGCCGCACCTTCGGGATGGAAGCGAGCCCCCGCCACAGCCGCCCGATGAGCTCGTCGCCGCGGACGTGGAGCGCCTCGTACGTGCGCTCCAGCCGCTCGCGCCGCGTGGCGCCGTCCGCCGCCAGCCCCGCGAGGAAGTCCACGGTGGCGGTCATCCCCGGCATGTCCTCATGGGAGGCCGTTCCGGTCTCGAAGCGCTCCGGAGCCGCCTGGGGAGCGCAGGACAGGCGTGGAGGATCGAGATCCTCCATGAGATCCTTCGGGCAGTACATCACGCCCGCGTGTGGCCCGTAGAACTTGTACGGGGAGCAGGCCAGGAAGTCGCACTGCATGGCCCGCGCCGAAGGGAGCACGTGGGTCACCGAGTGCACGGCGTCCACGAAGGTCAGGGCGCCCACCGACCTCGCCTTCGCCAGCATGGGCGCCAGGTCGTTGACGGTGCCCAGGGCGTTGGAGGCCCACCCCAGCGCCACCAGCTTCGTTCGGCTGGACAGGAGCCGGTCGTAGGCATCGGTGTCCAGCGTCCCGTCCTCCGGGTGGAAGGGAACCTCCTTCACCACCACGCCCCGGTCCTGCTCCAGCGACTTCCACGGCGACACGTTCCCGAAGTGGTCCAGGCGGGTGACGATGATCTCGTCGCCGGGACCGAAGCGCCGCCCCAGCGTACGGCTGAGGTGGAACGTCAGCGTGGTCATGTTGGGCCCGAAGGCCACGTCCCCCGGCTCGCACCCCAGGAGGTCGGCCATGGCCTGCCTCGCCTGGGCCACCATCTCGTCGGTCTCGGCGCTGGTGGGAAACCCCCAGCCCCGGTTGCCGGTGTGGTGGTAGAAGTAGTCCACGATGGCGTCCACCACCGACTTGGGGACCTGGGTCCCCCCGGGCCCGTCGAAATAGGCGACGGGATGGCCGGCGTGGATGCGCTGAAGAGATGGGAAGAGCGCGCGGATCTCCTCCACGGAGGCGATCCGCGGCTCGGTCAGGGTCGTCATGTCGTCAACTCCCTCTAGGGCTCAGCGGCCTTCCGGCGTGCCGTAGGGGTAGAACTGCTTCAGGTCCACGTGCTCGTAGGGGAGCGCGTCCAGGTGAGTGGTGCCGATGAAGGGCCCCGGCGCCTCCACCACGACGATGGCCTTGGCAAAGCCGGTCTCGTCGAAGCCTCCCCGGAAGTGGACGCGGGACTTCAGCACGAACACGTCATAGTTCGCCGGATCCACGGGGCCGAACTTGAACCGCCCGGGGCTGGTGATCTGGGTGTAGGTGGGCGTCAGGATGACCAAGTTGCCCCCGTCGAACTCCACGGCGGCGGTGTAGTCGTAGCCCGCCCAGGGCCCCACGTAGACCAGCGTGCCCTTGATGGGATAGGGCTTGCCGCCCGACTCGGTGAAACCTCCGATCTCGGCGTCGAAGGGATCGCCCTCCTTGGCGCCTGCGGCCTGGAGCGCTTCCAGGGTCGCCGGCGAGGTGATGGCGCCGTAGAGCACCTTCTTGATCCCCGCCGCCTGGAACGCGCTCAGGATGTGGGTGGCGTCGCCCATGCGGTCCGAGTGGTCGCCCACGGCCACGGGCACCTTCCCTTCCGCGATGGCGGCTCTCACCTGGCGCGCGGCCTCCGGCGGCAGGGGGAGCCTCTTGTTGGCGAACGTCTCACGCACCCGCCAGAAGTAGTCGACCATGTCCTGGGCGATGCTGTCGGCCAGGGCCTGGTCGTTGTTGGTCATGACCTCCACCGTGGCGCCCACGTCGGGCACGTCGGACCAGGGGAACCCGTAGAAGACGCTCACGAACACGTCCGTCTCCCGGGCCTCCCAGCGCGTGGCGCGCTCCATGATCTCCAGAGAGGGAGAGCCTCCGGTCCACTGGTACACGGTGGGCGTGATGATCCACGTCCTGCGCGTGGCCGTGGTGGGCTTGTAGGTGCCCTTCAAGGTCCGGTGCAGCGCCCGTGCCGCCCTCTCCCCCTGCTGTCCGGTGTCGAAGTGGGGGTAGTGCTTGGTGGTCATGGCGAAGTCGGCGTACTTCAGGAACTCCTCGTCCTCGTTCCCGTGGAGGTCGAAGGTGGCCACGATGGGCACGTCCGGGCCCACCACCTCCCGGAAGCGCTTGGCGATCTCGGCTTCGGGGCGTGGCACGTCGCGCACGCTCATGGCCCCGTGCAGCGCCAGGTAGACGCCGTTCACGGGGAGTTGGGCCTTCAGCTCCTCCAGCATGACGTTCAGGAAGTGGTCGAAGGTTTCCTTGGTGTTCCAGCTCCGCGACGAGCCCCCGAACACGCCGTCGGGCGACGTGAGGCCAATGAGCTCCATGTCGCCGTAGTCCTGGGCCTGGCGCACGAACCCGCGGATGTACCCGTCGGACTCCAAGAGGGCCTCGCCGGAGACGGGGGGGCCCGCCTTCATCCAGTCCTCCACGGTGACGTCACCCCCCGGACAGAACGTGCACGTCTCGTGCTGGAACTTCATGACCGCGACCCGGAACGTAGGCCGTGCAGCATCTCCGCCCGGAGAACAAGCCGTAAACAGCATCGTGACAGCGAGCAATGCGCAGCGTAGTCGCATGAGGCCTCCTATCGAGAAACGGAACGACTCCGAAGGAGCGCCGGCAGCGCCGGACCACGACCCCGTGCGGCGTTCCCGAAAAGTCCCCTGACACAGCTGAAAAGGCACCCCTCCGGCCACCCACGCAAGGCCGCGGATCTGCGGGATTTATCCTGACAGATTGGTGGTGCTTCTCCCGACAGAAAGTTGAAGCGGCCTTCGCGTACGTAGTCGTGAAAAAAGGTGCGAGCCGGCCCCGGCCCATCCGCGTGTCCACGGGGCCACTCGGGTTCGCGTCCCCCGCCGGAGCCGGCATGAGCAGCGTACAGGCAGCTGACTATCTCAAGACCGTGGAGCGCCACGGGCGATCCCGACCCGCCCTCATGAACATCCTGAGGGACATCCAGCGCGACCACCGTCACATCTCCCCACAAGCCATCAACCTGGTCGCGAGAGAAATGGGGATCCCCCGCTGGGAGGTCTCCTCTTTCGTCGCCTTCTACGATTTCCTGACGCCGGAGCCCACCGGGAAGGTCGTCATCAGGGTCTGCGACGACGTCGTCGATCAGATGAAGGGATTCTCCCGCGTCATGGACTCCTTCTGCCAGGCCCTGGACATCCGTCCGGGGGAGACCACTGCGGACGGCCTCGTCACCCTGACCACCGCGCCGTGCATGGGGCTTTCCGACCAGGCCCCCGCAGCCCTGGTCAACGACACCCCGGTCACGGATCTGGCCACCGACAAGGTCTGGCAAGTCGTCCGGGAGTTGAAGGCACACGGTGACCCGACGCGCCTGGTGAAGACCCTGGGGGACGGCAACAACGCCCACCCCCTGGTCCACTCGATGGTGCGCAACAATATCCAGGAAACTGGGCTCCTCTTCAGCCCCGAGGTGCGCGGCCAGGCCCTGCGCAAGGCCGTGTCCCTGCACCCGGCGGAAGTCATCCGGGCCATCAAGACCGCCCGCCTGCGCGGGCGGGGAGGCGCCGGATTCCCCACCGGGATGAAGCTCGAGTTCGCCCGCACGGCGCCGGGGAACTGGAAGTTCGTCTTCTGCAACGCGGACGAGGGGGAGCCGGGCACGTTCAAGGACCGGGTGCTCCTCACCGAGCGTCCGGACCGGGTGTTCGCCGGGCTCACCATCGCCGGCTACGCGGTGGGCGCTAAGGAGGGGATCGTGTACCTCCGCGGCGAGTACGCCTACCTCCTGCCCTTCCTCGAGGACGTCCTGGCGCGTCGGCGCGCCGACGGCCTGCTGGGCAAGGACGCGGCCGGCAAGAAGGGATTCGATTTCGACATCCGCATCCAGATGGGGGCGGGCGCCTACATCTGCGGCGAGGAGTCGTCGCTCATCAACTCCTGCGAGGGCCGTTGGGGCGATCCCCGGAACCGGCCGCCCTTCCCGGCCCAGCGCGGCTACCTGGCCTCGCCCACGGTGGTGAACAACGTCGAGACGCTGGCGTGCATCACCAAGATCCTGGAAGAGGGTCCGACCACCTTCACCGAACACGGGACGCAGCAGAGCACGGGCACCAAGCTCCTCTCCGTTTCCGGGGACTGCTGGAAGCCGGGCATCTTCGAGGTGCCCTTCGGCACCACCGTCCGGCAGCTCATGGAGAAGATGGGCGCTCCGGATGCGCAGGCCATGCAGGTGGGCGGCCCGTCGGGGCGCCTGGTACCACCCAGGGAATACGACCGTAAGATCTGCTTTGACGACCTGGCCACGGGAGGGGCGGTGGTGGCCTTCGGGCCCGACCGCGACCTCCTCACGGTGGTCCGGGCCTATCAAGCGTTCTTCCGCCACGAGAGTTGCGGGTACTGCACCCCGTGCCGCGCGGGCAACGCGATCCTGGAGACATACCTGGACCGCATCCTGGCGGGGCAGGGCGAACCCGACGACATCCAGGCCATGGAGCGGGCAGCCCGCACCATGAAACGCATGAGCCGGTGCGGCCTCGGGCAGACCGCCTGCAACCCCGTCCTCACATCTCTCGAAGGCTTTCCCGAGCTCTACCGGGACGCGGTGTCCGAGCACCCGGAGGGGTTCCGCCGCTCGTTCGACCTGACCGCGGCCGTCGCAGGGCACGAAGCGCTCCGCAAGGCGTTCGCAGCCGAGCCGGAACAGGCGGACTAGGAGACACGCCATGACGAAACCGGTGACCTTCACGCTCGACGGCCAGACCATCGAGGCCGAAGCGGGCCAGACCATCCTCGAAGCCGCCGATGCGGCCGGGATCTATATTCCTCGGCTCTGCCACATGCCCGGCCTGGTGCCGTGGGGTGGGTGCCGCGTGTGCACGGTCATGGTGAACGGCCGGCCCACCGCCTCCTGCGTCCAGCCCGCCACGAACGGGATGTTCGTGGAGAGTGACACCGACGAGCTCCGGGACCTCCGCCGGGCGGTGGTGGAGATGCTGTTCGTGGAGGGGAACCACTTCTGCATGTTCTGCGAGAAGAGCGGGAACTGCGAGCTCCAGGCGCTGGCGTACCGGCTGGGCATCAAGGCACCCGAGTTCCCCTACGAGTTCCCCCAGAGGGAAGTGGATGCTTCCCACCCGGACATCCTGGTGGACCACAACCGCTGCATCCTGTGCACGCGGTGCGTGAGGACGTCCCGGGACCTGGACGGCAAGCACGTCTTCGGCTTCGAGGGACGCTCGGGGCACCGCCGCATCACGGTGAACACCGAAGCCCGCCTGTCGGACACCAACGCCGACGTCACCGATCGGGCCATCGGCGTCTGCCCGGTAGGCGCCCTGCTCCCAAAGCGCCAGGGGTACAGGGTGCCCATGGGGCAGCGGCTCTACGACCACCAGCCTATCGGCTCGGACATCGAGGGCAAGTGACCATGGCCAAGAAGCGCATCGCCACCACCTCCCTCGCCGGCTGCTTCGGGTGCCACATGTCCCTCCTGGACATCGACGAGCGCATCCTGCAGCTGGCCGAGCTGGTGGACTTCGACCGCTCCCCCATCGACGACATCAAGCACATCTCACAACGCTGTGACGTCGGCATCATCGAGGGGGGGTGCTGCAACGCCGAGAACGTCGAGACCCTGCATGAGTTCCGCAGGAACTGCGACATCATCGTCGCGCTGGGAGATTGCGCCACCATGGGCGGGATCCCGGCGCTCAGGAACACGGTGCCGCTGAAGGAGTGCCTTGAGGAGGCGTACCGCAACGGCCCTTCTGTGTACAACCCCACCAACCGCATCCCGGACGACCCAGAGATTCCTTTGATGCTGGACAGGGTCTACCCGTGCCATGAGGTGGTGCGGGTGGACTACTTCATTCCCGGATGCCCTCCCCCGGCGGACACCATCTGGCAGGCCCTTGTAGCCATCCTGACGGGTCAGCCCGCAGAGCTACCCTATGAGCTCCTCAAGTATGACTAAGCAGACCCGGCGCATCGTCATCGAGCCCGTGACCCGTGTCGAGGGTCACGGCAAGGTCACCATCCATCTGGACGAGGCAGGAAAGGTGGAGGAGGCGCGTCTCCACATCGTGGAGTTCCGCGGCTTCGAGCGCTTCATCCAGGGTCGCCCCTTCTGGGAGATGCCTGTCGCCGTGCAGCGGCTGTGCGGCATCTGCCCGGTGAGCCACCACCTGTGCGCGGCCAAGGCCGTGGACAGGATCGTGGGAGGAGAGAACCTCACCGTCACCGCCGAGAAGATGCGGCGGCTCATGCACTACGGGCAGATCGTCCAGTCCCACGCTCTGCACTTCTTCCACCTCTGCTCCCCCGACCTCCTCTTCGGGTTCGAGGCGGATCCGCTCCAGCGCAACGTGCTGGCCGTGGCCGCGAAGCACCCCGAGCTGGCGCGCCAGGGGATCATGATGCGCAAGTATGGCCAAGAGGTCATCGCGGCCACGGCTGGGAGGAAGATCCACGGCACCGGTGCCATCCCCGGCGGGATCAACAAGAACCTGACGATCGCGGAACGCGACGCCCTCCTGGCCGACTGGCCCCAGATGCTCGAGTGGTCCAAGAGCGGGCTGGCCCTGGCCCGGGACTACACCCTGGGCCACCTGAAGGAGCTGGCCGACTTCGGCTCCTTCGAGTCCAACTTCCTGAGCATGGTGCGCCCCGACGGCGCCATGGACATGTACGACGGCGTGCTCCGGGCCATCGATTCCGACGGAGAGATCATCTTCGACCAGGTGGGCGCCGACTCCTATCTCGACTACATCGCCGAGGAGGTCCGCTCCTGGTCGTACATGAAGTTCCCTTTCATCCGCTCCCTGGGCCCCGCGAAGGGATGGTACCGGGTGGGCCCGCTGGCGCGAGTGAACACGTGCGACTTCATCGACACGCCCCTGGCGGAGGAAGCGCGCAAGGAATTCAAGTCCCTGGGTGGCGGCCGTCCGGTTCATGTGTCCATGGCCTACCACTGGTGCCGCATGATCGAGATCCTCCACTGCGTGGAGAAGATCGGGGAGCTGCTCCACGACCCCGACCTCCAGGGCACCGACCTGGTGGTCTCGGGCCAGCGCCGCGACGAGGGCATCGGGATCCTCGAGGCACCGCGCGGCACGCTCTTCCACCATTACCGGGTCGGTGAGGACGACCTGGTGACCATGTGCAACCTCATCGTATCCACCACGAACAACAACGAGCCCATGAACCGGGCCGTCACCGGCGTGGCCAAAAAGGTGATGAGTGGGCACAAGACCATCACCGAGGGTATGATGAACCAGGTGGAGGTGGTGATCCGGGCGTACGACCCGTGCCTGTCGTGTGCCACGCATGCCATGGGGCGGATGCCCCTGGTCGTCGACTTGCTGGACCACGCGGGCGACCTCGTTCACCGGCGCGTGAAGCACGATGAGCCGTGTGCCCCTAGCGAGGAGGCGTGATGCCAGGTACGAAGGTGCTGGTGGTCGGTTACGGGAACCCCGATCGTTGCGACGACGGCCTCGGCATGGCGCTTGCCGAGCGCGTCCGGGAGCTGGACATCCCCGGCGTGGACGTCGAGGTCAAGTACCAGCTCAACGTCGAGGACGCTGATCTGGTGGCCAAGCACGACGTGGTGGTGTTCCTGGATGCCTGCCTGTGCGCACCGCCTCCCTTCCTGCTGAGGGAGGTGGAGGCCCGGGCGGGGACATTGGAGTTCACCACCCACTCGCTGGCACCCGAGGGCGTGCTGGGCCTGGCTCAGGACGTCTTCCGGGCTCCCACGAAGGGCTATGCGCTGGCGGTGCGTGGGTACGACTTCCACGATTTCGGCGATCAACTCAGTAAGGACGCCGCCAAGAACCTCGAAGCGGCACTCTCGTTCCTCGTGGGCGCGCTACAGCCCGGGGGAAGCCTGCATCCCATGGAGGTGGACGCGTGACCCAGACCGGCAAGGGCCGGATCCTCTACGTCGAGGACGACCCCGACTACCGCGAGGCGGTGCGGGCCATCCTGGAGGCCGCAGGCTATGAGGTGGTGGAGGCGGTCTCCGCCGAGGAGGGACTGGCTGCGTTCCGCGAGGCGCCCCCCGACGCGGCGCTCGTGGACCTGATGATGGAAGAGGTGGACGCCGGCATCACCCTGACGAAGGAACTCAGGGCCGCAGGCGCTTCGATCCCGGTGTTCCTCCTCTCCTCGGTGGGCGACGCCCTCTCGTTGGAGCGGGCCACCGAGGAGCTCGGCGTCGTCGCCATCTTGCAGAAGCCCATCCGCGCGGAAACGTTGGTGGGCATCCTCCGCTCCAAACTCGGCTGAGGACCGAGGGACTCCCTTCGGGGCGCCCCTCGGTCAGCGGGGATTCACCGCCGCCTGATCGGCGGACGGCAGCTCCAGCCAGAACGTGCTCCCCTCTCCCGGGTGGCTCTCCACGCCCACCCGCCCCCTGTGGGACTCCACGATCTTGCGGGTAATGGCCAGCCCCAGCCCGCTGCTGGCCGGGTGCTCGGGTCCCGCTGAGCGCTGGATCTTCCGTGAGAACTCCTGGAACAGGAAGGGCAACTGGTCCGGGAGGACCCCTGGCCCCCGATCCCGGACCTCCACGCGCGCCCACGGCCCCCCGTCGGCGATGAGCGTCTTGGTCTCCAGCGTCACCGGACCACTCTTCGGCGCATACTTGATGGCGTTGGTCACGTAGTTCACCACCGCCTCCCGGAGAAGACGGCGGATGCCGCGCACCTCGGGTACGTCCTCCCCTTCCTTCACCGTCAGCTTCAGCCCCGCGGAGCGCGCCTGCTCGCCGTAGTCATCGACCACATCGCGCACCACGTCATCGAACCGGACGCGCTCGGCGGTCTTCTGCATGTCCTCGGTCTCCAGCTGGCCGAGAAGCTGGAGATCCTGGAGCATCTCCTGCATCCCCTCCAGGCGGCGTCCGATGCGCAGCGCCCACTGCTGTTGCCGCGGGTTGAGGGGACCGGCCATCCCGGATACCAGGCTCTCCATGAGCATCTGGGAGGCCCCCACCGGCGAGCGGAGGTTGTGGATGGCCACGCGGAGGAACTCCCGGCGCAGGCGAGAAAGCTGATCCAGGCGCCGGTTGTTGGCGAGGAGCTCTCGCTCGGCGCTGCGGAGCCGCTCCACCAGGGAGATCATGAGGCCGTCCGTGAGGATGAAGAGCACCCCGTAGACCACGGCGATGGCGACGGCGGTCACCGCGTCGAGGGACTCGGCGAAGGCCGGCGAGCGGATGGCGGGATCCGGAGCCCATCCCATCATCTCCGCATAGGCCTGGACGCAGATGAGGACGTAGGCAATAGACGAGACCAGCATGGCCCCGGTGCGGGTGAGGAGGAGGTTGGCCAGGACCACATGAAGGAGATAGAAGGCCATCACGGGCGAGCGGACCCCGCCCAGGAGAGCCACGGACAGCGCCAGCACGACGTAGTCGGCGGCAATGGTCATCTCCATCAACCGCTGCAGCCGGTCGAACGCCCTGGCGAATCCCCCGGGAACCGCTTCGGTCCGGGCCTCCCGGTACAGCCGGGAGTTGAGGAGGAGGAGCGCCATGGCGGCGCCGCTCAAGATCGCCGCCCCCCTCGTCTCGAGTGCGCCGAGGAACACCGCCGGCCACGGCCCCACTAGGATGGCACCCCCCACGAGGAAGCGCAGTCGGGCGTTCAGCTCGAGGCGACGCCCGAGAAGCTCCCGATGGGTCAGCGCGGCCTCGAACTCGTCCGGGTCCAGCCCGGGGCCACCGAGCGTGAAGGTTCCGTCGGCCATTCGATAATGTTATCGCCTGAGGCGACTCCGGCGAGGGGTAGGCGTCAATCAGTATCCACGGCCCGGATCGCCACCCCCTCCTGCCGCGGCTGTCCCAACGGCTGAGTCTACTCTGCTCGCAGGATGGCGGCGAGGAACGCCGGCCCATACCGGTGGAGCTTGGCCGGGCCCACGCCGGGCACGTCCAGCAATGCCGCTGCCGTGCCCGGCCTTCGTGACGCCATCTCCCTCAGCACCTTGTCGCTGAAGACGATGTAGGCGGGCACGCCTTGGCGGTCCGCCACCTCCTTCCGGAGCGTGCGCAGCCGCTCGAAGAGGGCCTCCTCCGCGGGGTCGCCGAGGCCCGCAGTGGAGCGCACGTGGGCCGATGGCACCCCCGCCCGGCGGACAGGCGTGGGCGTGCCGCACACGGTTGCCGCCAACTCTTCGGCGCTCACCCCGGTGCACACGTCGCACGAGGTGCGACACGGCGCCATGTCCTCGCCGAAGTGCGCCAGGATGGCCTGGTGGCGGCAACGTCCCGACTCCAGGACGTTGAAGAGCCGCACCGTTCCCTGGTGCTTCTCGTGCCGCAGGTCCACGTCGTCCACGTCGTCGAGGAGGCGCTCGTGCAGCTTCACGTCCGCCCATGAGTAGAAGAGGGTGCAGTCGCTCTCCAGGCCGTCCCGGCCTGCCCGCCCCATCTCCTGGTACCACGACTCCATGTCCCGCGGCATGTCCCGATGGATGACGAAGCGGACGTTGGACTTGTCGATTCCCATGCCGAAGGCCACGGTCGCCACCACCACGTCCACGTCGTCGCGCTGGAACGCCTCCTGGTTGCGCCGGCGCTCGTCGTCCGGGAGACCGGCGTGGTACGGGAGGGCCCGGATCCCGTTGGCCCGCAGGAACTCCGTGGTCTGATCCACGCCGCGCCGGCTCAGGCAGTACACGATCCCGCTGTGGCCGGAGTGGCGCCGCACCAGGCCCAGGATCTCCTTGCGGGTGTTGCCCGAGCCCTTCTTCCGGCAGCGCACATGGAGGTTCGAGCGGAAGAAGGAGCCCTTGTAGCCCGCGGGCCGCTTCATGCCGAGCTGCCGGAGAATGTCCCGGGCTACGGCTCGGGTGGCGGTGGCGGTGAGGGCCAGCACGGGCACGTCCAGCCCCTCCTTGAGCCCCTCCAGGCGGCGGTAGGAGGGGCGGAAGTCGTGCCCCCACTGGCTGATGCAGTGGGCCTCGTCCACCACCAGGAGCGAGATGGGGCATCCGTGGATGAAGTCCCTGAGCCTCCCGTCCAGCGCCTCCGGAGCCACGAACACCAGCTCGTAGTCGCCGCGCCGCAGCCTCGCCAGTCGAGCCTGGCGCTCCTCGAGGGCCAGGGTGGAATTGATCTCCGCAGCCCGGAAGCCCAACCCCTGCAAGGCATCCACCTGATCCTTCATGAGGGAGATGAGGGGCGACAGGACCAGCACCGTCCCCTCCAGGATGCGCGCCGGAAGCTGGTACGTGAGCGACTTCCCCGCCCCCGTGGGCATGACCGCGATGCAGTCCCGGCCGGAGAGGACGGCGTCGATGACCTCGCGCTGGCCGGGACGGAAGGTGTCGAAACCGAACACGTCCCGGAGGACGACCAGGGGATCCCGCGTCACCCGCTGTGTCCCCGGCGCCGGCTGCTCAGCGCCCCGGCGTTCCCGATCCCGGCTCAGGAGGCGGGACGAGAGCAGCCAGGTCGCGGCCCAGCGCACCGCTGGCCATGTACTGGAGGAGGGCCGTCACGCTCTGTGTCTGCCCCACCTGGAGGAGAGGCACGGTGTAGATGGGCTCCGCCACAGGGTTCTCTCCCTCGGGGACCCGCACCGCCGTCAGGCTCACCAGCTCGCCGGCCCGCAGTCGCTCCAGGTCGGCCCGCGACCCCAGAATGGACGCCTGCATCAGCCCTCCGGTACCCACCTCGGAGGTCCAGATGACGTCGTCGCCCGAGAGGTCGCCGAAGTGGAGGAGCAGATGCGTCTCCCCGCCCACAGGAGGCGGAACGCTGGCCTGGAGCTCGAGGACGGGAGACATGACGAAGCCCGGGTGGTCGAAGATGTAGCCCAGGGAATCCAGGTTTGCCTCGAGGTCGGCCGCCTGGGCCGGGTCCAGCTCCGCGCGGGTGCGCAGCAGGGGAGCCAGGGCAAGCCCCAGCACCATGTTCCCCCGCCGCGCCTGGGTGACGATGCGCGCACCCCCCAGAGTGCCGTCGGGCGTGGGCTGTAGGGGCTCGGCAGTGGTCCAGGGGCGGTATTCCTCCACATCCCAGAGGTCGGCAGCGTCGTTCACGAAGCGGAAGCCGCCCTGGGGCACCGTGTCGGCGGCGGCACGGCAAAGCCGCGTCTCGGAGCCGGCGCACGCCTCCAGCACCGCGCTGCGCACGAAGATGGCACCGTCGCAGGGCTGCGCGGCGGCATCCAGGGCGTCGCCGTCTCCGATGTGCTTCTGGGCCTCGGTGTTCACCGCTTCCATCTCCGCCCGGATCCGGTCCACAATGACGGTACGGGCCTCCGTGCGCTCGATCTGGATGGACTCGACCTTCTCCGCGATGTAGCGGACGGCCAGGATGCTGTCGGCGACGAACCAGCGGGCCACCGCCACCTCCACCGAATCGGCTTCGGAGAGCGCTCCCACTTCGCCCCGGTCCTCCAGGGTGACGGCGCGGCCCAGGGCTCTCAGGCGCTCCATGCGGACGGCGTAGGGCTGGAGGACGGCGTCGAGCTCCTCGATGCGCCCGAGAGTCGCGACGCAAGCGCGGGAGCGGGCGATCTCCACGTCGGCCAGGCCCGGTGGGACCACGGTCGCCGTGGTGTCCTGCCCCTGGAGAGCCCCGGGGATGAGGAGGGCTAGAAGAAGGGCTGCGGCTTTCAACTCGGGCTCCGGCTGACGTTATCCCCCGCTCCGGCTCGTCGCGGGGGCGCGCGTATGATAGCGAAAAACCGGGTCGAGAGGTTCCCTCGGGGTCCTCTGCGTCAGCCGGCTTCCCCGGGAATGCGCCGGCGGCGCCCGCGCCCCATATTGCCCCCGCCGAGTCCCGGCGCCGCGCCACCGCGACGCGCCGGGCCGCCGTCCACCGAAGGAGCTCCCATGATCGCCCCCCTCCTCTTCGCCGCCCTCCTCCAGGTCCCCGGGTCCGCTCAGGAGCTGTCGCCGGGAACGCGCTATGACCCTGCCATCCCCACCCTGGAGCAGGTCGCCGGGCACGACTTCCGCGAGGCCATCACGTCCCCCGACGACGTGATCCGGTACATGGAGGCGCTCCATGCCGCCGCCCCCGACCGCACCTGTCTCGTCCGGTACGGCACGACCTGGCAGGGGCGCCCGCTGGTGGCTCTGGTCATCGGCACCGCGGAGCGGATCTCGGGCCTGGAAGCCATCAAGGAGGATCTGCGCACCCTGAACGACCCACGGGGGCTCTCCGCCGCCGACGCCGAGGCGCTCCTGGCACGTCTTCCGGTGGTGACCATGGTGATGCACGGGATCCACGGGAACGAGATCACTCCCTCCGGCGCCGCCATGGCCGAGGCGTACCACCTCCTGGCAGCCCAGGGCGACGCCGACGTGGAGATCGCGTTCCGTGAGAGCCTCATGATCATCGAGCCCATGGAGAACCCGGACGGTCGCGCCCGCTACCTGGCCGCCAACCAGTTGGGCGCCGCCCGTTGGCCCGACCCCGACCCGGCGGCGGCGGAGCGGAACGAGCCGTGGCCCGGGGGACGGAGCAACCACTACCTCTTCGACCTGAACCGGGACCTCTTCATCCAGAGCCAGTTGGAGACGCAGGCGAAGATCGAGCTCTTTCTGGAGTTCCGGCCCCACATCATCGCCGACCTCCACGAGATGAGCGGCAACTCCACCTACTTCTTCCCGCCCACGGCCGAGCCGTCCAACCCCTGGTTCACCGAGCGCCAGATCCAGCTCATGGACGTCTTCGGTGAGGCCACTGCCCGGGCCTTCGATGCTCGTGGCTTCGCCTACTTCAATCGCGACACCTACGACCTCTTCTACCCGGGCTACGTGGACATGTGGCCCACGACCCACGGAGCCCTGGGGATGACCTACGAGCAAGCCTCGCCCCGGGGGCTGGTGCTCCGCAAGTCCGACGGCACGCTCCTGAGCTACGGGGATGGGGTCACCCACCACTTCACCGCCGCCATCCAGACCTTCGTCACCGCGGCGCGCAACCGGGAGCGCATCCTCCGGGACTATCTGGCGTTCCGCCAGGATGGCGTGCGCGGAAGCGACAGGGGTCCCGCCGAGTACGTGCTCACCGGACACGACCCCGGAGCCACGGAGCGCCTGGCCCGGCTCCTCGTGAGGAACGGCGTCGAGGTCTTCCACGCCTCGGGCCCGGTACGACTGGGCACGCGCACCCTGGAGGCGGCAAGCGCCTACGTAGTGCCCCTCACCCAGCCGGCGTCCCGTATGGCGCGCATGTTGCTGGATCACCAGGTCCCCATGGACGAGACGTTCCTGCGGCGCCAGATCGAGCTGAGGGCCGCCCGAAAGGACCACGAGATCTACGACGTCACCGCGTGGAGCCAGTCGCTCCTCTGGGACGTGGAGGTGCTGGAGGCCGCCCGGCCCACGGGCGCCAAGGCTGAACCGGTGGCGGCGGAGGCGCCGGCCCGCTCCACCACCCTACCCCCGGCCAAGGTGGCGTACCTCCTCCCCTGGGGAACCAACGCGGCCGCCGCCGTAACGGAGGCGCTCCGCGAGGGGATCCGCGTGCGCTCCGCTGGAGGCGCCTTCGTTCTGGGCGCCCGGAGCTACGGCGTAGGGACGGCCATCGTGCGCGTGGCGGAGAACGGGCCCGACCTTCCGGCGAAGCTCGGGCGCATCGCTGCGGCCGCCGGCGCCGAGGTGGTGGCGGTGGACGATTCGTACGTCCGCGAGGGGACCTCCCTGGGGAGCGGAAGCGCCCGCGCGCTCCGCGAGCCCCGCGTGCTCCTGGTCTGGGACCAGCCTGGCTCCTCCCTGTCCGCCGGGTGGGCACGCTACGTTCTGGAGCGGCGCTATGGCCAGCGCACCACGGCGGTACGGACAGCCACCCTGGGGCGCACGGTGCTGTCCGACTACGATGTCGTCGTCTTCCCCAGCGGGAACTACGGATCGGCCGTGGGCAAGAGCGTGGTGGACCGCCTCCAGCAGTGGATGAGCGACGGCGGCACCCTCGTCACCATGGGCGCGTCCACCCGGTGGGCGGCCCGGGAGAGCGTGGGGCTCCTGGCCACGGTGACGGAGCGCCGGGGCGGACGTCCCGAAGGGTCCGAGGCCCCCGAGCCCGACACTCCCGAGCAGCCCATCGAGTACCTGGACGCCATCGAGCCCCTCGACGAGGGTCCGGAGCCCGTGCCCGGAGCCATCCTCAAGGCGATTCTGGACACCGAGCATTGGCTGGCGGCGGGCACCGACGGAGAGATGGGAGTGCTGGTGGACAACGATCTGGTCCTGTCGCCGATCACGCTGGACAACGGGCATAACGTGGCACGCTTTGCCGAGGTGGACGACCTGGTGATGAGCGGCGTGGTCTGGGACGACGCCCGGCCCCAGCTGGCCGGCAAGTCGTTCCTGATCCATCAGCCGGTGGGACGTGGCCGGATCGTGGCGTTCAGCGAGGACCCGAACTACCGGGCCTACACCGAGGGCACCATGCTCCTGTTCATGAATGCGGTGCTGCTGGGGCCGGGGAGGTGACGCCTACACGCTCCCGATGATGGCGTTCAGCGTCGCGCTCGGGCGCATCGCGGCGCCGGCCCTGGCCGGGTCGGGCATCCAGTAGCCCCTGATGTCCTGGGGCGAGCCCTGGGTGGCACCGATCTCCTCCAGGATCCGCGCCTCGTTCTCCGCCAGTGCCTCGGCCACAGGCACGAAGCGCTCCGCCAAAGCCGCGTCTCTCGTCTGCGCCGCCACGGCCTGGGCCCAGTAGAGCGTCAGGTAGAAGGTGCTCCCCCGGTTGTCTAACTGGTGGACCTTCGGCGACGGGGAGCGGGCGTGCTCCAGGTACCGGGCCACCGCCTCGTCGAGCGTGTCGGCCAGGACCAGCGCCCCCGGGTTGCCGAAGCGCTCCCCCAGGTGCTGGAGCGAGGCGGCCAGCGCCATGTACTCGCCCAGGGAATCCCAGCGCAGGTGCCCCTCCTGGACGAACTGCTGCACGTGCTTGGGCGCCGAGCCGCCGGCGCCGGTCTCGAAGAGCCCGCCCCCGCCGAGCAGAGGGATGATGGAGAGCATGCGGGCGCTGGTGCCGATCTCCAGGATGGGGAAGAGGTCGGTGAGGAAGTCCCGGAGCACGTTGCCGGTGACCGAAATGGTGTCCTCGCCCCGGCGGATGCGCTCCAGGGAGAAGCGCGTGGCCTCCTCGGGCGACAGGATGCGGATGTCGAGCCCCTCCGTGTCATGCTCCTTCAGGTAGGCCTCCACCTTCCGGATGATCTCGGCGTCGTGGGCGCGGGCACGATCGAGCCAGAACACCGCGGGAACACCCGTGGCGCGGGCGCGGGCCACCGCCAGCTTCACCCAGTCGCGTACGGCGGCGTCCTTGGTCTGGCACGCCCGCCAGATGTCGCCGGCCTCCACCGGGTGCTCCAGGAGCGTGCGGCCCTCGGCGTCCACGACGCGGACCGTCCCCGTCGCGGCGATCTCGAAGGTCTTGTCGTGGGACCCGTACTCCTCGGCCTTCTGCGCCATGAGCCCCACATTGGGCACGCTTCCCATGGTGGCCGGATCGAACTGGCCGTGGGCCTGGCAGTCCTTCACCACCGCATCGTACACGCCGGCATAGCTGGAGTCGGGGATGACCGCCTTGGTGTCCTGAAGCTCGCCCCCGGCGTTCCACATGCGCCCCGAGTCGCGGATCATGGGCGGCATGGAGGCATCGATGATAATGTCGCTGGGCACGTGCAGGTTCGTGATCCCCCTCCCCGAGTCCACCATGGCGAGGGCGGGGCCACTCCTGTACGCGCCCTGGATGTCGGCCTCGATGGCGCTCCGCTCCGCCTCGGGGAGCACGGCAATCTTGGCCAACAGGTCGCCGAGGCCGTTGTTGGCGTCCACGCCCAGCCGGGCCAGGGAGGCGGCGTGCTTCGTGAACACGTCTGCGAAGAAGACCCGCACCGCGTGGCCGAAGATGATGGGGTCGGAGACCTTCATCATCGTGGCCTTGAGGTGGAGCGAGAACAGCACCCCCTGGGCCCGGGCATCCTCCATCTGCTCCCGCAGGAACGCCACCAGCGCCTGCCTGCTCATGTACGTCGCGTCCAGCACCTCGCCCGCCTTCAGGGGGAGGGGCGCCTTCAACACCGTCACCTTCCCGTCGGTCCCCACGTGCTCGATGCGCGCCGTGGTGGCCTCGGCGAGCGTCACCGAGCGCTCGTTGGCGAAGAAGTCTCCCGCGCCCATGGTGGCCACATGCGTCTTCGAGTCCTCGGGCCAGGCATGCATGCGCGGCGGGTTCTTTCGGGCGAACTCCTTCACCGAGCGCGGGGCACGCCGGTCCGCGTTCCCCTGGCGGAGCACCGGGTTCACGGCGCTCCCCTTCACCGTGTCGTAGCGCGCCCTGACCTCCCGCTCCCGGTCGTTCGCCGGGTCCTCCGGGTAGTCGGGAAGGGCGTACCCCTTGGCCTGGAGCTCCGCGATGCACGCCTTCAGCTGGGGCACCGAAGCGCTCACGTTGGGGAGCTTGATGACGTTGGCCTCCGGGGTCTCCACCAGCCGCCCGAGCTCGGCCAGGTCGTCCCTCACCCGCTGACCCTCCGGGAGCACGTCGGCGAAGGCCGCCAGCATCCGCCCGGCCACGGAGATGTCCCGGGTCCCCACGGGAACGTCCGCCGCGCCGGCGAAGGCCCTGATGACGGGGAGGAACGCGTGGGTGGCCAGCGCAGGGGCTTCGTCGGTCCAGGTGTAGAGGATCGAGGGTGACGTGCTCATGGAGGCGCTTGGGGTGGAGGTGCCTTCTGGCGGAGTTACAAAGTAGCAGAACGGCGGGGAGCGGATACCCCGAGCAGCGCAACAGCGCCGGGCTGGAGCGGGAGGGACTCGATCGAGGTGGCCGCGCCCCCTGCCGAGCTTCGACGCGCGAGCTAAGTTGGCGGGGTCGCCACCAGACGGGGACAGCCCCTTCGCATCACGCCGAGATCTCCCATGCTCACCTCCCTTGCCTTCGCCCTCCTCCTCCAGGTCCCCCCCACCCCACCGCTCGCGCCGGGCACGCAGTACGACCCCTCCATCCCCACGCTGGAGCAGGTGGCGGGACACGGGATCACCGAGGCCCTCTCCTGGCCCGAGCAGATCGTCGGGTACTTACAGGCGCTGGCCCATGCCGCGCCGGAACGGACGCGCCTCCTCGATCTGGGGAAGAGCTGGGAGGGGCGGGCCATGGTCCTGCTCGTCATCGGCTCGCCGGAGCGGATGGCCCGCCTGGAGGACGTGAAGGCGGAGCTGAGGCGGCTGGCCGACCCCCGGGGCCTGGAGCCCGCCGAGGCCGAGCGCTTGCTCCGGGAGCTCCCCGTGGTGTCGGCGATGATCCACAACATCCACGGAAGCGAGCTCAGCGGCGGGGGCGCCGCCATGGCCGAGGCATACCATCTCCTGGCGGCCCGCGGCGACTCCACGGTGGATCTCATCCTCCGGGAATCCTTGGTCCTCATCGACCCCCTGCAGAACCCCGACGGGCGCGCCCGCTTCCTCTTCCAGAACCAACTGGGGGCCGCGCGCTGGCCCGATGCCGATCCCCTGGCCGCCGAGCGTAACGAGCCGTGGCCGGGCGGGAGAGGGAACCATTACCTCTTCGACCTGAACCGGGACTGGTTCGCCCAGACCCAGCCCGAGACCCAGGGGCGCGTGGCGGCGCTCCTGGGCTTCATGCCCCACATCGTCTCCGACCTCCACGAGATGGGCGGGAACTCCACCTACTACTTCCCGCCCAACGCCGTCCCCGGCAACACGTGGACCACCGACGAGCAGCGCGCCCTGAACGACTTGCTGGGCCAGGCCATGGCCGGCGCGTTCGACGAGCGGGGCTTCGCCTACTTCAACCGTGACACCTACGACGCGTTCTATCCGGGGTACGGCGTGTCCTGGCCCATGGCCCAGGGCGCCATCGGTGCGACCTACGAGATGGCGTCCGCACGCGGCCTGGTGTACCGCCGCTCCGACGGAGACCTCCTGACCTACGGCGACGGGGTCCTGCGCCACTTCACGGCAGCCATGGCCACCCTGCGCGCCGCAGCGGAGAACCGGGAGCGCATCCTGCGCTCGTTCCTGGAGTTCCGCCGGAGCGCCGTGGCCATGGGACAGGCCGGCCCCCGGGAGTACGTGCTCCACTCCTCCCACGACCCGGGGATGGCGGCACGCCTCGCCGAGACGCTGGTGGCCAACGGCATCGAGGTGTCCCGGGCCACGGGCCCCGTCCAGGTGGGCGGCCGCACGCTCCCCGCGCGGGGCACGTACATCGTGCCCATGGACCAGCCGGCCCACCGCCTGGCCCGGAACCTCCTGGACCGGCACACCCCCATGGACGAGGACTTCGTCGCCCTGCAGGTGGAGCGCCGGGCCAACCGCCAGCGGGACCAGATCTACGACGTCACCGCCTGGAGTCTCCCCCTCCTCTGGGACGTGGAGCTCCTCCTGGCCGTGCGCCCCACCGGGGCGAGCGCGGAGCCCATGCGCGGGACGCGGGCGCTGCGCGACGCCATGAGCCTCCCCGAGGCCGAGGTCGGGTACCTCATCCCCTGGAACAGCAACGGCGCCGCCGCGGTGGCGGAGGCGCTCCGCTCCGGGATCCGAGTGCGCATGTCCAACGGGAAGTTCACCCTCGGCGGGCGCGAGTTCGGCGTGGGCACGGCCATCGTGCGCACGTCCGAGAACGCCGAGAACCTGGCCCTGCGACTGGCCTCCATCGCCGCGAAGCACGGTGCCGAGGTCGTCCCCGTGGACGACTCGTACGTGCGCGAGGGCACGAGCCTGGGGAGCGGCGGAAACCGAGCGCTCCGTCCACCCCGCGTCCTCCTGGTCTGGGACCAGCCGTCCTCGTCCCTGTCGGCGGGTTGGGCACGCTACGTCCTGGAGCGGCGCTACGGCCAGCGGGTGTCGGCGGTGCGCGCCGCCACGCTGGGCCGTGCGGTGCTATCGGACTACGACGTCATCGTCTTCCCCAGCGGGAGCTACGGAAGCGTGGTGGGCCAACCCATGGTGGCGCGCCTGCAGGCATGGATGCAGGACGGGGGCACGGTGGTGACCATGGCAGGATCCACGGCGTGGGCGAGTCACGCCGGGCTCCTGGCCACCAAGGCCGAGCGGCGCGGCGGACGCCCCGAGGGGACCCCGGCCCCGGCGAAGAAGGCCCCGGAGCAGCCCGTGGACTGGCTGGACGCCATCGCCCCCGCCGACGAGGCGCCGGAGGAGACCCCCGGGGCCATCGTGCGCGTGCTCCTGGACACCGACCACTGGCTCTCGGCAGGGACGGATGGGGACATCGGCGCCATGGTGGAGGGGAGCCGCATATTCTCCCCCATCACCCTGGACATGGGAACGAACGTGGGCCGCTACGCGGAAGAGGACGACCTGGTCCTTTCCGGGATCGTCTGGGACGACGCCCGGCCCCAACTCGCCAGCAAGGCGTTCCTCATCCACCAGCCCGTGGGGCGAGGACAGCTGGTGGCCTTCGCCGAGGATCCCACCTACCGGGCGTACGCCGAGACCACCGAGCTCCTCTTCATGAACGCCGTGCTCCTGGGGCCGGGGAGATAGATGCGATTTCCCTGAGCCCGGCGCGCGCCTCCGGCCCGGCACCGGACCGTACGGTGACCCATTTGACACAAGGTGCTACAAATGCTACCATGACCGCATGGGAAGAACCATCACACAGCGCGAGATGCGCAACGACTCCGCAGCGGTGCTGCGGGAGGTGCAGGCGGGCCAGGTCATCATCGTGACCCGCAACGGCGTCCCCGTCGCCGAGATGAGACCCATCGAGCCGCGCCGCTTCGTGCCCAGAGTGGTTATCGCGGACGCCGGCCTCCGGGCTCCCCGCATCGACGCCGGGCGGTTCCGTTCCGACACGGACGCCGTGGTGGACCAGTCCGTCGATGCCTGAGCCGACGAGAGGGCTCCTGGACACGTCCGTGGTCATCGACCACGACGTCCTCGACCCGGCCCTCCTTCCTGACGAATCGGCCATCTCCGCCGTGACCATGACCGAGCTGGCCGCCGGCCCGCACGCCACGACGGACGCCGAAGAGCGGGCGCGCCGCCAGGACCGGCTGCAATGGGCGGCGGCCACCTGGGACCCCATCGCCTTCGACGGCGAGGCCGCTCGCATGTACGGCCGGGTCTTCGCCGCCGTCCGCGCGGCCGGGCAGTCCCCCCGAGCCCGTCTCGCCGACCTGCTCATCGCCTCCACCGCGGCCGCCAACGGGCTCCCACTCTACACCCGGAATCCCTCGGACTTCGAGGCGCTGGGGAAGATCGTGTCGGTCATCGCCATCTGATGGTCGTCAAGCGGAGCATGCCCTTCATGGTCGCCCTCGGCAGATCCGACGCATCGCGGTTGCCTCAGGGCCTCGCGTTGACTCCCCCCACGCAATCGAAAACTTCGCCTTCGAGCGAAGCCTTCCACTGACA
>CAZJFX010000011.1:0-73114 GCA_964545395.1 uncultured Gemmatimonadaceae bacterium | reverse complement strand
CCTGCCCGCGCCCCGCTCCCACTCCGCCAGCCTCCCGTTCCGAAATCGCTGCCGGGAAGGCGCGGGGATTGATCCCGGAGCCGTCCGTTCCTAGCTTTGTTGGCTTTCCAGGCCGTAACCCCGCTTTCTCCGCGCCACGAGCGTAGCATGCCGAACATCAAGAGTGCCAAGAAGCGCATGGAGCTCTCCCGCGCCGCCCGACTCAAGAACCGGGCCGAGCGCTCCAAGATCCGCACCGCCATCAAGCGCGTCCGCGCGGCTACCACGGCCGACGAAGGCAAGGCCAGGCTCCTCGAGGCACAGGCCGTGCTCGACCGCGCCGCCACCCGCCGCCTGGTCGCTCCCAACGCCGCGGCGCGGCTCAAGAGCCAACTCATGAAGCACGTGGGGAAGCTCTCGGCGTAAGCACGCACGAGCAGGAGAAGCGCCAGAGACCCGGCCGGGCACCCCGCCCCGCCGGGTCTCTCTTTTGCCCCCGGGCGTCCCTGCGAGGCACCCCACGGTGCCTACGTCACCCCTCGAAAACCACCTTTCCGCGCACCACGGTCCAGCGCACGACGCCTTTGAGCTTCCACCCTCCGAAGGGGGTGTTCCGGCTCTTCGAGTGGAAGCGGGCCGGATCCACGGTCCACTCGGCCTCCGGGTCGAACGCGGTCACGTCGCCCACCGACCCCGGCGCCAGCGTGCCCCCGGGGAGGTGGAACGTCCTCGCCGGTGTGCAGCTCATGCGCTCCACCATGGTGGGGAGATCGATGATTCCTCCGCCCACCGCGTGCGTGAGGATGAGCCCCAGCGCCGTCTCCAGCCCCACGATCCCGTTGGGGGCGTCGGTGAAGGCCGCCTCCTTCTCGTCGTAGTGGTGCGGAGCGTGGTCGGTGGCCAGCGTGTCCAGCGTCCCGTCGGCCAGGCCGGCGCGCACGGCGTCCCGGTCCCCGGCGGTCCGGAGCGGAGGGTTCATCTTCGCCTCGGTGCGGTACCCCTCCACCGCCTCCTCGGTGAGGATGAGGTGGTGGGGGGTCGCCTCGGCGCTGACCCGAACGCCCCGGGCCTTCGCCTGGCGGATGCTCTCCACCCCGAAGCTCGTGGACACGTGCTGCAGGTGGATGTGCCCGCCGGTGAGCTCGGCGAGGAGGAGGTCCCGGACGATGTGGATGTCCTCGGCGGCGTTGGGTTTCCCCGGGAGCCCGAGGCGCGTAGCCACCAGCCCGGCGTTCATGTGGCCCTTCCCGGAGAGGCTGAGGTCCTCCGGGTGGTCCACCACCGGGATGTCGAACGCCTGCGCGTACAGGAGCGCCAGGCGCATGAGCCCCGAGTTCATCACCGGGCTGCCGTCGTCGGTGATGGCCACCGCCCCCGCTTCCACCATCTCGCCCACCAGAGCCAGCCGCTCGCCCTTCCGGCCGGAGGAGATGCACCCCACCGGGTAGACCCGGGCGGCTCCCGCGCGCCTTCCCTCGGCGGCGACGAAGCCCACCGCGGCGGGATCGTCGATGGGGGGCTCCGTGTTGGGCATGGCGCACACGGCGGTGAACCCGCCTGCGGCAGCAGCCCGGGCCCCGCTGGCGATGGTCTCCTTGTGCTCGCCACCGGGCTCGCGGAGGTGCACGTGGACGTCGATGAGCCCGGGCGTCACCACCAACCCCGCGCACTCGAGGACCTTGGCATCCTCCGGCCCTGCCAGGTCCTTCCCCACCTGCGCCACCTCCCCGTCCATGACGAGCACGTCCGCGACGGCGTCCATCTGCTGGGAGGGATCCACCACCCTCCCGCCCCGGAGCAGGATCTTGACGCTCATGCCTCACCTCCCTGCTTGGCCGCCTCGGCCCTCTCGGGCTGGCCGCCCGCCAGGAGGTAGAGGACGGCCATGCGCACCGCGACCCCGTTGGTGACCTGGTTGAGGATCACCGACTGGGGGCCATCGGCCACGTCCGAGTCGATCTCCACGCCCCGGTTCATGGGCCCCGGGTGCAGGACCAGGATGTCCCCGGGAGCCTTCTCCAGGCGCGCGCGGCTGATCCCCCAGATGCGGTTGTATTCCCGGAGCGAGGGCACGTACCCGGCCTCCATGCGCTCGAGCTGGAGGCGGAGGATGTTCAGGACATCGGCCCACTGGATGGCGTCTTCCACCCGGGTGAAGACCTCCACGCCCAGGGAGCAGACGTTGCGGGGCACGAGCGTGGGCGGCCCGCACACCGCCACCTGCGCCCCGAGCTTGAGGAGCCCGAAGATGTTGGAGCGGGCCACCCGCGAGTGGAGGACATCGCCC
Source organism: uncultured Gemmatimonadaceae bacterium (assembly GCA_964545395.1). Lineage (GTDB taxonomy): Bacteria > Gemmatimonadota > Gemmatimonadetes > Longimicrobiales > Gaopeijiaceae > SZUA-318. The sequence goes on along the minus strand of CAZJFX010000011.1, from coordinate 70,848 downwards.
ACGATGCACACCTTGAGCCCCTCGATGCGCCCCATGTGGTCGCGGATCGTGAGCATGTCCAGGAGTCCCTGGGTCGGGTGCTCGTGGGAGCCGTCTCCGGCGTTGACGACGTTCGACGGGATGCGCTCGGCGAGGAATCGCGCGGCGCCGGAGGAACCGTGGCGCATGACCACCATGTCGATGCGCATGGCCTCCAGATTCCGCGCCGTGTCCACCAGGGTCTCGCCCTTGGATACCGAGGACTGTGCGGCGGCGATGTTCACCGTGTCCGCGGAGAGCCGGTTCTCGGCGAACTCAAAGGACACCCGGGTGCGGGTGGACGCCTCGAAAAAGAGGTTGACGATGGTCTTGCCCCGCAGCACCGGGACCTTCTTGATCCGGCGCTCGGAGATCTCCTTGAAGGGCTCGGCCGTGTCCAGAATGGCGAGGATCTGCTCCCTGGAAAGAGGTTCGAGCCCGATCAGGTCCTTGCCGAGGGCCGGTGCCGTCTGGTTCACGAGGCCTCCGGGTAGGTGATGACGAGGTCCACGCCGAGACGCCCGTCCAGCTCGGGGACCAGGACCTCCACGCTCTGATGGTTCTCGAGAACCTCCACGTTCCGCCCCACGATGTCGGGCTGGATGGGAAGCTCACGCCCGCCCCGATCCACCAGCACGCACAGGAGGATGCGGTCCGGGCGCCCCCAATCCATGAGTTCGTTCAGGGCGGCACGGGCCGTGCGCCCGGTGTGCTGCACGTCGTCCACGAGGACGATGGTCTTCCCGTCGATGCCCGACGGGGGGAGCTCGGAGCCCCCCACGATGGGGCGTGGGCCGATGGCCTCCAGATCGTCCCGGTACAGGGAGATGTCGATGGATCCGGAGGGAATGTGGACCGCCTCGGCGGACTCGATCTCGCTGCGCAGGAGGTGGGCGATCTGGATGCCGCGGCGGTGGATGCCCATGACCGCGAGGTCTTGGGTCCCGCCGACCTTCTCCACGATCTCCCGGGCCATTCGGGCCACGGCCCTGCGGACCGCGGTGTCGTCCATAACGGGGATGCGTTCGGTGCTCATCTCGTGTCTTCCGTGTGGAGACGGCGGGTGGCGGAGCGAACGTAGCGGGCGCTCCAGACAGGGTCAATTGCCTTCCTTAGGGCACTTCCGGCCCTCCGCGGGAGGCCCCTCATCGCCCCCCGAAGCGGGCCTCGCCCACCCTGCGGAGGAAGTCCGGGATCCCGCTCCCGGGGGCCTCCATCGCCGCCCAGTCGTAGGAGAAGAGGACGAGGCCGCCCACGCCCTCGCGCCGAGCCAGGTCGATCTTGTCCAACGTCCCGGCCAGCCCGTTCTGGTACGCCCCGATCCCGGCCCAGACCCGGTCCTGGCGCCCCGCCGAGACCGCGGCCTCGCGGATCTGCGAGGCGAAGAGGCCGTTCTCAGGGGTGTACGCCATAGGGACCACCACATCCACGATCCCCTGGTCCAGCCACTCCCGCCAATCCTGGAAGCGGGCCGAGTAGGCATCGTCCACGTTGGCGAACACCGCCGCCGATACCACCACGTCCGGACGCCGGGCCTTCACGCCGGTGTAGATGCGCTCCACCAGCCTGGTGATCTGCGCCCGGCGGAACTCCCCCCAGGGGCCCGGGAGGGCGTCGGTGAAGGCGAAGGGGTTGCGGCGGTACGCATCGTCCAGCTCCCGGAGGCGCTCCGGGGAGAGCCGGGGCGCCACCCAGCTCCGGAACCGGTCCAGCGCCCCCCGGCTGTAGTCGAAGTCTCCGGACGGGAAGCGCACGTAGTCGAAGTGGATCCCATCCAGTTCGTACCGCCCGGCCAGGTCCATCCACACGTTGTAGAGGCGTTCCTGCACGCCGGGGTGGGAGGGACTGGTGTAGATTCCCTCCACCGTCTCCGGGTTGTCCGCGGCGTAGCCGCGGAGCGCACGCACCAAACGCGGGTCGTGGGGGTCCACACCCCACAGCTCCCGGGCCAGCGCGCGCGGCACCCCCAGCCAGTCGGGGTGTTCGTTCACCAGATGCTCAGGGCTCACCGGGAGCCGCGGCCCGCTCCAGACCAGGTGCGTGTTGACCCAGGCGTGCACCGCGATCCCCCGCCGGTGGGCCTCCTCGAGGGTCAGCTCCAACGCGTCGAACCCAGGATCCTCCACCGTCTCGCCCCGGGGCTCCCACCGTGACGCGTAGTACGCGTCGCCCCGGCCCCGGACCTGGACGAGCAGCGTGTTGAAGCCGGCCTCGTCGGCGTCGGCCACCATACGGCGGACCCGCTCCTGCCCGGTGAGGGTGCTGCGCACGACCCAGACCGCCCGGACTTCCTTGTAGCGCCGGGTGGGGCCGGCCTCGGCTCCCACACGCCTCCCCTCCGCCCCTCGGGCGAGCGCGGTGTCACCGCGAGCCACGCGCCCCGCGGGCGCCGGCTCCTCGGGACGGACGGCGACCAGCGTGCAGGCCCAGGAGACGGCGAGCACGGCGAAGAACACGGCGCGTGCCTTCATCCACGCCGCTCCCGGAAGAATCCTCGGAGCAACTCCCCTGCGGCGGCCTCCAGCACGCCCGTGGTGACCATGCACCGGTGGTTCAGGCGTGGGTCCTGGAGCAGGTTCCCCAGGCTCCCCGCCATCCCGGCCTTGGGGTCGGAGGCGCCGTACACCACCCGGGGCACGCGGGCGAGAAGGATGGCCCCACAGCACATGGCGCAGGGCTCCAGGGTGACGTAGAGGGTGCACTCCTCGAGCCTGAAGTCGCCCTGGGCCAGGGCCGCCGCCCGGATGGCCCGCAGCTCGGCGTGGCCGGTGGGGTCGGCGTCGGACATGGTACGGTTGTGGGCCTCGGCCACCAGCCTGCCGTCACGCACGAGGACGGCGCCCACCGGAACTTCCCCCCGGACCGAGGCGGCTCGCGCGAGCTCCAGGGCACGCGCCATCCAGAGGGGATCGGAAGACTCCGGGGGGAGGGTCGAGAGAGGAGGATGGGGCGCCGCGGTGGTCACGGACCCCACGGGCTCAGTGGTGGGTGAGGTTGAGTCCGCCGGCGCTGTCCTCCATGCGCCGGTAGAAGGCCGTCACCCGCCCCAGGAGATGGAGCCGCTGGCCTTCCTCCACCACGACCTTCTCGCCACCCGGGCGCAGCGATTCCAGGCGGATCCCCGTGCCGTTGCGCGTCAGGCGGTGGAACCAGGAGCCGTTGCCCACCTGGACGACCACCACCGTCCCGTCCGCCGCGTCGGTCAGCGTGGCCGGCTCCACCAGAACGTAGTCGCCCTCCTGGATACCCAGCACGGCCAGATCGGCGGTCCCCGCCCGGACGAAAAAGCCCCCCCGCTCGCCGCCCAGGCGGCGGTCGATGGAGAGGTATGCATCGGCCTTCTCCCCGCGGCCGCGGGGAACCTCGAGGTAGCAGGGGAGCGACACCGTCTGCGCGCTCAGATCCATGCCGAGGATCTTCACGCCCCTGGAGCGGGATGGATCACGCTCCAGATACCCCTTGTCGGCCAGCGCCTGCAGGTGCTCCGACACCGTCTTGGTGCTCTTGACCCCGAACCGCTCCCCGATCTCCCGGATGGAAGGCTGGTACGTGTTCGCGCGCAGATACTGGACCATGAACTCCAGGATCTTCTTCTCGATCTCCGTGAGCGGCTGGGCCCCGGCTTCATGGACCCGTCGCCCTACCGGGGTGGAGACGTCGCGAAGCGCGGTGGGTTCGGAGCGGGCCAACGGGTTCCCTTTCGGAGCATGTGTCCGGCCGGAAACATCCGGCGCGATGGGTATCCTAATGTGCGCGTCGAAGCAGTGTCAAGAAAGGGTTTCGTGTATCTCGCGCACCTTGGCCAGGGCCGCCTCGACCCGCTCCAGGGCGCGTTCGCGCCCCAGGAGGATCAGCACCTCGAAGATCCCCGGGCTGGCGGACTGGCCCGTGAGGGCCACGCGGAGTGGATGGATGAGCTTGCCCGCGCCCACGCCCAGACTCGCGGCGAGCGTGCGCACCTCCTCCTCCAGCGCGGCCTCCGTCCATTCCGTCTCGCGCAGCTTGCCCGCGATGGCTCCGAGGCGTTCCGCCACCCCGACTGCGTCCTTCGCCCAATGCTTGGCCACCGCGTCCTCGTCGAAGACGAGGGCGTCCTCCACGTACGGCTGCGCCTGGGATGCGATCTCGTCTACGGTGCGAGCGCGGATCTTGAGCAGGTCCACGACCCGGAACATCCACGCGTCGTCGGCCACGCGCTCCGCCGCATCGCCCCGGGCGCCGGCCAGGCGTCCGCGGACCATGGGGAGGAGGCGCGCCGTGTCCGCCGCCGCCAGGTGACGCCCGTTGAGCCAGGCCAGCTTCTCCAGGTCGAACACGGAGCCCTTCATGAGGATGCGCTCGGGCGTGAACGCCTCCACGAGCTCGTCGCGGCCCATGACCTCCCGCTCGTCGCCGGGGTTCCAACCCAGGAACGCGAGGAAGTTGACCATGGCCTCGGGGAGGATCCCCTGGCTCTCGTAGTCCCCCACGGCAGTGGCGCCGTGGCGCTTGGAGAGACGCTTCCCGTCGGAGCCCAGGATGAGGGGGACGTGCCCGAAACGCGGCTCGGGGTACCCCAGCGCGCGGTACAGCAGCGCCTGCTTCGGCGTGTTGGAGAGGTGGTCGTCGCCGCGGATGACGTGGGTGATCCCCATGACGTGGTCGTCGGACACCACCGCCAGGTTGTACACGGGCGTGCCGTCGCTGCGCAGGATCACCAGGTCGTCGATGTCCTCGTTGGCGAAGCGCATGTCGCCGTGGACCAGGTCCTCGAAGCGGGTCTCCCCGTCGGGCACCCGGAAGCGGACGGCGAAGGGCTCCCCCACCTCCGCCCGGCGATCCGACTCCGCCTGGCCCAGGGCGTCGGCCTTCTCCCTGGCCACACGGCTCGGGTGCACGCCCCGGGCCTCCGCCTCGGCCTTCACCTCCTCGGAGTTGGAGAAGTCCCGGTACGCCTTCCCCTCCACCAGGAGCCGGAGCGCGTCGGCCTTGTGCCGCTCCACGCCCTCGCTCTGGAAGAACGGACCCTCGTCCCAATCCAGCCCCAGCCAGGTGAGGCCGTGGAGAATGGCCCGGACGTGCTCGTCGCGGTTGCGCAACTGGTCCGTGTCCTCGATGCGCAGGACGAAGACGCCGCCTTCCTTGCGGGCTAGAAGCCAATTGAAGAGCGCCGTGCGGGCGCCTCCCACGTGCAGGTACCCCGTCGGGGAAGGCGCGAAGCGTACGCGCACCGTCATGCTCGGGCTCCCAGCTTGCGGGCGAGGAGGTCCTTCACGGCCTTCGGGTCGGCGGCTCCCTTGGTGGCCTTCATGACCTCGCCGACGAAGAGCCCCATGAGGTTGGCGCGCCCGCCCCGGTACTCGACCACCTTCTCGGGCCAGCGCGCCAGCGCCGCGTCCACCGCCGCCTCCAGCGCGCCGTAGTCGTCCACCCTCTCCAGGCCGAGGCGGCCCATGATGTCCTCCGGGTCGCCACCCTTCTCCGCCATGTGGGCCAGGACGTCCTTGGCGGCGCGCCGGGAGATCCTCCCCTCGCCCACCAGGCGCGCCAGCACGCCCAGCCCCCTGCCGTCGAAGGGGAGCGCGTCCAGCGACCGTCGGCCCAGCACCGAAGGGAGGTCGTTCACCACCCATCCCGCCACCGCGGCGGCATCCCCGTGCTCGGCCAGGGCCCCCTCGAAGAAGTCCGAGACGCCCCGGGAGCCGCTGAGGATGTCCGCGTCCTCGGCGGAGAGCCCCAGCTCCCGGGTGTAGCGCTCCATGCGGCGCGCCAGCTCGGCGTCGGCCCGGCGCTTCCCCGCCCGCACGTCGCTGACGCGCGGCTTGTCCGCGGCGGACCTCCCGGGCGCGGCACTTGTGGCGTCCCGGACGCCAGTCGCCTTCCGAGGCGGGGCCTGGCGGGCGGCCGCACCCTTCTCCGGGGCTCCGGCCTGCTTCGCCCAGGTATCCTTCAGCGTGATCATCCGGTTGAAGACCAGGCGCTCGCCCGCCCCGTCCACGGGATCGCGCCAGAAGTAGCCGGTGCGCTCGAACTGGTAGCGCGTAGCCGGGTGGTCCGCCGCCACCGAGGGCTCCACCTTGGCTCCCTGCAGGACGCGGAGCGAGCCGGGGTTCAGGTGATCGACGAAGTCGCCTCCCTCGGGGACGTCGTCGGGGTCGGGCACGAGGAAGAGGCGGTCGTAGAGCCGCACCTCGGCCTCCAGTGCATGACGCGCCGACACCCAGTGGATGGTGCCGATTCCCTTTCGACCGTCCCCGCTCCCGCTCCGGGTGGCCAGGTCGTAGCTGCACCGGAGCTCCACCACATTCCCCGCGGCGTCCTTCACCACCTCGTCGCAACGGATGACGTAGGCGTAACGCAGGCGCACCTCTCCTCCGGGAACGAGGCGCCGGAACCCCTTGGGCGGAGCCTCGGAGAAGTCGGAGCGCTCGATCCAGAGCTCCCTCGCGAACGGGACCGCCCGCGATCCCTCCCTGGGCACGTCGTGGGGAAAGTATGGTGCGTCCAGTTCTTCCACCTCCCCCTCGCGCCAGTTGGTGAGCACCACCCGGAGTGGCTCCAGGACCGCCATCACCCTGGGCGCCACCGGGTTCAGGGTTTCACGGATGGCGTGGTCGAGCTTGCCGATGTCCACCCGGGAGTTGGCCTTGGCCACGCCGATGATGTCTGCGAAGTAGCGCAGCGCCTCCGGAGGGACGCCCCGGCGGCGCAGCCCCGCCACCGTGGGCATGCGGGGATCGTCCCACCCCGCCACGTGCCTCTCCTTCACCAGGCGGATGAACTTGCGCTTGGAGAGGACCGTGTACTCGAGCTCCAGCCGTGCGAACTCGTACTGGTGGGTCCGGGGCTCGTCGAACCCGATGTTGTCCAGGAGCCAGTCGTAGATTTCCCGGTTGTTCTCGAACTCCAGGGTGCAGATGGAGTGGGTAACGCCCTCGAAGGCGTCCTCCAGGCAGTGGGCATAGTCGTACAGGGGGTAGATGCACCAGGCGTCCCCCCTGCGGTAATGATGCGCATGGCGGATCCGGTAGAGCACCGGGTCGCGCATGAGCATGTTGGGCGATGCCAGGTCGATCTTGGCCCGCAGCACCTTGGAGCCGTCGGGGAACTCGCCTGCGCGCATGCGGCGGAAGAGGCCCAGGTTCTCCTCCACGGTACGCGAGCGGCCGGGCGTGGGCGTGCCCGGGCGGGTCACCGTGCCCCGGCTCTCGCTGATCTCCTCCTCCGAGGCGTCGTCCACGTACGCGAGTCCCTTGTTGACAAGGATCTCGGCGCACTCGTACATGCGCTCGAAGTAGTCCGAGGCGAAGTAGAGGTGCTCGCCCCAGTCGAACCCCAGCCAGCGCACATCGTCCTTGATGGACTCGACGTACTCCACCTCCTCCGTCTCCGGGTTCGTGTCGTCGAAGCGGAGGTGACAGCGCCCCCCGAACTCCTGGGCGATCCCGAAGTTGAGGCAGTTGGACTTCACGTGTCCGATGTGGAGGTACCCGTTCGGCTCGGGCGGGAAGCGGGTCACCGGGCTCGGGTAGCGTCCCTCGGCCATGTGGGCAGCCACGATCTGCCGGATGAAGTCGGTCCCCGCAGGACGGGTGGGCTTGACGTCGGGCATGCTCGGCGGAGGGTTGGGGGTGCGCTCAGGGGCGCTTCGGGCAGCCCCCCTGTCGAGGAGCCTGCCATAACCTGAAAAAATAGCGAATTCGACTAGATTCCGGGCGCTGTACCTTCGGGACCCTCAACGCGGAACCTCATGCTCGTGCTCTCCGGCATCCTGGCATCGTGGGCTCTTCTCCTCGCCGCCCCCCTCTCCGGGCAGGCTGAGGAGCCGGTGGTGAACGCCATCATCTTCTACTCGCCCACCTGCCCCCACTGCCACCAGGTCATCAACCAGGACCTCCCCCCCCTGAGGCAGAAGTACGGAAGCCGGCTGGTCATCGTGGGCGTGGACGCGAGCACCCCGTTGGGGTCCACCCTCTACGAAGCGGTGGTCCTCCACTTCGCCATCCCCAACGAACGCCTGGGCGTGCCCGCACTGGTGGTGGGCAACACCGTCCTGGTGGGCTCCTACGAGATCCCCGACCAGTTCCCGGGAATCGTGGAGCGAGGCATCGCCGCGGGGGGGATCGATTGGCCGCCCGTGAATGCGATCCGACAGGCGTTGGCGGCGCAGGGGCTCCTGATACAGCACCCGACACCCGCGCCCCCTGCCGAGAGCCCGCAGGCGCCCCGGGATACGGCGCCCCAGGGTGGGCCACCCGCCGGCGGCGCCCAGCCCTCGGCGCCCCCGACGGCGACCGGTGCCGGGGACACGGCGGGTGCCCCCGGGGCGGCCCCCACGGCGCAGGCCGCGGCCCCCGGAGAGCCCGCGGCAGCGGGTGCCCCGGACACGGCCTCGGGGGAGCGCCGGAACCCGCTGGCCATCTCCCCGGCGGAGCAGACGAGCCCCTCCACCACCACCCCGGTGGAACCGGCGAGCCCGCCGGCCGTCCTTCCGAGCGAGAGCGATCCGTCCGGAGGCGCGATCCCGAGAGGCCCTCGCGCGGGGATGTCGCCGCTCTTCACCGGAGACACCGCCGTCTCCATCGAGCGGCCCGGCCCCTGGGCCCTCTTCCTCCAGGACCCGGTAGGCAACGGGATGTCCGTTGCCGTCCTCCTGGGACTCCTGGCCGTACTGGCCTGGTCGCTCACCGTCATGGTGCGCCCCGGCGTCCGGGCGCCGGGACTGCCGGCGTGGCTCTTCCCCGCCCTGGCCGTGGTGGGCACGGTGGTCGCCGCCTACCTCTCCTTCGTCGAGGTCACCGGCACCACGGCGGTGTGCGGGCCCGTGGGCGACTGCAACACCGTGCAGCAGAGCGAGTGGGCGCGCCTCTTCGGGGTCCTTCCCATCGGCGTCCTGGGGCTGGCGGGCTACGCGGCGCTGGCGGCCGCATGGTTCGTGGCCACCTGGGGCGCGGAGCGGCTCCGCCACCTCGCGTGGACGGCTGCATGGGCCATGACGCTCCTGGGGACGGCCTTCTCGGCCTACCTGACCTTCCTCGAGCCCTTCGTCATCGGCGCCACGTGCGCGTGGTGCCTCACCTCCGCGGTGGTCATGGCGCTCATGCTGGTTGTGGCGACGGGGCGGGCTTCGGCGCCGCCTCCCGCGTGAGGCGGGGGCGCGCCATCAGGCCGTAGACGGCGGGGGTGAGGGTCAGCACGAAGAGGGTGGACGACAGGAGCCCTCCCATGAGGACGAGCGCCAGCGCGTCCCAGATCCTGGATCCCGCCCCCTCGCCGAAGACCACCAGAGGCACCAGCCCCAGCACCGTGGTCACCGTGGTCATGAGAATGGGGCGCACCCGCTCCAGCGTCCCCTTCACCACCGCCTCGTCGAAGCCCAGCTCCGGCTCCCGGCGGCGCACGCCGTTCACGTGGTCCACCAGCAGGATGGCGTTGTTCACCACGATCCCGAACATCATGATGACGCCGATGTACGCCTCGCGGGTGAACGCGGCGCCGGTGTAGTAGAAGATCAGGAAGACGCCGATGAGGGCCATGGGCACCGTGAGGATCACGCAGAACGGCTGGATCAGCGACTCGAACGTCGCCGCCGTCACCATGTAGACCAGCACCAGCGCCACGGCGATGACGAGCCAGATCTGCTGCTGCTCCTCGGTGTCCACCCACCACCCCGTGTCCCCCTTCTCGACGGTGTAGCCCGGGGGGACCTGGGTGGCGGCAATGATGCGCTCGTGGAACACGTCGCCCAGCTTCTGCGGCCCGCGGAACTCGTAGGCCACGGTGCGCTCGTACTGCTGGTTCTCCCGCCGGATGCGGGAGAGGATTTCCCGGGGGGCCACGCTCACCACCTCACCCAGGCGGATACGCTGTCCGTCGGGGGTGTCCACCAGCGTTTCCGTGAGCGCGAGGACGTCCATGTCCTCGTTGGCCTCGAGCTTGACCTGGTACTGGACCTCCTCCCCGCCCAGCTTCAGGTAGCCCAGCCGGGCGTTACCGCCCACCGCGGCAGCGAGACGGCCGACCAGCCCCTCCACGGTCATGCCGTGGCGGGCGAGGCGGTCCCGGTGGATCGTCACGACATACTCCGACGCCTTGTCCCGGGTGAAGCGGCGCGAAGAGGCGTTGGTGTCCACCTCCTGGATGCGGGGGAGCCGGGTCAGGCGCGTCCCGATGTCCTCGGCGATGTCGCGCACCCGCTCGTAGTTGTAGCCCAGCACCGAGATGGCGTAATTGGGCGGGCTGCTCCCTCCTCCGTAGAACGACGGGCCATACCCGTACACCCGCACCTCGGCGCCGGTGAAGGAGTGGGAGTAGGCGAACATCTGCTCCTTGATGGCCACCGGGACCTGGGTGCTCTCCAGGGAGTCGGGGAACGTGATCTCCATGTAGGCCCGGCTCTCGTACACGGTGGCCGTGTACTGCTCCACCTCGGGCATGTCCGCGAGCTTGTCCTCGAAGAACGTCACCAGCTGGTCGGTACGGTCCAGGTTGGAGCCACGGGGAAGCGTCACGTAGACGCTGATGTACGTGCGCTCTCCGAAGCCGCCGCCGAACACGGTCCAGGTGGTGACATAGCGGTGGAAGAGGAAGTACGAGCCGCCGAAGATGGCCGCGGTGACGAGGATGGCGGTCCACGGGTGGCGGACGTTGAACCCCACCACGTCGGCGTAGAAGCGCATGTAGAAGAACCGCCGGGCCGGCGCGCCGGGGGCGGCGCGACGCTTCCCCCACCCTCCTCCCTTGCGCAGCACGCGGGAGGCCAGCGCGGGGATGAACGTGAACGATACGAAGAGGGAAGCCACCTGGGTGAGCACCACCACCAGCGCCAGAGGCACGTAGAATACGCGCAGCTCCCCCTGGAGGTACACGAAGGGCACGAACACGATGAGCGTGGTGGCCGCGGAGGCCAGCACCGCCATCACCACCTCCCGGGCGCCCTCCTCGGCGGCGCGCGCCGGTGCCTCCCCGCCCTGCCAACGCCGGTAGATGTTCTCCAGCACCACGATGGCGTTGTCCACCACCAGCCCGAACCCCATGGCCAGCCCCATGAGGGTGAGCAGGTTCAGCGAGATCCCGCCGAAGTAGATGAAGTTCAGCGCAATGAGCACGCTGAACCCGATGGTGGTGAAGAGGAGCGCAGCCGAGCGGAACGAGCCCAGGAAGAGGAGGAGCACCAGGAAGATCACACCCAGACTGAAGAGCGCGCGCGTCCTCAGATCGGTGAGCTGCTCGCGGATCTCCTCGCTCTCGTCGTCGTCCAGGATGAACCGGGCCCCGAACGGGCTCAGCCGCTGCACCGCCGCCAGGCGCTCCTTCACCGCGTCGGCGGCGCGCACGGTGTTGGCGCCGACCTGCTTGGTGACCACGAACGTCACCGCCGGGCGGCCATCGATGCGGTTGTAGGAGCGGGCCTCCTCGTAGGTATCGTGCACGGTGGCGATGTCGGACACGCGCACCGGGGTGCCCGCCGCCGAGGAGATGACGGCGCTCCTCACGTCCTCGGCGCTCCCGGGACGGTTCACGATGGTGATGGTGCGCTCCTGGTCGCCCTCCCGCACCACCCCCGCCTCCCGCACCAGGTCCAGCTCCTGGATGCGACGGCGCACCGTCCAAGGATCGAGCCCGAGCGCCGCGATCTTCTGCTCGTCCAGGGACACCTCGAGACGGCGCTCCCGCCCGCCGAAGACGCGCACCACCCCCACGCCCTCCGCCTGGGAGAGCGCGGGCACCACGACGTCGTCCACGTGGCGGCGGAGCGCCTCCAGCGTGTAGGGCCCGGTGAACGTGTAGCGCAGGAAAGGGCGGTTCTGCTCCTGGAACTCCTCGGGAACGTACTGCTCCACCACCACCCGGTCGGCCTCGGCGGGGAGCTCGTTCTCCAAGGCCGAGATCCGCTCCGAGAGGTCCAGGCGGGCGAACTCCATGTCCGTGCCGCGCTGGAACTCGACCTCGATGGCGGCGGTGCCGATCCCGTTCTCCTCGTACGACTCCGACACGATCTTCTCCACCCCCTGCACCTGCTGGATGGCGGACTCCAGGGGGGAGGTGAGGAACGCCTCCACCGTCTCCGGGGAGGCGCCGCGCCAGGTGCCGGTGAGGGTGAGGCGCGGGAGCCGGGTGTCGGGGAGGAGCTCGATGGGGATCCCCGTCCACGCCCGGATCCCCAGGAAGGAGACGGCAGCGTACGTCATAGCCACCGCCACCGGGCGGCGGATGCTCAAGCGGATCACGTCAGTCCCCGGCCTCGGCCACCGCAGGCCTGCCCAGCGCCGAGCGCGCGCGCTCGGCCACGCCCTCCATGGTCTGGTAGACCACCGGGACCACCACCAGCGTCAGCGCGGTCGCTACGGTGAGCCCGCCGATCACGGTGATCGCCATGGGCGAGCGGAGCTCCGCGCCCTCCCCGATCCCCACGGCCATGGGCAGCAGGCCGAGGATGGTGGTGACCGTGGTCATGACGATGGGGCGCAGGCGCACCCGTCCCGCCTCGAGGATGGCGTCGCGCACGCTCATCCCCCGGCGCCGGCACTGCACCATGAAGTCCACCTTCACCACGGCGTCGTTGTCCACGATTCCCACCAGGATCACCATACCGATGAGGCTCATGGTGTTGATGCCGTTCCCGGTGAGGGCCAGGGAGAGGAGCGCCCCCACCAGCGCCAGCGGTACCGACATGAGGATGGTGAAGGGGTGGATGAACGACTCGAATTCCGCCGCCAGGATCATGTACACCAAGAGGATGGCCAGCGCGAAGGCGAAGGCCAGGTCGCGGAACGAGCGGCGCATCTCCTCGTTCTCGCCCCCCACGTCCCAGCGCAGCTCCCGGGAGACGGGGAGCCCCGAGAGGGCGCGCTCCACGTCGCCGATGGCCTGGTCGAGCCCTCCCTCCACCACGTCGGCGTACACCGATACCACGCGCCCCTGGTCCTCCCGGTGCACCTCGGCCGGACCCAGCGCCTCCTGCACCCGCACCAGCTCGCGGATGGGGACACCCTCCACCTTCAGGCTCTCCAGGGTGGCGCGGGAGAAGCGCAGGTCCTGGGGGTAGCGGACCACGATGGCGATCTTGCGGTCGAAGTCCAGGAACTCGGTGGCCCGGTCACCACGCATGGCGCCGTTCACCGTCTCGGCCACGACGCGGGGATCCACGCCGTAGGCGGCGCACGCGGCCCGGTCGATCTCCACCTGCACCTGGCGCTGCCCCCGCTCGCTGCCCACGCGGACATTGCCCACCGAGGCCACGCCGCCCAGGCGCCGCTGGATCTCCTCCGCCATGGCGTACGCCTCGTCCAGGTCCTCGGCGCGCACGCGCACGGAGATGTCGGCGTCGCTCCCGCCCAGCATGGCGCCCAGGGCCGTGACCTGGCCGGACTGCACCGTCAGCGTCCCCTCGGGGACCGTGGCCTCCAATGCCCGGAGGCGGGCCGCCACGTCGTCGGCGTCGGCGCCGCCGTCCAGGAGCACTTTCAGGCTGGCGGTGTTCAGCCCCGTGCTCTCCTCGCCGGAAGCGTAGGCGCGCACGTCGCGGCCCACGGTGCTGAACACCGTGGAGACGTCCGGGTCGGCCAGCGCCGCCGCCTCCAGCGCCGCCGCGGTCTCCGACGTGGCCTCCAAGGACGTGCCCTCGGCCAGTTCCAGGCGGACCTCCAGCGCTCCCTGATCCACGGGCGGAAGGAGGTCCCGCTGCAGGAGCAGCCCCACCACCACCGACACCACCAGCGCCCCGACGGCCCCACCCAGGACAGTCCCCGGTCGGTCCAGCGCCCAGACCAGCTTCCCGTGGTACCAGGCGGCGAAGCGCGCAAAACCCCGGTCGAAGGCGTCGAAGAGGGGTGTGAACCAACGCGAGAGGGCGCGGCCGATCCCCCGGGTCCAGAACCCGAAGAGCGCCGAGCCGAGCGCCGCGGCGAAGCGCGCCGCGCGGGCCAGGATCCGCCCAGGAGCCCCCGCCCACCAGTGCACCGCCCCCAGCGCGCCGGGGCGCGGCCCGCCCTGGCCGGGCTCGACGAGCCCCACCCCTTTCCCGCGCCGCGCCCCGGCGAAGCGCGCCGCCAGGGACGGCAGCAGCGTGATAGCCACCAGGATGGACACCAGGAGGGAGAACGCCACCGAGAGGGACAGGTCCTTGAAGAGCTCCCCCGCCACCCCCTCCACGTAGATGATGGGCCCGAACACGGCGATGGTGGTGAGGGTGGACGAGGTGATGGCCCCCTGCACCTCCTCGGCGCCCCGCGTCGCCGCCTCCGCCGGAGCGGCCCCCAGCTCCTCCCGGTGCCGGAAGATATTCTCCAGCACCACGATGGAGTTGTCGCCGAGCATGCCCACCCCCAGGGCCAGGCCACCCAGGCTCATGATGTTCAGCGAGACGCCGAACGCCTCCATGAGGGCGAATGTCCCCATCACCGAGATGGGGATGGCCAGGGCGATGGCCACCGGGTAGCGCGGGTCGCGGAGGAAGAAGAAGAGAACGAAGAACGCCAGGAGGGCGCCGGAGACCAGGTTCCCCACCACGTTGGCGATGGAGGACGAGATGAACCCGGCCTGGGAGTAGGCCACCTCCACGTGGACGGAGGGGTACTCGCGGGAGAGCTGGGCCAGGACCTCCTCCACGGCCTCGGCCACCCCCACCGTGTTCGCCCCCGACTCCTTGAACACCAGGAGCCCCACCGCTTCCAGCCCGTTGTAGCGCGCCACCGACTCGCGGTCGGCGAACCCGTCCACCACCCGCGCCACGTCGCGGAGGCGCACCAGGCGGATGCCCTGCGGCGCCCCGCTGGCCGAGGGGGCGCCCCCGCCGGAGCCGGGCTCGCCTCCCGCTCCCGGGGAGCCCGCACCCTGGCGTGCCACCACCACGTCGGCGATCTCCTCCACCGTAAGGAATTCGCCCAGCGTGCGGAGGGGGTAGCGGTAGCGCCCCTGGAGGATCGTCCCCCCGGGCGCGCTTACGTTGGCCTGGGCCAGCGCTGTGGAGACCTGCTCGAGGGCGATCCCGTAGGCGTCCAGGAGTCGGGGATTCACCTCCACCTGGATCTCCCGGTCCAGCCCGCCGGTGACAGCGGCCTGGGCCACGCCGTCGAGCTGCTCGAGCCTGCGGCGGAAGACCGTCTCGGCCAACTCCTTGGTCTGCCACAGGTCCTCGCCGCCGGCCACGCTCAGCACCATGACCGGCTCGGACTCGGGGTCCACCCGGAGGATGGCGGGCCGCGTGGCGCTCTCCGGGAGCGACTCCCGGACGTTGTCCAGGCGCTCGCGCACGTTGAGCATGGCGAAGTCCATGTCCGTGCCCCACGCGAACCGGAGCGTGACCAGGCTCACGCCCTCCCGGGACACCGACGTCACCCGCTCCACACCCGGGACCGCGGCGCACTCGGCCTCGATGCGCTCCGTGACCAGGCGCTCGACCTCGGCGGGCGCCACGTCGGGATACGACGTGTAGACCACCAGCCTGGGGAAGCTCACGTCCGGGAGGAGGTCGATGGGGAGGCGCGCGAACGCGATCCCCCCGAGGAGGATGACCGCCAGGAAAAGCATCCAGACGGCGACGGGGCGCCGGGTCGAGGTGCCGGGGATGGACACGGCGCTACCGGCCCATCGCGGCGAGGGCCTCCACCGGGGCGCCCACCGCCTCCTCCAGGGAGAGGAGCGCGTCCACGAACGCGTAGCGCGCCCGGATCACCTGGCGGCGGGTCTCGGCCTCCGCGTCCACGGCCTGGCGCAGCTCGCCGAAGGTGCGCGTCCCGATGCGGTACTCCTCCTGGGAGAGGAGGAGCGCCTCCTGGGCGATCTCCTCCGAGCGCTGGGCCAGGCGTAGCCCCTCCCACAGGCTCTCCAGCTCCAGCAGCGCGCCGCGCACCGTCTCCTTCACCCGGAGGCGCGTCTCCCGCTCCGCCTCGGTGCGGTTGGACAGCTCCACCGACGACCGGGCGATCCCCTGCTGGTTCTGGAAGAAGTCGTTGAACATGGGCACCTGCAGGCCCACGTAGAAGCGCTGGTCCAGCGCCTCGTCCCACGAGAGGTCGAAGAGGGCATCGCCACGAGACATCTGGGCCCTGCGCGCCAGGTTGAAGTTCAGGAGGAGGGTGGGCCACCACGCCCTCTTGCTCTCCTTGAGCCCCACGTCGGCGGAACGCACGGCCACCTGCGCCTGGCGGAGTTCCGGGTTCACGTCCAGCGCCGCGTCCACCAAGGCCTCGGTGTTCAGCGAGGAGGGGTCGAAGACGGGGAGCGGCGTGCCGGCCAACCGGAACGGGGGGAGATCCTCGTCCCCCATGCGCGTCCGGAGCGCCAGCGTCGCCTTCTCGTAGGCAGCCTCCTGCTGCCGCAGGGCGCGCTGCTGCTGTTCCACGGCCAGCTCGGCGTTGAGCACGTCCACGCGCGTACGCATGGCCAGGCCGAAGAGGCGCTCGGCCACCTCGCGGTCGGTGCGGCGCGCCTCCACCAGTTCCTCCTCGGCGCGCCTCAGCTCGGCCTGCTCCAGCGCGTCCCAGAAGGCGCGGCGCACGGCCACCTCCATTCCCAGGAGGGCGCGCCGCTCGGCCACGTCCCGGTCCTGGTTGACCAGGCGCTGCCGGTCCAGGGCGTTGAAGATGGAGGCGCCCTGGATGCTCCACGTCAGGTCCAGCGCCTGGTTGGTCTGGGAGAAGTAGTTCCAGTCGGTCTCGGGGCGCTCGATGGGGTTGCCGAAGTTGTCCACGGCCCGCCGGGTCAGGTTCCCGGTGAACTGGGTGGAGAAGAGGTTGAGCTGCGCTCGGGGGAGCACCTGTTCGAACCAGGCCGTGCGCCACTCCGTCCCGTTCAGGCGCGAGCGGTTCACCGCCTGCCGGTACGCCGGGTTGGAGCCCAGCGCCACGTCCAGCGCCCGTTCCAGGGTGAGCGTGAGCGTGTCGGGCTGCTGGGCGCGCGACCCCGTCGGCAGGGTCAGCGCGGCCCCGAGCGCGAGGGCGACGACGACCCATCCTCGGCGCGCGGCGGCGCGGGCCGAAGCGCTCCCTGGCGCTCCCCGGGCGCTCATCGGCCCGGCCTCCCGCCCTCCGCCTCCACGTCCTCCACCAGGCGCACCGGCGTGTCGTGGGCCAGGTAGTGGTGCCCGTCCACGAGCACGATCTCACCCGGCTCGACGATCCCCTCCCCCTCGGGGAGGATCTCGACCATGGTCTCGTTCTCCCGCCCCGTGGTGACGTAGCGCCACTTGGCCAACCCACGGCCGTCCTGCTCCTCGTAGACGAAGAGCATGGTGCGCCGGCGCCCTTCGCCCCGCTCCAGGATGGCTGCGCGGGGGACCAGAATCCGGTCCGGCAGCGCTTCAGCGTCCAGGGAGACCTCCGCGTACATCCCCGGCTTGATGCGGTGCTGCGGGTTGGGGAGGAGCACGGTGACGCGGCTGGTGCGCGTCTGGGGGTCCACCACCGGGTTGATGGTCTGGACCGAGCCGCGGAACACTTCGCCGGGATAGGCGGCGAAGCGCACTTCGGCGCGCCGTCCCTCGCGCAGATACCCGAGCTCCGCCTCCAGGACCTGCACCTCCACCTTGATGGGGTCCAGGTCCACCACGGTCACGAGGGGCGAAGAGACGGTGACGTGCTCCCCGGGCACCACGCGCAGGTCCGCCACCCGCCCCGGGAAGGGCGCCGTTACCCGGGTGCGGAGGAGGCGGAGCTCCGCCTGGCGGAGCGCCACCTCCTTCTGGTCGAGGCCGCTCCGGCTGCGCGCGATGCGCTCCCGCTCGGTGCGCACGGCCGGATCGGTGATGCGGTCGTCGAAAAGCACGAGTTGGCGGTACTCGGCCTCGGCGGCCCGGAGGTCGGCGCGGGCCTGCGCCACCTGGAGCGCGTACTCGGTGGTGTCCACGAGGAGGAGGAGGGCGCCGGCGCCGACGCTCTGGTTCTCCCGCACGGAAATGGCGGTGACCGTGCCCTCCACCTGCGCCGCGAGCTCCGCGCGCCGGTGCGACTCCGCCTGTCCCGACGCGGTGACGCGGATCCAGAGCGTGTCGCGCACCACTGCGGCGCCCGTCACCGGCTGGGGGACGTCGGTGGAGAACTGGCTCGAGCCCGATGTCTCGGGGAGGTCGCCGGGCACCGCTGCCGAGTCGGAGGAGGCCCCTTCTCCATCCTCCGACGCCGGCTTCTCGGGAAGGCGCAGCCACACGGCCACCGCGAGGGCTACGAGGACGACGAGGACGGTGACGAGGCTGAGGGTCCGACGGGAGAAGTCCATGCGCGAGCCCACTCCGAGCCTGGGGACACCCGACCACCGGCGCCCGGGGGCGCCGCCACGAGAACCGCACATCAGACGCTCGGAAGGCGGGGACCGTTGCCCTGCGCCTCCAGCGCTCTTTCCGGGGGGCGCACCCAAGCTACGGGCGGTGCCCCGGGCCCGCCACGCGTCCCTCCGGCACCGGCAGCGACCGGACACGCCGGTCTGGCCTCCGCTTCCCCCTTCCCTACCTTGTCGGCATGTCCACCTCATCCACCGCGGGAGGCGGGAGCCGAAGCGCGCTGCCTGTCACCCTCCTGGTCGCCGCGTGTCTGGTCGCACTCGCTGCCTGGTGGATCGTGCGCGCTGGGGAGAGGCGAGCGCTCGACGAGGCGCTCGCCACCTACGCCGGCACACCCCTCCCAAGCGCCGACACCCCCATCGATCCCGCCCTCGCCGACCTCGGCGCCACGGTCTTCGACGCACGCTGTGCCGGGTGCCACGCGCTCCGCGGTGACGAGAAGCTCGCGCCCAACCTCGCCGGAATCACCCTGGCCCGGGACCCGGCGTGGCTCCGGGCCATGATCCTCCGTCCCGACTCGATGACCCGGGACGACCCCGTCGCCCGGGCCCTGCTGCAGACATATGGTGTGCAGATGCAAGTGGCCGGCGGAATAGACGAAACGGCCACCCGGGCCGTGATGGAGTTCTTGAGGAGGGCGGACGGTGGGTAGGACGGAGGGGCCCCCCGGAGCAGGAAGCGACGAGGCCCGGGCGGCTCACCACGGAGCCCCCGGGCCTCCTTCTTTCACTTCGCCGGCGCGCGCGTCGGGGTGCCGGCGCCGATCTCACATCCCCAGCTTCTGCCTCACGAAGCGGCGGGCGAACGCCGCCGTGGGGTTGTGGGCCCTGGCCATCTCGAATGTCTTGGCGTACAAGGACTTGGCCTCTTCGACCTTACCCTGCTTCTCGAAGGTCGTGGCCAGGAGCGCGTTCATGAACGGATCGTTCTGGTTCATGGAGACGGCCTTGGTGAGCTCGGCCTCTGCGGTCCCCAGGTCGCCCGTGTAGAGGGCGACGTATCCCACCAGGTAGGGGAAGTAGCGCTCCTGGTCCTTGGCCATGGCGGCGTCGCCGTCCAGGGCGGCGCGGGCGGCGGCCACGTGGCGCTGGGCCTCGGCCGCGCTCCCCCGGCGGGCAGCCAGGCGGGCCAGGGCGTGCTCGAGGCGGTAGGTCCAGAGGCTGGCCGGGTGGGTCCGCGGCTCGGGCTCCTTGTTCCCCAGCTCGGTCCCCCGGCGGTACATGCGCTCCGCCTCGTCCAGGGCGCCGGCGTCGATGCACACCCGGGCGGCCTCGTTGGCCATCTCGCCCTGCTGGTAGAAGGCGTTCTGGGGCTCCTCGGCCTCCCGGGTCTTCCAGTAGGCGATGACCATCTCCTCGTACTCGATGGTCTTGGCGCAGTTGCCCTCGAAGCCGTACGACATGGCCAGGCGCCGGTACACGTTGGCCCTGGCCCGCTCGTCGGTGACGGTGTCGAGGATCGCCTGGTAGAGGGCCCGGGAGCGGACGAAGTCGGCCTCCCGGTCGAGCTGCTGGGCCTGCTGGAGCGGGCTGGCGGGAGTCTGCTGCTGGGCGGAGGTGGCGGGAGCGGCCAGGGCGAGGGCGAGGAGGACGAGCGCGCCTCCGGCGGTGCAGCGGTGTGCGGTCATGGGAGGGTCCTGGTCGAGGAGGAGGGTCGGCCCGGAAAGGGGATGGAGAGTAACCCGTCACCAGAGCGCGATCAACCCGGTGCCCCCGATTCCCACGCCTCCGCTTACCCCATCTCCCTCATCTTGTCCACGAACATCGCTACAGAGCCTTTGAGCATGGCCAGAGCCCGCTTGAACACGGGCTTGCACTGCTCGGGGTCCATGAAGAGCATCTCGACGGAGGCTGAAACGTTGTCCCCCAGCGGGTACACCTTAGCCACCTTCGTCGTAGCTGTTGCGTGGCAGGCGGCTTCGAATGCCCTCCGCCGCTCCGCCTCGCTCTCGATGGGCCAGAAGTTGGGGAAGAGGAGGAAGAAGTACTCCGGATCGGCTTCGTGGGCGAAAAGGACGTAGGTGCCCCCTTCCGCCTTGAAGCGCACGTCACCGTCCTTGTCCACCTCCGGGGCAAATCCCTCCGAGCGCAGGAAGCTTGCGTAGAACTCCGCCTTCTTCCCCTTGGTGTGCCCGTCCCCCCCCGAGGGGGCGTTACGGAAGATGTTGATGGTCATGGTCTCCGGTCTCCGGTCATCTCATTTCTCCACCCAGAGCTCCTCCGCCTCGGCGAAACCCCTCAGTTGGTAGGTGCCCAGCGCCACGAACTCGGCCCGTAGGGCGGCGGGGAGGCTCTCCAGTGCCGCACGAGTCAGTACCACCTTCCCCTCCCCCGGGCTCCGATCCGCGACCTGGGGCGCCATGGTCTTCAGGTTGTCGATCTCCTTGACCACGCCCACCCGGAAGAGCCGGTGCACCTCCTCGCCCAGCGGATCGCCGTCGGCGCCTACCTTCACGGCCCCGGTGTGGACGACGTAGCGGAGGGACACCAAGGGCCCCGTGTCGATCCGCGATGCGTCGCGCACGTCCCTGGCGACCTGGACGGCGTCCTCCACCCGGCCGTAGACCGCCAGGAAGCCGTCCCCCGTCCCCTTGAGGAACCGCATGGACCCTGCCAAAGGATGGTGGGTGAAGCGACCGTGCAGGTCGCGGATCACGCCGAAGTAACGCGTGTCGCCCCGGTTCAGGATGATCTCGGTCGAGGACACCACGTCCACCAGGAGCATGGCCACCCGCTCCCGGCTGCGAGGGGCCAGGTTGGTCTTCAGCACCGAGCCACACAGGAGCGCGTCATCGGCCCCTGAGGGTCGAAGCACCACTCCCCCGGCGCTCCCGTCCACCGTGATGGAATCGCCCTTGTTGAAGCGCCCCTCCATGATGCCCTGGGCCAGCGGCTGGACCACCTCCCGCTCCACCACCCGCTCCATCTCCCGGGCGCCGAACTCGGGCCGGAATCCCTTGCTCATGAGCGCGTCGTAGCCCCCGGGGGCGATCTGGAGGCCGATCCCGTGCTGCTGGAGCCTCCCGCGGATCCCCTCCATGAGCTTATCCACGATGCTGCGGATCTCCCGCGCGCCCAGGGAATGGAACGTGACGATCCGGCTGATCCTGTTGACGAACTCGGGCCGGAACCGCTCCAGAAGGATCCGGGTGACCTCGTTCTCGGAAGGCTCAGCAGCGACGGGGCCCTTCTCGCTCCTGAGGAATCCCACCTTCGGCGCACGCGCCGCGGGACCCTGGCCGGCGGTGACGTTGCTGGTGAGGATGATCACCGTGTTGCTGAAGTCCGCCACGCGGCCTCGGGCGTCGCTCAGGCGGCCGTCGTCGAAGATCTGCAGGAAGAGGTCGAAGACCTTGGGGTGCGCCTTCTCGATCTCGTCGAGGAGCACCACGGTGTAGGGGGTGGTGCGCACCGCGTCGGTGAGCCGGCCGCCCTCCTCGTGCCCCACGTATCCCGGGGGCGAGCCGATGAGCTTGCTGACGCTGTGCTCCTCCTGGTACTCGGACATGTCCAGTCGAACCAGGTGTTTCTCGTCGTCGAAGAGGAACTCGGCCAGCGCCTTACCGAGTTCGGTCTTGCCCACGCCCGAGGGGCCGGTGAAGAGGAAGACGCCGTAGGGCCGGTTGGGCCGGGCCAGCCCGGACATGGCCGTGCGGATGGTGCTGGACACCGCGTGCACGGCCTCCGCTTGCCCCACCACCCGCTTGGCCAGGTGCTCCTCCATGTGGGCGAACCGCTCCCGCTGGGTGGCCGTGAGGCGCTCCACGGGGATTCCGGTCCACTCGGCGACGACTCCTGCGATATCGCCCTCGGTGACGGTCATCGCGCCGTCTGTGCCTGGCTTCACGGGACCGAGGGTGCCGATCCGCTTGGTCACGCAGGCCTGGTCCAGGAGGTCCCGGGCCTTGTCGGGGAGGCGGCGGTCCTGGATGTAGCGCACCGAGAGACTCACCGCCGCGTCCAGGGCAGAATCCTCGATCTCGACCTGGTGGTGCTCCTCGTACCTCGGGCGCAGCACGGCCAGGATCTCCCGCGCCTCCCCCGGCGTCGGCTCGGCGATGGTAACGGGCTGGAAGCGCCGCTCGAAGGCCGCCTCCTTCTCGATGTGGCGTCTATACTCCGCCGGCGTCGTGGCCCCGATGCAGCGGAACTTCCCCCGGGCCAACGCAGGCTTGAGGATATTGGCCGCGTCCATGGCGTCGCCCCCGCCACCCGCCCCGACGATGGTGTGGATCTCGTCGAAGAAGATCACGACGTCGGGGTCCGCCTCGGCCTCCTGGATGATGGCCTGGAGTCTCTCCTCGAAGTCGCCCCGGTACTTCGCCCCCGCCACCAGGGAGGAGACGGGGATCTCGATGATCCGCATCCTCCGTACCTCGGGGGGTGCGTCTTCCTGAACGGCATACAGGGCGAGCCCCTCGACGAGGGCGGTCTTCCCGACCCCTGGCTCCCCCAGGAGCACGGGGTTGCTCTTCTGCTTGCGGAGCAGCACCCGCACCATCTGCTTCAGCTCGGCCCGGCGGCCCACGATGGGCTCCAGCTTCCCTTCCCGCGCCATAGCCGAGTAGTCCTTGCCGTACTTGGCCAGCGCCGACTCGCCGGCTCCCCTGCCCGCGCCGGCCTTGGCGGCGGGCTCCTTTCGGAGGAGGCGCGGCTCCATCTCCGCGGACTTCAGAGTCGTGACCTCCAGCTGGAGCGCCTCCGACAGCCCGTCCCGGGGTAGCTCCTCCTCCTGGATCACGGAGCGCACCATCTGATCCGGGGCCTCCAGGAGCACGATCAGCACGTGCATCGGCGTGACCATGACGGCCCCCGTGCGTGCCCGCTCCAGGGCGGCCCCGAGGATCTGCTCCGCGTCCGGCGAGAGACCCTCCGGGTCCGCATCGGTCTTCCTGCCAAAATGATGCGCCAGCCCCCGCGCCCGGCGCCGCAGGCGCACAGGGTCCAACTCCAGCTTGACGAACGTGCGCTCCACGGGAGGCACACACTGCTTCAGGACCGCGATGAACAGGTGAAGCGGCGTGATCTCGGGATCCCGGGCCGCCTTCGCCTCGAAGGTTGCGACGGCGAGGAGCTCGTTCAGGATGTCCGGCAACGGGTCCGACACAGGAACCTCCTAGGGTTGATCCGGATTGCCCCCACCAATGAGCGGCTCGGAGGCGCCCGCCACGTAGAGAACGACGGTCCGGTTGCGCGCGCGGCTCGCTTCGGAGTCGTTGGGCCACGGAGCGCCACCCTCGCCGGCCGACGAGACCCTCCATCGGATGGGCGCGTCGCCGGCCTCGTCGTGGAGAACCTCCACGGCGGCTCGGGCTCGGCCAAGCGCCAGGGACCAGTTGTCCTTCCAGGGTCCTTCCGGCCTCGTCGGACGGTCGTCGCTCGCGCCCAGCACGTCCACCATGAACTCCTGTTCGGCCTCCCGGCCCGCGGCCAGGCGGCGCAGGATCCGACCCGCCCCACGCAGCAGCGCGAGCCCCGGGGCGGTGGGGATGTCACCGCCAGACGCGAAGATCTCATCGTCGAACACGACGCGGACGTTGCCGCCCTCGATGGTGGCTGTCGCACCCTCGATGCCCTCCAGAAACGCACGAAGCTCGACGAGAGCCGCAGCGCCCGTGGCCGGCGCCACGACCGAGCCCTCCGGGGAGAGCGCCTCTCCCCGAGCCGGCACCGGCTCTTCCTCCCCTGTGCTCGGCCCCGATTCCCGCATCCCCACCAGGAGCACCGCCGAGATGGGAACCCAAAGCGCCAGGACCGCCAGCGTGAGCTTCGCCACCCACGGGAGTCCCGCCCCCGACGACACGCCGCCGGCCGCGGCCGCCGCGAGCTCCCGCACCCGCAGGAGTGGCCCGAGGTCGGTCCCGCATGAGGGGCACACGGCAACCCCGGGGTCCAAATCCCTCGCGGGGCAGACCGGGCAGTCCATGCGCAGGTCGTCCATCATGCCCTTTTCTTCTGCAGCCACACGGCCACCGCGCGGAAGCAGAGCGACCAGAACCACAGGAGCGACCAGAAGATCAGGAACCAAGCGGGCCAGTGCAGCAACCACGCCACGGCGCTCGCCATCACCACGCCCAACAGGGCCCGGGCCCACACCTGAGCCATGCCCGCTCCGCTGGCGTTGGGTTGGGTGGCCGTGTGAAGCAGCCCCATGAATGCCCACATGCCCAGCACGAGCAGGTCACGGTGCAGGAGGTCTGCCACCCCGTAGAAGTCCGCGCCGTCGAGGACGAGCTGGGGCGCGTACGCGCGGAACGTGAAGTAGAACAGCACCACGAAGGCGACGTCGATGAACCCGTGGAGGCAACCCCACGCGGGGTTCACGCCGTGCAGCGTGTGCAGCTCGGAGAGCTTCTTCGCCAGCGCGGCCTTATCGCCCTTGTGCAGCGCCTGAAATCTCGCGACCTGAGGAGCGAGCTTGGGCGCCGCGACGATCAGGTCGGCGATTCGGAAGAGGACCGGCAACTGCACCAGGGTCCAGAGGATCAGGATGAACGAATAGACCCCAAGGTAGGCTGCGTGGGGCTCGGCGAACGAGTGCTCGGCAAGGAAGCGGTAGAAGCGGACCGTGAGCCGGTCCGAGCGCAGATCCATCAGGGCGAGGAGCGCGGCGCGCGGGGCCGTGGCCACGGTCCATCCCTCCCGGGTCCTGGCCCAGACCGTGTCCCCCGCCTCCTCCAGGCGCGAGCGCAGCGCCTCGTCCAGGGCACCTCGCTCCCGCGCTTCCAGCACCTCGAGGCGGAGGCTCGCCGTCCCCGCGTACGGCCCACCCCCCCCGATGGTGAGAAGCTGGTGGTAGCCGGACCGTGCAACTCCAACATCGCCGCGCTCCTCCGCCACGGCGGCGCGCAGCAGCGTGAGCGTGGCGCGGACGCTCTCCGCCGCCCCGGCGCCAGCCGAGTCGAAGCGGGCGAGCGCCAGCTCCCGCTCATCGTCGGCCAGGGCCAGGGTCCCGTGCAGAAGAGCAGTCACGGTCCCGAGGGGCACGGGATCGTGCGCCATCCAGGAAAGGTCGGAGAGCACCGGCGAGTCGGCAGCGGGCGCAGCCTCGGACGCTTCCGAAGCGGGTGGGACGGGCTCGGGCGTCGCCGTCTCGGGGGCCGCTGCCACCGGTGTTGCGGCCTCCGACTCCGGCGCCTCGGCCGCCGCTTCGGCCATCGGCGTTTCGGCAGCGGGCGCCTGCTCGGACGCCACCTCGGCGGGCCGAAGGGTCCGCTCGTACGAAACCGCGGTGAGGGCGAACGCCAGAAGGAATCCGTAGAGCGCAACCTCTAGGGGCTTCGTGGCGACGTGCTTCTTCGACCATCGCGTGGCGCAGAGGTCCCGGATCGTGGGCCAGTACCTCTTCATGTCCAGCGTTACGACGATCACGAGGGTGACGCCCACGATCAGGAACGTGTAGGCGAGACCGAGGAGCACGGGACTCACAGGCGAGGCCTGCAGGACGGCCCGTACCCATCCCGTCAATCGATCCGGATCCCGGAAGGCCTCCACGGGAAGAGCCATGAGCCCAAGGAACGCGGCGATGAGGTACGCCGCCCCGACCAGCACGGCGTGGAAGTCGCCACGCTGCGCCGACCGGGACGGAGCTGGGGCCTTTGCTGCGCTGGCGGGAGCCCCGCCGGGGACGACCGGCAGGTCCAGCTTCGCCATCATCTCCAGGAGGCTATCGAGGTTCGTATGGGCGTGCTTGTTGTCGGAATCGAGCTGGTACGCCTCGACCAGCTCCATCGCCGCGTCCTGGAACCGCTCGGCAACCGTCTCCCGCCCCAGCTTTGCCGCCGCCTCCATCGTGCTGTTCACCACCGAAACCGCGTGGGCGGAGAGGGCCGCGGAGAGCATCTTCGACACCTCGGCCCTGGCTCCCGGCGGAGCCGCGCCCAGCGCGTCCCGCAGCTTGCGGACCGACGTGTCCAGGTCTCCCCTGGCCGCGGCCTTGCTCGCCTCCTCCAGGAGGCGCCGCACCTCGGGAGTCATTCCACCGGTAAGCTGCCCCAGCAACCCCCGGGCCACCTCCGCCTGTTCCTTGCCGCGCGCAGAGCCCAACTCCGCGCCCCGCTCCAGGTCCTTCAGCCCTTTCTCGATGGCCTTCGTGAGTTTCACCGCCCCCCCGGACGACGGGTCCTTCTCGAACGCCTTCTGGCCCTTCACGACCGTCTGGACCCCCCGCTCCGTGAGGAGTTCACCGAGGGTTTGGTTCAGCTTCTCGGTGGCAGCGAAGGACACCGCGAGATCCAGGATCGAGATGGCCTCATCCCGGTCATGGGACTGGAGCGCGGCCGCCCTGCCCAAGGCGGCATCCGAAGCCAACTCGCGGGTCTTTCCGGCCAGCTCCGGCGGCGGACCGCACCCGGACGCCTCCTTCCAGAGCTTCAGGGCCTCCCGCGTCCTGCCCAGGCTGGCCTCCTGTCCTCCACGCAACAGGAGGGCGCGGGCCTTGAGCTCCTTGACCTCCTTCGTGCGCTTGGCCCCGGGGGGGAGCGCCGCGATGGCGTCCAGCGCGGCCTGGGGCTCCTTGCGCTCGATGAGGGCCGCGATCCGGAAGTGGGGGGAGAGGGCCCGGGCCAGGGACTGGAGGGTCTCGTCCCTCGGGCTGGCCGCGAGGTCCGCGTCCACCTGCTCCCGGATGGAGTCGAGGAGCCCCAGCCGGCCCAGCATCAGGGCCCCGCACCAGAGCGCACCCGTGCTCGTCCGGTAGCCCGCGCCCGCAAGGGCCTTGGCGGTCTTGACCTCGGTGGCGAGCATGAGCTCGAGGCGGCGGTACCTGTCGGCGAGCTCCACCTGCCCCGCATCGCGGTGCTGCTGCGCGAAGCGCTGGAGGTCGCCGGGAAGCCGCTCCGAGAGCACCCGCCGGACCTCCGGAACGACATCCTTCGGCACCGTGGTCTGCGTGTTCCAGAAGTCGTCGCTGCTCTGGAGCATGGCCCAGTAAGCGATGGCGCCCTCCCACAGCGGATCGAACGGCCTCGTCGGGTCCCCCGTCGCCACCCCTTCGCCGGTGAGCCGCTCGGATGCGTCCAACGCCGACCAGTACCAGAGGACCGCCAGCGCATGCGCGATGCCGTAGTCGGGAAACGAGTCGCGGAGCTGCGCTTCCCACGCCTCGGCCGTGGCCTCCCGACCGCGGCGCGTCAGGCAATCCGGGTCGGATCTCGGATCGGGCCTCAGGCGCCCCAGAACCTGCGGATCGTATTGGAAGAGGTCGAGGAGCGCCCGGTCCACCGGGCGTTCCAGGACCCTCTTGGCCCCGGTGAGCTTGGAGGGGTGGTTCACCCGCTTCGCCAGCCCCGCCTTGAACGCCCGGTCGATGTCGGCCAGGGTCGCCGAGCGATCGATGCCCAGGACCTCGTAGGGCGTCGGCTGGGTCTGGAGCGGGTCTTTCATCGCCGCGCGTGCCTCCTAGCGCGTTGGCAGGCGGGAACTCGTCGACGTCTTCCCACCTGGGAGCCAGCTGTCCGCGTGGCACTTGGGGCAGAACCGCTCTCCCCCCATCTCCGCCCCGCAAATCTCGCAGCGGCGGATTCCCGGACGCCGGTTCCTCGCGTCCTCAATGGCGGCCTTCACCTTCTCGAACACAGACTTCAAGCGGGGCACGACAGTCATGTTCCCACCGCGCATACCCCTCTCGATCTCGCCCACCTCAGCGAGAAGCGACGCCGCCGCGGCAGGGTCCGCAGGTTGGATCTGGGAGAGGATCGCGCCCTTGAGCGCCACGAACGCCTGCACGGCCTGGGGCAGGTCGTCCGTCGCCTTGTCCAGCGCGGCCACCGCGTCCTGGAGCCTCGCCTCGTCGCCGCGGGCCTTGGCCTCCTTCGTCTCCTCGACGGCCTTGGTGATGCGGTACACCCTGTTGGGATCGTCGAACGCCCAGGCATACTCGCTCAGCACGAATTCAGCGAAATGGGTGAGGCGATCAGCCTTCTCTCGCGTGGACAGGCCCTCGCCTCCCTGGGCCGGCTTCGCCTCGGCCACCTCCTTCTCCAACCGCTCTACCTCCTCCACGGCACCCTCGAAGTCCCGCGCCTTCATGCGGTCGAAGATGCCCTCCCGGCGCGACTCCAGCCTCGCTATCTCCTGGGGCGACAAAGCGTCAGCCTTCCCGGCGAGAAGGGATTCCAGGCGCTCGAGTCCCTCGATCGCCACGGCATCCGTCTCACCCTTCACGATCCAGGGGTCCAGGCGCGTGCCATCGCCCATGCAGGCAGTCAGGATGAAGACGCCGTCCGCGTCCAGGGACAGCGTGATGCGAACCGGCGCTTCGGAGGGGAGGTCCGGGGGAAGAATCGCGTACGCCTGCCCCTGGAACTCATTGGCGCTCGCTGCCTCCATGTTCTCGCCGCCGTAGATGGGAATGCTCACCATGCGCTGCCGAGGACCCCGCGTGTAGAACGTCTGCGTCTTCGGCTCCTCCATCGGGAACGGGTCGCCCTTACGGATGAACAGGGCGTATCGGTCCCCTGCGGTCTGCGTGCCGTAGCTGAACGGTGCGATTCCACCGACCTGTCCACCATCCTCCTCCAGGACCAGCGATGCACCGCAACGTGCGCACTTCACCGCGTCGGGCTCGTTGGGATGCCCGCACTCCCGCGTGGGGTCGGCCGGGTCGGGGGCGGAGCACACCACCCTTCCACCCCGCCACGCAGCCAGGATCGCTGCGCCCAGCGCCACGCTCTGCTTGGGGTGCACCTTGCGCAGCACCCTCTCCGGCCCGAACAGCTCCTCCATGGACCGCTGCACCAGAGGGACGGCGGAAGAGTTGCCCGCCATCAGCACGTGGTCCACCTGCTCGGGGGTCAGGTTCTCATTGGCGAGGGCTCGCTTGACGATGCGGAGCGCCTTCCCTTCCACCACCGGCCTACCGGCCAGCGAGGCCCCACACTCCACGCAGCGGGCCTCGGCCGGATCGTTGGCCACACCGCACCCACACATCTTGTGCGCGGCGATGAGCGGAAAGATCATGCGCTCGAACTCGTCGCGCGTGATCTCGAAATCCACGTCTATGAGGTTGCCGTCTCCGTCCTGCAGCATCCCGGCCAGCAGCACGTCCGCCGACTTGGACGCGCTCAACCTCTCCTTCACCTTGGCCGCCGTCTTGCGCAGCTCGGCCATGAACCTGTGGTTGGTAACGGGATCCACCCCGAACTCGTCCTTGACCCACCTGATAGCCCGATCCACGATGCACTGGTCGAGGCTGTCTCCCCCGAGCCACATGTCCCCTTCGAGGGTCAGGGGCGCGAACGTGTTGCCCGCCACCATGAGCAGTGAGACGTCGAACGTTCCTCCACCCAAATCGTAGACCAAAAGGGTCCGGGGCGTGTCGTCCTGGCTGTCCAGGCCGAACGCGATGGCGGCGGCGGTCGGCTCGTCGAGAACCATGATGACCTTCAGGCCCGCCTTCAGCCCGGCCTTGCGCGTAGCCTCCCGCTGGACCTGGGAGAAGTAGGCGGGCACGGTGATGACGGCGTGGCTCACCTCGCCCTTCAGGTGGTACTCGGCGTCCTCCTTCATTTTCCTGAGGATCATGGCCGAGATGTCGTCCGGAGCGTACTCCTTCCCCCCCAGCACCACCCGGACGCTGTCCTTCGTCCCGCGCGTGGGGGCCGTCACCTTGTACTGCGCCCACTCCTGAATCTTCTGCACCTCGGGATCGGACATGGCGCGCCCCATGAGCCGCTTCACGGAGAGTACCGTGTCGCGCGGCTCCATCCCCCAGTTGTCGTAGGCCGGGTCGCCGACCAGGATCTCCCCTCCATCGCCCTCGGCGGCGTCTCTCCTCCCCCTCCGGTGTTTCAGGCTCACCACCGAGCGGACCTCAGGCTTGTTCTCCCTGCTGTCCAGCACGCGGGGCCGGGGCCCGTCCACGATGGCGATGACGGTGTTGGTGGTCCCCAGGTCGATGCCCACGAACTTGCCCATGACCCTACCTCGCTCAGTCGGTGTTCTTCACCACCACCACTTCGGATTTCCTCAGCATCTTCTGGCCGCGCACGTAGCCCCGCCGGACCTCCCGGACGATGGCCCCGTCCGGGAGTGCGGGGTCGCCAACGGTCTCGGCCACCTTGTGCCAAGCGGGGTCGAAGCCGCCTGTCAGGTTCTCCACCGCCCTCACACCCTCCTCCTCGAGGAGCGCGTCGAGGAGGCGCTTCACGGTGCGGAAGTTGCCGAGCCAGATCTTCATCTGCCGGGTGACCTCCTCGGGCTTGGCGTGCGTGGCTTCGAACACGCGCTCGAAGGCGTCCTGGGCGTCCAGGATCTTCAGGAGCACAGCCTCCAGCCGACCCTCGCCCGCTCTCCGGGCCTCGTCCAGGCTCAGGTGCGCCTCGGCGACGTCGTGCATCAGGCGTCGGAGGTCGTCCTCCACAGCGGCTGCGAGGCCGAGAGGCTCTTCGCTCATGCGGCTACGATCGAGGGCGAGCCGGCCTCGCACACGGTCACGACGCCGACCGTCGCGTCGTCGACCGGGTTACGAGCTCGCACGGCATGGATCAGGCGCACACAGATCGCCTCGGCGCTCTCTCCACCGTCGCCCGAGCCGAGCAGGGACTCCAGGGCAGCCGGCGCAAGGACCTTGGCGACGCCGTCGGTGGCCAGAAGGAAGACGTCTCCGGACCGCAGGTCCACATCCAGGATCTCAGGGTCCACCGTTTCCTGGGCGCCCAGGGCGCGTGCGAGCATCGAGCCGATGCGCGGGTTCAGCGGCTCCGCGGCCGCCGACGCATGCCGGCGGTACTCGGCCTCCACGGTGTGATCCGACGTGAGCTGGGTGAGCGCGCCGTTCCGGAAACGGAGGATCCTGCTGTCCCCCACGTGGACCACCGTGCCCCCAGATGCATCCAGGAGCAGGGCCGAGAACGTGGTACCGGTCCCGGAAAGAGCGACGTCGGATTCGCCCAGCGTCCGCACGGCGCGGTTCGTCTCGTCCGCGATCTTCCTGAGCCGGTCGTGATCCCGCTCCGTGCGGTCCACCTGCGCCACCAGGCGAGCGAACGTCTCGACGGCCAGACGGCTCGCCGTCTCACCCCCCGGGCGTCCCCCCATGCCGTCGGCGACGGCGAAGAGCCCCGCGCCCGTGTCCATGAGCACGTGATCCTCGTTGACCCCACCCCAGCTTCCCGCGTCCGACACGGCGTAGCCGTCGAAGGCGAGCATGTCAGCGCGCCTTCAATGCCTTCAGCAGCATCGCCGCGTGGCGCTGGAGGCTCGCGTCCAGCCCGAGCGCCACGGCGCGCTCCAGCGAGGCCGCAGCCTCGGACTTCTGGCCCCTGCGCTGGTACGAGAGCGCCAGGTCCCAGTGGAGGAGCGCATTGTCGGGGGCACGAAGCAGACCCTCCTGGAACACGGCGATGGCGTCGCCAGGCCGCTCGCATCGGTTGTAGTACTCTCCCAGGTACTGCCAGGCCTTGGGGTCGTCCGAGTACTTGGCCACGAGGAACCTGAGTTTCTCCTCTGCGCCCGGGGGTGGCTCCATGCTGCTCATGAGCTCGCGCGCCGCCTCCAGTTCCTCGTTCACCTTCGCTGTCGTCCCCCGCCTCCACGCCTGGAGGCTCGCGATCATCTCCTCAGCCGTCTGGAATCGATCTTCCGGGCTG
Organism: uncultured Gemmatimonadaceae bacterium; assembly: GCA_964545395.1. Classification (GTDB taxonomy): domain Bacteria; phylum Gemmatimonadota; class Gemmatimonadetes; order Longimicrobiales; family Gaopeijiaceae; genus SZUA-318. The sequence goes on along the minus strand of CAZJFX010000011.1, from coordinate 38,986 downwards.
CGCTCGAGCGCCCTGAGGACGATCTTCTCCAGCTCTTCGGGAATGTCGGGGCGGAGGGCCCGCGGAGGGGTGATGTCGCCCTGGCGGATGTTGTCCACGATCAGCCCGAACGGTGTGCTTATGTCGCCGAACGGGATGCGCCCCGAGACCATCTCGTACAGGGTGACCCCGAGGGACCAGATGTCCGATGGAAAGGAGGCCCCCTGGGTACCGAGCAGCTCCGGCGACATGTAGAAGAGCGTGCCCGCCTGCGACGCCAACTCGTTGGAGTTGAGCATGCGCGAGATCCCCAGGTCGGAGATCTTGGGGATACGTCCATCCATGAGGATGTTCTCGGGCTTGATGTCGCGGTGGAAGATCCGCTCTCGATGGATCGCGGCGAGACCGGCGAGAATCCCTTCCGCGATCTCGGCGGCCTGGTCCAGGGGCAGTGGTTTCTGGGCGCCCACGGAGCCGATCATCTCGCGGAGGCTGCCTCCGGCGACGTACTGCATGGCCATCACGACCTGGCCGCCGAAGACGCAGAAGCCCAAGTACCGGACCAGGTTCGCCGCCTGCATCTCCCTGAGGCGCATGTGCAGGAGGGCGTTGTTCTCCACCTCGTGCTGCAGGACGTACTCCTCCTTCTTCCCGAGCGGGATCTTCACCGCGACGATGTCGGAGCCCCAATCCCGGATCAGCGCCTCTTCCAGGACTTTGGCCTTGTACGTTCTCGCGAACCCACCCGACCCCAGGATCTTGAGGAGTTCCAGGGGTTCAGAGTCATCGCTGGAGTAGCCGGACGGAGTCACGGAACACCTCTGATTGGGCGCTCGGGGGGCGCAGGGCGATCAGGTCCAGGGAGGGGGACCGGTGGGGACACCACGCGACAGCGCGAAGGCGACCGCTTCGCACAAGTCCTCGATCATGAGGAATGAACCTGACCCGCGCGCAACCGCCCGGACAATGTGGGACGCCCGGGCGCGGTTGTCGAGCAAGGGCTGCCACAAGTCCGCAGTCGGGTGGCGGCCCGCCGTCACGCCCCCAGCAGATACGGGATCTGCCTGGCCGCCTCGGGCCGCATCTGAAGGAGGACGCGGAGCGCCGCGCGGTGCGCGCCCTCATCCGCCACATCGGCCAGGTACATCGCAGCGATGAGGTCCCGCCAGCGCAGCAGCTCCCTCCGGAGACCCAGACCCGACGCGACCTGGGCCGTCAGGTCCACGAGCCTGAGCACGCGTTCGTAGCCCCGGCGCAGAGAGGCGTGATCCTCGGGAGTCATGAACCGGCTCGCGCGGTGCATCTCGGCCCCGATCTGGAGGATCTGCTGGTCCAGGGTGAAGCGGGCCCAGCGCTCGGGGGTGAGCTCAGCGTGTTGTGGCATCCTCAGTCCTTCCCTCCCCCGTACGTCTTCTTCACGTAGTCCACCAGGATCCCCTTGAACTCCTCCACCAGCCCCTCGCCCTTGAGGGTGAGGACGTGCTCGCCGTCGATGTAGACGGGCGCCTTGGGCTCTTCGAAGGTGCCGGGGAGGCTGATCCCGATGTTGGCATACTTGGACTCGCCGGGGCCGTTGACCACGCACCCCATCACCGCCACCTCCATGGCCTCCACGCCGGGGTACTCCCGGCGCCAGGCGGGCATGCTCTCCCGGAGGAACGAGGTGATGTCCTCGGCCATCTCCTGGAAGAAGGTGCTGGTGGTGCGCCCGCACCCGGGGCACGACGTGACCTGGGGCTCGAAGTGGCGGATCCCCAGGGACTGGAGCACCTGCTGGGCGACGCGCACCTCCTCGGCCCGGTCGCCGCCGGGCTTGGGCGTGAGGGAGACGCGGATGGTATCGCCGATCCCCTCCAGGAGGAGCGGCGCGAGCCCTGAGGTGGTGGCCACGATCCCCTTGGTCCCGAGCCCCGCTTCGGTGAGCCCCAGGTGGAGGGGATAGTCGCACCGAGCCGCCAGCATGCGGTACACGTGGATCAGGTTCCGCACCGTGGACACCTTCGTCGAGATGACGATGGCATCGTGAGCGAGGCCGGTCTCCTCGGCCAGGGCGGCGGAGCGCACGGCGCTCTCCACCATGGCGTCCATGAGCACTCCCTCGGCGCTCTTGGGCGTCGCCGCCTTCGAGTTGGCGTCCATGAGCTCGGTGAGGAGGCGCTGATCCAGCGATCCCCAGTTCACGCCGATGCGCACGGGCTTGCCGTGCTCGATGGCGACCTGGACGATCTGCTGGAAGTTGGCGTCCCGGTGCTTGGTGCCGACGTTGCCGGGGTTGATGCGGAGCTTGGCCAGGGCGCGCGCGCAGTCCGGGTACTTGGTGAGGAGGAGGTGTCCGTTGTAGTGGAAGTCGCCTATGATCGGGACCGCATGACCCTGGTCGCGGAGGCGGGCCACGATGTCGGGGACGGCGCGGGCCGCGTCCTCGTTGTTCACCGTGACCCGCACCAGCTCGCTCCCGGCGTCGGCCAGGAGCCTGACCTGCTCCACGGTGGAGGCCACGTCGGCGGTGTCGGTGTTGGTCATGGACTGCACCACCACCGGGGCGCTCCCGCCCACGGTCACGCCGCGCACGTTCACGGGGACGGTCTTCCTGCGTTCGACTCGGATCACGACGCCGCCTGGTTGGAGAACGCCCGGGAATGTACGCCCGGGGGCGGGCCCGTAGAAGGCGCCGCCCGGGAACCGCCCCCGAGTACCGGGGTTGAGAGCCACGGTCCCCACCCCCTGCCACTCCGGGAGCGTCCCGTGTCCGACGTCAAGATCACCGTCCGCGCCCAAGGCTCCTACAAGGTCGAAAGGGGTATCCTCCTCTTCGACGAGGAGGGCAACCAGATCCCCACGCCGGAGGGGCGACCCTACTCCCTCTGCCGCTGCGGGCTCTCCAAGAACAAGCCGTTCTGTGACGGAACCCATCGCGAGGGCGGCTGGGATCCGACGCTGGCCGAGCGGGGGTGAGCCAGGGCTCGGAGCGCACATGAGCCTCGGACGCCTCCGCATCGCCGCCCACAACGGGGCCCTCGCGTACGGCGGGGGGGAGAAGTGGGCGGTGCTCCTCCTCCGCGGCCTCCAGGAGCGGGGGCACGAAGTCCACCTCTTCTGCAACGTGGCGACCGTGGCCGCGCGCGCCCGCGAGGAAGGCGTGGACGCGTCGCTCTGCGTTCTCGGCGGGCAGGCCATGCTCCCCGACGCATGGCGCCTCTCACGGCGGCTGCGTGTCTTCCGCCCCCACGCTCTTCTCCTGACCACCTTCAAGAAGACGTGGCTGGGGGGGATGGCCGGACGGTGGGCGGGCGTGCCCCGGGTCGTGGCACGCATCGGTCTGGACACGGACCTCCCCGGGAAGCACTGGACGTACCGCACGGCGTTCCTGCGCTGGGTGGACGCGACGCTCGTCAACGCCGATGGGATCCGCGGGGACGTGCTGGCCGCGATGCCGGGGCTCGACGCGCGGCGTGTGGCCACGGTCCACGACGGCGTCCGCCTGGGCGGCCGCGTGCTGGATCGCGACGAGGCGCGGCGCGCCCTCGGTTTTCCCACCGACGTGCCGCTGGTGGGCGCTGTGACCCGCCTGGCCGCGCAGAAGCGTCTCGACCGGTTCCTCGATGCCCTCGCGCTCCTCCCGGGGGTCCATGGGGTGCTGGCGGGAGAAGGCGAGATGGAGGGGGATCTCCGCACCCGGGCCCGGGTGCTCGGCCTGGACGCGCGGGTCCACTTCCTCGGTTGGCGCTCTGACGTGGAGTCGGTCCTTGGAGCGCTGGACGTGTTCGTCCTCACCTCCGACCGGGAGGGGATGGCCAACGCCATGCTGGAGGCCATGGCCGCCGGCGTCCCGGTGGTCAGCACGCCGGTCTCCGGCGCGGAGGAGGCGCTGGCCCCGGACGCGGAGGGCCGTGCCCCCGGGCTCATCGTCCCCGCCGACCCCCGAGCGATCGCCGATGCCCTCTCTGGCCTTCTGGACGTGCGCGCCGCGCGCCGGACCATGGGGGCGGAGGGGAGGCGGCGCGCCGAGGATTGCTTCGGGTGGGAGGCCATGCTGGACGCATGGGAAGGCGTCCTCGGCGGGGACCCGCCGGCGCGCTGGCACAGAGGCGCGTGACCGCCTGGCCCTAGCTCCGCCCCCGCTCCGTCTCGAACCCGTCCGACACTGCGGCCCGGGCCAGGCGCACGCTCGTCTCGATGACCCGGCGCAGGGGCGCCGGCACGCCGTCGGGGCCCCGGCGCGCACATTCCTCCGCGACCCGGAGCGCCAGATCGGGCCTCGAGTGGGCACGCACGGCCCGCTCCACGACCTTGCGTGGGTTCGGATGCTCCTCTGCCGCCGGCGTGCCCGCCCCCGGCACGGGGAACCCCGCGGCCTGCAGGAACACGTCTTGGTAGCCGTGGTGCCAGAGGAGCATCTCGATGTTGCGCCGTGGCAGACGAGTCACATGGTCACGTCTCTTTCTCTTCGACACCTGAGCGGATGCGTCGGCGGCGAATGCCACGCCGGCGTCGTCTCCGTCGGAGAGCAGGTGCCACTCGATCCCCAGGTCTTTGGCCAGGCTCACCAGCGGAGCCACTCCACACTGGGCGAACTCCACGCAACGCACGCCCTCACCGCCCAGGTCGTAGCCCAGCACCCGCGCCAGCTCCTGGAGAAGCCAGAACTCCGTCTCCCCCTCGACGAGAAGCCAGCAGCGCGCGAACAGGGTCACGCCACGCTTGGCACGGACGTGGTACGTGACGCGGCGGAGCGCATCCGGGGAGAGCGTCCTTTCGCGGAGGCGGAAGGCCTCGATGCGGTCGGGGCGACGGACCAGCCGCCGCAGGTGCTGGATGGGCACCTGGGAAAGGAACTCCCCCGAGTTCGTGGTGACCAGCGTCTGGGCGCGGAGCCCCTGGATCACGTCCCAGGTGGAGGAGAGGAGCATGGGGTGGAGGTGCACCTCCGGCTCCTCGATGGCGATGATCGGCGACGAGCCCGCCAAGGCACCGCTGGCGCTCCGCACCTCCAGGAGCGAACCGAGCACGAGAAGGAGTCCCAGGCTCCGGCTCCCGCTCCCGGCCCGCTGCGCAGGGGTCTCCGCGGCAGCCGCCGAAAGGAGGCGGTCGAGGAGCCCGCCCACGGCCCCCCCGAGCCCCACCCCGTCCCCATCGTCCAGGTCCGCGCGCAGGTGCCACACCGCCTGGATTCCCCGGCGGATCTCCTCGGAGGGGATCGTCCCCCGGGTGCGCATGAGGCGGTGGTATACCTGCGTGATCACTTCTTCCGGGTCGTCCCCATAGAGCGGGTCGAAGTCGAGGCGATCCTCGTGCGTCACCCAATCCAGTTCCCCGTCGGCTGCTGGCTCGGCGAGGCGCACGACCACCACCGGGTGGAGTTGGCGCAAGTGGTGGAGCGTCGCCTCCGGGTCGTTGACGTCGAGGGGCGCGCCTTCACCATCCAGGAATCGCGCGGCCATGGCGCCCGTGGCCGGATCGCCGGCGAATTCCACCCGGAGGCGCGGGACGCCGTCGGGCCCCGGTACGCTGGCGGCGGTGAAGAGCCGGTCGGCCAGGACCGGGGCCGCGTCACCCTCCCCCGCCTCGAACCCCAGCACCACGCGGATCGGGCCCACCACGCCGTCCGGGCCGCGGCGGAAGTCCCTGTACTCCCAAGCAGGCCTCTCTCCCTCCTCAGGAGCGCTGAGGCAGCGCTGCAGCACGTCCAGGAGGCTCGTCTTGCCGTGGTTGTTCTCGCCGATGACCACGGTGGTGTAGTCGAGTCCGAGAGCGAGGCGCGAGATGCCGCGGAAGTTCGTGATGGAGACGCGCGTGAGAAGCATGAGGGGATGGTGCCACCCGGCATGCGCCGGGGAAAGGGGGGATGTCCCCCACTGCGGCTGCCGCGGCCGGTTGGACCCGAGCCGCGTGAGCCCGTACCTTGGCGGGACTCTCGCCAATCCGCCCCCTCCCGAGCAGGAGGTACTGCCCATGCTCATCCGCGACGTTCTGACAAGCAAGAGTTCGATGGTCGTGACCGTGGGTCCCGACGCCACGGTCCTGGAGGCCGCACGCATGCTGGTCCACCACTCCTTCGGGTCGTTGGTGGTCGTCCACGAAGGTGAGATCCTGGGGATCATCACCGAGCGGGACGTGCTCCGGCTGGCCGCCAGGGACCCGGACTCCATCGGATCCACCCCGGTTTCGGACGCCATGACGACGGACCTGGTCGTGGGACTCGCCGATGACAACATCGCCTATGCGATGGCGGTGATGACGAACAACCGGGTGCGCCACCTCCCCGTGGTGGAGGGGAAGCGCCTCGTCGGGATCGTGTCCATTGGAGACCTGGTGAACGCCAGCCTGGCGGACCTGCAGGCGGAGAACCGCTGGCTGAAAGAATACGTACAAGGCAAAGGGTGAAGTCCATGCACGTTTCCGAGGCTCCTCGCAGCGCCGTGTCCAAGCTCGTGCTCCTTTCCCTGGCCGCGGCCCTCGCCGTGGCTCCGGCGCTGGCACAGACCCCACCCCGGGTCGATCCGGCGGCTGTGGACGCCATCTTCCGAGCCTTCGACAACACCCGGTCCCCCGGGTGCGTGGTGGGCGTGACCCACGCCGGCGTGCCGGTGCTCCAGCGCGCCTACGGGATGGCGGACCTGGAACACGACGTCCCCAACACGCCCGCCTCCGTCCTGGAACCCGGGTCCGTGGCCAAGCAGTTCACGTCCGCGGCCGTGGTACTTCTGGCGTTGGACGGGAAGATCTCCTTCGAGGACGACGTGCGCCGGTACTTCCCCGAGCTCCCCGACTACGGGGAGCCGGTGACGATCCGCCACCTGATGAACCACACCAGCGGCCTCAGGGACTGGGGCTCGGTGTCGGGGATCGAGGGTTGGCCCCGCACCCGCCGCGCCCACACCCACACCCATGTGCTGGACATCATCGCCAGGCAGAAGGCGCTGAACTACCGCCCCGGGGAGTACTACTCGTACACGAACACGGGCTTCAACCTCCAGGCCATGCTGGTGGAGCGCGTGAGCGGGACGAGCTTCTCGGACTTCACACGCACGCGGATCTTCGAGCCCCTGGGAATGATGCACACCCAGTGGCGCGACGACTTCACCCGTGTGGTGAAGGACCGGAGCATCGCTTATGCGCCGGCGGGGCCCGGAGTGTGGGCGCAGTTGATGCCCTTCGAGAGCGTCTACGGGAACGGCGGGCTCCTCACCACCGTGGAGGACCTCCTCAAGTTCACCCAGAACCTGGAGACGGGCGCGCTGGGCGGGCCCCGCTTCATCGAGGAGATGCACCGCCAGGGCGTGCTCAACTCGGGAGAGGTCATCTCCTACGCCAGCGGCCTCCAGATCGGCACGTACAAGGGCGTGCGCCAGGTCCAGCACAGCGGGTCCACCGCCGGGTACCGCGGCCACCTCGCCCGCTTCCCGGACCAGAAGATCGCGGTGGCGGTCATGTGCAACGCCTCCACCGGCAATGCCGGCGGCTTCCTGTACCAGGTGGCGGATCTCTACCTGGGGCCGGCGCTGAAGGACGTGGCGCCCCCCGCGCCCGCGGGAGCCACCCGGTTGGGCGCCGACCGGCTGAAGGCGCTGGCCGGGGTGTATCGAGATACCCGTACCGGACAGCCCGTACGGGTGGAGGCCACGGCGGCGGGGCTCACGGTGAACGGCGCGGAGCTCGTCCCCGTGGCCGCCACGCGCTTCGTGGCCCCCGGGGACCGCGCGACCCTGGTGTTCGAGGGCACGCCTTTCGCGGACGGCCGTCCGGCAGCGGTGTTCTCCTCCCCCGGCCAGCCCAACGTCCGCTTCGAGCCGGTGGGGGCGTTCACGCCCACCGCCGCGGACCTCGCCCTCTATGTGGGGACGTACCGCAGCGACGAGGCCGAGGCGACGTACACGGTGGCCGTGGAGGACGGCACGCTGGTGATGAAGGATCGGTGGGGCGAGGCGATTCCCCTCGAGCCCCAGTACCCGGACGTGTTCGACGCTCGGCGTGGCCCCACCGTCGTGTTCCGGCGCGGGGCGTCGGGACAGGTCGAGGCGCTGTCCTGGAGCGAGAGCCGGGTCTGGGACCTGCGGTTCAGACGGGTGAAGGGGTAGGCGGGTGTCGAAACCGCATCCGCCGTTTCATCGACGCGGTCCACGCTATGGAGCCCGATCCCAGGTTCCTGCGTGAGGGCCCAAGGAGGTCGAGATGAGCAACCGGGGCACGTACACCACGGCCGAATGGGCGACGCTCCAATTCGCGCCGCTGTGGGTGTTCACGATCGTCGCTGGTGCTGACAAGACTGTCGACAAGAAGGAAATGGAGGCCCTCGCGAAGACCCTTGCGAGCGGCCTCTTCTTCAAGGAGGCCCTGGCGAGCGAGGTTCTGACGACCCTCACCATACACCTCGCCAGCATCATGGAGGACTACAACAAGGACGCGCGCGATGTGCTGCAAGGCCTCAGGGACGTCGCAAGCCTCCTGGGCAGGAAGGCGACCTCCGAGCAGGCCGAGGGCTTCAAGCGCGCCATGCTCTACATCGGTACCGAGGTGGCGAAAGCCTCCGGCGCCACCATCTTCCACCGCGATCCCGTCAGCAACGAGGAGAAGGCAGCCCTTGTCCTCGTCGCCATGGCGCTGGACGTCAAGCTGTAGGGGACCGTCCTCCGCGAGCATGCCCGCTGCGCGCCTACCAAGGTGCGCGGTCTGGCGTTGATCCCAAGGCGCAGAGCGGGAGGGGGCAGGATTCGGCTCGCTGCGCGAGCCGGTCTCCTCGAAGGGCTGCTCGGATCTTCGAGTGCGTCAACCCTCGTCGACCCGACCCCACTCGCGCGTTCCTTCCTCACGCGCCGCGGGCTCGAACCCGAGTAATCGTTACGCTCTTCGATCAACGGAAGGGGCGGGATTGAGCTGCAGCGGCCCTCCGGGCCGTCCTCGCTGCTCTCAGCGTCGCCTTCGGCTCCGCTTCGAGTCGAACCCGCGTGGGCTTGCGCCCGCCGGTTTTCAAGACCGGTGCGTTGAACCGCTCCGCCACCCCTCCAAGCGGTCCTAAGATGCCCCACATCCCCTTCGGGCTCAACCTCGACGGCCAGGGGCCACGGGCCCGGCCCAGGATCCGCCGCGGCCCTCCCTTCGCCCTCTCCCGCCGCCTCTCTATCTTCCCTCACCATGACCCATCATCGCATCGCAGTCATCCCGGGAGACGGCATCGGCCTCGAAGTCGTCCCTGAAGGCATGCGCGTCCTCGACGCCGTGGGCTCCCGGTTCGGCATCTCGTTCACGTGGGACATCCTGGATTGGGGGTGCAAGCGGTACCACCGCACCGGGAGCCTCATGCCCGAGGGCGCCCTGGAGGGGATCCGCGGCCACGACGCCATCTTCCTGGGCGCGGTGGGCTTCCCCGGGGTGCCGGACCATGTGTCCCTTTGGGGGCTCCTCATCCCGATCCGCCGCGAGATGCACCAGTGGGTGAACTTCCGCCCCGTGCGGCTTTTGAAGGGGGTCCGCACGCCGCTCCGCGACCGGGGCCCCGAGGACATCGACTTCGTGGTCGTCCGCGAGAACAGCGAAGGGGAGTACTCCGAGATCGGCGCGCGCTACGAGGAGGGCACCGACGACGAGCGGGTCGAGCAGGTGAGCACGTTCACCCGCCGGGGCGTGGACCGGATCCTGCGCTACGCCTTCGAGCTGGCGCACACGCGCCCGGACAAACACGTGACGTCGGCCACCAAGTCCAACGGCATCATCCACACCATGCCGTTCTGGGACGAGCGCTTCCGCGTCATGGCAGCCCAGTATCCCGACATCCGCGCCGACCAATACCACGTGGACATCCTCGCGGCCAACTTCGTCCTGCACCCCGACTGGTTCGACGTGGTCGTGGGGAGCAACCTCTTCGGGGACATCCTCTCCGACCTGGGGCCCGCCGTGGCCGGCACCATCGGGATCGCACCCTCGGCCAACATCAACCCGGAGCGCGAGTACCCGTCCATGTTCGAACCGGTGCACGGCTCGGCGCCGGACATCGCCGGGAAGGGGATCGCCAACCCCATCGGGCAGGTCTGGTCCGGGGGTCTGATGCTGGAGCACCTGGGTCACCCGGAAGCAGCCCAGGCCATCGAGCGCGCCATCGAAGCGGTGGTCGCCCAGCCCGAGCTCCTCACCCGCGACCTGGGGGGAGAGGCCAGCACGGCGGAGTTGGGCCAGGCGCTCGCCGATGCGGTGAAGACCGCGTAGAGCCGCACCGCCACGGCGACCCACGGCGGATCCCACCTGTCTCTAGGGGGTTGTACCGCGCCCCATGACCGACGCCGCTCCCCGCCCCCGCTGGAAAACCGCCCTCGTCTGGCTCGAGCGCGTCGTCACCGTCGCGCTCCTCGTCTTCGTCGCGGTGCGCCTCGGGCCCCAGCTCGGCGCCCTCCTGGGCGTGGGCGCCGACCCAGACGAGGCACCCGAGTACGAGTTGGTCACCCTCTCCGGTGACACCCTCCGCTCCGCGGACCTGCCGGGGCGCGTGGTGGTGGTGAACTTCTGGGCCACCTGGTGCCCGCCCTGCCGCCTGGAGATGCCCTCGCTGCAGAAGCTCCACGAGCGCCGCGCCGGAGACGGCGTGGTCGTGCTCGGCTTCTCCACCGACGTGGGCGGCGACGAGGGGGTGCGCGCGTTCCTCCGGGAGCGGGGGATCACCTACCCCGTGGGGAAGGCCACGGCCGAGCACCAGCGCGCGTTCGGAGGGATCCCCGGGATCCCCACCACGTTCGTGCTGGACCGCCAGGGCCGCGTGCGCCACCGAGTGGTGGGGTACTTCGCCTCCCCGGCCATGAACGCGGCCGTGTCGCGGCTCCTCGACCGCCCTAGTGCCGGAACATCCTCCGTCCGGTGAACACCATGGCGATGCCGTGCTCGTCGGCGGCGACGATGCTCTCCTCGTCGCGCACCGAGCCCCCGGGCTGCACGATGGCCGCCACCCCCGCCTCCGCCGCGGCATCCACGCCGTCGCGGAAGGGGAAGAAGGCGTCCGACGCCAGCACGGAGCCACGCACGTCGAGCCCGGCGTCGGCAGCCTTGCGCACCGCGATCCGGGACGAGTCCACCCGGCTCATCTGGCCGGCGCCGATCCCCAGCGTGGCGCCGCCGGCGGCGAGGAGGATGGCGTTGGACTTCACGCCGAACACGACGGCCCAGGCGAAACGCAGGTCGTCCCACTCGTCCGGTGTGGGAGCGCGGCGCGTCACCACCTTCCAGGTCTCGTCCTCCATGCCGTAGAAAGGCGGCAACGCCGGCGTCTGGGCCAGCATCCCCCCGTAGACGGAGCGGAGAACGCGCCCGTGGGGCACCCGTCCGTGGGCTGCGACGAAGCGCGCCGCAGCCTTGAGGCTTTCGTCGGCGGACGCCCACCAGCCGGACTCCGGCTCGAAGGGGAGGGACCCGATGAAGCCCGGATAGGTCATGAGGCGCAGGTTCTTCTTGGCGGTGAGGATTCCCAGCGCCTCCTCGGAGTACGACGGCGCCACGATGCACTCGATGAAGAGCTCGCCCATGCGCTGTGCCGTGTCCGCGTCCAGTGCCCGGTTCACCGCGATCACCGATCCGAAGGCGCTCACCGGGTCACAGCGGAGCGCCTTCTCGTAGGCCTCTGACAGCGTCTTGCCCACGGCCAGTCCGCACGGCGTGGTGTGCTTGACGATGCACACGGTCGGGTGGGGGGAGAAGGCGAACGGCGACAGACACAGGAGCGAACCGTCCAGATCGAGGAAGTTGTTGTACGAGAGCTCCTTCCCATGGAGCTGCTTCAGCGCCGCCAGCCCTGTGGGAACGCCGAACCCGTAGAACGACGCCGCCTGGTCCGGGTTCTCTCCGTAGCGGAGCGTTTGCATGCGCCGGAGCCCCACCGGGAGGTCCTCGGGGAGGGGATCGGCTCCTGTGCCTTCATCAAGGTACGATGCCACCGCAGCATCGTACGCGCTGATGTGGCGGAACACCTTGGCCGCCAGTTCCCGGCGGAGCGCGCCCCGCTCCCCTTCCCCGTCCAGCGCCGCGATCACCGCAGGGTAGTCCGCGGGGTCCACCACCACCCAGACACCCTCGTGGTTCTTGGCCGCCGCCCGGATCATGGTGGGCCCGCCGATGTCCACCTTGGACATGGCCTCCTTCACGCCCACGCCGCCCCTGGCGATGGTCTCCCGGAACGGGTAGAGGTTCACCGCAACCAGATCGATGAGCCCGTACCCCTGCTCGGCCAACGCCGCCATGTCGTCGTCGCGGTCGCGCCTGGCCAGAATCCCGGCGTGCACCGCCGGGTGGAGGGTCTTGACCCTGCCGTCCATCATCTCCGGGTGCCCGGTGATGTCGGCCACGTCCTTCACGGCCAGCCCCGCGTCGCGCAGGCTCTGCGCCGTGCCGCCGGTGGACATCAACTCCCAGCCTCGGGCAGCCAGCGCCCTGGCGAACTCCACGATTCCCGCCTTTTCTGACACACTCAGGAGCGCCCGCTTCATGTCGGCACCACTCGGTCTCGGGTTCGTCGGTTCGGATTCAGGAAGTCAGGCCCGACCCGGGGAGGCCTGGAACCAGCGCGTACGCCGCTCCGTGGAGGGCCAACGGCCCGGGCTCGCGCCCCTCGGCCAGGGCCCGGCACACGTGGTCGGCAGCCAGCGGGTAGAGGCGGTGCTCCACCTGGAGCACCCTGGCGGCCAGGGTCTCCGGGGTGTCGCCGGGAATCACGGGGACAGGCCACTGAGCCACGATCATGCCCCGGTCGTACTCCTCGTCCACGAGGTGCACGGTAGGGCCGCTCAGGCGCACGCCCGAGGCGAGGACGGCCTCGTGGACATGGTGGCCCCACATCCCCTGCCCCCCGAAGCCCGGGAGGAGCGCGGGGTGGATGTTCAGGATCCGCCGCCGGAACCGTGCGACCACCTCCGGCGGCACCAGCTGCACGTAGCCGGCGAGGAAGATCACCTGGACGCCGTGCTCCTCGAGGGCCGCGAGGGTCTCGGCGGCCACCTCTGCCCGGGAGCGTCCCCAGGTGGGGATGACCCGCGTCGGCACGCCGGCACGCCGCGCCCTTTCCAGCGCGCCGATCCCCTCCCGGTCGGCCACGAGGAGCCCGATGCGCCAGCACGGGGCAGCGGGGCGGTGGTCCAGAAGCGCCTGGAGGTTCGTTCCTCCCCCGGAGGCGAAAGCCGCCGCGACGAGAGGGGCGCGCACGCCGGACCCACCGCTCATGCCAGCTCCCCTCCGAATTGGGGCACCAGGAAGGGGTTCCCGGCGCGCTCCTCTTCCACCGTGGTGGCAGGGCCGTGCCCCGGATGCAGCACGGTGTCGTCGGGGAGCGTGAGCACCTGCTCCCGGATGGAGCGCATCAGGGTGTAGAGGTCACCGCCCGGGAGGTCGGTGCGCCCGATGGACCCACGGAACACCACGTCGCCCACCAGCGCCAGCCTTTGTTCGTGAGCCACGAAGATCACGTGCCCGGGGGAATGCCCCGGGGTGAACCGAACCTCGAAGGCTCCATCCCCGAACGCCAGGCTTTGGCCGTGGGCCAGCTCGCGGTCGGGCTCGGGCTGGGGGTGGATGGTGACGCCGAAGGCCGCGGCCTGTTGGGGGAGCGCCTGGTACATGGGCAAGTCCGCCGGGTGCATCCAGATGGCCACATGGGGAAACGCCTCGCGTACCAGGTGGATCCCTTCTACATGGTCCAGGTGGGCGTGGGTGAGGAGGACGGCCTCCAGCGGCGTCCGTTCGCTCCGGAGCGTGGCGACCATGCGCCCGGCACCGGCGCCCGGGTCCACGGCCACCGCCGTCCCCGGGGGATCCCACGTCACGAGATAGCCGTTCTCCGCGAAGCCGCCCCCGCTGAAGGTGCGGACCCGCATCACGTCACGCGCACCCACACCCGTCGGGGCGGATCGCGGACAACTCCAGGGCCGACTCGGCGTCGGAGGGGGCGGTCCAACCTCCGGAAAGCTCGAGCATGGCGCGCAGCGAGCGCTCGGCCCGGACGCGGATGTCCTCGGGGAGCGTCACCTCGTAGCGCCCGTGGTCCATGCACCACGCCAGCTTGGCCAGCGTGTTGAGCTTCATGTTCCCACACACCGCCGCCCCCGAGAGGGGCACGAAGGTCTTGTTCGGGAAACGCTGCCGCAGGCGCTCCACGATTCCACGCTCGGTGCCGAAGATGACCTGATCATACTTCTCGGCGCACTCCACCATCCCCGAGGTCGAGGCGACCACATCGGCCCGGTCCAGGAGCTCCTTGCGGGCCTCCGGGTGCACCACAACCAGCGCGTCGGGGTAGGCTTTCTTCGCCTGCTCCAGCTCTTGCACGACCATGTTGTCGTGGACGTAGCAGTAGCCGTCCCACACGATGATGTTGTCACGCCCGGTGCGCTCCTGGACGTAGTGGGCCAGGTTCCGGTCGGGGACGAAGAGAACGGTGCGCTCGCGGGGAATGGACTCCACCACCTTCACCGCGTTGGACGACGTGCAGCAGAGGTCCGCCTCCGCCTTCACCTCGGCGGTGGAATTCACGTACGCCACGACCGCCGCACCCGGGTGCTCGGCCTTGAGCCGGCGCAGTGCCGGGGCGGTGACGAAGTCGGCCATGGGGCACCCGGCCCGGAGGTCGGGCACGAGGACGGTCTTCGCCGGCGACAGGATCTTGGCCGTCTCCGCCATGAAGTGGACGCCGCAGAACACGATGACGTCGGCGTCGGTGGCCGCCGCCTCCTGGGAGAGGCCCAGCGAGTCGCCCAGGTAGTCGCTTACGTCCTGGATCTCCACCCTCTGGTAGTTGTGCCCCAGGATGACGGCGTTCAACTCCCGTTTCCGGGCGCGGATGCGCGCGCGGAGTTCCTCGGCGGGAAGCGCCGAGTAGTCCAGGAGCGAGGGAAGGGCGCCGTGGACGGCGCCGCTGGGCGAGATCAAACCGCGAACGAGCTCCCGCAGCCGCAGCCGCCGCTGGCGTTGGGGTTTCGGAAGGTGAAGCCCTGGCCCATGAAGCTGGTCACGTAGTCGATCTCCACGCCTTCCAGGTATTGGGCACTGAATGGGTCGACGAAGATCTTCACGCCGGACACGTCCAGGACCTCGTCATCGGCCTCCGGGGCGTCCTCGATGTTGAGGCCATATTGGAACCCCGAGCACCCGCCCGGGAGCACGGCCACGCGCAGTCCGGCTCCGCCTTCCACTCCCTGCTCCTGGATGAAGTCCTGCACCTTCTGGGATGCCGTCTGCGTGAGGGTCAGCATAGCGAGCGTGCCTCCGGAGGTTGCTGTGCGATGGGGGTCATCCCGTACGCGCTGTGGTACCTATGTACCCTGGGCCGATGACGAGGTTTCGGGGCGAGCATGGCGCCGCCGGGACGAGGAAGCTACCCGAGGTTCCACGGGAGGGTCAACGCCTCGCGGGGGCGGGGGCGCGCGCCACGATGTGCCCCGCGGCACCCGAGAGGTCGTCCACCACCGTCACCGAGCCGGGGGCCGCGGACTCCAGGCTGCGCCCGTACCCCGACCGGACCAGGATCCCCTGCCCTCCCAGCTCCAGGGCCGGGAGGACGTCGGTGATCTTGTCCCCCACGTACCAGGAGGCCTGGAGGTCCAACCCCAGCTCTCCCGCCGCGCGGACGTACATCCCGACGCCGGGCTTCCGGCACGTGCACGGCCCGGTGTAGTCCGGGTGGTGGGGACAGAAGTAGGTGCCGTCCAGGGGCACGCCGGCGGCACCCAGCACCGCGTCCAGTCGCTGGGTGACAGCGTGGTAGTCCTCGAGGCGATAGAGGCCCCGGGCGATCCCGGACTGGTTCGTCACCACCACCAGCGCGAAGCCGGCCGCCCGGAGGGAAGCCAGGGCCTCCACCGCTCCGGGCACGAGGCTCACCCCCGACGGGTCGGCCAGGTAGTCCCGATCCTCGATGAGAGTCCCGTCGCGATCCACGAACACCGCGGGGCGGAGATGCGGCGTCACCGGACCGTCGCCTTCCAGGCCGCCTCGATGCAGCCCACCAGCGCGTCCTCCTCCTCCCGGGCGACGGTGCGCATGTCCAGGAGGACCCGGCCACCCTCGATGCGGCCCACCACGGGCGGGTCGCCGAGCCGGAGGAGCTCCGCCAGCGCCTCGGCACCGGCGCCCTCGGGAAGGACCACGGCCCAGGACGGGAGCGCGACCTCGGGGTATGTCCCACCCCCCACCGCTCCCGCATGGGGCTGGGCGCTGCATCCCACAACTCCCCCGGAGGCCAGGCGCGCCACCAGCTCCTCCGCCCGGGTACGGAGCACCCTGGGGCTCTCCCGGAGCATGCGCAGCGTGGGGATCTCGCGGAGCGCCCGGGGCGGATCCCGGTAGAGCCTCAGGGTGGCCTCCAGCCCCGCGAGGGTCACCTTGTCCACCCGCAGCGCCCGGCACAGGGGGTTGTCGCGCATGGCGGCCACCAGCGCGTCCTGCCCCATGGCGAGCCCGGCCTGCGGCCCCCCCAGGAGCTTGTCCCCCGACACCACCACCAGATCGGCGCCCTCCGCCAGCGCGTCCCGGGCCCTGGGCTCGCGGGGGAGCCCCAGCTCGGTGGGGTCGGCGAAGAGCCCGGATCCCAGGTCGTAGAGGAGCGCGAGCCCTGCTTCCCGGGAGAGCGCGGAGAGCTCCCCGAGGGACGCTTCCTCGGTGAACCCGGACATCCGGAAGTTGGAGCGATGAACCTTGAGGATAGCTGCCACCTCCCCCGGCTCCAGCGCCTCCGCGTAATCACGGATGCGGGTGCGGTTCGTGCTGCCCACCTCCACCAGCCGCGCTCCCGAGCGCTCGAGGATCTCGGGGATGCGAAAGCCGCCTCCAATCTCCACCAGCTCACCCCGGGAGACCACCACCCCCCGTCCCCGGGCCACGGTGTTCAGGGCAAGGAGAAGCGCGCCCGCCGCGTTGTTCACCACCAGCGCCGCAGCGGAGCCGGAAAGCTCGGCCAGCAGATCCGCGCAGTGGTCGTACCGCGATCCCCGCACCCCGGACTCCAGATCCATCTCCAGGTTATCGTAGCCCAGAGCGGCCCGCGTCATGGCCTCCCGGGCGGCCGCGGCCAGAGGCGCCCGGCCCAGGTTGGTGTGGAGCACCACCCCGGTAGCATTGATCACCGGCCGGAGGGATGGCACGTCGCTCGCCCGGAGCCGCTCGCGCACCTCGGCCGCCCACCAGGTGGGGCCCTCCACCGACACCGCCACCGGTCCCTGCCCGGACGCACCGATCCGCACTGAGGCCATCATGCCGCGGAGCGCCTCCACCAGCCGGTCTCGCCCATACTCCGCGTGGAGGCGCTCGAACGCTGGAGACACGAGGAGAGCCTCCACCGAGGGGATCCGCCGGCGCGGGTCCGTGGTCACCTGCGCCGCTCCGCGTGGAAGGGCCACGCGCCCCTGCTGGCCGGGCTCCCCGCAGGCGGAATGGTGTCGCCCCGGGCGCGCACCGTGTCGGGGGGGGTGGTGTCGGCTGCCGGCGTGCCGGCGGTCGCGGCCGAGTCGGCGGCTGCCGTGTCGGCGGCGACCGTGTCCGTGGGGAGTTGGAGCACCACAACGGCTTCGCCGCCGCCGCCGCCCACACCGTTGATGTTGACCACGCTCCCCGCGAGGAGCTTGTAGGCCGCGGCGGGCACGAGGGGCTCTTCCAGCCTCAGCACCAGTCGGCGCGAAGGGAGCGGCCGCCCGTCGGGAGCCAGGGGCTCGGCGGCCCGGGTCCCCGGAGCTGCCCCGGGAGCCATGGCACGACCGCCCCCGGGGGTGGCAGCCGGAAGCGCGGGCGGGAGAGGCCGGTCGCTCCGGGGTAGCTGAGGCACCTGAGAGCGTGGGGTCGGCCTCGCCCGGGCCGTGTCCACCGCCGCGCTGTCGGCACGGAGCGTGTCCCGGCTGAGAGGGATGTCCTCGAGGACGTCCATGGCTCGCTGCGCCGCCTCGGCGGAGTCCAGGCGCGCGAAGGAGTCCTCCAGCTCGCCGCGCCACGCCGCGTACTCGCGCTCGTGGAAAATCCTCATGGGGACGAGGGCGCCTGTGGAGTCCAATGTGAGCGAGACCCCCATCAGCGAAGCCGCAGAGAGGGGATCCAGGGCATCGTCGAACTCCAGGAGCACGGTCAGCGAGTCCACCACCGACGCCTTGGTGAGGTGGGCGGGAGTGGTGTCGGGCTGAAGGACGGAGACGTCCACGATGAGGGTGTCGGCCCCGCCCAGCTGGAAGGACTCCGTGCCCTGGAGCTCCATCCGGTCCACCAGGCCGTTCCGGTTCCGGTCCTGGTACGCCACCACCCGGTACGGCCCGGGAGGCAGGTACCGGAAGACGTACACGCCGCCGGTGTCGGTGCGCGCCACGTGGGGCGTGGAGTCGGTCCCCTCCTGGAACGCGAGCACCTCCAAGGCATCCACGCCCTCGGCGGTGACCCGGTCCCACACCGTGCCCGCCACGGCGGACGCATTGAAGTGGCCGCCGGTGGAGAACACCACCTCGAAGGGCGACAGCATCTGGTTGTTGAACAGGTCCCGGAGCACCGGCAGGAGCGTCACCCGGTACACCAGCCCGGGCTTGAATCCTCCTTCCATATCCACGGATAGGGACTGCCGGCCGTGGCTGACGCGCACCCTCCCGGTGCGCGGCGACACCACCACCGCCTGGTCCAGCGTTCCTCCCGAGGTGCGCTCGCTGATGCGCTCGTCGAAGTCGAAGCGCACCGGACCGCGGAACGGCTCGGAGAGGACCGCGAAGGTATCCGGGTGCGTGGCCACCACCACCGGCGGCCTCCGGTCCTCCGGCCCCCCGGGGGGCGCTCCCTGCCTCGCGCACGCGCTGGCCAGGCCAGCCAGGCCGGCGGCGGTGAGCGCCACCCAGGCCCCGGCTCGATTCCCGGTCACTCCCCGTCGCTTCAGGAGGCCACCCCCTGCAGGGCGTGGAGCTTCTCCCTGAGCTTCGCGGCCTGCTCGCGGAGCCCCGCGGCCTTGTCCCGCTCCTTGTCCACCACCTCCGCCGGGGCGCGGGACACGAAGGACTCGTTGGCCAGCTTCTTCTCGGTGCCGGCCAATTGGGCGTCGAGCTTCTCGATCTCCCCTGCCAGGCGGGTGCGCTCCCGCTGGACGTCGATGACCCCCTCCAGGGGGAGGAAGAGCTCGATCCCGCTCTTCAGGACCGCGTGCGCACCGATCCCCGCGCCCGGGGACTCGGTGGACACCCGCCCCACCCGCGCCAGACGCTCCAGCGCCGCGCCCTGCTCGGCCACCGTGGCGGCCACGGCGGGGTCGGGGGCATGCACGTGGATGATGATGCGCACCCCCTCCCCGACCCCGTACTCCTTGCGGAGCCTGCGCACCTCGACGATGAGGTCCTGGAGCGCGCCCATGAGCACCTCGGCCTCGGGGTCGGCCAAGGCGGGGTCGAGGGTGGGCCAGGGCGCCACGATGAGATCCGCGGGCCGTGCCGCGCCCTCGGGCCACGGGAGCCGTGACCAGAGTTCCGCGGTGATGAAGGGCATGATGGGGTGGAGGAGCCGGAACGCGCCGTCCAGGGCCAGCACCAGCGTGGTGCGGGCGGCCTCGCGGCTGGCAGGGTCGGCGCCGGTTGCCAGCCTCGCCTTCACCAGCTCCAGGTACCAGTCGCAGATCTCGCCCCAGAAGAAGTGGTAGAGATCCTCCGCGACCTCGTGGAGGCGGAAGCGCTCCAGGTCCTGGGTGCTGGCAGCGACGGCGTGCTCGAGGCGCGCCAGGATCCAGCGGTCCTCCAGCTCCAGCGCGCCCTGCACCTCCGCCAGCGGCTTCACCGGGCCGTCGCCGAGGCTCATGAGCGCGAAGCGCCCGGCGTTCCAGATCTTGTTGGAGAAGTTCCGGCCGGCGGCGAAGGAGCCCTCCACGTCCTCGTGGTCCAGAAGGATGTCGGTGCCGATGGCGCACTGGCTCACGATGGTGTAGCGCATGGCGTCGGCGCCGTACTCGTGGACCACCTGCAGCGGATCGATGCCGTTGCCCAGGGACTTGGACATCTTGCGCCCCTTGGCATCGCGCACCGTGCCGTGCAGGTACACCTGGGTGAAGGGCGCCTCACCCAGGAACTCGTACCCCGCCATGATCATCCGGGCCACCCAGAAGAAGAGGATCTCCGGCGCCGTGACCATGGTGTGCCCCGGGTAGAACGCCTTCAGGTCCTCGGACTCCTCGGGCCACCCGAACACGGAGAACGGCCAGAGCCAGGAGCTGAACCAGGTGTCCAGCACGTCGTCGTCCTGTTTCAGCGCCGTCGAGCCACACTTCGGGCACGCCGTCGGGTCCTCCCGGGCCACGATGACCTCACCGCACTCGCAGTACCACACGGGGATGCGGTGCCCCCACCAGAGCTGCCGCGAGATGCACCAGTCCCGGATGTTCTCCATCCAGTGCTCGTAGACCTTCTTCCACCGGTCCGGCGTGAACGTGATGGTGCCGTCCCTGGAGGCCTGCAGGGCGGGCTCCGCCAGGGGCTTCATCCTCACGAACCACTGGAGCGAGAGGCGCGGCTCCACCACCGTATGACACCGGTAGCAGTGCGGCACCGCGTGGACATGGGCCCTCTCGCCCGCGGCGAGACCCAGTTCCGCGAAGGCCGCGAGCACCGCCGCGCGCGCCTCGAAGCGCTCCATCCCCCGGAACGGCCCGGGCACGTTCTCCCCCATGTGTCCGCTGGGGGTCATGACGTCCATCACCGCGATCCCGGTGCGCTGGGCGATCTCGAAGTCGTTGGGGTCGTGAGCGGGCGTGACCTTCACCATCCCCGAGCCGAACTCCGGATCTACGTAGGCGTCAGCCACGATGGGGATCCGCCGCTCCGTGAGGGGGAGCTCGACCATGGCACCCACCAGGCCCTGGTACCGCTCGTCGCCGGGGTGCACGGCCACGCCGGTATCGCCCAGCATGGTTTCGGGGCGCGTGGTGGACACCGTAAGGGTCCAGCGTCCGTCGTCCAGGCGCGACAGCGCCGTCGCCCCCTTCGCCGCGGCGGCGGCGGCGGCCGCCCACGCCTCCGGGGCCAGGGGGTAGCGCAGGTCCCACATGCGCCCCTCGGTCTCGGTGGGCTCGGCCTCCTCGTTGGAGAGGGCGGTATGGCACCGGGGGCACCAGTTGATGATGTACTCGCCCCGGTAGATGAGCCCTTTTTCGTACAGTCGGACGAACACCTCGCGCACCGCACGGCTCAGGTCGTCGTCGAGGGTGAAGCGGGTGCGCTCCCAGTCACAGCTCGCCCCGATGGCCTTGAGCTGCTCCAGGATGGTGCCCCCGGTGTGGTGGACGAAGTCCCACACCTCCCCGACGAAGGCCTCCCGGCCCAGGTCCTCCCGGTGCTTCCCCTGCGCCGCCAGGCGGCGCTCCACCACGTTCTGGGTGGCGATCCCCGCGTGGTCGGTGCCCGGGACCCAGAGAGAAGCGCGCCCCTGCATGCGGCGCCACCGGATGAGCACGTCCTGGATGGTGTCGTTGAGCCCGTGCCCCATGTGGAGCACCGCCGTCACATTGGGGGGAGGGATGACGATGACGTAGGGCTCCTTCCCGTCCCTCCGTACCGCGGAGGCGGGTACGTGGAAGTGCCCCCCCTCCTGCCATGCGCGGTAACGGGCGGGCTCGATGGCCCGGGGATCGAAACGGGTGGCCAGCTCCTTCGACACGTCGGCTCCGGGGTTCGCGGTTCGTGACGCCAGGGCTCGGAGGCGCAGGGGGTGCCTGAGCCGAACCCTTAAGATGGCAGAGCGGAGCCTCAGAGGGGATGGGGCTCAGCCCACTCGGGCGGACGGAACAGCGGCGCGGCGATGCTTCCGGAGGGTGTGGGCGTCGGGGCGAAAGGTCCCCCGGATCGGGGGCGCATCCTTCTGTACTGCCTCGAACACCGAGTCAGGCAGCGCGATGAAGGCCGCAGCCACACGCGGGCTGAAGTGGACGCCGGAGCACCGGGCTACCTCCTCCACGGCGTCCCCATGGGTTCGGGAGTCGCGGTACGCCCTCTTCGACGTCATCGCGTCGTAGGAGTCCACCACGGCCAGGATCTGCCCCACCAGGGGGATGTGCTCCCCGCGCAGCCCTTCGGGATACCCGCCCCCGTCCCAGCGCTCGTGGTGGTAGCGGGCACCCGTGGTCAGGTGACGGAGCGATGGGATCCCTTCCAGGATGCGCGCGCCATCGGTGGGGTGGGCCTTCACCCGTGCGAACTCCTCGTCGGTGAGGCGCCCGACCTTGGCCAGAATGCGCACGGGCACCCGGAGCTTCCCCAGGTCGTGAAGGTATCCGCCGGCCCAGAGCGTGTCCCGCATGTGGTCCTGCAGCCCCAACTGGCCCGCCACCGCCACCGCCAGCGCCGCCACCCGGCGGGAGTGACCGGCGGTGTATGGGTCCTTGGCGTCGATGAGGTTGGCCACGATGGTGAGGAGTTGGTCCCCGGAGAGGGGGGACACCTCGTCGGGGAGTATGTGCTCCGAGGCACGGGCCACGGCGTGGCGGAACGCGGTCACGTCGAAGGCGGGGATGTCCCCGGCCCGTTGCATCCCCAGGAAGACGGCAGCCACCTCGGGGCCGAACTCCCGTCCTGTGCTCTGCTCCACCACCTCGCAGATGGCGTCGTCGCTCAGTGATCCCCGCTGGGGCCTGGCCTGGCCAAGCGCCACCACGGTATCGGCGAGGCGGAGGATCTGTGCCCCCAGGGGGATCTCGCCTCCCGCCAGGCCGTCGGGGTATCCGCTCCCGTCCCACCACTCGTGGTGGTGGCGCACCAGCGGGCCCAGACCTTCCAGGTGGGGGATCATCTGCACCCGCTGCTCCGAGCGGACCGGGTGCTGTGCCACGCGGGCGCGCACGTCCGGCGGGAGCTCCGGGACCGGGTTCTCCCAGGCCTCCTCGGCGAGCCCCACCATCCCCATGTCCGAGAGGATGGAGGCAAAGAGGAGTTTGGAGTTCTCCTTCCTGGACAGCCCCATCTGGTCGCCGATCTGCTGGGCCACCATGGCCACGCGGGGACCGTGGTCCATCAGGTACCCCTTGGCCGAGCCCATCACCTGGGTGAGGGCCTCCAGGAGCCCGCCGTAGAACGCCCTTCCCGAGTGGATCCTCGTCATGCGGAGATACGACTCCGGATGGGGGACCGATCCGAGGGGAACCGCCGGCACCCCCTTGGACCGGCGGAGCATCCGAAACGGTTGTTTCGGCTTTTCGTGTGAGATTCCAAGCTATAGCCGAGGGGTCGGGTACAACAGATCCATATGTTTCCCCCCCAGGAACGGACGGCGCGAGGAACCGGGGCCGCTCAGGGACGCCGGCCCGGAGGCACTCAGCGCCGGATGCGGGAGGTGTCCGGCGGGTTCTGGGCCCGCTCCCGGTCGCGCCGCTCGCGGATGGCCCGGGCCCGGTCCTTCCATGAGTCGCGCACTTCGCCGCTGGCGGCACCCCTCTGGATCTCGTCCCACTGCCACTGCCGCTGGCGGATCTCGTCACGCCGGCCCACGGGGGTCCCGAACGCGAAGGGGAGCGGTAGGGTGATGTCGCCCAGGTGGAGCTGCCCCTCCGAGACGCCCCATTTCCTCCCCTGTGCGTCGGTGCGGGTCCAGTCGGTGAGGGCCCGCTCCGCCTCAACGGCGGCGGCCATGGAATCCTGCCACTCGGCGATGCTCCCCTGGAGCCCGAGCTCCATGAGCTGCTCCGCCGTCAGGTCGTTGATCTCACGGTTCAACGGCGCCCAGATGCGCCGGTCCTGGAGGCGGGGGTGGAAGCGTTCCGCCTCGGTGGGTCCCGGCGGCACCAGGCCCGTGCCATAGGGGTCCCCCACCTGGGGTGCCACGCCCGCCGCTCCCGGCGACGGGCCGGGAATAGGCCGGACGTCCACCGGGGCCTGGGGACTCGGGAGGGCCCCGATCCCCTCCACTTCCACCAGCCCGATGGCGCGCATCCCACCCGTCTGGACCGCTGGCGCGGCCGCAGGCAGGGGAGCATGGTCCCGGTCCTCGACGCGCGCGAGGCTGGGATAGACGGCCAGGAACCAGAGGTGGAGCAGAGCGGAGACGCCCATCCCCACCCAGAGAGCTCGGGCATAGGAATCGTCGGGACGCCGCAAGGCGAGGCCCCGGTCCGCAGGTGGGAGAGCGATGCCCGCCGGCTGATCCATGGAGTGTCCTAACCCGCCGGCGGGGTCCGGTTCCTGCCCCGGCCCGGCGGCCTTCGCCGGCTCAGATCACCCGCCCGAGGCGCACGGCCGCCTCTTCGAGGCGCTCCTCGGGAACGGTGAGCGCGATGCGGAAGAACCCCTCCCCCCCATCACCGAGCCCCGATCCGCCCAGGACGATCACCCCCTCCTGGTCCAGACAGCGGCGCTGGAAGTCCCGCGACGGCTCGCCGCCGGGCACCGGGATCCACAGGTAGATGGTGGCGTTGGGCAACGCCACGTCGAAGCCCGCCTCACGAAGGGCGGCTACGGCGCGGTCCCGGCGCCGCTGGAACACCTCGACGTTTCCGGGGACCCACGTTTCCCAGCAGTCCAGAGCGGCAACGCCCGCAGCCTGCACGCCAAGGAAGACGCCGGTGTCCACGAAGGTCTTCACCCGGGACAGAGCGCCCACCAGGGCCTTGTTCCCAGCGGCCCACCCCAGGCGCCACCCGGTCATGTTGTACGTCTTGGACAGGGAGTGGAACTCGATGGCAACATCCCCGGCCCCTTCGAACTGGAGGATGGACGGGGGTTCATAGCCATCGAAGCCCAGCTCGGAGTAGGCGTGGTCGTGCACCAGGATCACATCGTGCTCCCGGCAGAACGCGATCGCCTCCCGGAAGTACGCATCGGGGGCCGAAGCGGCCGTGGGGTTGTTCGGGTAGTTCAGGAACAGGATGCGCGCGCGCTTCACCACGTCGGAGGGGAGGTCGGCCAGCGGGATGAGGACGTCGTGCTCGGGCCGGAGAGGTACCATCCATGGTTCCCCGCCAGCGAGCACGGTGCCCCCCCGGTACGCCTGGTATCCCGGGTCCGGCATGATCGCCACGTCGCCGGGGTTCAGGAACGCGAAGGGCAGGTGCGCCAAGCCCTCCTTGGACCCGATGAGGGGGAGGACCTCGGTGTTGGGGTCCAGCGCCACGCCGAAGCGCTTCTCCGTCCACCACGAGATCTTCTCGCGGAAGGCGGGGAGTCCCACCTGGAAGGGGTAGCGCGACATGGCCGGATCCTCCACGGCCCTCTGGATCGCCGCCACCACCGCGGGCGGCGGCGCCAGGTCGGCGTCACCCGCCCCCAGGTCGATGACGTCCACGCCCCGGGCCTCCAGCTCCAGGCGGCGCTCCTTCAGCCCGGCCATGGGATATCCGGGAAGCGCTTCCATGGCACGACTCTGACGCGGGCTCACAGCACCTCCTCGCGAACCGGGTTCCGCACCGAGCCCACGCCGGCCACGTGGACCTCCACCTCGTCGCCCGCGTTCAGCGGGCCCACTCCGTCCGGCGTTCCCGTACAGATGAGGTCGCCGGGCTCCAGCGTCATGATCCCGGAGATATGGGCCACGAGGAACGGGATGTCGAAGACCATCGCGCTGGCCGGCGCCTCCTGGCACACCCGCCCGTTCACCCGCGTCGTCACGGCGAGGGCGTCCCGGTCGACGCCGGCCAGGGGCATCGGCGTGCCCACAGGGCAGAAGGTGTCGAAGCCCTTGGCGCGGGTCCACTGGCCGTCCTTCTTCTGGAAGTCCCGAGCGGAGACGTCGTTCACCGGGACCAGCGCGGCCACGTGGTCCCACGCCGCCTCCCGGGACACACGTCGGGCACGCTTGGCGATGACCACGCCGACCTCCCCCTCGTAGTCCACCCGCCCGACCCCCGCGGGAAGGACGATGGCCTCCCCCGCGCCCACCAGGCTCGAGGGAGGCTTGAGGAAGAGAATGGGCTCGGTGGGCACCTGGTTCCCGAACTCGGCGGCGTGGGCCACGTAGTTGCGGCCGACGCAGACGATCTTGCTCGGGGTGATGGGAGGCATGGGGCTCTCCGGGCGCTCAGTGCGCGTGGTCGCCCCACCAGGCGTGGATCCACGTCCCGATGAGGGCACTCAGCCCGGCGATGGTGAGGAGCACGCCGATAACGGCCCACCACACGCCCAGGTCCGAATGGCCCGCCGACCACCCCGCGGCGGCGGTCTTGTACGCGCCGAACCCGAACAGGATATAGACCACGCCGATGAACAGGCCGATGGTGCGCTTCATGCTCGGGAGTGCCCCGGTCTGGAGGATGGCGCGGGGCCGAGCGCTCGGGCTCTGCCCGCCTACGGAGCAATCTACGGCTCGGCCCCGACCGGACCAAGTGCGTCCGCCCCACCCCTGTAGAAGCGCCGCAGCCGGGGGAGGATCTCCTCCCACGGGCCCTTCACGAGGGGGGAATCGGGGAGCGAATCCCTCAGGTAACGCCCGTAGCGCTTGGTGACCAAGCGGTCGTCGAGGACCACCACCGCGCCCCGGTCCGCCCTGGATCGGATGAGACGTCCGAACCCCTGCTTCAGACGCAGCGCCGCGTGGGGGAGCATGAACTGGTGGAACGAGCTCCCGCCCTGACGCTCGATGGCCTCCATGCGGGCGGCGGTGATGGGCTCGGTGGGCACCCGGAACGGGAGTTTCTGGAGGACGAGGCCGCGGAGCGGCTCCCCCGGGACGTCCACGCCCTCCCAGAACGAGGCCGTACCAAGGAGGATCCCCCGGTGGGCATCCACGAACCCGCGCAGGAGCCGGTGCCGGTCCCCTTCCCCGTGGACGAAGAGAGGCCAGCGCGCGTCGATCCCCTGCTCCCGGAGGAGCTGGGCCACACGCCGGAGCGCCGCGTGGGAGGTGAAGAGCACGAAGAGCCCCCCGTCCGAGAGCCGCGCCACGTCCGTCAGGGCACGGGTGGTGGCCTCCTGGAAGGCCTCGCCCCCTTCTTCGGCGGGGGGGAGGTCGGTGGGGACGGCAAGGAGGGTCTGGGTGGGATAATCGAAGGGCGAGGGGACGATCCGTTCCTCCAGGGCGATGGGCTCGTCGAGCTCTTCCAGCGCCGCCGGCGACAACCCGAGACGCTCCTTGAGAAACTCGAAGCTCCGGCTCGTGGTCAGGGTGGCCGAGGTGAGCACGGTGGTGGCGGTCTTGGTGAAGAGGGACTCGCGCAGCACCGCCCCGAGTTCGATGGGGGCAGCCGCCAGCGCCAGGTTCGCACGCCTTCCCCGCCCCCGGTTCTCCATCCACCGCACGAAGGCCGAGGCCTCGTCTCCCGGCGCGAGCACCAGGCGGACCCCGGCGGAGAGGGCCGCCAGGCGACGCTCCACACTCTTCAGGTCCAGGAGCCGCCCCTCCATCCGCTCCGAGAGCCCCTCGGCGAGCTCGGCGCGGGCCCGGAGCTCGCCCAGCTCCCGCTGAAGCTCCCCGAGGACGGCGACCAGAGAGGCGAGACCCTCTTGCACGTCCACCCGATCCGCCGGCTCCCCGATCCCCATGGGCCCCAGCCGTACCACCGCCTCCTCGGGAGGCACGAAGCCCTCCATCACCTCGACGAATCCCTCGGTCACCGCACGGGCCCGGGAGAGGGCCGGGCGCACTCGAGCTTCCACCCGCTCCCGCAGCTCGACGCCCTCCTCCGCGCCGGCCAGAGCATCGTGGAGCGCCGTGAGGATCCCCCGCCCCTTCCGGTCCAGGCGCGCCAGCGTCCTGTAGAGCCCGCGCCGGGTCACCTCCACGCCCAGGTGGGCGGTGGCTGCGTCCTCCACGTTGTGGGCCTCGTCCAGGACCAGCTTCCGGAAGGGGGGAAGCACGGCGGACTGGGTGTAGTTCTGTGTCGCCCGCCTCACCGCCAGGTCGGTGAAGAGGAGATGGTGGTTCACCACGAGGAGCTCGGCCCCCGCCGCAGCCCGGCGTGCCTTCTGGAAGAAGCACTCCTGGAAGTGGGGGCAGCGCGCCCGGAGGCATGCGTCGGGATCGCTCCGCACCTCCTCCCAGAGCTCCTCCGAGGGAGGGTGGGCCAGGTCGGAGAGGGAGCCGTCCTGGGTGGTGCGCAACCACTCCAGGAGTCCCTTCAACTCCTCCGTGCGGTCCTCCTCGAAGAGCGCTTCCTGGGTCTCGGCGGCGAGGAGAGCCCGGCGGATGGAGACATAGTTGCCCCGACCTTTCACCAGGACCCAACGCACCTCGCCGCCCAGGATGCGCTGGACCAGGGGGAGGTCCTTCCCCGCCAGCTGCTCCTGCAGGTTGATGGTGTTGGTGGACACCACCGTGCGCTCCCGGTTCTCCCGGGCCCAACGGGCCGCGGGGATGAGGTACGCCAGCGACTTGCCCACCCCGGTGCCCGCCTCCACCACCGTCACCCCACCCTCGTTGAAGCGCCGCGCCACCGCGCAGAGCATCTCCCTTTGCCCCGCCCGGTCCTCGAACCCGTCGTGGAGACCGGCCAGCGCGCCGCCGGGGCGCAGGAGCCCCGCCAGCTCCTCCGCGTCCAGGAGCACCCGCTCCCGGGGCGGGGGCGGCTCCACCACGACGTAGATGGCGTCGGCGGCGTTGTCCACGATGGCCGTGCCCACCCCGTGCTCGTACAACTCGGCCGCCACGCGGAAGTCGGCGTCGGAGGGTTCCAGCATTCCCGACGGGTGGTTGTGGAGCATGACGCTCCCCTCCCGGGCGTCCCGGGCGGCCACGAGCACGGCTTCGAAGTTCCCCCGGGATACGGCCCGGGGATCGTGCACACGGCGGTGCTCGTCCACCTCGGCGAGGAAGCACACCTCCCTCCCCCCGGCGCGCTCGATCTCGGCGCGCACCCGGGCCTGTGCCTCCCGGGTCAGGCGGAGCGGCTGAGACGGCGTGCGGTCCTTCCCCGGCGCCGGCCCCTCCTCCTCGTCCGGCTCCAGTCCATCCAGCCCCGCGAGGACGGCCCGCTCCGGGCGGATGGGGAAACCCTCGGGGATCTCCTCGGCTCCCTGCCGGAAGCGCCTTGTCATGGCTCGCCCGTCACGTCTTGAGCTGCTTCTTCTTCGCTGCGGGGAAGAGGACGTTGTTCAGGATGAGCCGGTACCCCGGGGAGTTGGGATGGAGCGCCAGGTCGGTCTGGGGGTCGCCCACCTGGTGCTCCGGGTCCTCGGGATCGTGCCCGCCGAAGAAGGTCCACGTCCCCTCTCCCAGATTCCCGTGGATGTACTTCGCCCACCCGGCCTCCCGGGCCAAGACGACGACGCCGGGCTTCAGGCGGTCTTCCCGGAAGGCCGTGGTGAGCCCGAAGAAGTCGGGGAGCACGGCCTGGTGGTTCTGGGTCAGCATGGCGGGAACAGGGTCGAACTTCGCCGAGAATTCGAACAAGGTGAAGACGCCCAACTCTTTGCGCCACGATGTGTTGACCTGATGTGAATCGATGTCGCTGAAAGCGTTCACGGAGGGCGTGGTCTGCACCTGCGCGCCCTGAAACGCCATCGCGCGGCTCCAGTCCATCCGGGCGCTGGCGCCAGGGTCGGGGGGCGTCCCGTCGGAGTATGCCGCGGCGATGTCCACCGCCTCCGCGGCCAGCGCCAGGTCCAGGGTCTCGGTGGCCGAGCACATGGCGAAGAGAAACCCGCCTCCCTCCACGTACTCCCGGATCCGGCGGGCCACCGCCTTCTTGAGCTCCGGCACCGAGGCGAAGCCGTGGGCGCGGGCCACCTCCTGGTTCCTCGCCACCTCCTCCTGGAGCCAGGGAGCGCCGGCATAGGTCAGGTAGAATTTGGAGTACTGCCCCGTGAAGTCCTCGTGGTGGAGGTGGATCCACTCGTACCGGGAAAGGTCCTCCTCCAGCACCTCCGGATCCCAAAGGGTCTCGTACTCGATCCCCGCATACTCCAGGG
Source organism: uncultured Gemmatimonadaceae bacterium (assembly GCA_964545395.1). GTDB lineage: Bacteria > Gemmatimonadota > Gemmatimonadetes > Longimicrobiales > Gaopeijiaceae > SZUA-318. The sequence continues at coordinate 9,224 of CAZJFX010000011.1, read as the reverse complement.
CCATGGTCACCGCGTCGTCCCACGGCCTGGAGTTGGGAGGCGTGTAGACCGCCACCTTGGGGGCCTTCTCCAGGGGCACGGCCTCCATGTTCGAGTCCGCAATGATCGAGCGGATCCGGGCCTCGTCCCCGGCGTCCACGGCCTCCATCGTCACCCCGCGCAGCGCGGCCTCGCGCCGCACGTCCCCCCGGTCCGGGAGGAGGAACGCACCACCCCTGTAGTTCAGCAGCCACTCCCCCTCCAGCTGCTGGCCCAACGCCCAATACGTGAGGCCGTACGCCCGCAAGTGGTTCTCCTGGGCCCGGTCCATGGGCACCAGGAGGAGTTGGCCCGTCCCGGCGCGTGGCGCGGCCAGAGCCAGCCCCACGACGAGCCCCATCCACCCCCGCGTTCTCATGGCCGCCTCCGCAGCCGCTCCAGCTCCCTGCGGGCGTCGGGGGCCACTGCCGAGCCGGGCCAACGCGCGACCAGCTCCTCCAGGAGCCGCTCGGCCTCGTCCAGCCCGGTGGGTGCTGCCCTCACCCGGCGCGCCAGGGCCAGGGCCGCCTCCTGGGACTCGGGGGCGTCGGGGTACTCCCGGAGGAGGCGCCGGCGGAGCCGGGCACCCGTCTCAGGATCCCCGGCGCCATCGGCCATCCTCGCCGCCTCAGCCAGCAGCGAGGGTGCCTCCCCCTCCTCCGCCGAGGCTGCGGCCTCGGCCAGGCGCACCGCCCCCTCGGCACCCTTCCCGCGGTGCGCCAGGGCCCCGGCCTCGGCCAGCGCCGAGGCTGCCCCGGGAGAGAGCCTCCCCAGAAGGGAGACGAGCTGGATCACGCCCGTGGCCTCCCCGGGCTCGAGCCCCGCGAGCGCGACGAGGAGCGCCTGCCTCCCCTCGGCTGCCGCCCCGTCTTCGAGAAGGAGATACCCCCGCTCCAGGGAGGTGAGGGGACCCTCCATCCCCTCCAGCGTCTCCGCGGCTCCCTCCCGGTCCCCCCGCCCGGCCAGGATCCTCGCCACCTGGGCGGTGAGGCCGTCGAGCTCGGGAGCGCCGGGGAACTCGCCCCGGAACGTCTCCAGTTCCTCCTGGAGCCTCGCCCGGGAGAAGCCGGGACTCTCCAGGCGGATGCGGAGCGCGGCGGCACGCCGCCGGTCCGCCGACCCCGGCGTGAACGACTCCACCACGCGTCTCTGGGCCACTACCGCCATCGCCGTGTCTCCGGCGGCCAGGGACATCTCCACCAGGCGCTGGTCGAACGGACGCCGCTCCGCCGGGGTCCCGGCTCCCTGGCCCAGCTCGGCGTAGGCCCAGGTGGCCACATCGCTGAACCCCGAATCCCGGGCCCGGCGGGCCACGTCGGCCAGAAACGCCACCCGCGCCTCCTCCTCCAAGCCCGCGACCATGCGCCGCGCCAGCTCCAGGGCCTCGTCGGCGAGCTTCATCTCCAGGGCGATGTGCACCGCAGCCCGCCGGCGACCGGGCTCCCGGGCCCCGGCGAGGGTGGCTACGAGCGCGCGGCCCGCCCCCCGCGCGTCGTCCGGGAGGCCGGCGACGCGGCGGGCCACGACGGAGGCTTGGGCTCCATCGTCCCCCACCGCCAGCGCCCACTCCTCCAGGGCCGGCCCAACGCGACGGGTGGCCACCAGCGCGTCACCCATCTCCAGGGCCAGGGCGCTCCCGTTCCGCGTGGCGCTCCTCCCGCGCCGCAGCACCTCCAGGGCACGCTCGGGCCCGAAGGTGCGCTCGAAGATCCTGGCGACCTCGCGGTAGGCGGTTTCGGAGGCGGGTTCGGCCCGGAGCCACCGTTCCGCCTCCTCCTCCACCACCTCCAGGGAATCCACTTCCACGAGCACACGAAGCTTGAGATGGCGTGCCCCGGACGCGGCAGGGTCGTGGGCCAGGAAGGTGTCCGCGACGGGGAGGATGGCGCGCACCTCGCCCTTGGCTCTCAGGACCCGCTCCAGCGCGTAGAGCGCGCCGGATGACGACGGGGCCTCTCCCAGGAGGCGGCGAAGCACGCGCTCCGCTCCCTCGAAGTCCGAGCGCGCTTCCCGCTCGGCAGCATCCCGCAGGAGACGGCCCCCGTCCACGGCCTGGGCAAACAGAGGCACCCCCACGGGCAGCATCATAGCCGCCACCGCGAGGAACATCCGTGCGGGGCTCACAGGGCGCCCCCTCCCCCACCACCCCGATTGAGGCGCTCGAAGTACCGGAGGACGAGCTGGCGCACCGCCGGGGGAAGCCGCTGCAGCTCCTCCGCGGCCGGGAGGCCGTAGCGAAGCGCACCCAGGCGCTCGGAGCCCAGCGGCGCGACGTGGCCGCGCTCGAACTCCCCGGGAGCCCGGGACTCGCGCTCGTGGGAGACGTCCCCGTCATCCTCCTTCTGGAGGCTCCGCCCGGCGTCCAGGAGGCGGTGGAAGAGGCGCTCCTGGCGCTCCAGGGTCTCGTGGGTGAGGCGACCTCGAGCCAGCGCCTGCGCTACCACCTCGGCTTCCGCCGCCAGCCGGCTCAGATCGCCCAGGGCGTCTTCTTCCGCACCTTCCTGCCTGGAGAGGTCGTCCAGCTCGTCGGCCACGGACCGCTGCTCCTCGGCCAGGGCCTCGAGCTGCTCCCTCAGCGCCCGCTCACCCAACTGGAGCGGAGCGAGCTGGCCCGTCCGGTCGACCATGCTCCCCTGCTGCTGGGCCAGCTCCCCGAGTTGTTCGACGGTCTCCCCACCACCTTTCCCCTCCCCCTCCTGGCCAGCCATCCGCTCCGCGCCGGCGAGGGCCAGGAGCGCGACCTGGTTGAGGTCGTCCACGGCCTGCGCCGCCACCGCCTCCGGTGCCGGGCCCGCCGGCCTCCGACTCTCCAGGGCCTGGATGGTTCTCTCCAGCGACTCCATGGCACGGCCCATCTGCGCCGCCATCGCCTGGTCCGACGCCAGGATCCCCTCCGCCGATTCCTGAAGGGTGTGAGCCAGGTTGCGCACGCCCTGAACCAGCGACGCCTCATCGCCCCGCATCGCGGCCAGCGCCTCCGGCGGAGCTCCCCCCATGGCCCTCCGCAACTCGGACTGCCGGCGCGCCAGGGCAAGGGCATCGTCGGCGGCGCGCAGGAGCGCCTCCAGCGCCGCCCTGGCCCGCTCCTGGCCCATCCGCTGCTGGGCCCGGTCCAGCTGGTCCGCGGCCTCCTCCATCCGGTCCGCCGCCTGGTCCGCCTTCTCCCCGGCCTGGCCGTGCTCCCGCCGGCTTGCCCCCTCCCGGGCCTCGCCCATGTGCTCCTGGGCCTGGCGGGCCTGCCCCCGGGCCCTCTGCACCTCGCTGGCGGCGTCGGCCTCGCCCAGCTGCTCCAGGCGCTCCCCCAGGATGTCCATGCGGGCCTGGACATCTCCCGCGTCCTCCTCCAGCGCGGCCTGCTGCTCCACGCGGAGATCAGGTCGGTCCGCCTCCTCCATGGCGCCGGCCAGCGCCCGTTCCCTACGCGCCAGATCCTCCACTTCTCCCCGCGTCGCGCGGAAGTCCTGTTCCACGGCTGCCCGGCGGAAGCGCTCCAACGACCGCTCCAGCCGATCACGCAGGTCCTCCTGCTCGTCGGCGAGATTCTGGAGGGACCGAGTGGCTTCCCGTGCGTCCCCCCGACCCAGCTCCTGCGCCAGCTCCTCCAGGCGCTCGGCGAGCCGTTCCCCGGCGATCTGCTCGAGGAGGCGCTGCAGCTCTTCGAGGTCGTCGCGGAATTCAGGGTCGGCCTGGCCCGCATCCTCCAGCGCCTTCTGGAGCGCCTCCAGCTCCGAGCGGAGCGAGTCCACCTCGGAGTAGAGCTCCTCCTGGCCCTCCAGAGCGTGACGCACCTCCTCCGTCTCCTCGAAGCCCATCTCCCCCTGGGTGCCGGCTCGGGCCGCTGTTTCCCTCTGCAAGTCCCGCGTCTCCTCGGCCTTCCGCTGGGCGTCCGACGCCAACTCGTGGAGCCTCTCCGCCACTGCCCCGAGACGCTCCTCGGCGCTGCGGCGCAGTGCAGGCGCATCGGGCATGCGTAGCGCGTACTCCCGGGAGCTCGCGGTCTGCCCCCGGGGGGAGTTGTCCACGGCCCGGGCGAAGTACCTGACCTCGTCGCCGGGGAGGAGATCCCACCCGGAGAGGTCCAGGAGCGGGCGCACCAGCGCCGCCCGGGTCCCGCCCAGGTCCAGGGCCTGCACCACCGGCTCCCGCCGGTCCCCTAGGGCGCTGACCCGCCAGGCCACCAGCTCCAGGCGCCGTAGGCCGAAGTCGTCCCGAGCGTCCAGGATCAGCGGCTGCCTCAGGGACAGGGCCAGCGTCGTGTCCCTCCCGGGGAGGGGGATGGACACCTCCGGCGCGGCGTCGCCCACCAACCGGACGTGCAGCGGGTCGGGGAGCGACACCGCCTCCCCACCCGCATCGTCCAGGAAGGTCCACGCATAGCTCCCGCTCCGCGTGGGGCTCCAGACGCCTTCGAACCTCTCCCCCTCCACAGTCAGCTCCAACGCCGGGGCGCCGTCCGCCTCCACCAGGGCCGCCCGGGACAGGTCCCTGCTGGCCCTCCCCTCCACGACGAGGCGTGTGCCCTCGGGAACGCGCATCGGCGGCACCTCTCCCCGGTGCTCCTCGGGCGGAATCCCCGTGTGCGGCGGATACGCCACCTTCACCCTGAGGTCGCCGAGGAAGAGCGGATCCACCGGGGTGAGGCGGAACGTCTCGGTGGCCGCGCCGTCCGGTGTGTGCGCCTGGTATTGCACGGCGGCGGAGACGGCACGGAACACCTTCACCGCCACCCCCCCGTGGAGAGTCAGGGTCTCCACCCTGGACACGTCCCCCGCGGTCTGCCACGAGAGCTCGGTGCTGGCGCGCCCGATTGCCGCGACCCTCACCTCCACGTCCGAGCCCCGCGGAACCTCCACCGAGCCCGGGCTCACCGAGAGAGGCGGCAGCGCGGCCTCGGCCAGGACCCGTAGGGGCGACGAGAGCCCCCCCCACGCCCGGGCGGCGCGGACGGGCTCGGCCACGGCCAGCACGCAAAGCAACACGGCCACCGCGGCCAGAACCCCGGAGCCCCAGCGCACCCACCGTCCGACGGAGATGCCCAACGAGCCTGCGAGCATGGGGGCCGGTCCCTCCAGGGCTTGGGACGCCTGGGCTGCGGCGCGCTCCACGAGCGCCTCCGACACCCCCCCGGGGACCGAGCGGTTCAACTCCAGAGCTCCTCGCACCAGCCCGGCGCGTAGCCCTGCCGACTCCTCCAGGGCACGGGCCAGAGGTGCCTCGGCCAGCCTGCGCCCCACGAGAGCGCGAGCCCCCTGGGCGAGGGCAGCGACGCCGACGAGCACAGCCAGGTCAAGGGCCAGAGGGACCGCGCTCCCCTGGCGCCATCCCCCGGGGCCCGCAAGCAGCCAAGCCGCCACAAGCACCACGCCCATGGTCGCGCTGCCCCAGAGCGCGGCCGCCAGGAAGGCACGCCGGACCAGGTGGGTCCGTATCCCTCCGACCTCCCTCGAGAGGCGCTCGCCGGCCGCGGTCACGGGACGTTCTGGCCCAAGGCGAACACGAACAGGTTCACGCCCATGCGCAGCGCCTGCTCACGGACCGGGGGCGGGTCGCCGTGCACCTCCGGGTCCTCCCACCCGTCCCCCAGATCGGATTCGTAGCTGTAGAAGACCACAAGGCGCCCCCCCCGGAAGATGCCGAAGGCCCGGGGCCGCTTCCCGTCGTGCTCGTGCACCTTCGGGAGCCCCTCCGGGAACTCGTACACCGCATGGAACACTGGATGATCCGGAGGGATCTCGGTCAGGGGATCCTCGGGGAAGACCTTGGCCATCTCCTCCCGGAAGGACATATCCAGCCCGTAGTTGTCGTCGGCGTGGAGGAACCCGCCGGCGTCCAGGTGGTCCCGGAGTGCCGCACGTTCCGCGGGGGAGAGGCGGACGTTCCCGTGCCCGGTCATGTACAGGTAGGGGTGGTCACGGAGGCCCGGATCCAGGAGAGAAACGGTGGCCTCCCGGGTTCGTGCCGGGATCCCCGTCCGCTCCCGTACCGCCGCCAGCAGGTTCGGGAGCGAGGACGGATTGGCGTACCAATCCCCTCCCCCCTCGTACCGCAGGCGGGCGATGGTGACGGAATCGGCGGCGGGCGCGGGCACGGGCGGCGACGCCACGGCCAGCGTCCAAAGGAGGACGGGGATCATCCAGTGGGCGGTGTCAGTCTCGCGCGGTCTCCTGGACGATACGGTACGCCGTGTTTCTGGGAAGGGCGAGGCGTGAGGCCACCTCCCGGGCGACGGCGCTGGGTTGGTTCCCCCCGTCCAGCAGGGTGCGGGCCAGCGCACGGGCCTCCGCCTCCAGGCCGGCGGCGTCGCGTGGCTCCTCGCCGGCAGGACCGACCACCACCGACACCTCCCCCTTGGGCGGGCGCTCGCCGAAGTGGACGACAGCGCCGGCGAGGGTCCCCCGGAACCATTCCTCGTGGAGCTTGGTCAGCTCCCGCCCCACGGCGACGCGGCGCTCCCCACCGCACAGCCCGGCCAGGTCCTCCATCAGGCGCACGAGCCTCTGGGGCGACTCGAAGAGCACCACGCTGTCCCGTGAGGCCGCGACACGCTCCAGGAGGAGGGAGCGCTCCGGCCCCTTCCGCTCCGGGAATCCCAGGAACACGAAGCGCTGCGAGGGGAGGCCGGAGCCCACGAGGGCGGCCAGCACCGCCGACGGCCCGGGGATGGGGATCACGTCGTGGCCCGCTCCGGTCACCGCATCCACGAGGCGCCCACCCGGGTCCGAGACCAGCGGCGTCCCCGCGTCGGACACCAGCGCCAGATCCTCGCCGGCATCGAGCCAGGCCAGGACGCGGCGCACCCGCTCCGCCTCGTTGTGCGCACGGAGGGAGACGAGGGGGGCCGTGGCTCCAGCGTGCGCCGCCAGGACCCGGGTGCGACGCGTGTCCTCCGCGAGGATCCGGGCCGCCGAGCGCAGCGTGTCGGCGGCCCGGGGGCTCAGGTCCCCCAGGTTCCCGATGGGGGTGCTGACAATGAAGAGAGTGGACACCTGGGGAGGGATCCCCTCAGAGATTCTGCTGGATCTTCTGCTCCAGCGCCGCCTTGGGGACCGCACCGATGACCTGGTCCACCACCCTGCCGCCCTTGAAGAAGAGGATCGTGGGTATGGAGCGGATCCCGAACTGGGATGCCGTGGAGGGATTTGCGTCCACGTCCACCTCGGCGACCTTGAGGCCCTTGCCCGCGTACTCGTCGGCCAGCTGCTCCACCGAGGGCGCCACGATCTTGCAGGGGCCGCACCACTCGGCCCAGAAGTCCACCATGGCGAGGCCCTGGCTGCCCACGATCTCGGTGGCGAAGTTGCTGTCCGTTGCTTCCATCACGTTCCTGCTGGCCGCCATCTCGGCTCTCCTTTGCTCCAGGACCCCATGGTGAACGTCTTCGCTGAAGGCGGGCGCGAACTCGATCACGTCGCCGTCGCCGTCGCCTCCCTGGAAGAGGCGGTGAGCCTCTTCGAACAACTCTCCGGCCACCCCCGCACACCTCCGGAAACACTGGAGGCGCAAGGGGTCCGGACCTGCTTCTGCGGGCCCGTGGAGCTCCTGGAGCCCCTGGGCCCGGACACCGCCGTGGGCCGGTTCCTGGCCAGGCGGGGACCGGGGCTCCACCACATCGCGTACCGCACCGACGACATCGTAGCCGAACTCGAGCGCCTGTCCAGGGAGGGCGTCGAGCTCATCGACGCCCAGCCCCGCGCCGGGGCCCGGGGTCACCAGGTCGCCTTCCTGCACCCCCGGAGCGCCGGGGGGATCCTCGTGGAGCTGGTCCAGCACGTGGCCCCCTGAGGGGCATGGAGCCGGAGGGCCTACCTGAACCGCCCCGGCAGGGTCGCGCCCCGGCCCGGGCGGGCCATCACCCGCTCCAGGTCGATCTCCTCGACCAGCCACTGTCCTTCCCCCGTGCGCACCATCACGAACGGGATCTCACTCACGGTCTGGTCGTTCACCGTCAGATCCACGTACACACGGGTGGCCCGGTTCATCCGCCCCGCCACCGACTCCTCGCGCACGATGCGGTAGTCCTCGTGTCGCAGGATCTGCGCGATGGCGTCCATGCGGATTTCCACGTCGCGCTTCTGGATGCACCGGGAACCGCCGAACCAGGACCCGATCCTCTTGAAGGCGCACCCCAGGGTGCTCCCCGTGTCCCACGCCGGTCCCGACTCGGTGCCGAAGAGGCGAGCCATTCCCTGCAGGTCGCGGGCGTTGCTGGCCTGGAGGAAGCGCTCCAGGGAAAGCTGGGCCACCACGCCCGCCCCAGGGCCCCGCTGCACGACGGTGGTACACCCCGCCGCCGCGACGGCCACGAGGACGACCAGGCTGCATCGTGGGTGCCGTAGGGCGGTGGTGGCCTTCATCGTGCCTCCTTGATCCCGGCGGAAGGGTAGGACCCACGAATCTGGGACAAAGCGCTGCGGGCCGGAACCCCGCGCGGCTCGGATCAGGGGGGAGCGCCGGTTCCCTCCGGCGCCGGTGGGACGGCCGCGAAGGCCAGGCGCCCGCCACCCTCGGCGGGGCGCACCACGATGCGGGTCCCCTCGGGCACCTCCTCGTCCAGCAGATAGAGTGCCAGCGGGTCCTGCACCGAGCGCTGGATGGCCCGCTTCAGGGGCCGGGCGCCGAAAGCGGGGTCGAACCCCTCCTGGGCAAGGAAGTCCTCCGCCTCCTCGGTGACCTCCAGGACCACCCCCAGCTCTCCGGCCAGCTTCACCACCCGCTCCAGCTGAAGGTCCACGATGGAGCGGAGCTCCGCGCGCCCCAGGGGTCGGAACACGACGATGTCGTCCACACGGTTCAGGAACTCGGGGCGGAAGTGGAGGTGGAGCTGGGAGCGCACATCGCGCTCCACCGCCTCCCGGTCTCCGTGCTCCGCCGCCTCGAGGATGAGCTGGCTCCCGATGTTGGAGGTCATGATGATGACCACGTTCCGGAAATCGACGGTGCGCCCCTGGGAATCGGTGAGGCGCCCGTCATCGAGGATCTGGAGCAGGACGTTGAACACCTCCGGGTGGGCCTTCTCGATCTCGTCGAAGAGGAGCACCGCGTGGGGCCTGCGCCGCACGGCCTCGGTGAGTTGCCCGCCCTCCTCGTAGCCCACGTAGCCCGGGGGCGCCCCGATGAGGCGCGCGACCGCGTGCTTCTCCATGTACTCGGACATGTCGATGCGCACCATGGCGCGCTCGTCGTCGAAGAGGAACTCGGCCAGCGCC
>CAZJFX010000010.1:0-73865 GCA_964545395.1 uncultured Gemmatimonadaceae bacterium | reverse complement strand
TCACCCATCCCCAACCTGCCATGCTCCCATGCTCCGGGTGACTCTCGGGAGGAGCCGTATGCGGGAAAGCCGCACGTACGGATCTGTGAGGGCGAAGCCGTATGGCCGAGCTACTCGACCGATCCGGGTTTCAGGGAACCGGCCGACGCCCTACGGAACCAGCTCCAGGATCGAACCCGCGTCCACGTCCGGCGGCACCAGGTCCCTGATCCCGGTGTCGAAGGTGGCCAGGCGGCCGCCGCGCCGGATGGCGAGGGCGAGGAGGTGGGCGTCGGTGACCTGACGGTACCCCACCACCCTCGCGAACACGGCGTCACCCTCCTCCGAGGCGGCGACATCGTCGGGCCAGAAGGTGTGCCCGGGGAGGCGCACGATCCTCCTGAGCAAGGCCTTGGCTTCTCCCGGAGTCCTTGCGTCGGGGATCGCGGTGGCGTTGCTGGAGACCCGCACGAACCCGCTCTGCGTGAGAGGGCAGGTGGCCCATCCGCCACGGCGGGCCGAGGCGAACCAGGCGTGAGCCCGGGTGTGATGGATGTGATTGGGCCACGCCAGGGCCACCAGGACGTTCACGTCCAGGAGCGCCGTCACGAGTCCTCGGCGGCCCGGGCGACCATTTCGGGGGTGAGCGGCGCCGTGCCCTCCCGGACCGTGAACACGGGGAAGCCCTTCCGATAGCGGAGCTCGGGCGGCGGCTCGAGGCCGCGCCGGGCCAGGTCGGACAGCACCGCCCCGAGGCTGCGCCCCTGCTCCCGAGCCAGGCTCCGGGCGGCGCGGACGACGTCGGGGTCGAGATTGACGGTCGTGCGCATGGCCTAGGGTGATGCGGTCGCATCGCGATGTCAAGATGCGCATCGGATGGGCGGGTCCTCGGAGCGGTCCCGGACCCGGAGAGGGTGCTCGGGGGTTAGCCGGGAGGTGGGCCCCGCGCGAGATTGAGGCCGCACCCCACACGGCACGAGTCCGGCCGCGGCCGGAGGGAGGACGTCCACATGGCAGGCTTCAGCGCGGCCGTCGAGGACGGCGCGCGCAACACGGGGATCGTGGTCGCCCTGGTGGTGTCCCTCGTCCTGGGGTGGGCCTACGGGAGCGTCCTCGTGGGCGCCGGCGCCTTCCTGGCCGGGAGCCTCATCGCCACCCTCTGGGGGTACCACGCCGGGCAGGTCCATCTGGAGCGGCGGATGCGGGACCAGGAAACACCGCGGAGGGATGACCAGTAATAGGAGCAGGGGGGCGTGACGTGACACCAGCCGGCGGGGCCGCATCCGAGGCCATGGCAGAGAGCCGGATCCATCTCGACGTGGGGGATCGCAGGCGCCGGGAGCGGAGCATCTGGCGTACAGGCCTTCTTGTGTCCGTGCTCGCCCACCTGCTGTTCTTTACCGCGTGGAAGGGTACCGTGCTCCCGCCGTCGCCTTTCTCGGCGGCGGGGCCCCGGGCCCACGACCCCCGGGCGGCGGGCGGCGGCTCCGCCCTGCGCGCTCTGAACCTGAGCATCCCCCCCTCCGCCCCCCTCGTCCGGCCCCCGGCCCCCCTGGCCGTGAACATCGAGGTGGAGCCCGTGGTGGTGGAGCCCGACGTCCTCCCCGATCCGAGTTCGATCCTCGGGGAGCGCCCGGAGGTGGGACCGGGCGTGGGTACGGGAACCGGGTCCGGCACAGGCTCCGGATCGGGCGCGGGCGCGGGAACGGGACGGGGAGACGGCGGCACCGGCACCGAGGGGCTCTACCGCCTGGACCCGCCGGTGCCCCGGGGGATGATCATCCCCCCGTCGAACCGGAGCCTCCGGGGGACGACGGTGGAGGTCTGGGTCTTCGTGGACGAGACCGGGAAGGTGGTCCCCGACTCCACGCGCCTGAACCCGCCCACCAAGGACCGGGGCTTCAACCAGAGGCTCGTCCGTGAGGCGGCGGAGTGGGTGTTCCGTCCGGCCATGCAGGCGGGCAAGGCGGTGGCGAGCTGGTTCCCGTATCAGATCAGCATGTAGGGGAAGGCGGGTGCCCGCCGCTGGGCCTCACCGTCCCAGCACCGCGGCCTGCTCGTACAGCCAGGCGGGCATCTCCGTCTCAAGCGCCCACTCGATCTGCATGGGCCGCGACCCGCGGCACGACTCCAGGCGTACCGGCCCCAGGAAGACGAACGGCTCCGCCAGACCGTTCGCCAGCTTCCGCTGTTCCCGCACGAAGAGGAGCACGCGGGACGATCCGGCGAGGTAGCGCCTCCCGGTGACCGTGTCGGCGTGGGCGGTATGCTGCGTCTCCCAGTGGAAGAGACTCCGCGAAACCGCGTGGTCCCGGTACATGGTCTTCGGCGAGAAGCCCTTGTCCGTCTTCCGTAGCGTCACGAACAGCAGGTCCGTGTTGCTGGCCGGGTCGTACAGCACGCCCGCTTGCACGCGGGGGATCTTGCCGTTCCGCGTGACGCCCAGGGCGGCGAGCACCTCCTCGCGCCGATAGCGGGCGTAGAGGCTCAGGGGCACATCGGGGTCACCGGGCCAAGGGCGGGTGGGCTCGCGGCGCCGCTCGTCGAGTATGTCGGTGAGCTCGCGCAGCTCGGAGGCGAACGCCCCGTCGGAGAGGAGACCTTCCAGGTGCTCCTCCCACTCGGCGACAGGGGCGCGCTCGAAGAAGGCGCTTGCCACCATGTGCCGGAGGCGGCGCGCCCCCGGGGATGTGGCCCGCTGGCCGAGAAGGGCCTCGCGGATCGCTTCGAGGCGAGGGTCGTCGTCCAGGTGGAGGAGGGCGGCGAGGCGGGCGAGCCGCCCCCTGCGATCGTCGTCCAGCGGAGTCCCGTGGAACGTGTCGTGCCGCAACGCGGTGAAGCTGCGCCGGCTCCCGTCGTACAGCTCCACGGGCTCGATGCCCGTGTGCTCGAGGAACTCGGCGAGGGACGCGTCGGGACCCAACGCACGGAGCTCCGACGACAGCCACCGGACGCCCTGGCCCACGGCCGAGCGGATGTTGTCCAGGACGATCTGGCGGGCGACCCGGTCCAGGCGCATGGCGCACCCCGGGGGCAGGAAGGGGAAGCCTCCCTCGATCTGTTCCTCGACCCGCTTCGTGGTGCCGCCCAGGAGGGCCCGGTAGCGGAGGTCGAACCGGAATCCGGCGTGGGCGTTGCCGATGAAGTCGAGGACCGTCAGACATCCCTTCCCCTCGTGGAGGCGCAAGCCCCGGCCCAACTGCTGGAGGAAGACCGTCGCCGACTCGGTGGGACGGAGAAAGAGGACGGTGTCGACCTTGGGGATGTCCACCCCTTCGTTGAAGAGATCGACCGTGAAGAGGGCGTTCAGCGTGCCGCCCTCGAGGTCCCGGATCGCCTCGTCGCGCTCGGCGGCCGTCGATTCCCCCGTGACCGCGACGCTGGGGATTCCCGCCTCAATGAACCGGGCGGCCATGAACCGGGCGTGGGCCACGGAGACGCAGAAGCCCAGCGCCCGCATCCGGCCCGGATCCCCCACCGTCCGGTGCACCTCCTTGAGGATGAGCGCCGCCCGTGCGTGGTTCCCCGTGTAGAGCCCGTCGAGTTCGGCCTCGTCGTAGCGCCCGCGGGTGAAGCGGACGTGGTCGAGGGCCACGCTGTCGTGGATCCCGAAGTAGTGGAAGGGCGCCAGGAGGCCCCGGTCCAGGGCATGCCAGAGGCGCATCTCGTAGGCCGTGCGCCCGTCGAACCACCGGCGGACGTCCCTTCCGTCGTGACGCTCCGGGGTGGCCGTGAGGCCGAGGAGGATGCGAGGGCGGACCCGCTCCAGGAGACGCTCGTACGTCGGGGCCTCCGCGTGGTGGAACTCGTCCACGATCACCACGTCGTAGTGCTCGGGGTCCAGCGCGTCGAGGCGTCCCTGGCTGCTCAGGGACTGGATGGAGGCGAACACGTGGGCCCCCACGGTGGGGGCATGGCCAGCGACCAGCTTCTCGCCGAACGAGCCATTCCGGAGCACTTGCCGGAAGGTCGTCAGGCTCTGATCCAGGATGCGTTCGCGGTGGGCGACGAACAGAAGGCGGGGATGCTCCCGTGTTCCCTCGCCGGGGATCTTGGCGTAGTCGAAGGCCGCCACCATCGTCTTTCCTACTCCCGTGGGCGCCACGACGAGGTTGCGTTGGTGGCCGTGCGCCCGCTCTGACGCCAGGGCGTCCAGCATGGTCTGCTGGTAGCCGAAGGGCCTGAGGTCGAAGAAGGAGAGCGGTGCCGGGGCGGACCCGCCGATCCGGGCCGCCTCCAGCGCCTCCCTGACCATGAGGACCTGCGTTGCGTCCTCCGGGTCGAAGGCGACGAACTCCTCGCTCGCCCAGTGAGCCTCGAAGGAGGCGGCGATCTTCTCGAGGAGGCTCGGGGACTCGAGGGCCGCCAGGCGCACGTTCCACTCCAGCCCGTCGAGCATGGCTGCGCTGCTCAGGTTCGATGAGCCGATGTAGGCGGTGCTCGCCCCCGAGTCGCGGTGGAAGATCCACGACTTGGCGTGGAGGCGGGTGCGTCGGTTGTCGAAGGAGATACGGACCTCAGCCCCCCAACGCGCCAACTCCGACAGGGCACGGAGATCGCTGGCGCCGGTGTAGGTGGTGGTCAGCACCCGGACGCGTCCTCCCCGGGCGATCAGCTCCCGGATCGGCTCTTCGACGAGACGGATCCCGCTCCACTTCACGAACGCGATGAGGAGATCGGCGCGGTGGGCCGACGCCAGCTCGGCCTGGAGCTCCTGCGCCAGCGCGGGCTCGCCAGGGGCATTCGTCAGAAGCGCGCTGTCGGCCAGGGGAGTCGCGGGCCTACGAGTCGCCGCGGTAGCTCCCAGGCCATCGCGCCGGGCCCGGACCTCCAGCAGCCTCGTCAGGGGCGAATCGGTGGCGGGGAGCTCGAGCCGGCCCTCCTCCAGTAGGTCCTGGTTGGCGTCCCGGATGATCCGGCGCAGTCCAGCGATGAGATGGGCGCGTTGGGCGGGATGGGACGCGGCCTCCAACGCCGCGCGGAGAATCTCGGCGAAGAGCCGGCTCAGGCGATCGGGGGCGTCGGCATCGTCCAGATGGTCCTCGTCCGCCAGCAGCTCCGGCGCCAGCGCGTCGATGCGGCGGCGCAGCGCCGCGTCGACGACCGCGTCGTAGAGACCGGGATGGAGGGGCGGAGCACGCATGGCCGACAAGCGTAGAGGTGGAGTCACGGGAGCGCCAGCGCTCCGAGGCACTCCATGCTGAGGCCCCGGATGCCGGCTGACGACGGCACGTGCGTTTCAGCTGAACGTCTAGGCGCATCTCGTGCGATGTCGGCCTGGTGCCTGTCACCCATGGCGCCTGAGATCCCCGCAGATACGGTGGCTATCGGCACCCAGAGCACCTACCGCCCCGCGCCGCACACCCGCCGCAGCTCCTCCAGGTCCGCCGCCCCCAGCGCGATCCCCGCACCCCGGGGCGCATCGCCCGCCGCGGTCATGAGGGCCGAGGCGTCGGACACGTGCCCGAGCCCCAGGGCATGTCCCAGCTCGTGGGCGAGCGTGCTGGTCAGGCTCGCGCGGCTCTCCACCGCCCACACGCGGATCCGCCGGTTCTTGAGCCGTCCGGAAGGGGACTCCACGGTGTGGCTGTACTCCCCGACCTCGAACTCCAGCAGGGGGCGCCGGACGTAGTCTTCGAGAGCGGCGTTGTAGCGGACGACGAGCCGATTGTAGGCCTCGACCTCCGACGCCGAGCCGGGACCCCCGGCGAGCTCGGCCTGCCACCTCCCCAGCCGTTCCTCCTCGAGCGCCTTCTCGTCGAGCTGCTGCTGGCGGTGGTCGTACTCGAGGTCGATGGGCATGCCGCCGTGGGGATCGTGCTCGAAGAGCTGCCTCCCCGCCGCGTTCTCCCACAGCGCGACGGCGTCCTCGATGGCGCTGCGGAGCGCCGCGCCTCCCAGGCCGAAGCGGGCATCCACGAAGCCGACCCGCCATCCGATAGGTGTGTCGCAGGCGTGTGCGTCGCTCGCCGCCGGTTCCGGCTCGCCGGCGGAGGAACCCGCTTCGCCCGATTCGCCGGACCAGCGGGAGCACGCGCTCCCGCACAGGAGGAGCAGTCCGAGGACGAGCGCGCCCCGAAGCCTGGCTCGGGGAGCGGGGGTGGGTGGGCTCGACGGGGGCAGGGGCGCCGCAGCGCCGCGACAGGGCCAGGAGGCGATGGGCATGACGTTCGAAAGATCAATCGCCAGGTGCGCAAACGAAACGGGGGTGGGCCTTCCGGCCCACCCCCGCCCGATCACACTTGAGGAGTGCGACGACCGCTCCCTCTACTTCTTCCGCGGGTCGTGATCGATCAGGTCCTCCACCACGTGCGGATCGGCCAGCGTCGAGGTGTCGCCGATGGCACCCAGGTCCGACTCGGCGATCTTGCGCAGGATGCGGCGCATGATCTTGCCCGAGCGTGTCTTGGGGAGCGCGGGCGCCCAGTGGATCACGTCGGGCGCGGCGATGGGACCGATCTCGCTGCGCACATGGCCCACCAACTCCTTCTTGAGGGCGTCGGTATACTCCATGCCCTGGATGAGCGTGACGTACGCGTAGATGCCTTGCCCCTTGATGTTGTGGGGGAACCCGACCACGGCAGCCTCGGCCACCTTCGGGTGAGACACCAGGGCGCTCTCCACCTCGGCGGTACCCATGCGGTGTCCGGACACGTTGATGACGTCGTCCACGCGGCCGGTGATCCAGTAGTAGCCGTCCTCGTCGCGGCGGGCGCCGTCACCGGTGAAGTAGTACCCCTTGAACATCTCGAAGTACATCTCTTCGAACCGCTTGTGGTCGCCGTAGACAGTGGTCATCATGGCCGGCCAGGGGGCCTTGATGGCCAACACGCCGCTCGCCGCCTTCTCGGTGAGCTCCACGCCGTCGGGCGACAGGATGCAGGGCTCGACGCCGAAGAAGGGCAGGGTGGCGGAGCCGGGCTTCGTCGCCCAGGCGCCGGGGAGCGGCGTGATGAGGATGCCGCCGGTCTCCGTCTGCCACCACGTGTCCACGATGGGGCACTTCTCCTTGCCGATGTGCTTGTGGTACCACATCCACGCCTCGGGGTTGATCGGCTCGCCCACCGTGCCGAGGAGGCGCAGGCTGGAGAGGTCGCATCCGGCAGGCCAATCGTCGCCCTGGGCGATGAGGGCGCGGATGGCGGTGGGGGCGGTGTAGAACTGATTGACCTTGTGGTTGTCCACCACCTTCCAGAACCGGTTGGGATGCGGGTAGGTGGGCACGCCCTCGAACATCACGGTGGTCGCCCCGTTCTGGAGCGGGCCGTAGACGATGTACGAGTGCCCGGTCACCCAGCCGATGTCGGCGGTGCACCAGTAGATGTCGCCGTCGTGGTAGTCGAAGATCCACTTGTGGCTGATGGCCGTGTACACCATGTACCCGCCCACGTTGTGCTGCACGCCCTTCGGCTTACCCGTGGAGCCCGAGGTGTAGAGGATGAAGAGCGGGTCCCCGGCGTCCATCTCCTCGCACGGGCAGTCGGGGGAGGCCTTGGCCATCTCATCGTGCCACCACTCGTCGCGGCCAGGCTTCATGGGCACGTCCAAGCCGGTGCGCTTCACGACGATGATCTTCTCGACCTTCGTCGGGTTCTCCGGATCCGCGGCGGCCTTCTCGGCGGCCAGGTCGGCGTTGGTCTTCATCGGCACGTTGTTCTTGTTGCCGCGCAGACCGGTGTCCTGGGTGATGACGATGGTGCAGTTGGAGTCGGTGATGCGGTTGGCCAGGGAGTCGGGCGAGAAGGCCCCGAACACGATGGAGTGGATGGCCCCGATGCGGGCGCAGGCCATCATGGCCACCGCCAGCTCGGGGATCATCTGCATATAGATGCTGACCCGGTCGCCCTTCTTCACGCCGTGGGCCTTCAGGACGTTGGCGAACCGGGAGACCTGCTCATGCAGCTCCCTGTATGTGATCTCGCGGGTCTCGGTGGGCTCGTTGCCCTCCCAGATGATGGCCACCTGGTCGCCGCGGGTGGCCAGGTGCCGGTCCAGGGCGTTGTAGGTGATGTTGGTCTTGCCGCCGGCGAACCACTCGATGTGGATCTTGCCTTCGCGGCGATCGAAGTTGTAGTCACGGACCTTGTCCCACTTTTTGAACCAGTGGAACTCGCTGGCGATCTCTCCCCAGAACCCGTCTGGATCCTCGATCGACCGCTGGTACATCTTCTTGTACTGATCCAGACTCTTGATCCACGCGCGCTCGCTGAATGCGGCGGGCGGGGAGAACATCTGATCCGCCATGATGCTTCTCCTGTCTTTCGGAGCTTCGGGTCCTTGGGATATGCCACACCCTCGCGCGGCAGGACCAGGGCAGCCCAGGGACAAGAGATCCAACCGTGCGTGGGCACCGGATGGTATTGGGCAACGGGGGTGAGGGCAAGGCGGGGGCGCCGCGATGCCAGCTGGGAAGCTACCAGGGGGCGGCGCCACTCCGTCCGATGGACAGGCAAGCAGCCAGGCTCCCGCCCCGGGCATACCCCGCCGTGAGGTAGACCGGCCCCAGCAGGGTGCGGATGGCCAGCGTGAGGGAACCTGCCGGGACCACGTCCCAGTCACTGGACGCCAACTCCCGCTCCATCTCTTCGGGCGTCCATCCGGCGGCGCACATGGCGCCGACGACGGCTCCCATGCTCGTGCCGACGACGGCGTGGATCGGGACACGTTGCTCCTCCAGCACCTGGAGCACGCCCACGTGCGCAGCGCCCCGGGCTCCCCCGCCGCTCAGGACCAGGCCAATGCGCGGGGCCCCGCCGGGCTGCGGATGCGCCGGCGCCTGTGCCCCGGTGCCCGGCGCCAGGGCGCGGAACAGGGCCAGCACCAGAGCCCACCGCGTGCCTCGCTTCCCGATCATCCGTCCCCCTGCCGCCGTTCGGGGGGCGGCCCCACGATACTCCGGGAAGATCCTGAAGATCCCGTCCCACCGCCTGCCGGTGTGGTCCCGCGGCCGCTCCCGATGCAACTTCCTGAGGGTCAGGCGGGTTCCAATGACCGGGAGGCGTCGGAGGGCGCTTCCGGGGACAGGATTCAGGGAGTGCCTCGCGACATGCGGATGCTGAAGGCTGGTCTCGTGGTGGCTGCCATGGTCGCCGCCGGGTGTTCGACGGCGGACATCACCGGGTCCACGGCGGGCTCCATGGTGGTGGGGGTGCAGGTGTCCGGGGAGGAGCCCGACACCGCGTTCTCGCTGTATATCAACGCCGATACGGTGGCGTACACCCTCACCACCGGCGCGACCCGGAGCTTCTCCGCGGGGGAGGGCACCCACACCCTCCACCTGCAAGGGATCGCCAGCAACTGCACCGTCTCTGGAGACAACCCCCGGTCGGTGACCGTGGGCGCCCTCCAGACCGTGCCGGTGACCTTCGATGTGCTCTGTACCGACAACGGGAACGTGAAGGTCACCATCGCCACCACCGGTGAGGACCAGGATGACATGTACACCCTGGCCTTCGACACCGACTACCGCACCCTCCTCGTCGGACCCAGCCAGTTCGTGGTCGTGGCCCTGCCGGTGAGAACCTACAGCGTGTCCTTGCGGGACGTGGCCTCCAACTGCGCGGTGACCTCTCCCAACCCCGTGGCTGTGACGGTGATGCATGCGGCGACGGTGGAGACGGGCTTCCAGGTCGCCTGTTCGAAACGGTAGCGGAGCGCGTCCGCCTGCAGGCTCCCGACCCCGCTACGGACCCCGCTGCGGACACGGAGGCCGCTCCCTCGGGCGGGGAGACCGGGCACCGCTGAACCCTCCCCGGGGCGACGCCTCGGGACGGCCGCTGGGCACGAGCCGGGACGCTCCCAGCGGAGGAGGGCGGGGGAGTCCATCCTTGCTCCCCGATAGGCAGCGCCCGAATATGGGTTGGACCCCCCCCCAACCCGAGGGCGCATGACCGGACCTCCTGAGCCCGGCCGACGGCTTGCCGCGGTCTGGTTCGCCGACATCGTCGGGTACACCGCGCTGTCCTCTCGGGACGAGGACGCCGCCCTGCGGGTGGTGGGCGCATTCCAGCGCCTCGCCGAAGAGGTGGTCACCCAGCACTCCGGACGCGTGGTGAAGTACATCGGCGACGCGGCGCTGGCCGAGTTCGCCAGCACCGACGGGGCCATCCGGTCGGCGCTGGCGCTCATGGAGCGCTTCGTGGATCACGAAGCCGCACGCGAGTACGGGTCCACTCTCCGCATCGGGGTGAACGTGGGCGAGGTGATCTCCTCGCCGGACGGGGACATCTACGGCGACGGGGTGAACCTGGCCTCCCGGCTGCAGAACCAGGCATCCCCGGGGCAGGTCATCGCCAGCGAGGCGGTCCACGCCCAGATCCGGCAGCGTCCCGTCTTCCGCACCGAGCCGCTGGGGCAGAGGGCGGTGAAGGGGATCTCGGGTCCCGTCACCCTGTACGCGGTCACGCTGCAGGAAGCGGGGAGCGCGCTGGCCGTGCCGCCGCCGGCGGCCACCCAGGCCAGTTCGGCTGCGGTCCCGCGTTCGGCCCGGAAGTGGCTTGTCCCGGGAATCGTGGCGGCGGCGGTGGTGGCGAGCGTGATGGCTCTGCTCGTCGTGAATCCCGGGGGACGCCTCCTCCCCGGGGCTGCGGTCACCGTCACCCGGACCTCCTTCCCGGTGGTGGAGGGAGGGATGGAGATCGGGGCTGCCGTCACCGTGGCGTTCTCCGGAGCTATCGACCCGGCCACCGCCACGAGCGCGAACGTCCGGCTCCTGGATGCCTCCGGCGCCCCGGTGCCCGCCCAGGTCGCCGTGGACGACGGCGAGCGCGCCATCGAGCTCCGCCCGACGGCGCCGCTGGCCTACGGTGCCGAGTACGTTCTGGTTCTTGGGGACGCCCTCCACGATGCCCGCGGCCGTCCCGTGCGCACGGCGGACGGGAGCGTGGGAGAAGCCCGCTTCCCCATCCGGGCCCAGCCCGTGCCGGCGGGCACGCTCTCGGACAGCGCAAGTGTGGCCGACTCCGTGCCGCGGCGCTCCGAGCCCCGGGCGGCGGCCACGACCCGGCTCGCCGCGGAGTCCGCCGGCCGGCCCGCGACCCAGCCCGCCGACCGGCCTGCGACCCAGCCCCCCGCCCGCCCCGCCGCGGAGACCCCCGCGGCGCAGCCCGGGTCGGGGACCGGGCCCGCCACGCTCACCCTGCGGGCCTCTCCCGACGCCGCGCTCCCGTTCCTGAGGGTGGTGGTGGACGGGGACACGCTGGGGCCGCCTCCGGTCACCGGCGTGAAGCTGGCCGAGGGACGCTCGCACAACATCACCGTGGTGGGGGTGCCGGAGCTCTCGTCGTACACGCTCGTGGTCTTCCGGCGGGAGGTGTCCCCCCAGCCGGGCCAGATCCTGGACATCTCCGCCGACATCACCGCGTTCGGCTCCATCGACGTGGTCTCCCAGCCGGCGGGGACGGTCTTCGTGGACGGCCGTCAGGTGGGACGCACGCCCCTGGCCGGCTTCCCGGTCACCGCAGGCGTCGTCCACCGTCTCGAGATCCGTCCCGCCGCCGCCGATG
This sequence comes from uncultured Gemmatimonadaceae bacterium, assembly GCA_964545395.1. Lineage (GTDB taxonomy): Bacteria > Gemmatimonadota > Gemmatimonadetes > Longimicrobiales > Gaopeijiaceae > SZUA-318. Next base: position 62,382 of record CAZJFX010000010.1, on the reverse strand, counting down.
CCGGGCGGTTCTCGCCGTATTCGGGCGAGTTCCGAGTGGGGCCACTGGAGTGGAAGTCCCTGGGCCGCGTCTCTCTTCCCCCCAAGAGCTGAGGGAGCCACCGCATGGACGCATTGTCGAGGAGCACTCGGGACGCGCGCCGGCTGGCTTTGTTCTTCCTCATTGTGTGTATCGTGCTGGCGACCAGGAGCGCCACGGCGCAGCCCGTAGCCAAGGCGAGCTTCCTGGCCGAGGGCTCGTTCGCCCTCCCCGCCCCCCAGGGAAAGTCCCTGGAGCGGCCGGTGGCCATCGCGTGGGCGCCCTCGGGGGAGATCCACGTGGCCGACGAGCGCGGCACGGTGACGGTCTTCGACGCAGGCGGGCAACCGCTGCGTACCTACGGGGTGGAGGGGCTGGAGAAGATCGCGGGGCTGGCCGTGGACCGCGCCGGGCGCTCCTACGTCCTCGACCCCGACAAGAAGACCGTGCTTGTCTTCGACGAGGGCGGTCAGGTGGTCCACCGCATCGGGTCCCAGGGGGCCGAGGCGGGGTTCCTGAAGGAGCCCCTGGACGTGGCCGTGGGCCCCGCCGGCCTGGTCTACGTCCTCGACAAGGGCCGGAAGGGGGTCCAGGTGTTCAGCCTGGACGGCACCTTCCTCCACGACATCCTCCTTCCCTTGGACGCCAAGGAGCCCCGGGCGCTGGGGGTGGGCCCGTCCGGGCGGATCTACGTGGCCGACAAGGACGCTCCTGGGTCCCTGGTGCAGCTTCCCGATCTCACCACGGCGCTGGGCACGGTGGACGCTCCCTCACCCAGCGTCGGCAAGCTCGCGCTGCGCGGGGGGAGCCTCCGCGAGCCGGTGGCCGTGGTCGGAACGCCGACAGGGACGGTGGTGGCTGCGGACCGTGACTCGGGCGTGCTCTGGTCTGCCGACGGCACCGGCGCGACGCCCGTAGGCTCCGACGACCGGCTGTACGGAGGGAAGGGCTCGGGGCGGGGATCGTTCCGCAGGTTGGTGGACGTGGCGCTGGCCGGCACCGACGAACTCCTCATACTGGACCGGGACGACCGGAAGGTCGAGCGCATCCGGCTCGTGCTGGAGGCCACGCGGCCCGCCGAGACGCCCCAGGACTACCCGCTCCAGTTCCAGGGCGTCGAGCCGGAGCTGGACCCCGGGGTCCTGGCCAGCGCGCCCACGGGGTGGGGGACCGTCTGGTACGCCATCGCCGACAGGGAGGGCCGCAACCTCCGGGTCGTCGAAGCCGACTTGGCCGAGCGCCCCGGCGCCTTCGGCAACACCATTCGCGTCCCCCAGCCCGCGCCGGGGAAGGCGCCCCACTCGTTCGGGCAGGCCGTGGAGCGGGCTGGCTCGGCGGCGCTCAACGACACACTCCTGGTGGTGAGCGAGCCTCGCCGGAACCGCTTCCACGTCTTCGACCTGCGCGACGACCAACTCATCGGCTCGTTCGGCGACAACTATTCGGACGATCGCCGCCTCAGGAGCCCCCGCGGCGTTGCGCTCTTCGCCGACGGGCGGATCGCGGTCGCCGACCACGACAACGGGCGCGTCGCCGTGTTCAGCGCCGACGTGGCCACGCTCCTGGGAACGTTTCCCCTCCCCAAGGCGGAGGGGGTCGCCATCTCGCCCCAGGGCCGGGTCTTCGCCTGGGACGAGGAAGGCATCTCGGCGGGAGAGGTCCCCTTGGGCGGCGGTCTGATCCACTCCCTCCCGGCGGCCATGGCGGGTGGTGGGGTAGCGGCCATGGCCACGGACCGCGAGGGCAACCTTTACCTGCTGCGCCGCGGGGGCGGGCGGGTGGCCGTGGCCGACTCGTCCCTGAGCCGCCTGGTGGCGCGCATGGGGAGCCAGAAGGGCCTAGAAGGCGGCGACCGGCTCACCGTGGACGTAGACGGGAACATCTATGCCACCGACTCGGAGCGCGCCCGTTCGGTGGTCCTGCGCTGGGGCGTGGACGTTCCCGCGGTGCCTTCGGTGAAGGCGTCGTGGGTGCCTGGAGCCACCGAGCTGTCCTGGGAGGCGCTGGCCGGCTCGTTCGTCACCGGATACCAGGTGGAGGGCGCCGCCGCCGAGGATGGCCCGTGGGCGCCGGTGGCCGCCCCTCGGGAGACGAAGGCCCGCATCGAGGGCGGCGACCGGCGGTGGTTCCGCGTCGCGGCCCGTACGCTCACCGGGGCGGTGGGCCGGTTCTCCCCCCCGGCTCCCGGGCTTCACCTGGCGGCGGATGCCGCCTTCGCCGCCGGCGACTGGGAGGCCGCTCGCACCCTGGGGCTAGAGGCGCTCCGCATCCTGGAGACCGGGGAGGTCACCGCCGAGGCTTCCGTGGCGCCTACCCTGGCATGGCAGGGGTTCGTGGCCGCCCACGAGGCAGAGGACTATCCGGATGTGCTGGCGTGGCAGGAGCGGCTCGGCTCCGGGCCGGGCGCGGCCCAGCGCTTCGAGCACGCCTTCCGCCTGGCGGACACGCACCGGCACCTGGGCGACCTGGACTCGGCTACCGACCAGGCTCTGCGCGCCATCGGTCTGGTCGCTGAGGGTGGATCGAGCGCCTCGGAGGAGCGAGTCTCCGCGCTCCGCCGCACGGTGTTCGACGACGCCACGACGCTGGGCCGTTGGGGCGACGTGGTGGCGGTGGGCGAGGATCTGCTGAAGGCAGAAGGCGGTGACGACGCGGAGTTGTTGGTGCGCCTGTCCCGCGCCCATCTGAAGGCGGGCTCGCCGGCACGCGCCGAGGAGTTGGCGCGCTCCGGCCTCGATGCCGCCGGGTCCGAGGGCCAGCAGCGGACGTTCAACACCCTGGCTTTCATCGCCGCCACCGAGATGGGGAACGTGGAGGCGGCCAAGACCTACACGACCGCGGTGGGGGACTCGGTTCCCGCCTCCCTCTACGCCGACTTCGAGTCGGCGCTGACGCGGCTCAAGGTAGCGGACGGGGACGTGGCCGGCGCCCGCGCCGAGCTCCTCGCCTTCCTTTTCGGGGGGGAGTCGGACATCCGGGCCCTGGGGGACCCCGCCGTGGCCCGCACGGCGCTCCTCGTGTATGCAGGGCTCATCGAGTCCGGCGACCCGGACGGAGGCCGGCGCATGCTGGACACGCTCGTGACGGCGATCCCCCCGGACCTCGGCGACGCCCGGGAGTCCCTGGTGCGCCAGGCCGACTCCACGGCCGCCGTGGCCGACACCCGGGTCAAGCTGGGAGAGGGGTTCGGCTTCTTCCGGGACGCCCTGCTCCGGGACGCGTTGCGCTTCTTCCAGGCGGCGGATGCGCGCACCGACCTGGACGTGGACCAGCGCCTCATCGTGAAGGAGATCCTGGCGGCGGTGTTCCACTCCCTGGGCCGGGTGGAGGACGCCGACGATGCGTTCCGCGGCGTCTTCCAGGTGGACCCGGAGTTCGTGCTCACGGATCATCTCGCCCACGTCCAGGAGACATACGGCCTCGTGGTGTTCACGCCCGAGGTGCTCGATCACTTCCGGACCGTGGGACCGATCATGTAGCGAGCCGGGTCGGAGGCGTCCCCGCGGGGGCGCGCCGGGGCCCCCCGGCGATGCGGCGTCCCCGCTACCTCACCTCAGCCAGCCGGACAGCGCCTCGTTGAACGCCTCCGGCGCCTCCAGATTGGCCAGGTGACCGGCCCCGGGCAGAACCACCAGGCGTCCGTCCGGCACCCCTTCGGCGATCTTCCGCGCCTCCACCAGCGGCGTGAGGGTGTCCTCCTCGCCCACCACAGCCAGGACGGGAACGCGGATGCCGGCGAGATCGGGGGTCGAGTCGGGGCGGTCCCGCATGGCCTCCAGGGCCCGAGCCACGCCCTCGGCGTCGGCCTGGGCGACGAGGCCGCGGACCTGCTCCACCACCCCGGGCCTCTCCCTCCACGTGGTCTCGCCCAGGAGGGCCGGGAGGAGGGCGTCGGCGAGCCAGGCCACGCCTTCCCGCCTGACCCGAGCGGCTTGGTCCACCCGCTTCGCGCGGCCGGCCTCGTCGTCCGCTCCGGCGCGGGTATCGGCCAGCACCATGGCGGCGACCCGCTCGGGAGCCAGCGCATGGAAACGGAACGCAGTGTATCCGCCCATAGAGAGGCCCACCACCACTGCGGTTCCGATCCCCGCAGCGTCCATGTCCGACAGCGCGGCGCGGGCGAAGGCGTCCAGCGTCGCCTCGCCGGGAGGGCGCCCGCCGAATCCCGGGAAGTGGGGAGCGAGGACCTTGCGGGGGGCCAGCGCCTCTACCTGCCGCGCCCACATGGCACCGTTGAGAGGGAAAGCGTGGAGGAGGACGACGGGGATGAGCGAGTCCATGGGTATCCTTCCGGTTGAGGAGTTCCTGAAGCAATTGGCGGCCCCGGGGCCGCGGTGTAAATGGGCCTGCCGCCCGAGTCCCGGATACGGCGGCGGTAAGCGAATTTTTATACATTTCGCGCGGACCTGCACGCGACTTCACCGGAGCGACCCGTGGCCCATGAGAAGAAGGTGGTCCTCGCCTACAGCGGCGGACTCGATACCGCCTGCATCCTGAAGTACCTCCTCGAGAAGGGATACGACGTCATCGCCTACGTGGCCGACGTAGGTCAGCTCGAGGATTTCGAGGAGATCCGGGAGCGTGCCCTGGCCACCGGCGCCAGCAAGGTGTACGTGGAGGACCTGACCCGGGTCTTCGTCACCGAATTCATCTTCCCCGCAATCGCCGGGAAGGCGGTGTACGAGAACCGATACCTGCTGGGCACGTCCCTGGCCCGTCCTCCCATCGCGCGGCGGCACGTGGAGATCGCGCTCAAGGAGAAGGCGGACGCGGTGGCCCACGGCGCCACGGGGAAGGGGAACGACCAGGTCCGCTTCGAGCTGGCTTTCGCCGCCCTGGCTCCCCAGCTCGAGGTCATCTCTCCTTGGAAGGACAAGGAGTTTCTCGCCCAGTTCCAGGGCCGGAGCGACCTCATCGCCTACGCCAAGGAGCACAAGATCCCGGTGGAGGCGACGGTGGAGAAGCCCTACTCCTCCGATGAGAACCTCATGCACCGCTCCTACGAGGCGGGCATGCTCGAGGATCCGACGGCGGAGCCGGTGAAGGACATGTTCAAGCTCAGCCGGGCGCTGGAGGACACGCCGGACGAGCCCACCGACCTGACCATCCACTTCCGTGACGCCGTGCCGGTGAAGGTGGTGAACGAGACTGACGGCACGGTGCACACCGACCCCGTGGATCTGTTTCTGTACCTGAACGACGTCGGCGGGCTGCACGGGGTTGGGCGCATCGACATGGTCGAGAACCGCTTCGTGGGCATCAAGTCGCGGGGCGTGTACGAGACCCCCGGCGGCACGGTGCTGCACGCGGCGCTCCGCGATCTGGAGGGGATCGCCATGGACCGGGAGGTCCTGCGTCTCCGCGACATGCTCTCCCCCCGCTTCGCCGAGATCATCTACAACGGGTTCTGGTTCAGCCCGGAGATGGACTTCATCCAGGCCGCGTTCCGCCAGTCGGAGAAGCTCATCACGGGAGAGGTGTTCGTGCGCCTGCTCAAGGGGAACGTGGTCATCCGGGGCCGCCACTCCACCAGCTCCCTGTACGACCAGGAGCTCTCGTCCATGGACGTGGCCGGAGGCTATGATCAGGAAGACGCCCGGGGCTTCATCCGCCTCAACGCCCTGCGTCTGCGGGCGCACAAGGTCATCGTGGCCCACGCCGAGGAGGAGTAGGGATCCACAGGGAGCGCGGGCCTCCTGTCGGAGGGGGTCCGCGGATGCCCGGCCGGAGGAGCCACCTATGGAATACCGCGCGTTCGGCAACACCGACCTGAAGGTGAGCGTCGTCGGCTTCGGCGCCTGGGCCATCGGCGGCCCCATCATGGCGGGGTCCACGCCCATCGGCTGGGGCGCCGCCGACGACGCGGTGTCCCGGGACGCGCTGCGCCGTGCCTTCGACCTGGGCATCACCTTCTTCGACACCGCCGACTTCTACGGCCTGGGCTGCTCCGAGCGGCTCATCGGCGAGGTGTTCGGCAACTCGGACCGCGTGGTGGTGGCCACCAAGGTGGGGCACCGGATCGCCGCCGACGGCTCCATCTACGTCGACTACTCGGGCCGCCACATCCGGCAGGCGTGCGAGGAGAGCCTGAGGCGGCTCCGGCGCGACAGCGTCGACCTGTACCAGCTCCACTCCGCGCGCATGACCCACCTGGAGCAGGGAGATTGCGTCGACGCCATGCACCGCCTCCATGAGCGGGGGTTGGTGCGCTACTGGGGCCTCTCGCTGAACACGTTCACGCCCGGGCCCGAAGCGGGCTTCCTCCTCGACCGGGGGCTGGGGAACGGGCTCCAGCTGGTGCTGAACATCCTGAACCGGCGGGCCCTCCCGGTGGTGGAGCGGGCCCGCCAGATGGGCGTGGGGGTCATCGCGCGCATGGCCCTCCAGTTCGGGCTCCTCACCGGGGCCATGCCCCGGGGAAAGATCTTCACCGAGGACGACCACAGGGCCTTCCGCCTCTCCGACGAGATCATCGACAAGACGCTGTCCCTCCTCGAGCCGTCGTGGACGGAGCTGGCGGCGGAGGGTGTGACGCCCACCCAGGCGGCGCTGACCTGGGCCGCCTCGGTGCCCGGCGTGTCCACGGTCATCCCCGGGATCCGCACGGTGGCGCAGGCCGAGCAGAACGCCGCCGGCGTGCTTTGGGACGCCGCGCGGGTGCTGGACCGCCTGAGGGGGATCCCCGCCGACGCATGCGAGGAGATCGTCGCGCTCATGCAGCAGCGGGGCTGAGCGCGGGCGGGCGCCTTCCGGCCGCGTGCTGGTCCCAGCCTGAGTCGAGGGGCTTCCGGGACCTCCCGAGGCCTCGCGGGCGTATCCACGCGGGTGCTCTCCCCCCTGGCAGCGGTGGTGTGGGCGGCATTCTTCAACTTCGCCGCCGCGTTCGGCTTCGGGACAGCGGTGGCGAAGACCATGGGGAGCGGTTTCATCGACCTCTCCTTCGTGGACCCTCTGGTCATCCTCTCCGAGACCGGGGGCGCCATGTCGGTCTTCCTGGCCTCCTTCCTCGGCATCCCCGTGAGCACCACCCACGTCATCACCGGGTCCATCGCCGGCGTGGGCGCGGCCAACGGGATCTCGGCGGTGCGCTGGGGCGTGGCCGGGCGGATCGTGTGTGCGTGGATCCTCACCACTCCGGCGCCGGCGGCCATCGGCGCGGTGGCCTACCTCCTGCTGCACCTGATCGTGGTGTGACACAACCCCCCGGAGCGCTTCCCGGGGTGGGCTTTTTCGCGATTCTGTGCGAGATTGTCCGACGTTCGCCGAGGCGCGCCGGCGCCGACGGACGGAGCAGTGCCCCGCAGAGGCGAGTTGAGTATCGTGACACCGGAAGAGTTGGAGCGGGAGCGTAAGGCGTCCCGGGAGCGTCGTCAGAGGGCCCAGGATGCGCGCCGCACAGAGCTGGCCCCCGTGCAGCCCGGGTTCAAGACCGGGCTCAGCCGGGCCCAGCGGCAGAAGCTCCGCGACGACGAGTACGTTCCCCCGCAGGAATAGGGGTCACTCGGGACGGCGCCGATGGCCTTCTCCCCAGGCACGCGGCTCGGCCCGTACGAGGTGCGCGCGTTCGTCAGCGCGGGTGGCATGGGCGAGGTGTACGCCGCCTTCGACCCCCGTCTGGGGCGCCAGGTGGCGATCAAGGTGCTCCCCCCGCCTCTGGCGGAGCTCGGTGAGTTCCGCCGCCGCTTCGAGCGGGAGACCCAAGCGATCTCACGCCTGAACCACAAGAACATCTGCACCATCCACGACACGGGCACCCACGAAGGGCGCCCCTACATCGTCATGGAGTTGCTGGAGGGGCAGACGGTGGAGCAGCTCCTCCGCGCCGGGCCCCTGGATGCGGAGCGGGTGGTGCACGTGGCGATCCAGGTGGCCGATGCGCTGGACGCGGCGCACCGCCAGGGCGTCATCCACCGGGACGTGAAGAGCAGCAACATCTTCGTGAACGCCCGGGGGGACGCGAAGGTCCTGGACTTCGGCATCGCCAAGATGGTGCTCCCCGACGCGGAGCCGGGGCGGGACACGGACGCGGGGATCGCCCGGTCCGGGATCCCCCTGGGGACCCTGGCGTTCATGTCGCCGGAACAGGCCCGGGGCGAGGAGGTGGACGAGCGCTCCGACCTCTTCTCCTTGGGGGTGGTCCTCTACGAGATGGCCACCGGGGTCACGCCCTTCCGCGGGACGGCTACCTCCATCATCGCTCAACTCGTGTCCCCCGACCCGGTGCCGGGCCCCCGCTCCGTGTCACCCTCCGTCCCAGAGGAGCTGGACCGGATCATCTCCCGCGCCCTGGAGAAGGACCGGCGTGTGCGCTGGCAGACCGCGGCGGACCTGCTTGCGGCGCTCCGGGGGCTCAGGCGCGACCTGGCGTCTCCGGGGAGCGCGGCGCGTGGCGCCACCGCTTCGGCGGCAAGGCTGCGGCGGGTCCCCCTCCGCGCCCTGGCGTGGTCCGGCGCGGCGCTCGTGGTCCTGGCGGCCTCCGTGGTGGCGTGGCGGGCGTTCATGCCCGGCCCCCTGGCGGACCGGCCCATCCGCTCGATGGCGGTTCTCCCGTGCGCGGATAGCGAGGGAGAGGGGTACCTGTGCTCCCTCCTCGCGGAGCGCCTCATCGCCAGCCTCTCCCAGGTCCCCGGGCTCACGGTGCTGGCGTTCCAGACCGTGGCGCCCTACGCGGGAGACAGCCGCGGGGCGATCCGGGTGGGGGAGGACCTTGGGGTGGACGCCGTGCTCACCACCCAGGTCCGGGAGCAACCCGACGAGCTCAACGTGACCGTGGAGGTCACCGACGTCCGCAGTGGGGTGCACGTGTGGGGGAACCTATTCCGCCGCGCCGCCGCGGACGCCCAGGGCATGCCCCAGGAGATCGCCCTGGACGTGGCCGAGAACCTCCAGCTAAGGCTGAGCTCCACCGACCGCGAGCGGCTGCGCATTCTCCAGACGTACCAGCAGGCCCAGTACTACTGGGGAGGCCGCACCTCCACGGGTCTCGAGAAGGCCATCGGTCTGTTCACGGAGGTCATCGAGGCCGATTCGGCGTTCGCTCCGGCGTGGGTGGGGCTGGCCAGCGCGTATACGCTGCTTCACTACTACGGGAGCCTTCCCCCGTCGGAGTCGTACCCACGCGCCCGGGAGGCGGCCGAGCGCGCCCTGGAGCTGGATGAGGAGCTCGCCGACGCCCACGCCTCCCTGGGCCTGGTGAAGCGCGACTTCGACCGGGACTGGGAGGGGGCGGAGAGGGAGTTCCAGCGCGCCCTCCAGCTGGACCCCGGGTCGGCGTCGGCGCTCCAGTGGTACGCCGAGCTCCTGGCTATGGTGGGGCGCTTCGACGAGGCGGAGGCACGCATCGTGGAGGCTCAGCGCGTGGCGCCTCTCTCTCTGGCCGTGCGCGCCGTCCATGGATGGGTCCTCATGTCCGCGGGGCGCTTCGACGAGGCGCGCCGCGAGTTGGAGATGACCATCGCCATGGACCGGGACTTCCAGCTATCGCACTGGTTCATGGGGCAGCTGGACTTCGCCCAGCGCGACTACGTGGCGGCGGTGGAGGCGCTGGAGACCGCCACCGCCATGTCGGGAAGGCTTAGCCGGCGGGTGGCGGACCTGGCCGCGGCCAGCGCCTTCGCCGGCCGCCAGGACCGCGCCCTGGAGCTCCTGGGCGAGCTGGAGCGGCGCGGTGCTGGAGGTGAGTACGTGTCCCGCTACGACTTCGCCATCGTGCGCGCCGGGCTGGGCGAGGAGGACCGGGCGTTCCGGGAACTGGAAGCCGCCCTGGAAGAGCGCACCTGGCAGGTGGTGAACATGGGGATCGATCCCATGCTCGCCCCGCTCCGTGGGGATCCCCGCTTCGGCCGGCTCGTGGTGCGCGCCGGACTCCCGACCCGGTGAGGGGCTCGCCGGTGTCCAGGCCCGTGACCTTCCTCGTGGACCCCACCATGGTCGGGGAGGCCTCGGAGACCCCTCGGGATGTCTACGGCGACCTCGACCGGGTGGTGCGCTCGGACCTGTACTACCACTACTCCACGCCCTTGTGCGCCCAGCGCTGGCTGGACGTGTGCGGCGACCCGGCGTACGGGCACCAGGCTCTGCTGCAGGCGGTGGCTGGTGTCGTGCCGGAGGTGGCCGCCGTCCTCCGGGCGGAGGCGCCGAGCCATCGCCGCTTAGCCCTGTGCAGCCTCGGCCCAGGTGACGGCTCGGTGGATGAGCGCCTCCTCCGTGGCCTTGCGCCGGCCTTCCCGGAGATGTCCTACATGGGGCTCGACTTCTCCTTCGAGCTCCTCCGCCACGCGGTGCGCCGGCTGGCGGCGGCCCCGGGCTTCCCCGGCGACCTCCCGCTGACGGCCGTGTGCGGGGACCTCACCGGCGTGCGCTCGCTCCCGGTCCCTCGGGATCCGGAGGCGGTGCGCCTCTTCGCGCTCACCGGGTTCACCCTGGGGAACTACTCGGAGCCGGCGCTCCTGGAGGATATCATGGGCCTGATGGAGGAGGGCGACTACCTCTTCCTGGATGCCCGGCTCCATCCGTTCGGAGCCCTCCCCGGGGACATGGGGACGTTCAACCGTGACCGGAGGGACCTGCGGGCCAGCTACGATGTGGAGAGCGTGCGCCGCTTCGTTTTCGGCCCGGTGGAGGTCGCCACCACGGCGGTGGCGTCGGACGTGGGGATCGGCTTCGAGCTGGCGCGGTCGTTCACCGCGGTGCCCAATGCCCTGAACCTGGTGATCTACTGCACCGGGCTGGACACCACCCTCCGGCTGACCGGCGAGCGGGTGCTGCGGGATCGGCTGGACCTGGCGGTCACCACCTCCTACCACCTTCCCGACCTGTCGGCGTGGCTGGCCCGCTCGGGCCTCGCCACCGTCTGGCAAAGGAGGGACGACGGGGTGGCGTTCTTTCTGCTCAGGCGGTAGCGGGGCGGGCCGGGAAGGTGCCGCCCCTCACCCTACGCCCAGCCAGCGAGCCAGACCGTACCCCGCCGCCGACACCAGCGTGGTCAGCACCATCCCCCACACAAGGTCCACCACGACCACCACCAGGGGGAAGTCGCGCAGGAGCGCCATGCACGTGAGGTCGAAGGTGGCGTACGCCACCAGCCCGAAGAACGCGCCCAGCGCCAGGGTGCGGGTCAGCGCGCCCACCTCGAGGCCAGGGAGCACGGCGAAGACCAGCAGTCCGGCGATGTAGAGGAGGTAGAAGACCAGCGCCGGTGCCCAGAGCACGTCGGGGCGCAGCAGGTGCCCCAGGTGCCGCTGGTAGAAGCCGGCAGCCACGAGGCCCAGCCAGACCAGGTCGATGGCGAAGAACACCAGGGCCGTGAGACCGTAGAGCTTGAGGAAGCCGAGGGGGGACACGGGGACCTCCACAGCGGGGGTGGGAAAGGGTGCCTCAGGGTAGGAGCAACACTGCGGCCGCGAACGCCAGGGTGGCCAGCATGGCGCGCCGGTGCACCCTGCGGGCCTGCGCCCGCACGAGGTCCAGGTCGCCGGCGCCCAGCGGTTCGAGCCCGCTCCCCATGTCGCGCAGGCCGCGCGATGCCAACGCCACTCAGGTCTTCTCCCGGTGTTGGAGGAAGCCCAGGGCCGCGGCCCAGACGGGGATGGCGGCGAGGAGGCGCACGGTGCGGGGCGCGTCGGTGCCGAGGAGGCCGCCGAGGATCACGGCCGCGGCCGCGCCCGCGACGACCCCGAACACGAGGCGCTGGCGGCTTTGGCGCGGACCGATGTTGGCGACGCAGGCTGGAGCGCTCATGGCCGCCGAGGCGAATCGGAGGAGTGGACGCGCGGAGTTCGCCCGCGCGCCTGTCTGAACTAAGGTAACGGGTGGCCGCCGGGGGTGGACCCCGGGCAGACGGGTGGTCCCCGCCGTGAGTCCGGCGACGTGCTCACCGCCGAGGAGATGGAGCCCTGGGGGGCGCAGGAGCTCTACGTGGTGGTGCAGCGCCTGCGCCCGCGGTGGCTCCAGGTCCGGTTCATGAACTCCCGGGACGCCACCACCCAGCACGGCCTTGCCATGATGTCGGGGGCGCTCGTCATCACGACGGGGCGCGGAGCCGTGAAGCGCTGAACGGACCGGGGGCCGACAGACCGCCTGCCGCGCCGCCGGAGGGGGCGGTGCCCATTCCAGGCGGAAGCGCCTGCTTCTAGCTTCGCCCATGCCCACGGAAGCCCCGAAGCAGTCCAAGCGACCCAAGGTCGACTTCAGGAACGTCCGCGCCGAGGCGGGCTACCTCATCCGCGAGCACCGCCGGACCCTGACGGTCGGCCTGGTGCTCATGGTGATCAACCGGCTGGCCGGCCTTGTCCTGCCGGCGCTTCCCAAGTTCCTCCTCGACGACGTCATCCCCAGCGGGCGGGGGGATCTCCTCCTCCTCCTGGTGGCCGCCGCCGCGGGGGCCGCCGCGGTGCAGGCCGTCACGTCGTTCGCCCTCTCCCAGGTGGTGAGCATCGCGGCCCAGGGTGCCATCGCGAAGATGAGAAAGGACGTGCAGGCCCACGTCCTGCGCCTCCCGGTGAGCTATTTCGACTCCACGAAGACCGGGGTTCTCATCTCTCGGATCATGACCGACCCCGAGGGGATCCGGAACCTGGTGGGGACGGGGCTGGTGCAGCTCGTGGGCGGGCTCATGACCGCCGTCATCGCCCTGGGCATTCTCCTGGCCCTCAACCTGAAGATGACGCTGGGGACGCTGGTCCTGCTGGCGCTCTTCGCCGGGTCGCTGTCGTACGCGTTCAAGCGCCTGCGCCCCGTTTTCCGGCAGCGGGGAGAGATCAACGCCGAGGTCACCGGCCGCCTCAACGAGACGCTGGGCGGCGTGCGCCTGGTGAAGACCTACGTCGCCGAGGACCGGGAGCAGTCGGTGTTCGCCGAGGGCGTGGACCGGCTCTTCAGGAACGTGGCGTCCACCATCACCGGGACGTCGGCGGTGGCGGCGTTCTCCACGCTCATCGTGGGCGCCGTGGGCGTGGTCGTCCTCTGGGTCGGCGGCCACGCCATCCTTGCGGGCGAGATGACCTCCGGAGAGCTGTTCACCTACGTGCTTTACGTGGGCGCCATGGTGGCCCCGCTCATCCAGATCTCCTCCATCGGCACGCAGATCACCGAAGCGTTCGCGGGGCTGGACCGCATCCACGAGCTGCGCTCGGTGAAGACCGAGGACGACGAGGACGAGCAGCGCGCGTGCATCCCCGACCTCGCCGGCGAGGTGCGCTTCGAGGACGTGTGGTTCGAGTACAAGCCTGACACCCCGGTGCTGAAGGGCGTCTCCTTCCACGCGCCGGCGGGGACCACCACGGCGCTGGTGGGGCCGTCCGGGTCGGGGAAGAGCACGCTCATCGGGCTGGTGATGGCTTTCCACCGCCCCAAGGAGGGGAAGGTGTCGGTGGACGGCCAGGACCTCACCGGGCTGCGCCTGCGGGAGTACCGGCATTTCCTGGGCGTGGTGATGCAGGACAACTTCCTCTTCGACGGTACCATCCGTGAGAACATCGCCTTCGCCCAGCCCGGCGCCGGCGACGAGGAAATCCGCGAGGCCGCGCGCATCGCCCACTGCGACGAGTTCATCACCCGCTTCGACGACGGCTACGACACCGTGGTGGGCGAGCGGGGCGTGAAGCTCTCCGGCGGCCAGCGCCAACGCGTGGGGATCGCCCGGGCCATCCTGGCCAACCCGCGGGTCCTCATCCTCGACGAGGCTACCTCCAGCCTGGACTCGGAAGCCGAGGCGCTCATCCAGGACGGGCTGCGCGTGCTGCGGCGCGGGCGCACCACGTTAGTCATCGCCCACCGCCTGTCCACGATCCGGAGCGCCGACCAGATTCTGGTGCTGGACGCCGGCGAGATCGTGGAGCGGGGCACCCACGCCCAGCTCATGGAGGCCAACGGGCTCTACCGCCGCCTCTACGAGAAGCAGTACGGGCTCATGCACGACCTGTACATCAACCCCGGCGAAGAGCCGCCGGCGGAGACGGGCAGGGAGCTCTGAGGGTCAGGTGCGCCTACCGCAGCTCCATCCCCAGGAGATCCGCTGCCTCCCTGACCGCCGGATGCGCGAGCGTGAGCACCTCGGGCTCTCCGAAGCGGAGCCTTCCCGGGAGCCGGGCCGTGAAGAGGACCACCGTGTGCCATTCGCCCCAGAAGCTCGACCACCAGCGGATGCCGTGGAGGCCGGCGTCCCATGCCGACCGGGCGATGGGTTGGGTCCGCTCCCGGCTCCGTGACGCGGTGGTGTCGGGCGCAGTGCCGGTGGCGGCCAGGTGGGCCGGATCGCAGAGGTCCGCCAGCCTCCGTGCGGATGCCGGCGGGAGACGTACCTGCACCAGCGCCAGGGGAAAGCCGGCCCGGTTCAGGTGGGCAGGTCGAATACGCTGCCCGCGCCAGGCCTGGAGCATCTCCCCCACGGCGTGCGCCGGGGTTTCCGCCACGTAGAGGACCGGCGACAGGTCGCGGGGCAGGTCGAAACGGCCCCGCCCGGTGGGCTCGGGGACGTGGGAGGCCGAGAAGCGTGCTCCCGCCGGCACCCGGGCATCCCACGGGAACACGCGCCAGCAGACGCCCGGCTCGGGCTCAGGCGTAGACACCCGCCTTCTCGGCCTCGAGAGCTCCGATGACGTCGGCCACCCGGCCGAGGCGGATCAGGTAGGCGGGCGACCGGTCCGCCAGGTGGGCGTTGGGCCCGTGGATCCAGCCCTCACGGACTTCGGGGGCGAGCCACCGGGCCAGCATCTCCACCACCAGCGCGAGCCCGGCCAGACGGTCGGCGTTGTCCAGGTCGGGGAGCTGCCCGGTGCGCCAGCGGGACACCTGGGACGGGGACACGCCCAGGATCTCCGCCACCGCACGGTCGGAGCCCACCGCCGCCCGGCAGGTGTCGAGGTGCCGGCGGGCGCCCGGCCCCGCCAGGACCCGGGCGGCGCTCGGGGACGGGGCCGCAACGACGGCTGCGTGGGTAGGGGTCATGGAAGGAGTCTCCGCAACGGTATGTGTTGCGCAACATAGACCGTTGTGGGCAATCCCTCAACCCCCAGCCTCCCCCCTCCCCGGTTCCTCGGCCCCCGGGATCGCGCCGGGCGCGTCGCCGTCCCTCCCTACCCTCCCGATATCTCCCCTCGCACGACGCCGCCCCGGGTGGACAGCACCTCGAACTTCCCGCTCCAGCGCTCCACGCCGTAGGTGCGGAAGCGGATCACCGCCTCCTTCGACTCCTTGGGCTGGAGGAGGCCCATCTCCACCTCGCCGTCCCGTGTGCCTTCCAGCCAGCGCACCTGGCGGTCGTCGCCCGTAGCCTTCAGACCGTCCAGGCTCAGCCGGACCCGGTCGGGACGCACGACCTTGATGAGGTCGGCCTGCTTGAGCGCCGTGGGGAGGCGCCCGTCGTTGCGCACCGTGACGCGGACCTCCCAGGTGGCGCTGTCGGCGTCCGCCGACACGCGGCGCACGCGGGGCTCGCCGGCGTGGAGCTCGGGCAGGCTGTTGACCATGTAAAGGTTGAAGCGCGCCTGGTTGGCGACCCACGTCTCCAGCACCTCGGGCGGGGCGTTCTGGGAGTAAAACTTGGGGTGCCATCCGCCGATCTCCACGTCGCCGTGCACCGGGTGGCGGAACGGCTTCCAGGGGGCGAAGGGCGGCGTGTAGTCACGGCCCGCGGTGAGGCTGTCCGTCCAGACGAGCCGGTCCAGCTCGTCCTCTTCGCCGTCGCCGTTCAGGTCCCCTACGCGGCCGCCGTTCCAGAGCTCGTCGCCGTACCAGATGGCGCCCAGGTAGAAATACCCGAAGTCCGGTCCGTGTCCGAAGAGAGGGTTCCCCCGCGGCTCTTCGCCCTCGCGCACACGCCGGTTGGCGTAGGTCCAGTAGACGTCGCCCGCCCAGGGGTAGCCGGTGATGGACACGCCCACGCTGTCGAAGTGCTCGTACAGCTCCCGGTCCTCGGGATACATGCGCTCCTCCGGACGGGAGGTGGACGGCGGGCGCAGGTGCATGGGCACCGACGTGTCCATGGAGTTGGCCACCCCGATGTTGGGGTGCTCCAGCAGGAAGAGCACCACCGCGCGGGTCTCGGGCTCGGAGAGGGGGAAGGCCCCGGCTCCGCCCTGGGTCCAGCCCCGGCCCGTGGCGTCACGGCCCGGCATCGGGCGCCAGTTTTCCGGGTAGTTCCGGTGCAGGTCCAGGCCGCCCACGCCGTCCTCGTCGGAGCGGCCGTCGCCGTCGTCGTCGAGACCCTCTCCTTCAACCGACCACTCGCCCTTCTCCCCCTCCTCGGCGCGCCGCATGAGGCGCCCCGTGGGGTCTCGGGGGTCCATGACCCACTCGCCCTCCGGGTCACGCCAGCGCATCCGCCGGATCACCCCGTCACCGTCCAGGTCGTTGGGCGGGTCCTCGTCCAGGAGCCCGTCGCCGTCGTTGTCCGTGGGCCGCACGCTGCTCCGGTTCGACTGCGCCGTGTGCATGTACATGTTCGCGCCGTCGGGGTTGTTGGATGGCCTGACGTAGATAGCGGCGCGGTCCAGGATCCGCGTCGCCTCGGCGTTCTTCCCGTATCCCTCCACGAGGTACTGGATGAGCCAGAAGGCCGACTCCGACGAGGTGACCTCGCCGCTGTGCCGGCCGCCCTCGAAGAAGGCCGCAGGCTTGTCCGTGGCCGGGCCGGTGGCCGTGTTCGTGAGCGTCGCCTGCATGATGGGCCGCCCCTCCAGGCTCGTCGCCACCTGGTAGACCTCGATGAGGTCGGGGTACCTCTCGGCCCAGCGGCGTAGCCACTCGTTCATCACATCCAGCGTGTGGAAGCGGTCGAAGGTCAGCGTCTCCCCCGCCTCGTACTCCACCTCGGGGTGGCGGACCCGCGGGAAATGGCTGGGGCCGTGGCGGCCCAGCGTCTGGAGCACGTACGTCTTGGCGTCGCGCTCCGACTCGGCGGGCATGGTGGCCGGCGGGTGGTCGGGGACGGTGGTCTGGGCCGAGGCGGCCGCCGCCGTGGCGGCGCACAGCGTGCTGAGGACGAGGGCGGGGATGAAACGAAGGGAAGCCGAGGAGGACATGTGGGGCACTCCGGCGGGGTCTTCGGTGGAACCGGGAACGTTCCGGTACCGATGAGACTGGGCCCGCAGGGCGCGCGGGACAAGTCGGGGCCCCGTTCTATAGTCGTCCCGCGCAGTAGCCCTTGATGAAGCGCGGCGTGAAGGGTGATGTGAAGATGCCTGCTTGGACGCGCGCCAGGAGTTCCTCGGAGCAATCCGCGTGGAACGTCGTGATGCCGTTCTCGACCAGGGCCTGGAGTTGCTCCACCCGGACCAGCCGTGCGTCCGTGTAGTGGATCACGGTCTCGCGCACGACGAAGGGGTGCTCGCCTGGCTGGACGATGACCGTGGGATCTGCCCCGGTCCGCCTGGAAGTGAAGGACACGATCACGACTTGGGGCGGCGTCCCGTCTGGATCGGTGACGACGATCCAAAGGTGGTTTGGGGCCCGTTGGGAATTGGATATGAAGAGAGTGCGGCCGGCCCGAACCTTCATTTGAACAGGATGTCGGCCACCGCCACGGCCTCGAGCTCCCTCACAATCTCCGCTGCCTCTGCCTCGCTCTTGCCGCCGGCGCGCAGAATGGCCTCGTAGTCGATCGGAATGGCCGAATCGCCTGGGTCGGTCCATTCCGGGAGGGTGTGGCAAAGGTCAACGAGCTGCCACCTGTTCAGGTGCCCATACTCCCGGTAGACCTCGGCAAGGAGGTCTTCCTCTGCTGTGGAGAGCTGGTCGGTCGGGCATTCCGCGATCAGAGAGACCGAGTAGTCCGCGGGCTGGGAGATGCAGTCCCGCCAGAGCGACGCTCGGCCCGGCGGTACCCCTTCCGAGATCATCTCGTAGGTCCGGCTCAGCACCGGACCGTTTCGCATGGACACGTAAGCGTCATACGTGATCGGGCGCCCCCACCGCACCAGGGCTTCGCGGTCGGCAAGGTACAGAAGCTTGAGCAGCTTCATGTAGTTCATCTTGCCGCCCTGCTCCCGGAGGAGCACTGCGGCAGCTTGCGTGGCCTTGTCTTCTCTGAATCGTGGTCTCATCACAACTCCACAGTACACCGCGAGATTGCGGAAGGATACACTCCTCCGTTCTCCACGGCGGGCAGCCCCCCACGATTGTGCGTCCCCGCCGGCTCACTGGCCGGGCGCTCGCTCCAGCTCCTCCTGGATCCGCCCGAACGCCTCGAGCGCCGTTTGAAGATCCGCCACGATCTCGGCCGCGAGAATGTCAGGATCGGCCAGGTTGTCGGCGTCTTCGAGGGAGGCGTCCTTCAGCCAGAACAGGTCCAGGTTGAGCTTGTCGCGTCGGGCGGTCTCCTCCCATGAGAACGCCCGCCACCGCCCGTCCGGGCTGGCCTCGCTCCACGTGGCCTCCCGGGCAAGCCGGTTCTCGGGCCGGTAGCAGGCCACGAACTCGTCCAGGTCTGACCGCTTCAGCGGATTGGTCTTGAGCGTGAAGTGGAGGTTGGTGCGCAGGTCGTAGACCCAGAGCTTCTCCGTCCACGGCTCCTCCCGCGCGGGGCGGGCTTCGAAGAAGAGGACGTTGGCCTTCACGCCCTGCGCGTAGAAGAGCCCGGTGGGGAGGCGCAGGAGCGTGTGCACGTCGAACTGCTGGAGCAGGTTGCGCCTCACGGTCTCGCCGGCTCCGCCCTCGAAGAGGACGTTGTCCGGAACGACGATCGCGCAGCGGCCGTTCACCTTCAGCAGCGTCTTCACGTGCTGGAGGAAGTTGAGCTGCTTGTTCTTCGTGGCGGTCCAGAAGTCCTGTCGCTCGTAGGCGTGCTCCTCACTTTCCAGGTCGCCTTCCTCGTTGACGATCTGGATGCTGCTCCGCCGCCCGAACGGGGGATTGGTGAGGACCATGCTGAAGCGTTCCCCGGGATCGGCGGCCAGGCTGTCCTGACCTGAACGCACCGGGCACGGGTCGGCGTTGATCCCGTGCAGGTACAGGTTCATGATGCACAGGCGCGCCGTCGCCGGGACCAGTTCCCATCCGTGGACGAACCCCTCGCGCAGATGGCGCTTCTGGTCGGGATCCAGGTCCCGCCCATGGTGTTGCGAGACATAGTCGATGGCGGAGAGGAGGAATCCCCCCGTCCCGCACGCCGGATCGCACACCGTATCGCCCGGCCCCGGCCGCATCACGTCAACGATGGCCTTGATCAGCTCCCGGGGCGTGAAGTACTGCCCCGCGCCCTTGGGCGACTCCTGGGCCGAGCGCGCCAGTAGCCCCTCGTAGATGTCGCCCTTCACGTCGGCCTCCATGGAGAGCCAACGGACCGGATCGATCAGCTCGACGATGAGCCGCTTGAGGGTGGAAGGGTTCTGGATCTCCTGCCGCGCCTTCTTGAAGATCTCGCCCAGCATCCCCGGCTTGCGCCCCAGCTCGGCGAGGACGTGCCGGTAGTGGGTCTCGAGCTCCTCGCCGCTCCGGGAGAGAAGGCTCTCCCACCCCAGCTCCGGCGGCACCATGGGGGGCTCGCTCCACGGCGGCTGGGTGCGCTCGTGGGCCATCTTGAGGAAGAGCAGGAAGGTGATCTGCTCCGTGTAGGCCATGTAGGAGAGCCCGTCGTCCCGCAGGACGTGGGCGAAGCTCCAGGCCTTGTTGACGATCTGCTGGGTGGGGTCGGCCATCAGGCTGGTGTCTCCTACAGCGCGGTTTCGATCCTAGAAGACCCACCCCTCTCGGCTCATGAGGCCCTCCAGATTCGTGCAGTCCACTCCGAAGTGCTCGCAGACGTTCGGAATCTTGGCACCATTCTTCTTCCACTCCTCCTCGGTCACCACGCACCCGCCACTGTTCATGGCCCGGGCGATCACGAAGGGGTCAGCGACGGGCCACCCAAGCAGGCGCTGCTTCTCGCCGATGAGTTGTTGGAAATGGGGCACAGCGAGAACAGCAGCCACCTTCTCGAGGTCCGCCGAGGTGGGCGGTACGAAGATACCCTTATTCGACTCGACCCATTGATCGACATGCTCGCTGACGTTCTGCCGGTCCAGCTCCTTGCGCACCTCTCGCACCGAGGTCCACCGGCCATCGGTGACCAACTGGTCCAATTGCTCCCAAAGCGAGGGGAAGCGGGCCGGGTAATAGTTGCCCAGCACCCGGAACGTGTTCGAATCGACGACGTAGCTCATGCCCGGCGCATCACTTCCGAGCCAGCAGCGTCTCTTCAAGCAGCCCGACGTTTCTGGCCTTCACCCCCAGGTGGTCGGCTAGTTCAGGCAGTGACACACGACCGGCATAGAACTGCGAGAAGGCAAGGTCGAGGAACGCCCTCCCGAGATAAGCCGCCTGCGTGTTGTAGTAGTTGCCTCCAGCTCCGCGGTCCAGGTTCTGGTACTCCTGGAACCACTCCCAGACCTTCTCGCGATACTCGGCCGCAGTTACACGCCCGGCGTCCAGGAGCCGACGGAGGATCACCTCTCGACTGACGTTGAACCGGCGGGCCACGTCGCCCACCGCTTGATCGTATGGGGGCTCCGCGAAGTCGGACCACGGGAAGGCATCCTCCGGAACGAGCAACTCCGCGGCAAACCGGTTGCACGCCACCTCGATGCGACCTGCCTCCCCCGTGAGCCGATCGATGAAGCTCGAATCTACCCGCGTGATGCTGCTCACATCGAACAGGATGTGGGCCAGTTCATGGAGAAGGGTGAAAATCTGGCGCGAGAAGGCGGTGCTGTTGTTGATGACGATGATCGGGAACTCCGGATCGTCCAGGCAGAACCCCGACACATCTCGTTGCTCAAAAGAACGCTTGAACACGAAGACGCCAGCAGCCTCGAGACGGTCCCGCCACGCTCCCATCGCCTCTCGCGTCGAGCGCCAGGAGGTCTGGTCAGCGAGACTGATCCCGAGGTACTCCCGCGCCTGACGGGCCAGCCCGAGTACATCTCCCGGGGACGCATGGAGGTCCCGCCAGATCTGTCGTTCGGCAGGATTCTGGCCGCCTCCCAGTTGGCGTGCAGACTCACGGAGCGCCCTGGCCTCCCGGAGCGCAAGCAGGGTATCAGGCTCGAGCGACTCCTTCTCGGGGTCGGGCAGCGTCCGGAAGTCGGAGGCCGGCGGTGCTTCGTCCGGGGGGCTGGGAAGGAAGAACAGTGCGACTGGCCGGCGATACACGCGCTCGGCCAGTGCCTCCAACTGGTTGTAGGTTGGGAACCGCTCTCCGGCCTCCCACGCCTCCAAATCCTTGGCAGACTTGGCGATACGGGACGCCGCGTCTTCCACGGAGAGGCCCGTCTGCTGACGGGCCCAACGGAGGACAGCGGGATTGAGGGCGGTTGCTCGGGTTACCATGTGCAGAAAGTACACCGTGCGGGCCTGGGCGGCACCATGGCTGGCTGGGACGGGCGGAACCGGAGTCCGCTCAGTTCTTCGGCCTCGGGCGCGCCGCTGATCGCCTCCTGGCGCCCGGACCTCTCGCGGGAGCGCTGCTTGCCTCTTCGCGCTCCGCGCGGATGCGCCCCAGGAGTACCGACGCGGGCTCGTCGTCGGGGTCGTGGGCGACGAGGCGGCCTTCGAAGGCGTGGGTGAGGATGGACTGGCGGAGGTGGGTGGCGCGACCCATGGCGTTGCCGGAGGTCTCTGCGGCAGCCAATGCCACAGCGTCGAGCGCGCTGATCCTCTGGATTATTGCCAACTGCTCGGCTGGGGGCGGGACCGGCACGGTGATGCGTGCCATTCTTGTTAGGCCCAGGTCTTGATTCCCTACACCATGTGTGTAGCCCTGAGCCTGTCTGTAGCACCACGGCGAGTTCAGTGCGTGCTGAAGGTAGAAGGGTTCAATGCCCTTCACCGGCCGCAAGACCGCCACGTGCACCCAGACGTTGAACTCGATGGGATACGTGTTGACGCGCGCGATTCCTGTTGTGCCCCCCTTGGTGTAAAGGACGTCCCCCACCTGTGGCTGGCAGCGCTTCGACAGCTCCGCGTGGACACCCGTCGAGACATACTTGCAGGTCGAGAAGTCAACGCCTTCAGGCCGGACGTTGCCCCCTGAGATGAAGGGGATACCCTCCTCGGAATACTGCGGGCTGTAGTGCGGACCATCCTTGATGGTGTGCGTCAACACTCCCACCGTCGCCCAACACCACCCCTCCGGCACCTCCGGCAACCCCGCCGTATCCGGCGCCACAGGTTCCTTGTACTTCCTCTTCCAGTCCTTCGGCGGCTTCTTGCCCTTGGCCTCGAACGAGGCGAGTTGCTCCTCCTCCCACCGGCGCCGCCGTTCGGCGAGGATCCGCTCGAGCAGCTCCACGCCGGTCTCAGTTGGCGGGTTCTGCTGGCGCCACCGCTCGGTGAGGCGGCCGTCCACGGCGGCCTTCAGGACGGAGGCGCGGTAGCGCTCCAGCTTGACCTGGGCACGCTCCAGGGCGGCGACCCCGGCGTCGAGCTCGGAGAAGAGCTCGTCGAGCTTGGTGACGATGCGGTGTTGTTCGGGGAGGGGGGCTACGGGGATCTCGACCGTCTGCAGCCACTTCTTCGGTACGCGGAGTTGGCCAGCCGCGCCCTGCATGTGATGTCGCGCGGCATCCCGAAATGAGCGCCGGGACAGGTAGCGAGCGATCCAAAGTGCGAACTCGGGCCGTCGGGGGCGGAGCACGAAGAACTCCGTGGACCCGTATCCGAACGAGGAGGGCATCGCAGGGACAACTGCCAGTTTCCCGTTCTCCATGCAGGGTGTGATCTTGGCGAGGAGAACATCGCCTGATCGGAACTGTGTGTACCCCTTCCGAACCTCCTTGAGACGTCGAGCCGCTGCCACATCGATTCCGCCGTTCTCTTCCTCGACGGCGGCCATGGGGACGAAGCTGACGAGGTCCGCTTCAGTCGCGTCGTCGGGTAGCCTAGGCGGGTTGATTTCGCAGACATCCTCCAGGGCCGTACAGACCCAACCCTCCGGAAGCCCTCCGCTTCCCCCCCTCACGCCGCCAACCTCTCATTCAACTCATCGAGCACCACAGAAAGCTCCTCCCCGAACACCTCATACGCCTTCCCCAGCCCACCCATCTGGCTGAACGGCACCTCCTCGAAGTCCTCCCGGGCGATGGCCAGGCTCGCCACGATGTGGTCCTTGATGGCGTCGAGCCACTTCGTCTGGTCAGCGGTGAACACGATTCCCGCGCGGCGCTTCTCGGTGAGCCAGTCGTGATAGCGCCGCTGCACGTCGTCGCGGCGGGGGACGAGGGGACCGTCGGGTGCCAGGGCATGGCGCACGATCTGGACCAGGTCCACGAGCATCTTCCCGCCCTTCCCGCGCACCTTCTCCGGCTCCACCGCCTCGTACAGGGACCAGAGGCCGGCGGCGGGGTCGTGGAGCGTGAGGGGCGGGCGCCGCAGAGCGTCGGCCAGCTCCTTCACGTGCCGGTACCGGAGCCCGGCGCGGTAGGGCTGGCTGTAGAGGATCTGGAGCGCTTCGATCTCCTCCCGGTTCTCCTCCAGGAAGCGGCGGAAGTCCTCCAGCTTGCTCCGTGCCCGGTCCGCCGCCGCGCCGTCGAACCCGGCGGCGAGGAGGTCGTCCCTGGTGATCTCGTCGAGGACCTGGTCCAGCACCCGGCGGATCTCCACGATGCGCTTGCGGAGCGCGGGATCCAGGAACGGTTTGAGAGCCTCGGCCATCCGCTCCCGTTCCACGGCGTCGAGCTGCTCCTGAGTGGGCTCCGCGCCCTCGGGGACCGCGAACCGCTCCACCGCTGCGTCGTGAACCGCGTCGGCATCCAGGCTGGCCAGGAGGCCGGCGGCCAGCGTGGTGGGCGTCCGGCCCCCGGCGAGCCCGGCCAGCGCCTTCCGGTCGGCGGGCTCCAGCTCCCGGTCCAGCCGGGTGAGTCGGGCAGCCAGGGCGGACACCAGATCGGGGTGGACGACGCCGGTCCCGGCTGCCTGGAGCAGTTTGTCCAGGGGAACGGTGGGCTGGCGGTCCAGGGGCTTCGACGTGGTTTTGTCGCGTTCGCACACGCCCACGGCGTCCACGATGACGAACCGGCTCTTGCTTGTGGCGTCCGGGGTGACGCTCTGGAGGTCGTCGGTGCCGATGATGCGCACGCCGCGCCCCTTCATCTGCTCGAAGTACGAGGCGGAGTTGATGTTCCGCATGAAGAGCAGGCACTCCAGGGCCCGCACGTCCGTGCCGGTGGCGATCATGTCCACGGTGACGGCGATCCGGGGCATGTACGTGTTCCGGAACTGGCTGAGGAGCGTTTCCGCGGAAACGCCCGTGGTCTTGCTGGTGATCTTCTGGCAGAACTCGTTGCCCTTCCCGAACTCCTCGCGGATGACGCGGACGATGTCCTCGGCGTGGCTGTCGTCCTTGGCGAAGACGAGCGTCTTGGGGACGTTGGTCCGGCCGGGGAAGATCTCGGTGAAGAGGCGGTCACGGAACGTGCGCACCACGGTACGGATCTGGTCCTCGGCCACCACGTCCCGGTCCAGCTCCGAGGCCGCGTACTCCAGGTCCTCGTCCAGCTCCTGGAGGGTGACGGCGCGGGTGCGCCGGTCCCGGTGGGGCACGAAGAGCCCAGCCTCGGCTGGGAGCGTGGCTCCGCCCTCGGTGATGCGCGTCCGGATCCGGTACACGTCGTATCCCACGTTCACGCCGTCCACCACGGCGCGCTCGTGGCCGTAGTTCTGCACGAGGTTCTGGTTGAAGAACCCCAGCGTGTCCTTCCCGGGCGTGGCGGTGAGCCCGATGAGGAACGCGTCGAAGTACTCCACGACCTGCCGCCACACGTTGTAGATGGAGCGGTGGCACTCGTCCACGATCACGACATCGAAAAACTCCGGCGGGATCCTCGGATTGTAGGCTACCGGTTGGGGCTCGTGGCCGAAGGCCCGTCCCGACTCGAAGAGGGACTGCTCCTCGTTCCCCTCGTCGAAGGACTCCTCGCCCCGGAGCATGGAGTAGAGGCGCTGGATGGTGGTGATAACCACCTTCGCGCCGGGGGCGACGGCGTTGCCCGTGAGGCGTTGGACCTGGAACTCCTCGGTGAACGTGTAGCCGTTGTAGGGGCTCACGTACCGCTGGAACTCGGTGAGGGTCTGGCGGCCCAGGTTGTTGCGGTCCACCAGGAAGAGGATCCGCTTGGCCCCGCCGAACTTGATGAGCCGGTAGCACGCGGTGACGGCCGTGTACGTCTTGCCGCTCCCGGTGGCCATCTGGATGAGCGACCGCGGCCGGTTGGCGGCCAGCGACGCCTCCAGGTTCCGCACGGCCTCCTCCTGGACGCTCCAGAGCCCTCGGGTGTCCAGTGGGGGGAGGGCCTGGAGGCTCCCGCGGAGTTGGACATCCTGTCCAGCCAGCCTGCGTAGCTCCTCCGGCCGGTGGAACGTGAACACCCGGCGGCTCCTCGGCTCGGGATCGAGGCCGTTGGTGAACCGGGTCTCGACGCCCGTGGTCTCGTACGCGAACGGGATCGGGTTCCGCCAGGCGGGGATGTCGGCGGGGAGGCCCCTGACGTACTTGCCCGATTGGGGCTCGACGCTCGTCAGGGGGTACCCGGCGGGCTTGGCCTCCACCGTCGCGATCACCCGGCCGTCGGCGTAGAGCAGGTAGTCCACGTGCCCGGTCGCCAGGGGGTATTCCCGCACGGCGATCCCATGGCTCCTCGCCCCGAGGTGGATGTCCTTGTAGTCCTGCACCGCCCAGCCGGCCGCCTCGAGTTGGCGGTCGATCTCCTTCCGGGCTTCGAGTTCCGGGTTGGGCACGCGGGACCTTGGACGGGGACGGGGCCGAAGCACGGCCCCTGTCGGCGGCCGGCAGCGGGTGGGCCTGGGGAAGGCTCAGGGCAATGGAAGGGCGGGGACGGGGGTGGTCAAGGGTGCGGGCCTTGCGTTGTAGAGGTGGTATTTCACATAATGGGCATGGATTCACACATACGTGAAATGGGGTCATTATTGTGAATAGCACCGCAGACGCCGTGATGGACCTGGTCGCCCGCGCTCTCGGGCCGGAGGCCTCCGTCCGCACAGAGGGGCCGGGCCGGCTCGCCTTGCGTGCCCCGGGCCGGCGGTGGACGACGCGGCGGCTGGCCAATTGGGAAGAGCGCTTCGCGAGCGAGGGCGACAGGGAACCGACGATATGGGTTCTCCGTCGCCCACGCCGGGCCGAGCTTGAAGCTCTGCGGGCCTCGGGCCGCTCCTTCGTGGCCCTGACGGGGGCCGTGCGGATCCAGGCCCCGGGGTTGCTCGTGGACCGCACCGACCTCCGGCCAGCGAAGAGGGTGGCGACTCAGGGCCGCCGGTCGGCGTTCTCCGACCGCGCCTCACTCGTCGCCAGGTGGCTGTTCGATCAACGCCGCGAAAGCGAGTGGTCCATCACGGGCATGGCCCGGGAGGTAGGCGTCTCTCCGTCGGTGGTGTCGTACGCCGTGGCCGATCTGGAGCGGCGCGGTTTGGTCCAGGAGCGGACGTCGCACCCGGAGCGCTGGATCCGGCTCCTCGACCATCGTGCGCTGCTCGACCAGTGGACTCTGGAGTACGACTGGCGGGACAACACCTCGCTCGAGGTGGACGCCCCCCTGGGGTCTCTCCGACCCTTCCTCTCTCGCATGGAATCGGCTGGCCTGCGGCGCTGGGGGGCCGCCCTGCACGCGGGGGCATCCCTTTTCCTCCCGCATGCGCTGGTGGAGCAGGTGCACCTGTACGTGGACGAGAGGGGTCGGGACGGGCTGCTTCGAGTCGCTCAGCGCCTGGGGTGGCAGCCCGCACCGGAGGGGCCTGTGAGACTGCTCTCCGCGCGTTACCGGACTTCGGTCTGGTACGGGCTGAGGCAGCGGGAGGGGGTTCCCGTGGTGTCCACGCTCCAGCTGCTTCTGGATCTGTGGAACCATCCCCTCCGAGGCAGGGAGCAGGCGGAGTTGCTGCTGGAGAAGCACCTCCAGGGGGTGACTGGGCCGACATGACCGACGACCATTTCGACACCGTCCTGGCGCCGGTCCTGGCGGGACTGAGCGAACACCTCGACCGCCTGGTTGTGATCGGCGGATGGGTGCCGGAGCTGCACCGGCGCTTCGGCCCGCCCGGCGATTGGGCGGTGCGACCGCTCCACACGATCGAGGTGGACGTGCTGGCTTCGATGCCAGGTGAGACAGATCCTGCCGCACCTCTGATCTCCGCCGCCCTGGCGGCTGCGGGCTTCACGCCCGTCACGCAGGAAGGTCCGAGCGCCGTCTGGGAACGAGACGCGGCTTCGGGGGAACGGATCGAGTTCTTCGTCGAACATCGCGGGCCGTGGGGCGGCGTGTCCCAAGTCGTCGGTGTCGAGCCGGCCGGCCATCTGGGTGGGCTCACCCTGGAGGGTGTCGGGGTCCTCAGGGACCACTCGGTGATCCTCTCGGTACCGCTCGACCGCGCAGCCGGAGGCGAGGAGGTGGCTCTGGTCAGGGTGCCGGAGCTTGGAGCCTTCGCCCTCCACAAGGGTGCCACGTTCCTCCGGCGCCGGGACCGGGCGAAGCGGATCAAGGACCTCCACTACATCGTCGACATCATGCAGAGCGGCGAAGGGGTGGTTGCGCTGGTGGAGCGTCAGGTGCTGTCCTACTGCGCCCATGGTGGTGCGGCTGCAACGCTCGCATGCACGGCGCGGAACCATATCGTCCTGGCCGTGGGAAACGCGTCAGCTGCAGACCTGATGGCGGGCTTGGGTGAGGCGCTGACGCTGCGGCACGGCCTGTCCCCGGCGGAGGGACGTGCGAGGGCCAGGGGCTATCTCACCGACTTCGCGGAGCTGATCCCCGAGGATTGCGGGTAGCGCCGAGGCGGCCCGGCCCCCTTCCCGGGCCGGGCCACATCCTCACCTGCTCAGCCAGTAGTTCACCTTCACCATGAACGTGTTGCGCATGGTGTCGTCGAA
Source organism: uncultured Gemmatimonadaceae bacterium (assembly GCA_964545395.1). Lineage (GTDB taxonomy): Bacteria > Gemmatimonadota > Gemmatimonadetes > Longimicrobiales > Gaopeijiaceae > SZUA-318. Next base: position 34,511 of record CAZJFX010000010.1, on the reverse strand, counting down.
GATCTGCCCGGTCTGGTCGAGAACGCCCGTGGTGGGATCGGACGAAGACCCCGCGCGTCCGTGATTCCACACGAGGAAGACGGTGGAACCGGGCCGATACTCCCAGCGCAGCACCAGGTTGCTCCGGAGCGAACGCATGCTGAAGTCGGGGTTGCCGAAGCTCATGGCGGGGGCGGCGCGCGCGCCGTCGGGGTCGGCGGTGTAGGTGCCCTCAGCTTGGTCGTATGCCAGCGTGGAGGCGCCGTCCGTCCCGTAGCGCAGGAAGTCGAAGCTCCGCGGCCGCGCCAGCTCCTTGAAGCCCTCGTAGTCGCCGGTGGCGACGAAGGGCTGGGCGTACCACTGGATGCTCAGGCTCGGCGTGAGCGCCACGTCGGCGCGCAGCGTCGCGTTCAGGCTCCTCTGCTCCAACCCGCTGAAGAGGTAGCGGCGCCCGAAGGTGGCCGCGGCCGTGGCGTCGGGGCGCTGCGTGACATAGAAGCCCATGGAGCGGCTGGCACTGTAGTTGAGCGACAGGTTGAGGTCCACGGCGCCGCTGGGGCGGAGCGTGAGGCCGGGGCCGACCGACAGTCCCCACCCACCCTCGGCGTTCCGGTTGTACGAGGCGAAGGCGTTTCCGCTCATCTTCTTGCGGCGGTCCGAGTTCACGCTGCCGAAGAGGTTGAATTGGCGCGGGCGGACCATAAGCGGCCCTCCCCGCGTGGTGTAGTCGCTCTGGGCGGCCAGGTTGTAGTTCGACCCGAAGCTGAAGCTCCAGTAGTTGAGGAGCTGGCCGTTGAATCCGAAGTAGGCGGTGCGCCCCGTGTTGGTGCCGCCGAAGTTCCAGCTCTGGGCCCAGGTGGCGCTGAGCGTGAAGCGGCGGAAGTACTTGCCCGGGTCCAGCCACCGCCGGCTCATGCGCACGCCGTGGAAGACGTCGTCGGCTTCGGTGCCGAAGCCGGCGTCGTTGATCTCGAAGCCGGGGGAGGTGGCGAAGAGGTCGGTGGCGATGATCCAGCGCCCCGCCTCCTTGCCGAAGGTGAGCGCCGAAGCCCATCCGGTGAGGGACGTGGCTGCCGAGTCCACGGACACATAGTCCTGGTCCGGCCGCTGGTAGTAGCGCGCCGAGGAGCGCTGGGCGGCGGTGATGGCCTCGGCGTCGCCGGAGATGCGCGATCCGGCGAAGGTGCCGCTCACCGCCCACTGGTTCCCCGCGAAGCGGTGGAAGAAGTCCACGCCGCCGGCCCAGGCGTCGCGGCGGAGCCCATCGAAGAGGGGGTTGCCCAGGTCCCGGCGCACGCTGGTTCCCAGGACCCCGACCCCCGTGTTCCCGCCGCGGAAATCGCGGCGGAGGCTGGCCACGCCGTAGTTGGCCAGCGGCTCCACGGGGCGGGAGCCCCGAGTCCCGTCGGCGGCCTGGATCCGGGCGTCTTCGGCGCTGGTGACGGCGTTGAGGACGCCCAAGGACCACCCACCCACCTTCCCGGTGAGCTTGGCCGCGCCCAGGATGCTGGTGGCGGTGGGGTTGTCCACCCAGCCGCCCTCCTCGCTGGCCGGCCGGGAGGGGGGCCGCCCCACGCGCCTGGAGTAGAACAGCGTGGGGGCGAAGGCGTTACCGCTGGCTCCATACTGGAAGAGGTTGGCGCCCTCCACGAAGAAGGGGCGCCGCTCCTGGAAGTAGGTCTCGAAGTCGGTGAGGTTCACCACCGCCGGGTCCACCTCCACCTGCCCGAAGTCGGGGTTGATGGTGGCGTCCAGCGTCATGTTGCTGGTCAGGCCGTACTTGAGGTCCAGGCCGAACCCCTTGCCCGCCACGCTCCCGTCGTTGAAGGGGCTGGAGCGGTCGGCGGCGCCGTCGAAGTCGGCGGACGCCACCGAGTAGGGGAGCGCCTCCAGGCGCTTCGGCTGAGGGATGTCGCGGAGTCCCTCCAGGTGCCCGAAGAGCGACGCGTACCCCTGCTCGGTGTTGCGCGCCCACATCCAGCGCACCGTCTCGTTCTTGCGGAAGATCTGGCGGGTGAAGTTGATCCCCCAGGTCTGTTCCGCGTCGGGGGAGAAGCGGAGTTGGGAGAAGGGGATGCGGATCTCCGCCACCCACCCCAGGGAGTCCACGCTCACCGCCGCCCCCCACACCGGGTCCCAGGAGCTGTCGCCGTAGCCGTTGTCGTTGGCGGCCAGGGCGTCACCCCGCACGCCTGCGGCGTTCACGGTGAACTCGAAGGCCGTGCGGTGGTCGTGGTACGAATCGATGGAGACTCGGAAGAAGTCGCTGGCCGTCTCCGAGTCCCTGCGGCCCAGGCGCCTGGCGATGGCCGCGGGCTCGCGGTCGAACATGCGGGCCACGACGTAGAGCGCATCGGCGTCGTACGTGACGCGCACCTCGGTGGGCTCGCTGGGCTCACCGCCGTCGGTGGGAAGGACCTGGGTGAAGCCGGTGATGATCGGGGCCTGCTGCCATGCGGCCTCGTCCATGCGCCCGTCGAGGACGGGCACGTCTACGGTGGACCGTATGGCCTGCGCCACCGTGGGCGCCGGCCGCGTCGGACGGCCTTCCTCACGCCCCGGCGCTGGCTGTGCTGCACCGCCTTCGGGAATGGCCAGCGCCCCCAGGACGGCGGTCGTCGCCAACGCTGCGCAACCTATCCACGAGCACACTCCACTCTGCCCCGTCCGCGTCCCCGTTCCCATGTCCCCTCCCGAGACCCTCACGCTCACCCATACGGACGCCGGGCAGGGGCCGTCCGCGCTCACGTTCCTTAGACGAAACAGGGGTGGGAACCGTTGCAGGGCGAACCTGCGGGGCGGGGCGGGACCGGGGAGGACCGCAGGGCGCAAGGAAGGAGGGAGCGTCGGCGCCGGCGCCCGTCCCCGGTGTCACGACCCGGGACCCTAGAACCGGGACCCTAGAACCGGGACCCTAGAAGAGGAACAGCCGCGTCACCTTCACCGTGAAGAAGCGCTCCAGCACGCGGCCCTCACCCACCAGCGACCGCCGCTCGGTGAAGAGGAAGAAGAGGTCACTCAGCGGCGCGTGGATGAAGTTCATGCGCAGGTTGGTCACCATCTCGTCGGTGTCGGCGTTGACCTGCACGAAACCGCTGAAGTTCAGCGTCGTGCTCCACGCGTACTGGAGGCGGGCCCCGTAGAGGTCGGCGGTGAAGGACGTGCCCTGGGCTGTGACGGCATTGTGGGTGGCGTCCACGTCCAGCACCAGGTGGCGGTCCGGCTGCCACCGGAGCCCGCTGGTCACCGTGGTGCGCGTTCCGTCCCAGAACCCGCCGCTCGACACGCTCAGGTTCCCGGAGAGCGCGTGTCCCTGGCTGGACCGGTAGCTGACCGAACCCCGGGAGAACGTGTAATCACCCACAGGGATGGAGACGCCTTCGCGCACCCTGAACGGCGCGGCGAGGCGCTCGAAGGTCCGGGTCCAGCCGAAGTTCAGCGTGGAGCGGTCGTGGAAGCCCACGCTCAGGCCCGCCTGCGTCTCGCGGGACTCCAGGCGTCCCGAGAGGTCGGTGGTGCTCGTGATCTCCACGAACGGATTCACCTCCAGCACCCGGGGGATGCGCGGCTGGGTGTGGAGGCCCACGGTGGCGTAGCCCTCCCGGAGGGCGCGGCGGCGGACGAACCCCAGCCCCGGGTCGAACTGCTCGCCCACCCGGCGGACGGCCACCGATGTGTTCCAGAGGGCGTCGCGCCACCCCACCGAGAGGCGCGCCGCATGGTCCGATTCATTGCCCTCCCGGGTCCCGGCCAGATAGGTGTTGATGAAGAGCTTCCCTCCCAGCGTCAGGTTGGCGTCCACGCCCGCCGCCTGGTTCGCCGGCGTGGCCGGACCCGAGGGATCGCGGTTGGTGACGATGAACCCCACGTCGGAGTTGGTCAGCACGCGCCGCCGGACGCGGACCACGGTGAAGTTCTCCCGCGGGACCGTGCCCTCGTCCTCGCCCTGCACGTTCAGGAGCCCGAGCTCGAAGCCTCCCACCTGCCCGGTGAGGCGGGCGCCACCCAGCAGGGGGACGGGATGGCCGCTCCGGAGGCCGATCTGGCGGGAGTGGAAGAGGGTCAGGTCCCGGAGCGACGAGCCCAGGCGGGGCCCGCCGGGCCCCCCGCTCACGTCGCCGAAGGTGAACGTCCCCGAGTTCTCGAGGAAGAACGTTCTCAGCTCGGGGAAGAAGACGGGGAAGCGGGTGAGGTTCACCTGCTCCTGGTCCACCTCCACCTGCGAGAAGTCGGTCCGCCAGGTGAGGTCCAGGGTCAGGTTGGGCGTGAGCCCCCACTTCAGGTCCACGCCTCCGTCGGCCTCGGCGCCCTTCACGTCGTCGGCCAGGGACACGCCCCCACCGTGGGAGGCCAGCGCGAAGGGCTTCACGCTCATGTTCAGCCCCGCGGGGAGCTTCCCCATCCCCGTGACCACGCCCGCCTGGGACATGAGGAAGACCCGGTTCCGCCGGTCCAGGGGGGCCCAGTACGACACCTCGTTCCTGCGCCGGATGCGCCGCATGAGGTTCATCCCCCAGCGCTGGTCGGGGAGGTTGGGGTCGAAGCGGAGCGTGCGCCACGGGATGGCCATCTCCACCGTCCACCCGCCCTCATGCATGGAGGTCTTCACGTCCACCACCCCGTCCCACCCGTAGTCCCGGTAGCGGCCGTCGTCGGTGCCCTGGCCATCCTTGATCCCTCCGGCGGGGTTCACGAAGAAGATGAACGAGCTGCGCCGGTCCAGGTACGTGTCCAGGGTGACGCCCAGCGCGTCCATCTCCTCGAAAAGGATCCCCGGCGAGTCCCGCTCCAGGCCGCCGGGCACGATCCCCGCCGGGTCGGTGTCGAACATCTCCGCGCCGATGTAGAGGTTCGTACCGTCGTAGGCGACGCGGACCTCGGTGCGCTGGGTGGTGGGGAGGCCCTCGTCGGGCTCGGACTGGGTGAACTCGGTGACGGGCGGCACGGTCGCCCACGCCGCCTCGTCCAGGCGGCCGTCGATGTGGATGTCGCGCACGGGCACGGCGCGGAGTTCGGGGCGGGGGCGCGACTCGGGGTTGGGGGAGGTCCCCTGTTGGGCCGCCGCACCGGGGGGCGCGAAGCCGAGGGCCGCGAGGGCGGCCACGGCGGTCAGGAGGGCGACGGGGCGATTCACGAGGGTGCGGCCCTCTCTCAGGCGCCGCCCGCCGGCGCGGGGACGTCGTTGCGCATGCGCACCGCCACCACGTGACCCGTGGCCGTGACGACGCCGTCTGCGGACAGGGTCTCTTCCACCACCACCTTCCGCCCCTTGATCTCGACGATGCGCCCCCGGATCTCCAGCTCCGGTCCGAGGGGGGTGGGCTTGAGGAAGTCCACCTTCAGCGCCGCCGTGACGAAGCGGGGCGCGGGGCCGTCGCCCATCTGGCGTCCTTCGGCGCGCAACACGGCCGCCGACGCGCTCCCCGTGCCGGCGCAGTCCAGGAGCGAGGCCACGAGGCCGCCGTACACGCTCCCGGGGATGGCGGTGTGGTAGGGTGCCGGGGTGAAGCGGGTCACCGTGTCGTCCCCGTCCCAGCGCGTGCGCAGGTGCAGGCCGACCTCGTTGAGGCGGCCGCAGCCGTAGCAGTGGGACAGGTCTTCGGGATAGAAGTCCTGGATGGCGGGGGCGTCGTCGGTCATGGAACGGGATCCGGGTTGCTGGTCGTCGGGATGGCGGGTCGTCGGCGTGGCGGACTTCAAGGTCGCGTGCCCACGGCCACGGGGACCGTCACATGGGACGCCCGGCCCGGCTCACGGTACACTCGGACGGTGGCGGGCTGGAAGTCCGACTCGGCGGCTTCGAAGATGTTGAGCACGAACGTCTGGGGGTTCCGGTCGATGAGTGGGAACCACGTGCTCTGCACCTGCACCATGATCCGGTGCCCCTTCCGGAACGTGTAGTCCTGCGTGTTGAGGGAGAACGAATACTCCGTGACCGCGCCGGCCGCCACCGGGGCAGGGCGCTCGAAGCTCTCCCGGTACCGGGCCCGGAACACCTCACTGGAGACCATGAGCTGGTACCCGGCCAGCCCCCAGTCCTCCGGGTACGACTCGGGGTAGACGTCGATGAGCTTCACGATCCAGTCGCCGTCGGTGCCGGTGGTGGAAGCGAACAGGTTGGCCACCACCTCCCCGGCGATCGTCACGCCCTCGGACAGCACCTCGCTCTCGTAGGAAAGCACGTCCGCGCGGTCGTCAACGAAGCGCTGGTCCTCCACGAGCCAGGTGCGCCAGCGGGAGCCGGGACCGTATGTCGCCTGGATGGGGCGATGGCGGTAGGGGACGGGGTGCGCCGGATCGGACACGTACGTGTCGAACGGTTCGGCTTCGCCGGCGGTGGGCGGGTCGAAGGAGAGCCTACCTCCCGCCCGGAAGTAGAGGCCCTGTTTCTCCACGCCGGCGGTGGGAGGCCAGGCGTCCCACCGCCGCCACACGTTGGAGCCGGCCTCGAAGGTGAGCGCCTCGGGGAGGTCGAGGGTGCCCTGGTTCTTCAGCCAGTACCTGAACCAGGGCGCCTGGACCTGGGCCAGGTACCAGTCGGACGTGGCGCTCCCGAAGGGGATGGCGCCCAGAGCGTCACCGGGGCGCCGGTTCCATCCACCGTGATTCCACGGGCCCACGACGAGGTGGTTGATCCGCGCCGTGTCGAACTGCTCCAGGGCGCGGTAGATGCGCACCGGTCCCCAGAAGTCCTCCTGGTCCCACCACCCGGCCACGTTGAGGGTGGGCACGGCCACGCTCCGGATGTGGGGGATCATGGTCTGCCGCTTCCAGAACGCATCGTAGTCGGGGTGGGCCACGTAGTCGTTCCACGTGGGGATGCGGCCTTGGAGGACGCGCTCGTTCACGTTGGCCAGGGAGCCCAACGCCAGGTACCAGGGGTAGGTGTCGTATCGGTCGAAGGCGAAGCTCTCGTTCTCCTTCGACGACTCCATCATGGTGGCGTACTCGAACCCGTAGCTCAGGCGGAACGCGCCGTTGTGGTGGAAGTCGTCTCCCAGCCACATGTCCGCCGGGGAGGCCTGGGGCGCGATGGCTTTGAGCGCCGGGTGGGGCTCCAGTGCGCCCATGACGGTGGTCCACCCGTCGTAGGACACTCCCAGCATCCCGACGCGCCCGTTGTGGCCGGGCACGTTCTTCAGGAGCCACTCGATGGTGTCCCAGGTGTCCGTGCCCTCGTCCAGGGCCTTCGTGTCCCCCGGCGCCCTCGCAGGGCGCTGCATCACGAACTGGCCCTCGGAGCCGTATTTCCCGCGGATGTCCTGGAAGACGAAGATGTACCCGTCCTGGGCCAGCTCGCGGTACATGCCGTCCAGGCTCGCGGCCTCGTCGGAGACGTCGTACGGCGTGCGCTTGAAGAGGAAGGGGAGGGGCCCGGTGGTCTCCCTGGGCGTGAAGATCTTCGTCTTCAGGCGGACGCCGTCCCGCATGGGGATCATGACGTCCCGGGCCTCGTAGCGCTCTGCCACCTGCGCCTGCGCGCCTTCGGCGAGGGGGCCTGCGAGGGCGAAGAGGGTGAGGAGCGGGACGAGGGCGGCTGGGACGGAATGTCGGCGCATGGGACGCCTCCAGGGGGTGTTTCTCGACGGGAGCTCCCCGGGGACGCGAGCGCCGCGGCCCGCGGGGGCACCGGACAGCGATTCTAGTTAGCATGGTGCCATGTCTCACGCCACCATCCCCACCGTCGGCGGCGACCCCGGCGCCGCGCCGCGCCGCGGCCCGGACCCGGCTGTGCTGGAGCGCTGGCTCCCCGTGGCCGTGTGGGTGCTGGCCATGCTCCACGCCTTGGTGTGGCTGGACCGGGGGTGGTTCCCCCACGACCTGGGCTCGGTGGCGCATCCGGCCCAACGTGTGCTCCTGGGTGAGCTCCCGCACCGGGACTTCGACGATGTGTACACGGGGGGGCTCGCCTTCCTCAACGCCCTGGGCTTCCGCGTCCTGGGGGAGAGCGCCATGAGCGCCCGCTGGGTCCTGCTGGCTGCCTACGCAGCGTGGGTGCCCGCGGTGTGGGCGCTGGCCCGCCGGTTCGCGGGGCCCTGGCTCGCCGCCGCCGCCACGCTCCTGGCCGCGTCGTGGACGCTCCCCGTGTACGCCGAGGGGATGCCGTCGTGGTACAACCTGTTCCTCGGGACGGCGTCCTTGTGGGCCCTGGTGCGCTTCGCCGCGGTCGGGGGGCACCGCTGGCTCTTCTGGGCCGGGGCGGCGGCGGGGGCATCCATCCTCTTCAAGGTCATCGGTCTGTACACGGTGGCTGCGGGGCTCCTGGGCCTCGCCTGGCTCGAGGACGCGGCCCGTCCCCACGACGTGAACAGTGCCGGTCGGCGCGCCGACGTGCTGTATCGGTGGTTCCTGGCCGCGGGCTCCCTCGCGCTGGTGGCCATCGTGGCCGGGCTCGTGAGCCGGGCCATGGGCGCGGAGGGGCTCGTGCGCTTCGGCATCCCTGCGCTGGCCGCGCCCCTGGTCCTGGCGTGGGCGGCACGACGGCCCACCGGCGTCGCCTCCCGGGAACGCTTCGCCGCGCTCCTCCGCACGGTTATCCCCTTCGCTCTCGGCGTGATGGCGGCGCTGGCTCCCTTCCTCGTGCTGTACGCGGCGGCGGGTGCTCTGGACGACCTGTACCGGGGGGTGCTCGTCCTTCCCCGGCGCCGCCTGGCCGACGCCGCCTGGCCCGGGCTCCGGGGTGGGGTGGTGGGGATGGCGCTGTCCGCCGTGGCCCTGGCCACCGTGGGGCTGGCGCCCCTGGCGCGGGCCCGCGTGGGCAAGGTCCTGGCCGCAGCGGCGGCGGTGGCCGGCGTGGCGGCGCTGGCCCTCTCCGGCATGCCCCGGGTCTACCTGGCGCTCTGGGAGGGGCTTTGGTGGCTTCCTCCCTTCGCGGCGGCGGCGGCGGTCGCGCTCGTGGGTGGCGCGCGCGGCTCTGCCACCCGGGGGCCGAAGCGTGCCGCATCTCTCCGGTGGGCGGACGGCGCCTATCTCGCGCTCGCCGGGTACGGGCTCGCCAGCCTGGTGGAGATCCCCTTCGCCGCCCCCGTCTACTTCTTCTTCGCGGCCCCCTTGTTGGTGCTGCTGGCGCTGGCGCTGGCGGGCACGGGGGCGGAGGAGGGACCGGAGGGGGAGGCGCAGGCGGGTGACGCGCGGGGACCCACGGCCCGAGGTCGCTCCCGCTCCGTCTGGCTCGGCGGGCTGGTGTGCTTCCTCCTGGCGTTCACGGCGCTCCGGCTCGCGCCTGGCTTCGTGCGCCACCTGGGGCTCCAGCCGGCGCGCCACGACCAGACCGAGACCCTGCGCATTCCCCGAGGGGGAGGTCTGCGCGTGGACGTCGCCGCCCGCGACGAGATCGAGGAGGTCGTGGCCATGGTGGACGCCCTCTCCTCCGGTCCCTGGATCTATGCGACCCCGGACGCCCCCGAGATCTACGTGCTCACCGGACGGCGGAATCCAACCCGGATGCTCTTCGAGTTCCTCGATCCCGAGCCGGAGACCCGGGTGGCGCGCACCCTGGAGGCACTGGAGCGCGCCGGCGTCGAGATGGCCGTGATCAACCGCCGTCCCTTCTTCTCGGGTCCGGTGAGCCCCGAGCTGGCGGCGGGCCTCCAGGCGCGCTACCCGCTGGCCCGGGAGGTGGGGCGCTTCCTCGTAGTGTGGAGAGACCAGCCATGAGCATCCCCGTTTTCGACGGCCACAACGACACCCTCACCCAGATCCACAACGCCGTCGGCGAGGAGGCGCGCAACTTCCTGGAGCGGAGCGACCGGGGGCACGTGGACCTCCCCCGGGCGAGGGAGGGTGGGATGGCGGGTGGCTTCTTCGCCGTCTTCACCGCGAATCGTGGGTGGGAGAGGGAGATCCTCCCGGTCACGGGACCCGACGGCGCCAAGGTGCCCGGCGCGTGGACGGTGCCCTTCCCTCCGCGCGTGGCGCGGAGCACGGCGCTGGCGTACACGCTCTCGGTCATGTCGGACCTCTTCCGCTGCGAGCGCGCGGCGGGAGGCGCCATGGAGGTGGTGCGCACCGCCGGCGACCTGGAGCGCTGCCTCGCCGACGGCACCTTCGCCGCCGTGCTGCACATCGAGGGCGTGGAGGCCCTGGACACGCGCCTGGAGGCGTTGGACGTGTTCTTCGAAGCCGGCCTCCGCTCCCTGGGTCCGGTGTGGAGCCGCCCCAACGCCTTCGGCCGCGGCGTCCCCTTCGACTTCCCCCGCACCCCCGACACCGGCCCGGGGCTCACGGCGGCGGGGAAACGGCTGGTGCGCGCCTGCAACAACCTGGGCGTCATGGTGGACCTCTCCCACCTCAACGAAGCCGGCTTCTGGGACGTGGCGCGCCTCTCCCAGGCACCCCTGGTGGCGACCCACTCGTGCGCGTGGGCCCTCGCCCCTTCGCCGCGCAACCTCACCGACCGCCAGCTGGACGCCGTCAGGGACAGCGGCGGCCTGGCGGGGATCAACTTCCACAAGGGGTTTCTCCGCTCCGACGGCGACCCGAAGAGCCCGGCCTCCCTCACGGAGATCGCCCGGCATGCCCGCTACGTCGCCGACCGCATCGGCGTGGAGCACGTCGCCCTGGGCTCGGACTTCGACGGCGCCGTCATGCCCGACGACCTCCCCGACGTGACCGCCCTCCCCGCGGTGGTGGAGGCCCTGCGGGACGCCGGCTTCGGCGAGGGGGACCTCCGCCTGATCGGGACGGGGAATTGGCTGCGGGTACTCCGGGCCACCTGGCACGGGTGATAAGTTCAGGAGCCATGACGCCGAGCGCCCGTCCCCCGAAACGCATCCTCTGGGTCGACGACGAGATCGACCTGCTCAAGCCCCACCTGCTCTTCCTGCAGGCGCGGGGCTACCACGTGGACGCCATCTCCAACGGGGACGACGCCCTCGCCCTCCTCCGGGACAATCCCTACGACCTGGTCCTCCTCGACGAGCAGATGCCCGGCCGCAGGGGGATGGAGGTGCTGGAGATCCTCCGCCGCCAGGACCCGTTCGCCAAGGTGGTCATGGTGACGAAGTCGGAGGAGGACCACACCATGACCGAAGCCATCGGGCGCCGGGTGGACGACTACCTGGTGAAGCCCACCAGCCCCCGTCAGGTCCTCTCGGTGGTGACCCGGATCCTGGAGGGCTCCTCCATCCGGCAGCAGCAGACGGCCCAGGACCTGGCGGCGCGCTTCCCCGAGTTGGCCGCCAAGGTCCAGGATGCGGCCAGCGCCGACGACTACGCCAGCGTCTACACCGAGCTCACCGATTGGCAGCTGCGCCTGGAGAGCTCGGGCGAGCGAGGACTCCAGGACACGGTCCACTCCCTCATGGGCGACCTGCGCCGGGCGTTCGGCCAGTTCGTGGTGCGCGAGTACCCGCGCTGGATGCGGGGTGCCGAGGACCGGCCGGTCCTCTCCGTGGACCTGGTGGAGCTATTCCTCCTCCCCTGGCTGGGCGACGACCCGGTGTACTTCGTGGTGCTGGACTGCATGCGCCTGGACCAGTGGCGTGCGATGACGCCGCTGCTGGCGCCCTACTTCGACCTCGAGGAGCGCTACCACTACTCGATCCTCCCCACGGCCACGCCGTACGCCCGCAACGCCATCTTCAGCGGCGCCTTCCCCGACGAGATCGCGCGCAAGAACCCGGGGTGGTGGGACTCGTCCGACGACGAGGGGAGCCTGAACGCCTTCGAGGACCGGCTCCTGAAGAGCCATCTCCGGCGCCTCACCAAGCGCACCGTTCCCGTCCACTACGAGAAGATCTTCTCCGACCGGGAGGGCGACCAGGTCAGAGCGCGGGTGAACTCGGCGGCGAACACCCACGGGTCGGTCATCGCTCTGGTCTTCAACTTCGTGGACCTGATGACCCACGGGCGCTCCGAGTCCCCCATCCTCATGGAGGTGGCCAAGGACGAGGCGGCACTCCGGGATCTGACCCGCGCCTGGTTCGAGCGCTCGACGCTCTTCGAGGTGCTCAAGGGCGCAGCACGGGCGGGGCACCGGGTCATCCTCACCACGGACCACGGGTCCATCCTCTGCCAGCGGTCGGCCACGGTATTCGCCCGCCGCGACGCCACGGCCAACCTGCGGTACAAGTTCGGCCAGGATCTCCGTGTCGAGCACGCCGACACAGCGCTCGTCACCAAGCAGGAGGCGGACCTGCGCCTTCCCGGCGGGCGTCTGGGCACGACCTACATCGTGGCGCTGGAGGACAACTTCTTCGTATATCCCACCAAGCTCCGGGAGTACCAGGCCCGCTACAGGAACTCGTTCCTCCACGGGGGGATCAGTCCCGAGGAGATGATCGTCCCGGTGGCCTGCCTTACGCCCCGGGGGCGGTAGGGACGCGCGGCAGACGCGTGGCGGCCCGGGCACACGTCCCACAGGCGCTCCGGTCGTGACGCCGGCCCGGCGGGTCTTCTCCCTCCTCCGGCCCAGGGCTCCCCTGCTCCTGGCGGTGGTGCTGGCCACAGCGCTCTTCGCCGTCGTGGACGCTGCCGTCTACGTGCTTCTCATCCCGTTCACCGAGGCGCTCTTCTCCGGTGGTGGGGCCGCGGTGCCGGGTCCACGCAACGGCATGGAACGGGTCCTGGACGCCACCGTGTACCGGTGGGTGGATCCGGCCGGGGATCCCCTGGAGGCGGTGGCGCTCGTCGCCCTGCTCATCCTGGCCGCCTTCGCGCTGAAGAACCTGCTCTTCTTCGCCCGCTCGTACCTGGTGGCCCGGGTGGAGCAGGGCGTGAACCGGGACCTTCGCGACCGCGTGTACGACCACCTGGTAGGGCTCGACCTGGCGTTCTTCGGGCGCGTGCGCATGGGCCAGATCGTGAGCCGCCTCACCACCGAGGTGGAGCTGCTGCGCACCCTGGTCACCGCCGAGCTCTCCCGCATGGTGTCCGCGGGGTTCGAGTTCGCCGTGGCGGTGGCGGCCATGGTCCTCATCTCCTGGAAGCTCACCGCCGCGGCCTTCGTGGTGATCCCCGGCGCCATGGTCGTCTGGGGCCCGCTGGTGAAGGTGCTCCGCCGGCGCGACCGGCGCGTCCTCGACCTGGGTGCGGAGGTGAACGTCCACATCCAGGAGACGCTCTCCGGGATCCGCCTGGTGAAGGCCTCTTCCGCGGAGGAGCGGGAGCGCCGGCGCTTCCACCGCCTCACCGGAGACTATTTCCGCCAGTTCCTCCGGGCCGAGGTCGCCCGCTCCCTTGCGCAGCCCCTCACCGAGATGCTGGCCGCCGTGGGGACGGTGGTGCTCCTCTGGTACGGCGCCTGGCTCGTGGTGGCCGGGGAGCTCACCGGCGCCCAGTTCGTGGGCTTCTTGGGACTGTCGCTGAAGCTCTACGCGCCGGTGAAGAACGTGGCCAAGTTCCCGGCTACGGCACAGCCGGGGCTGGTGGCCGCCGAGCGGGTGTTCGAGTTTCTGGACGCGCCCGTGGAGATCCGGGACCGCCCCGGCGCCCGCCCCTTCCCGGGGCTGGAGCGGGAGATCGCCTTCGAGGGCGTGTCGTTCTCCTACCGCGAGGGGGAGCCGGTGCTGCACGACGTGTCGCTGGTGGTGCCCAGGGGCACGGTGGTGGCGCTGGTGGGGCCCTCGGGAGCGGGGAAGAGCACGCTCCTGGACCTCCTCGGCCGCTTCCACGAGCCCGGCTCGGGGCGGATCACGGTGGACGGCGTGGACATCCGGGACCTGCGCGTGGCGGAGCTGCGCCGGCAGCTGGGGATCGTCGCCCAGGAGACCGTGCTCTTCCACGACACCGTTCGCGCCAACATCGCCTACGCGCGCCCGGGCGCCACCGAGGAAGAGATCGAGCGGGCGGCGCGGGCGGCCCACGCCCACGACTTCATCGTCCGGCTCCCAGCCGGGTACGACACCCTGGTGGGGGAGCGTGGCACCAGGCTCTCCGGCGGAGAGCGGCAGCGCATCGCCATCGCCCGGGCCATCCTGAGGGACGCGCCCATCCTGGTCTTCGACGAGGCCACCAGCGCCCTGGACGCTCAGTCGGAGCGCCTGGTGCAGGACGCCATCGGGCGCCTCCTGGAGGGACGCACCGTGTTCGTCGTCGCCCACCGTCTGTCGACGGTGCGCCGTGCGGACCAGATCGTGGTCCTGGACCGGGGGAGGGTGGTGGAGCGGGGCGACCATGCCTCCCTCCTCGCTTCGGAGGGACTCTACCACCGCCTCCACGGGCTCCAGCTCCGCGACGCATGAGTCGGCATCGCCTGGGGCACGTCCTGGAGTACGGCCTCTTCCGGCTGGTGGCGGCGCTGGTCACGGCGCTCCCCGAGAAGGCCGCCCTGGGGCTGGGCGCCTTCGTGGGATGGCTGGGCGGGAGCGTGTTCCGCGTACGCCGCGCCGACGTGGACCGCCACCTGGCGCTGGCGTTCCCCGAGCAGGATGCGGCGTGGCGCCACCGGGTGGCCCGAGCCAGCTACGCCCACCTGGGGCGGGAGGCCGTGTCCACGTTCCGCGTGAACTCCCGGGGCCCCTCCGAGGTGGTGGCGCGCACCACCATGGTGGGCTTCGAGGCGTTCCAGGACGCCTTGGCCGACGGCCGCGGCGTCATCCTCGTCACCGGGCACCTAGGGAACTGGGAGTTGGGAGGGGCGGCGTTCTCCGCCCGGGGTCTCCCGGTGGACGCGGTGGTGAAGGGGATGGCCAACCCCCTTTTCGGTGCCGACCTGGAGGCGTCCCGCCGCCGGGTGGGGGTGCGCCTGGTGGATCTCCCCGAGGCCCCGAGGGAGGCGCTCCGCTCCCTCCGGAAGGGGCACGTCCTGGGGCTCATCGCCGACCAGAATGCGCGGGGGCAAGGCATCTTCGTCCCCTTCCTGGGGCGGGAGGCGGCCACCTTCCGTGGGCCGGCCCTCTTCGCGTTGAGGGCGGAAGCCCCGATCTTCCTGGGCGTCTCCCTCCGGGAGCCCGGGGTGCCGGCGCGCTACCGCGTCACGCTGGAGCGCATCACCGCCCCGGCCACCGGCGACCTGGAGAAGGACGTGCGTGCCCTCACCGCGGCGCACACGGCAGCGCTGGAGCGGGCCGTCCGGCAGGCTCCGGAGCAGTACTTCTGGCAGCATCGGCGTTGGAAGACGCGGCCTCCAGGCGAAGCCCGGACCTGAGGCGCTGGGGCGCGGCGGCAGGAACCGGGTCCCCGGGCGCCGGTATCACTCGACGACCGGGTGTGACATCCACGACAGGACGAGCGAGCCGTTGATCTACATCTGCATCCCCGCCCACGACGAGGCCGCCACGGTAGGCGTGCTCATGTGGAAGCTGCGGCGCGTGCTGGGCGAGTTCGGCCGCGACTACCGGATCGTGGTGCACGACGACGCCTCCACCGACGGCACCGGCGAGGTGCTCGCCCGGTACCGGCGGAGCCTGCCCCTCACCATCCTCCGGTCCGACGAGCGGCAGGGATACGCCGGCTCGGTGGAACGGCTTCTGCGTCACGTGGTGGCGGAGGCGCCGTACCCCAAGCGGGACTGCGCCGTGGTTCTCCAGGGTGACTTCACCGAGCGCCCCGAGGACGTGGTGACGCTCGTGAAGACCCTGGAGGGTGGGGCCGACATCGTTGCCGGCGCGCTCCCCGCGGATGCCCGGGGGCTCCCCCGCTCCCTCCGCCTCGCCCGCGGCGCGGCCCGCTGGGTCCTGGGACGCACCCTGAAGCAGGCCCCCGTGTCCGATCCCCTGAGCGGGCTCCGGGCCTACCGGGTCATCGTGCTGAAGAAGGCGCTCCGCGACCTCCCCGAGGACCGGCCCGTGGTGCAATCCGACGGCTGGGCGGCGAACCTGGAGATGCTCAGGCTCCTGGTGC
The DNA here is from genome assembly GCA_964545395.1 of uncultured Gemmatimonadaceae bacterium. GTDB lineage: Bacteria > Gemmatimonadota > Gemmatimonadetes > Longimicrobiales > Gaopeijiaceae > SZUA-318. The sequence goes on along the minus strand of CAZJFX010000010.1, from coordinate 18,749 downwards.
CCCACGCCCGGCGCGTGGTCGAAGCTCCCCTGGAGTTGCGCTACGACCTGCAGGTCCGCCCGTCCCGGTTCCGTCCGGTGCGCACCATGTTCTCCCTGGCCCGGGTGCGCGGCGGAGCCTGGGAGCACGGGCTGGACCCGGAGGCACCGTGAGGTCCCCGGGCGCAGCGGCCCGGGGTGGCGCCTGGGCGCTCCTGGCCGCGCTGATCCGCGGGCTCCCGGTGTCCGGGGTGCTCCTGGCTGCAGGCCCCGTCGCGGCCCAGGGGGTGGACACGGCCCAGGGGGTGGACACGGCCCAGGGGGTGGACACGGCCCAGGCCCCACCCCGCGCCTACCCTGCGGACTCCACCGCCGCCCCAGCGCCCTTCGGGCCCGGGGAGCGGCTCGTGTACAAGGTGAAGATCGGCATCTTCAACGCCGGCGAGGGGCAGATGTCCATCCCCCGGCTGGACACGCTGCGCGGACGTGATGCCTACCGCATCAGCATGACCATCCGCGGGGGACTCGGACCCGCCCGGGTGAACGACGCGTACAGTTCCTGGCTGGACATCAGGACGCTGCAGAGCTGGCGCTTCATCCAGGACATCCACGAGATCAACTACAAGAGCTTCCGGCACTACGAGTTCTACCCGGAGCGCCGCCTCTGGGACCGGGAGGACAACGACGAGTCGGGGCCCCTGGCATCCCTCATACCTCTGGATGACATCGCGTTCATCTACTTCATCCGGACGCTTCCGCTGGAGGTGGGGAAGTCGTACACCTTCGACCGGTACTTCAAGGTGGAGGGGAACCCGGTCACGGTGACGGTGCTCCGCCAGGACCGGCGCAAGACCGAGGCCGGCGAGTTCGCCACTCTCGTGGTCCGGCCCATCATTCGCACCAAGGGGCTCTTCTCCCAGGGGGGGAAGGCCGAGATCCACTTCACCGACGACGCCCGGCGCCTCCCGGTGTACGTGAAGTCGAACATCCCCAACTTTCCGGGCTCCCTCACACTCCACCTGAAGGAGATCCACGCGGGGGTTCCGCTCCACCCGGGGTCCCGCGCCCGGGCGACCTCCACCCCGTGACGGTGAGCCTCCGCCGCATCCGCCTCCGTGCGGTCGTGCTCCTGATCCTCCTCTACCTGTGGCTGGCCTCCCCGACGCTCGCCCTCCTGGGGGCGGGCGCGCCGCTGGTCCTGGCAGGCCTCCTCCTCCGGGGATGGGCGGCGGGGACCATCGAGAAGGAGCGGGAACTCGCCACCGGGGGACCGTACGGATTCACCCGGAACCCCCTCTACCTGGGGAGCCTCCTCCTGGGCGCCGGGATCGCCGTGGCCGGGGGGCACTGGGCCTGGCCCGCCCTTTTCCTGGGCTTCTTCACGGCGGTGTACGTGCCGACCATGGCCTCGGAGCACCGCCTCCTGGTTGAGCTCTTCGGGGACCGGTACCGCGCCTATGCCGCCCAGGTGCCCGCTCTCGTCCCGCGCCTCTCTCCCTGGCGGGAGCCGGGGACTGAGGCGGACGGCTTCCGCTGGGTCCGATATCTCCGCAACCGGGAGTGGGAGGCGGCGCTGGGCGCGGTGACGGCTGTGGCGTTCCTCGCCCTCAAGGCGTGGCTGACGACGAGGTAGCCCCGCGCCGGTTAGGGCGCGCCTCGCGGGCCGCGCGCCGCCGGCGCGTCAGTACGCATCCCGGTGGACCCCTTTCACGGCCCGCCCCGAGGGCTCGTTCACGCCCTGGAAGGAGGCGTCCCACGCCAGCGCCTCGGGGGTGCTGCACGCAACCGACTTGCCCCCGGGCACCGTCTCCGCCGCCGACGGAAGGGGGAAGTGCTCCTCGAAGATGGAGCGGTACAGGTACCCCTCCTTCGTATCGGGCGTGTTGTAGGGGAAGCGGAAGCGCGCGTTCTCGAAGTCGCGGTCGGGCACCCGGGCCTCGGCATGGGCCTTGAGGGCGTCGATCCACCCGTAGCCCACGCCGTCGGAGAACTGCTCCTTCTGCCGCCCGAGCACCGCCTCGGGGAGGTGGTCGGCGAAGGCCTCCCGCAGGATCTGCTTCTCCTGGCCTCCCGGGCGGATCATCTTCGCCGCCGGGTCCAGGTTCATGGCCACGTCCAGGAACTCCAGGTCCAGGAAGGGGACCCGGGCCTCGACGCCCCAGGCGGCCATGGACTTGTTGGCCCGGAGGCAGTCGAAGGAGTGCAAGCGTCCCAGCTTGCGCACCGTCTCCTCGTGGAACTCCCGGGGGCCGGGGGCCTTGTGGAAGTACAGGTAGCCTCCGAAGACCTCGTCGGCGCCCTCGCCGGAGAGCACCATCTTGATCCCCATGGCGCGGATCCGGCGGGCCATGAGATACATGGGTGTGGAGGCGCGCACCGTGGTGACGTCATAGGTCTCCAGGTGGTAGACGACGTCTCGCAGGGCGTCGAGTCCTTCCTGGACGGTGAAGTGGAACTCGTGGTGCACCGTCCCGATGTGAGCGGCCACCTGGGCCGCCGCCGTCAGGTCGGGGGCTCCCTCCAGCCCGATGGCGAAGGAGTGGAGCTGCGGCCACCACGCCTCCGAGCGGTCGTCCTCCTCGATTCGGCGGGCTGCGTAGCGCTTGGCCACCGCCGCGATGATGGACGAGTCCAGGCCCCCGGACAGGAGGACGCCGTAAGGGACGTCGCTCATGAGCTGCCGGTGGACCGCGCCCTGGAGCGCCGACCGGATGTCGGTGGTGCCGAGCCCCTCGCTTCTCACACCCTCGAAGCTCGTCCAGGCCGGGTGGTAGTACCGCACCGGCTCGGGGCCCACGGCGCTGTCCAGGACGTGCCCGGGAGGAAACTCGGCCACGCTGCGGCACACCGGGGTGAGGGCCTTCATCTCCGACGCCACGAAAAGGTTGCCGTGGGCGTCGCGCCCCGTGTACAGGGGGATGACGCCGATGGGGTCCCGGGCCACCACGTAGCGGTCCCGGGCCACATCGTAGAGGACGAAGGCGAAGATCCCGTTCAGGTCCCCGAGGAAGTCGGTGCCCTTCCCCAGGTAGAGGGGGAGGATCACCTCGCAGTCGGACTCGGTGGCGAAGCGGTGGTGGGGGAACCGGGCCCGCAGCTCCCGGTGGTTGTAGATCTCTCCGTTCACAGCCAGCACCGGGCCCGACGTGAAGTCCCCCAGGGGCTGGGCTCCGTGCAGGACGTCCACGATGGAGAGGCGCTCGTGGGCGAGGATGGCCCGCGGGTGGGCAAACACGCCGGACCAGTCGGGGCCGCGGTGGCGCTGGCGGCGGGAGAGCTCGAGCGCCAGGTCGCGGAGGCCCTGGGCGTCCGAGCGGATGTCGAGGATGCCGAGGACGGAGCACATGGTGGAGCGTCGCTTCCGGTGCGGGGAACCGTGAACCCTAGAGGCGCCCGGGCGAGCGGGCAAGGCGACTTTGGACGATGGTCAGCGCGACCCGGCGGACCCCACGATGCGGACGAGCTCGGGCAGAGAAGCAGCGTCGGTCTTGTGCATGATGCGCGCCCGGTGCGTCTCCACCGTGCGGCGGCTGATGCCCAGGACCTTGGCGATGGCCTTGTTGGTGTGCCCCGCCACCACCCACTTCAGCACCTCCGATTCCCGGGGCGTGAGGCGGGCGAGCAACTCGCGCGCGCCCTCGGCCTCGGCGCGGCGCGACCGCGACCGGGCGTCGATACCGAGGGCGTCCCGGACGCGCTTCAGGAGCCGCTCTCCGTCCACCGGTTTCTCCAGGAAGTCCACCGCGCCCCCCCGGACGGCGCCTACGGCGGTCGGGACGTCGGCGTAGGCGGTGAGGAAGATGATGGGGAGCATCGCACCTCTCCGGTCCAGCTCCTCCTGCAGCTCGGTTCCCGACATCCCGGGCATGCGCAGGTCCAGCACCAGGCACCCCGGGACCCCCGGCTCGTACTCTGCGAGAAAGTCCCGCGCCGATGGAAACCCGCAGCTGGCAAGGCCGGCCGAGGCCATGAGCATACCCATGGACTCCCGCACCGCCAGGTCATCGTCCACGATGAACACGGTGGGCCGCCCGTCACTCATCGGGGCGCCCATCCTCGCTGGGGAGCGAGAAGTGGAAGGTGGTGCCGCGCACCGGGTTCCGCTCGAACCAGAGCCGTCCGCCGTGCATGAGCACGATGGACCGGCTGATGGAGAGCCCCATGCCCATGCCGTCCCGCTTGGTGGTGAAGAACGGCTGATAGAGGTCCTCCTCGGCGGTGTCGGGAAGCCCGCACCCGCAGTCCGACACCGAGATCCGGACCCCGCCGGGCGTGGTGCGGCAGGTGCGCACCACCACCTCCGGATCAGGCTTGGCCTGTCCGTCCATGGCGTCCACGGCATTGCGGACCAGGTTGAGGAGGACCTGCTGGATCTGCACGCCGTCCACGAACACCGGGGGGAGGTTGTGCTCCAGGTCCAGGTGGAGCAAGACCCCGTGCAGGCGCGCGTCCATCTTGGCCAGCGGCATCACCTGGTGGATGAGCGCGTTGACGCTCCACGACTTGCGCTCACTCTCGCGTCGGCGCACGAGCTCCTTCAGCTTGCGGATGATCTCACCGGCCCTGAGGGCCTCGTCGGTGATGCGCCCCAGGATCCGGGAGATCTCCTCCCGGCTGATGTCGTCTGCCTCCATCATGCGGCGGCATGCCTGGGCGTACGTGGAGATGGCCGTGAGCGGCTGGTTGACCTCGTGGGCGATGCTGCTGGCCATCTCGCCCACGGTGGTCACGCGGGTCAGGTGGAGGAGACGCTTGCGCAGCTCGGCCTCCTTCGATTCGAGGTGCTGCTGGGCTTCCGCGCGCTCGATGTAGTGGCCCAGGCGGAGGGCCACCGATTCCAGGAGAGCGTGCTCCTCGGGCCGGAAGGCGTGCCGCCGGACGTACCGCACCTCCGCCGTGCCCACCTCCTTGCCCTGGACCTGGATGGGCGCTGAGATGTGCCACTCCGTGTCTCTCCAGTTCTCGGTGCGGTAGACCCTGCGGCGCAGGCGGACGCGGGCGCAGGCGTCGTCGGGGAAGGCGCAGGCCGCGGCCAGGGCGCGGGCGGCGGCCAGCAGGACGTGGTGGACCACGCCCGCGGCATCCTCGATGACGCGGGATACCGCGTGATGGCACTCGAGCTCCCGCAGGCGGGCGTCGACCCTGCGGTCGGGCGCAGGCGCCCCGCGGCTCTTCGGCGTCGGCAAGGATGTCCTCCCGGGAGACGGCCGGTGATCCTCGAAGAAAGATGGGGTGGCCGGGCCCGCCGGGGCAGGTGGGGAGGGTAGATAGGTATTCTCCACCATTTCGGAACTCTCTTCCCGGGGAGAGAATTAAGGGGTGGAGGCAAGAGAGATGGCACGGCACGTGGTATCCGTGATCGATCCGGACGAGGGCGTCCGCGAGAGCCTACGCGCCCTTCTGGACACCCTCGGCCTCGAAGCCTGCACGTTCACGTCGGCTGAGGGCTTCCTGACGTCCCTCCGCGACGGCCCCCCCCCGGATTGCCTCATCACCGAGCTTCAGCTACATGGGATGAGCGGGATGGATTTGCAGCGCCGTCTCCGGGACGAGGGCGTGCACGTGCCCGTTATGGTGCTGGCCACCGACGCAGATGTGCCCACCGCCGTCGCCTGCATGCAGCTGGGGGCGGCACACTTCATGGAGAAACCCATCGTCGGTCCCGACCTGGCTCAACGCATCCGCAAGCTTCTGGGGCCCGCGGCGCCCGGCGCCGCCGCCACCGGAGCCACGGCGCCCAGGAGCCGGGCCGCCCGACATGACGTGGAGGTCAACATGTCTTCCGGAAAGACCGTTCTCATCATCGACGACGACGAGGATTTCCAGGCCAGCATCGGGACATTCCTCGAATCGGAGGGGTACCGGGTGGTGCATGCCGGCTCCGGCCGGGAGGGCCTGGCCAAGCTCCGGGAGTGCGAGCCCGACGCCATCCTCCTGGACATCATGATGGAGACGATGAACGAGGGGTACGGCGTCGCGTTCTCCATCAAGCACCAGCCGGAGTACGAGGACTTCCGGGACGTGCCCCTCATCATGCTCTCGTCCATCCGGGAGGGCCCCGACCAGCGCTTCCCGCGCTCGGAGGAGATCGATCTCATCCGGCCCGACCGCTACCTCACCAAGCCGGTAGATTTGGACGTCCTGCTGACCACGCTCGCTCGGGCGCTCCCGCATTAGTGAGGTGACCTGTGGATAGCACTTTCGATCGCCGTGCCCACGATGACACGGGTGGCGCGCGCGTCATCGTCATCGATGATGACTACGCGATGGGGCTCAGCTGCCGGAAGATCCTGGAGAAGACCGGCTATGCCGTGCAGGTCTTCGAGGACGGCCTGAAGGGGTTGGAGGCCGTCCTGGCCCAGCGTCCGGACGTGGTGGTGGTGGACCTGAAGATGCCGGGCATCAGCGGCATGGAGATCATCGAGCGGGTGCACACCGCCGATCCCGATCTGGTGATGGTGGTGATCACCGGCTATCCCACCATCGGGACTGCCGTAGAGGCCATCAAGGTCGGTGCCTTCGACTTCCTCCCCAAGCCCTTCACGCCGGACGAGTTGCGCCTGGTGGTCCGGCGTGCGCTGGGCCAGCGCCGCCTCCTCCTCGATTCTCACCGGCTGGAGATGGAGCGGGAGATCCTCAAGCGCCGCTTCGTGACCTTCGTCTCCCACCAGCTCAAGAGCCCTCTGGTGGCCATCCGGCAGTACATGGACGTGCTCCTCAGGCTCGAAGGCACCGTGGGCGCCGCGGAGCAGCGCAAGGAATGGCTCGCCCGGAGCAGCCAGCGCTGCGACCAGCTCGTGCGCCTCATCGAGGACTGGCTCACTCTCTCCCGGGCCGAGAGCTCGGAGCTGGTGCAGCGCCGCGATCCCCTCGACCTGAGCAAGGCACTGAAGGACGTCGTGGAGGCATCCAGGGTGCACGCGGAGAAGCGACAGGTGTCGCTGGGCCTCACGCTCCCGGATCGGGAGATCATGGTGGAGGGAGACGCCGGGTGCGTGAACGTCGTGTTCAGCAACCTCGTGGACAACGCCATCAACTACAACCGGCCCGAGGGTCGAGTGTCGGTGACCGCGCGTGTGGAAGGGCCCGAGGTGTGCGTGGCGGTGGCGGACACGGGGCGCGGAATTCCCGAAGCGTTCCGCTCCATGGTCTTCGAGGAGTTCTTCCGGGTGAGCGACCACGGTGAGCAGAACCCGCCGGGGACCGGGCTCGGCCTCCCCATCACGCGGAAGATCGTCAGCGAGATGGGGGGCAGGATCGACCTGGAGAGCGAGGTGGGTGTGGGGTCCACCTTCACGGTGCGGCTCCCGCTGCTTTCCGCGAAGCGCACCGGCCCGACCGCTCCGCTGCAGGAGGAGGAGCTGAAGTGAGCCCGGCGCCCCCTGCGGGCTCCGTCGCGGGGGGCGAGGCGTGGCCCGGCCTCCGCTGAGCCGGCTCCCCCTCAAAGCGAGGCTCATCAGCAGCTATCTGGTGATCCTCGCCCTCGGGGGCCTGGTGACCTCGGTGGTGGGTTCGTGGATCGTCAGCTCCACCATCATGAAGGAGGCCCAGGCCGGGGCGGTGCGCAGCCTTCTCGCCGCCCGGACCATCTACGAGGAGGAGCTCGGCCGACTCCGGCAGACCGTCGGGCTCCTCGCCGGCGAGCCGCAAGTGGTGGGGCTGACCGGGGAGGGAGGAGCCGCGGGCCAGGGGCGCCTGGGGCGGGTGTGGAAGAACTCGGGCTTCACCTTCATGGGCGTCACCGACGCCCGCGGCCGGGTGGTGCTACGGGCCGCGGAGGGCACGGAGGCAGGGGATTCCCTCAGCGCCGGCGTGGTGACCGCGGCCTTGGAGGGGCGCATCGTAGCCGCGACCGAGATCCTGGATGCGGGCGAGGTCGCGCGGGAGGCTCCCGGCCTCGAGACTGCGGTGGCTCTGGACGTCGTGCCGACGCCGCGGGGATGGACTCCGGCCTCGCCCCGCGTGAGCTCGGGGATGGTGCTCCTGTCGGCGGCTCCACTCATGGACGAAGGCGGAGCCGTGCGCGGGGCCGTGTACGCGGGCACGCTGCTGAACGGGAACCTGGACTTCGTGGACCGTATCTGGCGCGTCCTCTATGCCGGGGAGACCCACGACGGCGAGGCGGTGGGAACGGTGAGCGTGTTCCAGGAGGGGGTTCGGGTGGCCACCACGGTCACCGGCACCGGCGGGAGGCGGTCACTGGGCACCACGGTGTCCGAAGAGGTGGGGCGTTCCGTGCTGCGGGAGGGACAGCCGTGGCACGACCGGGCGTTCGTGGTCCACGACTGGTGCCTGGCCGCGTACGAGCCTCTTCGCAGCCTGGACGGAGACGTAGTGGGGATCCTCGGCGTGGGCGTTCTGGAGGAGTACTACGCGCAGATTCGCGATCAGGTGATCATCTCGTTCTTCGTCATCGCGGGACTGGGCTTCCTCGTCATTCTGGTGACGACGTACGGGATCATAGGGAACATCCTGCGCCCCGTCGGCGAGATGGCCGACGCAGCGCAGAAGATCGCCGCCGGGGACTTCGATCAGGTGATCCGGGGTACGGGCGAGGGCGAGGTGGCCGTGCTGGCTAGCTCGTTCAACTCCATGTTGGAGAGCCTCCGCGCCATGCGTGCCGACCTGGAGGCGTGGGGACGCACCCTGGAGGAGAAGGTGGCCCAGCGCTCCCAGGAGCTACTGGAGATGCAGGTGCGCATGGCCCGCACGGAGCGTCTGGCTTCCATGGGTATGCTCTCCGCCGGAGTGGCCCACGAGATCAACAACCCCCTGGGCGGCATCCTGGCGCTCACCGCGCTCACGCTGGAGGACATCCCCGCCGACGACCCGTGCCGGGAGAACCTGGAGGAGGTGGTCAAGCAGGCGCATCGGTGCAAGGCCATCGTGAAGGGGCTCCTGGACTTCTCCCGCCAGTCCGTGAGCAGCCCGGAGTCGGTGGACCTGGGGCGCGCCGCCCAGGAGGCGCTGGCGCTGGTGCGGCCCCAGGCGGCCTTCTTCAACATCGAGTTGGTGTGCGCTTTCGAGCCGGACCTGCCCACGGTGTTGGCCGACCGCGCGGAGGTCCACCAGGTCATCCTGAACATCATCATGAACGCGATTCAGGCCATGGAAGAGCATGGCCGCCTGACGCTCACCACGAACTCGGGGGAGGACTACGCCGAGCTGGCCATCTCGGACACGGGCCACGGCATCCCGCCGGAGATGGTGGATCACGTCTTCGACCCGTTCTTCACGACGAAGGACGAATCGAAGGGGACGGGCCTGGGGCTCTCCATCGCCTACGGGATCGTGTCCAAGCACGGCGGATCCATCTCGGTCCGGAGCGAGGTGGGCGTGGGCGCCACATTCACCGTGCGCTTCCCGCTGACGCCTGCATTCGTCCGGGAGGCAGACGACTCCGAGACGTAGCGTTTCGGGCCGGACCGGGAGGGGGCGGCGAGCTTTGCGTTGCCGCCCCCTCCGTCAGGCTCCGGTCAACGCGGCGGGGGCGCGCCGACCAGGGAGTTGAAGAGCAGCTTGAAGGTGCCGTGGGTCTGGGCCCGGTGCTGTGCCCGGAACCCGATGAGAAGGACCCGGCCCTTCCCGCGATCCACCGAGACCACCGCAGCCTTTCCGGCGATGTGGTCCTCGCCCAGGAGCCAGCCGCTGTGCAGGACGTCGCGGTCCACGTACGTCACCAGCCGGCGCACGGCCTCGTTCTTCGCCGAGGCGACGGTCTCGTAGACCTGGCACCCCGCCAGGAAGACGGCCAGCGCGTCCTCGGGCATCCCGTACGCGAAGGGATCGGTGGTGTCCACCTTCACCCGGAGCGTCGAGCCCGGCGACCAGAACGTGCGACCGGGGAGCCCGGCCACCACGTTCCGCACGGGGATGCCCAACTCCTCGATGGCCAGGTCTCCGGCCCGTGAGAACGTGACCAGGGTGCCGCCGGCCTCCACGAACGCCTTCAGCGCGGCCACCCCCTCGTCGCCGAGGCCCGAGCGGTACTCGGGCGGGTAGTCGGGCTCGTCCGGGTCCCGGTTTCCGCCCTTGAGGATGCCCAGGTTATCGTCGGGGATGAGGATGACGTCGTACTTCCTGTTCAGGTTCCCGGCCTTGAGCTCGGGATCGAAGAGGGAGGTGTAGGGGAAGTCGAACTGCTCCAGGAGGAGCCGCGTCCATCCCTCGTCCATGTTGCCGCCGTAGTAGCGCTGGTACATGGCCACGCGCAGGCGCGCCACGGGCCCGGCGGCGGCGCCCGGGTCCGCGTCCATGGCGTGGAAGGTCACGCCGGTCTCCCAGGCAACGCGGGCCACCAGGGCCTCCGGCGCGTCCGGGATCCAGAAGTCGCCTGGCAGGTGGGTCCCGTGCTTCTCGGTGAAGCGGCGCGCCTGCACGCCCTCGTTCCAGAGCAGGTTCATGGCCCGGAACGTGTCGTTGAGGCGGCCTTCCAGCACGTATCCGTGGCTCCCTTTCGCTACCGTGCCGTGTGGCTCGAGCCAGGAGGAAACAGGGGTGAGGCCCGCCGTGACCGGCGTGCCCGCCGCGTCCACCCGCACGCCCATGAACTCGGCTATGTTGTCCGTGCTCATGTCGTAGGGGCGTATGGGATTCCCCTGGGCGTCACGGGTGTAGCTGTTGTCCGGGTAGAAGGTGCGCCCCAGGAGCCAGCGGATGACGCCCCGCTTCGGTTGCGCCATGGAGACGACGTACGTGCCGGGACCGTACACCCGCCCCTCGTGGGTGAATCCCGCCTCGCTCCGCTCCACGGTGATGCCCTGGCCCAGGAGCTTGTTCACCATCTTCTGGGTGGTGAGGGGATCGTGCTGCTCCGCAGGGATGAGAAACGCCTTGATCTCCCCCTCCACACCGCGCTGCGTTTGGCGTGACGCCTTGAGGTAGGCGTTCCTGAGGACCGTCTCCCGGTTCTTCGCCGCGATCTCCAGCGGCGCGTAGCTCGCCACCTTCTGGCGCTCGACGATGTCGCGGAGGTGCCACCAGCCCCCCATCCAGGGATTCGGGAAGGTGGTCTGAGCCTCGTACTCGGGAAGCTGGCGGGAGCCCCGGAGCTGGTCGGGATGGACGTACAGGGGGCTGGCCAGGCGCGGCGATGCCGACTCGGTGAGCATCCCGGCGATGTTGTGGAAGGGCGTGATCCAGTGGAACCCGAAGTGCCCCCACCCGGAGTAGATGGCGGCGTTCACCGAGCCAGGGAGGTCCTTCTCCTCCATCTTGTACGCCATGTGGGCGCCGTACCACGACATCTCGCGCCACACGATGGGATCCGCCTCGGGACGGATGGGCTCGGCATAGGGCGGGAGGTAGATGCGCGGGCCGTATCCACCCATCTGGTGGTGGTCGATGTATCCCTGGGGAATCCACTCGCGGAAGATGATCTTGGCGGCGTACTGCGACTCCACCGTGTTCTGCATGAACGCGTCACGGTTGTTGTCGTGGCCGATGTAATGGTGGTACAGCGAGGGCGTCCCCATGCCCTCGTACTCGGTGCCGACGGTCTTGTCGTTCCAGTCCGTCACCATGACCAGCCCGTCGGGGTTGAAGCATGGGATGAGGATGGATACGGTGTTGGCCAGGATCTCCGCCATCTGGGAGTCGTCGCGGGTGGCCATCTCGTACAGGATCTCCACCACCGTTTGGCTGGCCGCCGCCTCGGTGGCGTGGAGCCCGTACGACTGGACGAACACCACCTTCCCTTCGGCGATGGCGCGGTCGATTTCAGCCTGCGACTTGCCCCTCGGGTCCTGGAGGACGGCGTTCATGGCCTGGATCTCGCTCAGGCGCGCCATGTTCTCCGGAGCGGACACCCAGATGGCGAGGAACGGGTTGCCCAGCGTGCTCTCCCCCATGTCCACGACCTGGATCCGGTCGCTGGCGCGGTCCAGGAGCTGGTAGTACTCCACCATCTTCTCCCAGCGTGCGAGCTTCCGGTCCGCTCCCATCTGGAAGCCGAAGAATTCCTCGGGGGCCGGAATGGGTTGGGCGGTGAGCGCCAGGGGGAGGGCCAGCGCCAGCGCGAACGTGAGGAAGGCCCGGCGCGCGACGGCGCGGCGGGCCACGGCGATGAAGCGGGGAAGCTTCATGGAATCCTCCGATTGTGCTGCGGGTCGAATAGGAACACCGTAGGTCCGCCACCGAGAGCCGGCAAGGTCGCCCGATGGGGGTGCGCTACGTCTCCGTAAGCCCCGGAGGACGCGGCCTGACCCAGGGTTCCGACCCTCGCACGTGGCGCTCCACGGCGATCGCCACCTTCTCCAGGACCATCTCCACCGTGATGCGCCGCATGCCGTCGCGGGCGACCGGAGTGGCCGGGTAGTCCTCGCCCGGATGCTCGGCATAGCCGTCCACCACCAGGTCCTGCCAGGCCCGGTACGGCCCGCTCCGCTTGGGGTTGGTGTGGCCGAAGAGCCCCACCACCGGGGTCCCCACGGCGCGGCTCACGTGGAGGGGACCCGTGTCCGGGGAGATGGTGAGCGCGCTCCCCTCCAGGAGCCACATCAGCCGGCGCACGTCGTCGCCCAGGGCGTCCACCACCCGCGCCGAGGTGCGTGCCAGGACCTCGTTCGCGATCCTCCGCTCCGTCTCCGACGGCCCCCCCACCAGCACGGGGCGGAGCCCGTGGTCCCGCTCCACCGCCTCCAGCACGCGGGCCCACCCGCCGGCGTGCCAGTCCTTCCTGGGGTTGGTCGTCCCCACCACCACCGCGCACGCCGGCCGATCCAGGGAGGAGAAGAATGCCGCCTGCGCTTCCCGCTCCCGCTCGTCGGGAGCGAGGTCCCACGTCACCGGCTCCGGGTCGACCCCGAGCCACCGCAGGAACTCGAAGTACTGGTCCTGCACGTGCTGGGGCCGGTGGGGAGGGATGCGGTGGGTGGTGAAGAGCCACTGGAGGTCGCGGGCCCGGACCCGGTCGAACCCCAGCTTCACCGTCGCGGGCGTGAGCGCGGTCAGGACTCCCGCCTTCAGGTAGACCTGGAGGCCCAGGAGGAGGTCGAAGCGCCGAGCGCGGACCTGCGCCGCGAAGTCCGCGAATCCGCCGATGCCCTGGAGTCCCGAGCGGCGGTGGAAGACGAGGAAGTCGTCGATGGCGGGGTGGGCCCCCACCAGCGCCCGGGCCGCGGGCTGAACGATCCAGGTGATGCGCGTCCCCGGCCATGTCCGCTTCAGCGCGTTGGCGACGGGGAGGACGTGCACCGCGTCCCCCAGCGCCGACAGCATGACGATGCACACCTCGCGGGGAGGCGGGCCCGACCAGCCCGACAGGGCGCTTCCCGGGGTCTTCAGAGGTCCCGGCGATGCCGCCTTCCCCCGGGTCACCGTGCGCCGCCCGACGGCGTGAGCCCCGCGGCCAGCGCGGCCCACCCGCCTTCGTCCAGCGGTCGCCCACTCCGCTCTCCCAGCTTCCGCAGCGAGCGCTCCAGGCGGCGCCGCATGGCGTCGCCGGCCCCCGGGTCCGGTCCCGCCGCGAAACGGCAGCCGTCCAGGTCCACCAGCCAGGTGCGGAGCCCGTCGCCCAGCGGTTGCAGGACGACGTTCTTGGCGTTCAGGTCCGCGTGGCGCACGCCGGCGTCGGCCAGCCTGCGCAGCAGCGTGCCGACGGCGGCCAGAGCCGGACCGGGGGCCACCGAGATCTCTCCGGCGCCGAAGAGGATCTCCGCCAGGTCCAGGCCGCCCGGGATCGCCTCGGTGACGAGGTCCGCACGGTAGAAGGCACCTGCGGCATACACGGCTCCCGCCACCACCGCCGGGGCGGGGAGTCCCCGGCGCGAAGCCTCCAGCGAAGCGCGGAGCTCGGCGACGGGCCGGGTCTCGCCCACCGCCAAATACCTATCACGCAGCCGACGCGCCGGAAAGCCTCCCCGGTGGTAGTGGCGCACGACCCAGCTTTGCGAGCCGCCGGGGCCGGGCGCCGGCGCGCTCACCGCCCAGGTGCGGCCGCGTCCCGCCATCTCCCTGCGCCCGGGCTGGGCGCCGGCCCAGGAGTGGAGCGTGCTCCCCGATGCCAGCACGCGGGACGCCCACGGTACGGCGTCGGGCCGGGCGAAGCCCCGGGCGCGAGGGCCCTCGACCAGCACATAGCCGTCGGGGAGGCTCACAGATAGCGGCATCGGGCGAGCTCCACCTTCTCCAGGACGTCGGCCACCGTGATGGCGTCCATGCGCCCCTCGCGGGGAAGATACGCCGAGGGGTCGGGCTCGTCGCCCGGATCGGTGTAGCGGTCCACCACCAGGTCGCGGAAGGCCCGCCACGGCCCCACGCGCCGGGGGTTGGTGTGGCCGAAGAGCCCCACCACCGGCACCCCCAGGGCGTGGGCCAGGTGGAGGGGCCCCGTGTCGGGTGCCACGGCCAGGGCCGAGCCCTTCAGGCGACCCATGAGCGTCCGCACCGACCCGGTCAGCGCATCCACCGGACGGGTGGACGCAGCGCGCAGGATGCGCGCCACCGCCTCCCGCTCCCGCAGGGAGGGACCGCCGAGGAGGATCACCTGGAAACCCCCGTCCCGCTCCAGGGCATGGGCCAGCTCTGCGTACCGCTCGGGAGCCCAGTCCTTCTTCGGGTTGGCCGACGCCACCACCAGCGACGCCACCGGCCCCTCGCCGAGTCCGGCGAAGAAGGCCCGGGACTCCGCCTCCTCCTCGGGGGAGAGCGTCAGCCCCCACGCCACGGGCGCGTCCCGGTCCACTCCCAACGCCCACCTGAAGTCCAGGAAGAGGTCCTGGGTGTGCTTCCAGGGACCTTCCTGGAGCACGTGGGTGTGGAGCCAGCGGATACCGTCGCGCGTCTTGGACGGCGGCAGGCCCACCCGCGCCCTTGCGCCGGAGAAGAGCGTGGGCCACGCCGACTTCAGGTAGCGCTGGAGGTTCAGGGTCAGGTGGGCGTCCACGCCCGCCATGGCCCGCCGCAGCTCCCGCACCCCGGGCACGCCGTCACGGGAGCGGTACACCACCACCCGATCCACCGCCGGGTGGTGCAGCAGGATCTGGGCAGGCGCCGGCTCGGCCACCCAGGTCACGTGAGTGGCGGGGTCCAGGCGCTTCAGGTCCAGCGCCAGGGGGAGCCCGTGCACCGCGTCGCCGATCCCCGACAGGAGCACGATGCAGGCCCGCCTGGGGGGCGCAGGGGGGAACAGAACGGGACCGTCGGGCGTGACGACCCGCTGACCGAACACCTAGCGCGCTCCCGTGTCCGCCACCTGCCAGAGGTGCAGGGGAGGGCCCACGTGCGTGTGCCCTTTGATGCGGAGTTCCAGGTGGTACGCTCCCGGTGTCGGGAACACGATGTCCTCGAGGGGCATGATGAGGTATGTCCGCTCCGGCCGCTCGCCGGCGCCGCGGGACCGCACCTCCGTCTCACCGTTCACCGTGAACGAGGGGCGGGGCCCTTCACCCATCAGGTCCACCTTGAACTGGTAGCGCCCGCCGTCGCCGGCATCCCACTGAAGGGCCACGACCAGCACCATCTCGTTCTGCTTCGCCGGGAACCCGGGAGCGGCCAGGTCGTTGAACGCTCCGTGGATGTCCAGCTTCCCGTCGGGCCGGAGCTGGGCGCGCTCGCAGAACGTCATCATGAGGATGTGCACGCGCTCAGCCCCCCTCGGGGCCCCACCCGCCACCGCCCGGCGACCGGATGCTCAACACGTCGCCGGGCAGGACCGAGAAGCTGGCCTTGGAGGGGAGGCGCTCCTCCACCCCGTTCCGGATCAGGACGTTCTCGCCGGGTGCGCCGTCCCCGCCCCCCCGGGCGCCGGACGGCCCCACGGCCCTCCGCTCGCTCAGCAGCGCCACGCGCCCCTCCGTGAGCACCCTGAGGTCCCGGCGCAGGCCGTCGCCTCCCCGGTGCGCACCGGCGCCTCCGCTGCCCCGGCGGATGCCGTAGCGCTCCACCCGGAACGGGTAGGCGTGCTCCAGCGCCTCCACGGGCGTGTTCAGCGAGTTGGACATGTGGACGTGGACGGCGGAGAGGCCGGGCCCCGAGGGGCCCGCCCCCATCCCGCCCCCGACGGTCTCGTAGTACGCGAAGGGCTCGCCGGTGCGCGGGTCGGTCCCGCCCACCGTGGTGTTGTTCATCGTGCCCTGGGAGAGCGCGGGCATCAGGTCGGGGAGCGCCTCCTGGAAGGCGCGGATGAGCACGTCGGTGATGCGCTGGCTCGTCTCCACGTTTCCTCCCGCCACCGAGGCCGGCATGCGCGCGTTCACCACGCTCCCCTCGGGGAGCACGAGCTCCACCGCCGACATGGATCCGCCCCCGGCGGGGAGGGGCTCTGAGAGGAGCGCCTCCACCACGCAGCGCACCACGTAGCGGCACGCGGAGGCGGTGATGGCCGAGACCGCGTTGACCCCCCCGGCCACCTGGGGGTCGGTGCCCGTGAAGTCGATGCGGAGCGTGGGTCCCTTCACCGTCAGGGCGGCGCGGATGGCGATAGGCCCGCTCCCGAACCCGTCGTCCTCCAGGAAGTCCTCCCCGCGGTACGTCCCGTCGGGGATGCGCTCCAGGCCTGCCTCCACCAGGCGGTCGGCGTACGCCACCAGGGCATCCATGGCCCCCAGCGTCAGGTCCACGCCCCGCCGGGCCGCGATCTCCTTCAGCCGCACGCTGCCGGCATGGAGCGCGGCGAGCTGGGCGTCCAGGTCCCCGGCGCGCTCCACCGGGGTGCGGACATTGGCCAGGATCGTCCTCCAGAGGTCCTCGTTCCGCACTCCGGCCACGTACAGGCGCACCGGCGGGATCCGGAGCCCCTCCTGGAAGATCTCCTGGGCCAGGGGCATGGACCCGGGGGTCATCCCCCCCACGTCCGAGTGGTGGGCCCGAGACGCCAAATATCCCAGAGCCGATCCGTCGGCGGCGTGCACCGGAGCGATCAGGGAGATGTCCGGCAGGTGGGTTCCACCGCGGAAGGGATCGTTGAGGCAGGCCACATCTCCTGCCGCCAGCGTCCCCAACTCCTCCAGGGCGGCCCAGACGCTCATGGGCATGGCACCCAGGTGCACCGGCATGTGGTCCCCCAGGGAAACCGCGGCTCCCCGGGGCGAGAAAAGGGCGCAGGAGTAGTCCCGCCGCTCTTTGATGTTCGGGGAGAAGGAGGCCCGTCGGAGGGCCGCTCCCATCTCCTCTGCCAGCGCCGTGAAGAGGTGGCGGAAGACTTCCAGCGCGATGGCGTCCGGCTCGTGGGTGGGCGACAAGGATCGGTTTCCCGGAAGGGGATTCTCCGTTAGCTTACTCGGCTGAAGCCAACCGTGGCCGACAGCGTGCGCATGCGTCCGAAGGATAAGGGGAGGAGAGATTGAGTAAAGAGAAGCTCATGGATCGGGCTCGGGACGAGCTCTTCAGCCATATCAACCGTTGTGGGGTCCTGCAGGCTGCCGAGGACGATCAGAAGCACTGGATGGACGAGACCATCGAGTACATCGGCGAGCGGTACCCCGACCTGGCCGACACGGACCTGGGCCAGCTCTACGAGATCGGCATGCGGTTCTGCAAGCCCGCCATCTCCCGCGCCGCTCCCAAGATGCAGGACGCCGGCGTGGCGTAACGGCTCCGCGGCCGTAGCGACATTCCGATCTACCTCAGGGGCGGGGAGCGTTAAGGCCCCCCGCCTCTGTGCGTTTCCGCCCGGGCGAGCCCTCCGCTCTCGCCCAGCCCTTCGCCGACAGGTCCCGGTGGGGCGTCCACCTGTGGGGCGTCCACCGCTTGGCGCAAAGGCCTCCGGGATCTATACTTGGGCCCGTTTTATGGGGGGGATCCACGCCCGTCAGCTCCCGGAGAAGGGCCGAGATGGCGACCAGCAAGGGCAAAAAGGTCGTGAAGCCGACCAGGAAAGCGCCGCCCGCCAAAAAGGCGGTGCCCGACAGGAAGAAAGCCACCCCCGCCAAGAAGAAGACCGCCCCGGCCAAGAAGAAGGCCGCCCCGGCCAAGAAGAAGACCGCCCCGGCCAAGAAGAAGATCGCCCCGGCCAAGAAGAAGACCGCCCCGGCCAAGAAGAAGACCGCCCCGGCCAAGAAGAAGGCCGCCCCCGCGAAGCAGAAGGCCGCCACCGCCAAGAACGCGGCTCCCGCCAAGAAGAAACCCGCCGCAGCCAAGAAGCCGGCCCCCGCCGCTCAGGTGGCTCCCGCCAAGAAGGCGCCTCCCGCGCCGAAGGGGGCACTCGCCAAGTCCGCCCCGCCCCCCAAGGCGGCGTCGGCGAAGAAGGCATCCTCGGCCCCGATCCGGGCCGAGGCGCGGGGCAAGGGGGAGCTTGCCGCTTCCAAGGACGCGGCGACCGCCAAGGGGGCCGGGTCGAAGAAGGTGCCGCCGAAGAAGCCGGAGCCGAAGGTCCACCGGCCCAAAGCGAAGATGGGGCCCGACGGGATCCTCATCCTCGAAGATGACAAGATCCTCAAGAGGGCCTTTTACGCCGGGCAGCAGATGCCCTCGCCCATGGGCGGGTTCCTCCAGCTCCTCGTCGTCCGGTCCAAGGACGACGGCAGCGCCGTGGCCCACCTGGAGTGCAGCGCCTCCTCGCTGCGCTACCTCATGGAGCTCTCGAAGGCCAGCAAGAGCGAGCGCGCTGAGGTGAGGCAGGCCCAGAGGAAGGGAGAGGATCCGGACTGCCCTCGCCACGGCCCGGGGGTACGCCTCCTGCGTGCGGGCAAGGACCTGGTCTGCCCGCTTTGCGGCATCACCTACGGCAGGGTCTGAGCCCTGCGCGGGCGCGTCGTAGACGCGCCCCCGGGAGAGCTGGCAGCAGTTTCGGAGCGGAGGTGACGTAGACCTCTGAAGCGCTTCTCGCGGTAG
>CAZJFX010000009.1:0-76081 GCA_964545395.1 uncultured Gemmatimonadaceae bacterium | reverse complement strand
CCCCCTGGTGCCAGAATTTCCGGAAATGTGGTGCCAGAATTTCCGGAACCCACACCGTACGAGGAATACGTGGAGAAGCATCTCTTCCAGCCCCTGGGGATGGCGCGCTCGTACTACTGCGACGAGGGCGCCGTGGTGGCGCGCCGCGCCCACGGCTACGACCAGGGCCCGCACGGGCTGCGGCAGAAGGCATACCTGGACCACACGTGGCCGTACGCCGCCGGCTCGCTCTGCTCCACCGCCGGTGATCTGGTGCGCTGCAACCAGGCGCTCCACGGCGGTCGGGTGCTGTCGGCCGCGTCGTACGCCGACATGACGACGCCCGACCCCCTGGCGGACGGCACACCTATCCGGTACGGGATGGGGCTCTCGATCCTCGACGACAACGGGCGGAAGGTGCTGACCCACGGGGGCGGGATCAACGGGTTCCTCTCTGACGGATGGTACTACCCGGACGAGGACCTCATCGTCGTCGTTCTCCAGAATTCGGCGGGGGCGAGGCCCCCGGCAGCTCTCTCCCGGAGGCTCGTCGAGGCGGTCATCGGGCCCGGGACGCCACCGCCAGCGGCGACGTACGCCGGGGACCTGTCGAAGCTGGCGGGGAGGTACAGGGGGCCGTCACGCGGCGGCGAGATCACCGTGGAGGTGTCGGTGGCGGATGGCGCGCTCACCTTGAACCAGGTGGGGACCTCCACCCCGGTGCAACCGGTGTACCGGGAGGGGCTCCGTTGGCAGGCGGGGAACACCTTCTGGATCTTCGAGACGGACGCCGAGGACCGCGGTGAGGTCCTGCGCGCGGACTCTGGGGGCGGGCACTACCTGCTGAGGCGGGTGGAGGGGTAGCGGCCCATCCGGGGGCGGCACACGCGGTCCGGCGCGGCGGGCGGAGCCCCTTCCGCCCGCCGCACCTTCGAGGCCTCAGAACACGTTGTTGAACCGCACCCAGATCTCGTCGCCAAGCCTCCACCAGCGCTCCACCGCGGCATTGGCCAGGCCGTGGGAGTACTCGGTGAGGAAGGCCTCGGCCCGCGCCGGATCGGCGCGGTACAGCTCGAGAGCCTCGGCCTCCACCTCCGCCTGCCGGGCGAAGTACTCCTCCTCCATGGGACGCCAGACGGCCTCGAGCACGCCCTTGATCTCCTGGTACCGGAAGTAGGAGAGCTTGCTCGCCCGGCGGAACGCCCACCAGGCGCAGTCGCGGCTGAACTCGCGTCGCCCATCCACCATGTACGTGGCGGGCATCTGGCTGACGCCGATGTAGAACGGGATGTGGGGGGTGGTGGCCGGGTTGTCGTACCCGAGCCACACCACGCCCCCGATGGGGTTGGGGAGCCAGCTCCGGGACTGGGTGATCTGCAGGTACGTCGCGGCTGGAGAGACGATGGTCCGCTCCCGGTCCACGCGCAGGAGCTCTCGCGTGGCGGTGTTCATGAACGGGTTGGCCACCGGGCTCTTCACCGCCTTCCCGTCGGAGCCCACCACCATGAGGCGCCGGGTCATGTCGAAGGGCGTCCCCTCGTAGCTGTCCCGGAAGATGTCCAGGAGATCCGCCACGGTGACCTTCTCGTCCGGCTTCACCGAGAGAGGGTAGTTCTCTGAGTTGGGGTCCAGACGCAGGGTAGGCGCCAGGAGGCTCAGGGCACGCCACTCCCGCCGCCGTGAGTAAAGGCTGTTGCGGTCGGCGTAGGCGTACGCGAAGCGGAAGGGCTCGCCGCTCTGAGGGGTCCACCAGCCCATGTCCTGCGCCAGTGAGTGGACGTTGTCCGAGGCCATGTACCGGTCCGGGTCGCTCAGGTCCAGCTCCAGGATCCGGTGGGCGTTGGCGCTCACGGCGATCTCGCCGTCGGGGATGCGCACCGCCGCCCACACCGC
Organism: uncultured Gemmatimonadaceae bacterium; assembly: GCA_964545395.1. Taxonomy (GTDB): domain Bacteria; phylum Gemmatimonadota; class Gemmatimonadetes; order Longimicrobiales; family Gaopeijiaceae; genus SZUA-318. Next base: position 74,209 of record CAZJFX010000009.1, on the reverse strand, counting down.
TCCCACCTTGCCCTGGCCGGGCCCGAGGATCTCGAAGAACCACGCTTCCTGGGGATCGGCGAAGGTGAAGCACTCGCCCCAGTCGTTGTAGCCGTACTTCTTCGTGAGCTCGTCGGCGACGTGGATGGCTTCCCGCGCCGTCTTCGCACGCTGCAACACCAGACGGTAGAGCTCGGGGGCGTCGATCATCCCCTCGGTGCTCCTCAGTTCCCGCTTACCGCCGGTGGTGGTCTCCCCGATGGCGAGCTGGTGCTCGTTCATGATGGGGTAGGCGGTGTTCAGGAACTTGTAGGTCTCCGCCGCCTGGGGGATGATCCCTGCCCAGAGACGGTCGGGGTCGTAGGGGCCCTCGGTCCTCTTGGGCTCCATCCAGATGGTGTCCATGGCGCCGGCACCGTAGGTCCGGTGGGGCACCATGTCCATCCAGGTGCGGTCCGTGCCCGAGTCGCACGAGTGGCTGGTCATGGTGGAGCCGTCGGCGGTGGCCGCCTTCCCTGCCAGGAGGCTGGTGCAGCACTCGGTGCAGGGGCCGGCGGCGCCCGCGGCGTCCTTCCTCGGCGCCTGCTGCGCCGGCACAGGGCCGGCGAAGGCGAAGAGGGCGAAGAGGACGGCGAGGCCGGAGCAGAGCCGGGTCGAGCGCTCGGCGGATGTCATGACGGAGTTCCTTGCCGCAAGGCGGGACCAGCCCCCGGTGCGGCGAATCTGCAGGGGAATTCGGCTGCGGGCAGGAGCCGAGAGGCAGGGTAGGACCCGGCCGGGTGGAGGGCAAGGCTCGCCTGCGGTACCCGACCCCCCGCGCCCGGGGCCGGCTTGCAGGCGCGAGGCCCTGGCCCGAGGTTGGCGCCACGAGACAAGACGAAATAGCCAGACCCGACCTCTCTCTCGTGCGCTCGGCGCGCCGCCTCGCCATCCTGGCGCTCCTCACCGTCGCGGTCGCCTCCTGCGGGAAGGAGCCAACGGCTCCCCTCGTCGAGCCGCCGCCGCTCGGTCCGGAGGCGGCGCTCGCGCAGCGTCTGGAGCAGGGCTGGACGTCTGTCACGCCCGGGCTTCGCGGCGTGTCGGTGGCCGTCCTGACCCGCGACGAGAAGCTCTACACGGCGGCGGTGGGCGTGAGCGCCGGGGCCGAGAACAGCCCCGCCCTGAGCGCCGCCCACCGGTCCCGAACGCGGGCGACATCACCATACGTCAGCTCCTCAGCCACACCGCCGGGGTCTTCGATCACTTCAACGCGGACGTGTTCTGGGACGACCCGGCCAACACCGCGACGAAGGTCTGGACGCTGGAGGAGATCGTCGGCTTCGCGGAGCGCAACGGGCCCCTCTCCCCGCCGGGCACCCCCTACGCATACTCCACGACGACTTCAGCTCGGCGACGAACAGGATCCCGGGCCTGGCGGAAAGCGCTTCGGCATACCGCTACCATCTCTCGGCGGCGTGCGCCGCCGGGTCCATGGTTTCCACGCCCACCGACATGGTCCGCTTCGGTCGTCTCGTGTACGGCGGGCGCTTCCTCGGCGCAGCGTCCACGGCGGAGCTGACACGGAACCTGGGCAAGGTCGCGGGGGGGGCAGGACTACGGGCTGGGGACGCGGCTGTGGATCCGTACCGGGACGCCCTACCACGGCCACACCGGGAGCGTCATGGGCTACCGCAGCATCCTGATGTACGTCCCGTCTGGGGACCTCACGATCGCCATGGCCGCCAACGGCGCCCACGACAGCTGGACCACGCTGACGTACTACATGTTCGACTGGATCGTGGCGCGGTTCTAGCTCAGCGGGGCAGCGGCTTGTTCAGCGCGTCCCACCCGTACGCTGCCGCTACCCGCGCCTGCAGCTCGGCGGCGACGGCGCTCCCGTTGTCGCCGTTGGTCATGACCGCGAGGCCGTAACCGTTCCTCACGTGCCCGACGATGAGGGCGCGGAAGCCCCAGTTGGATCCGCCGTGGGAGAAGTACCATCCCTCGCCGCGGCGCTCGATGGAGAGCCCCACCGCGTAGGCGCCGACGCCCACGGGGGCGATCATCTCCCGGGCGGAAGCCTGCGTGAGCACTGCCCCGGCCGGCCCCCGGTACGCCTTCTGCACCTCGATGACGAAGCGGGCCAGGTCCGACGGCGTGGTCCACAAGCCGGCGGCCGCCAGCTCCGGGTAGACGTGCCAGGGAGCGCCCTTGGAGAGCCCGGCGCCGTTGTGCGCCCGCGCGGCTCTGGGGGCGAGGGCGTTGGGGAGGGGCTGCTCGTACGTGCTGCTTGCTATCCCCAGGGGATCGAGCACCTTCTGCCGCAGCAGCTCGGCGAAGGGAACGCCGGTGAGGTCGGTGAGCGCCAGCTGCATGATGGTGAGACCGCCCCCCGAGTACTTCATGGCCTGGTAGGGGGGTCGGGCGAACAGCACCGGGCCCACGTTGGACGGCGCCTCGCCGTTCAGGATCTGGACCACGGTGGGGCGCGGAGCCGACGGGTCGTAGCCGGGGAAGCCGAAGCCGTCGTCGGAGCCCGACGAGTGGCTGAAGAGGGAACGGGGCGTAACCGGCCCGGCGGCGATCGGCCCGGAAGAGGGCACCTTCCACGACTTCAGGAGCGCGTTGACGTCGTCGTCCAGGGAGAAGCGACCCTCCTGGGCCAGGCGCAACGCCGCCATGGCGGTCACGGGCTTGCTGATGGAGGCGGCCTGGAAGAGCGTCCCGTCCTCCACGGCCTTCCCGGTCTCGACGTCGGCCACGCCGTACGACTTCACCCAGTGGACCCGGAAGTCCTGGATCACGGCCACGCTCACGCCCGGCACGCGGAAGCGCTCCATGACCTCGGCCAGGCTCAGCGAATCCAGCTCCCGCTGGCGCGGCGACTGGGGAGCCTCGATGCGTGCGATGAGAAGCGCGACGTCGTCGGGGACGATGTCCACCCGCTGCTGGGCAGCGGACGCAAGGGGCTGCCCGAGCAAGAGGGCGGCGAGGGCCAGGAGGGCGACGGCCACGCGGAGCGGCGCCCCGGGGGAGGAAGGACGCTTCACGAGGCCCCGGGCTCCTTGGGGGTGACCTTCAGGCGGACCCGATGCCACTTGCTCCGGTACGTCGTCTCGGTGCCCCAACTCATGCAGTGCCTCCCCGTTTCGGTCTCCATCCACCGGTGGCAGACCTCGCGCCTCGAAGGGATGCTCACCGTGACCGAGGCGGTGGGCTGGCGCAGCGGCCGCGTCCGCTCAAACCAGAAGCTCGCCCCCGGGCACAAATAGCCGAACCCGGCCAGGCTCTCGGGGGCGGGGCGGCATTGGGCGTGCTCGAGGAGGAGGATCACGGTGTCCGGCGTGACCTCGAACGTCCCCTCCAGGAGGATCTGGCCCGAGGACGACGGGACGGGAGCTTCGAACGCGTACACGCCTATGTCGCTCGCCGACGGTGACCGAGGGAGCGGCAGGCTGCCCCCGCAGCCTGCGAGCATCAGGGCGGCCGACGCGAGCGAGAGCGCCCCGGCACCTACCTTAGCAGCGAGCATGCCCCCTTCTGGCTGGTGGAGACAAGGACTCTGTTCACAGGAGCTCCCCGAGCCGACTGAGAAACGTCCAGTTGCCGAAGCCCCGGTGGGACCGACGGCGGTTGCGTCGGCCCTGGTGGGGTTTCGGGAGCACACGGGACCGCATCGAGATCAGTGCATCGAGCATGCCAGCTCGCCTGCGAGGCTCCAGGCGCCCAAGCCAGGCCGGTGTCCCACCTGCTGGACACATCATTCAGGGATTGGAGACACCCCTCCTCCCAGCGCAAGTGCCGGGCCACCCCAGGCACCGCCCCGCTTCGCATTCATCTGCGCGTCACCGAGGCCTCCCCGTCGGGCTGTTGGGTGCCGTGACGCCACCGGCCTGTTCGATGGGACCATCAGGAAACACCCTCCTTGGCAATCACGGCTTGATTCCGCGCGCCAACTCCCCGTACAGCCGCACCATCGACTTCATCCCCTTCTCCACCTGGGAAACGGGGATCCATTCGTTTGGCGCGTGCATGTTGGCGCCTGGGAGCGCGAAGCCCAGCACGGCCACCGAGGGCGTGAGGATCTCGGTGAAGTCGCGGGCGATGGGGAGCGTGCCGCCCCCGGCGACGCGCACCGGCTGTACGCCGTAGACGTCCGCAAGGGCGCGGGAAGCGGCCTCGAAGAGGGGCCCCGACGGGTCGGAACGGAAGGGGGGGTTGGCCTGATGGTGGGTGAACGTCACCTCGACGCCCGCGGGGGCGTGGGCCATGACGTGACGCCGCACCTGCTCGGCGATGCGGTCGGGGTCCTGGTTCGGCACGAGGCGGCAACTCACCTTGGCGCTTGCGGAGCCGGGGAGCACCGTCTTCTTCCCGGGCCCCGTGTAGCCCCCGACGATCCCGTTCACGTCGAGGCAGGGGCGGGCCCAGATGCGCTCGGGGGTGGAGAAGCCCGGCTCGCCGCGGAGCTCGGCGCCTCCGGCGGAGCGCTGGAATGCAACCTCGTCGTAGCCCAGCGCGGCCCATGCCGCCCGCAGTTCGGGCGTGAGCTCGAGAACGTCGTCGTAGAACCCCTCCACGGCCACGCGCCCGTCGTCGTGGTGGAAGGATGCGATGATGCGCGCCAGCGCGTGCGCCGGGTTCGGGACCGCTCCGCCGTACTGCCCGGAGTGGAGGTCGTGGCTTCCGGCGCGGACCTGGATCTCGAAGTACGCCAGCCCCCGCATCCCGAAGATCACCGACGGGCGCCCCGGCGCGAACATGAACGAGTCGGCGATGATCGCGTGGTCGGCCCGGATCTCGTCGCGGTGCGTGGCCACCCAGGGGGTCAGGTTGGTGGAGCCCACCTCCTCCTCCCCTTCGAACAGGAGGATGAGGTTCACCGGGAGCCCGGTGGTCTTCAGGGCCGCTTCGGCCGCGCCGATCTGGAGAATGACCTGGGCTTTGTCGTCGGCCGAGCCCCGGGCGATGAAGTTCTCACCCTCGCGGGTGAGCTCGAAGGGCGGCGAGCGCCACTCGTCCACCGGGTCGGCGGGCTGGACGTCATAGTGGGCGTAGACCAGGAGCGTGGGGGCCTCCGGGCCCGCCCCATGGCGCCCCACCACCACGGGATGGCCGCCGGTCTCTTCGATGCGGGCCTGGAGGCCCGCCTGCTCCATACGGCGGCGGACCCAGCTCGCCGCCTTGCGCACGTCCTCGGCGTGGGCGGGGTCGGTGGAGATGCTGGGAATCGCGATGAGCTCGGCGAAATCGTCGAGGAATCCGGGGAGGTGCTCTGCGATGTACTTGTCCGGGTTGGCCATGGGAGTGCGGGGAACGGGGGAGGGCCTTTCGCAATTTCGGGCTGCGGCGCCCGGCCCGACACCCCTCCGGGGGAACTTCCCGACTGCACCCCCGAATCGCCGTCCCAGGTTACGGGCAGGGCAGGAGACGTCCCCACCCCTGCAGCAGATCCAGCACAAGGTCCGCATGCGAGAGTTCATCGACGGCGCCGAGGCCATCGCCCGGGGCGCCATCCACTCAGGCTGCACATTCTTCGCCGGCTACCCCATCACGCCTGCGAGCACCATCCTCCTCCACATGACCCGGGAGTTGCCCAAGGTGGGCGGTGTGGCCATCCAGGGTGAGGACGAGATCGCATCCATGGGCTTCTGTATCGGCGCCGCCATGGCGGGCGCCCGGGTGATGACCTCGACCAGCGGCCCGGGGATCAGCCTGTACAGCGAGAACGTGGGGTTGGCCATCATGGGTGAGGTGCCCATGGTCATCGTGGATGCCCAGCGCATGGGCCCCGCCACGGGCGGGGCCACCACCGTCGCCCAAGGCGACGTCCAGTTCCTGCGGTGGGGCACCTCCGGCGGCTTCCCGGTCATCGTGTTGGCGCCCACGGACGTGGCCGAGTGCTATTCCTTCACCCGACGGGCCTTCGACCTGGCCGAGCGCTTCCGCGTGCCGGTGTTCATCGCCACCGACAAAGAGACCGTGCTCTCCAGGGCCACTGTGGACGTGTTGGCCTGGGAGGAGGTCCCGGTGCGGGAGCGGAGCGTGGCTCCTGCGGACGCGCCGTTCGTCCCCTATCCCAAGGACGCGCCCAGGGGGGTGCCGCTGATGTCCGCCGTGGGCGGGCCCCACCTGGTGCGCTTCACCACGTCGTCTCACGACGAGAAGGGGTATCTCTCCAAGAGCGTAGCAGAGGTGGGCGCCCTCAACCGCCGCCTTGCGTCCAAGGTGGAGGACCACCTGGACGAGATCGGCATGGTGGAGGTGGACCTGGAGCCCGGCGCCGACGTCCTGGTGCTGAGCTACGGGATCACCGCCCGCTCGGTGAAGGAGGCGGTTCGGCGCAGGCGTGCCGCGGGCGTACCCATATCGAGCCTGACCGTCCATACCCTCTGGCCGGTCCCCGAGGGCGCCATCCGGTCGGCGCTGGAGGGCGTACGCCGGGTGGTGGTCCCCGAACTCAACCTCGGCCAGTACCGGCTGGAGGTGGAGCGGCTGGCGCAGGACTTCGTGGACGTGCGAGGCGTGAACCGGGTGGATGGGGAGCTCATCACGGCAGACCAGATCCTGGAGGAGGTGGCGGCATGACGCCTCCCGACGCCCCCCGCGGGAGCATCGCGCTTCCCACGTACCTGGACCCAGCCACCCTCCCGTTCCCGTTCTGCCCGGGGTGCGGGCACGGCACGATCCTGGAGCACCTCGACAAGGCGCTGGTGCGCCTGCAGGTGGATCCGAAGAAGCTCGTCCTGGTCACCGACATCGGGTGCTCCGGCCTCTCGGACAAGTTCTTCACCACCAACGCATTCCACGGCCTGCACGGGCGCTCGGTGACGTACGCCACGGGGATGAAACTGGCCAGGCCGGAGCTCCATGTGGTGGTGCTCATGGGCGATGGCGGGTGCGGCATCGGCGGGCACCACCTCATCAACGCGGCCCGGCGCAACATCGGGATCACGGTGGTTGTGTTCAACAACATGAACTACGGGATGACGGGGGGTCAGCACTCGGTGAGCACGCCACCCCTGGGCGTGACCACGACCACCCCGCTGGGCCAGCTCGAGCGCCCCATGGACATCGCCGGGACGGTGGCGCTCAACGGCGCGAGTTTCGCGGCGCGCACCACCACGTTCCACCCGGACGTGACCGACCTCATGGTCCGCGCCATGAGCAACGACGGGTTCTCCCTCGTGGACGTGTGGGAGCTGTGCACGGCCTACTACGCGACCACGAACAAGCTTTCCCGGAAGTCCATGGAAGGGCTCCTGGAATCGCTCTCCTTCCCCACCGGCGTGATCGTGGACCAGCCCCGCATCGAGTACGCCAAGGGGTACCGGGCCCAATCCGCCGACCTCGTGGGCCAGCCAGCCATGGTCTCCCGGCCCATCACGCCCCAGTGGAACAGCGCGCTGCGGCGTCCCCTCTCGTGGGTGATCGCCGGCGCGGCGGGAAAGCGCATCGGGTCGGCGGCGGGCGCGCTGGCCCGGGGCGGCGTAATGTCGGGCCTCTGGGCCACCCAGCGCAACGACTATCCGGTCACCGTGCGCACCGGCTTCTCCCTCTCGGAGGTCATCCTCTCCCCCGAGGAGATCCTCTTCACCGGGATCCCTTCGCCCGACGTGGTGCTGGACCTCTTCCCGGAAGGGCACGGGAAGGTGGCGGGACGCATCGAGGCGCTGGGCCCCGAGGCCCGGGTGTACCGGAGCGCCAACGTCGCCGCGGTGGAGACCCGTGCGAAGGTCACGACGCTCGAGTTCGCCGCGGTGAAGGGCTTCGAGCGCAAGAAAGAGTCGTGGACGCTCATGGCTGTGGCCGCTGCGCTCCGCGACACGGGCGCCTACCCCATCGACGCGTTCCGCCAGGCCGCGGGCGAAGGCAACGCCGACGCGGTGGAAGCGGGCCTCGGGCTGGACTGACCGGCTCCAGAGCGGGAGATGGCCACCTCGCGGGGGGGGCCGGCCCGCCCGGCTTCGGAGAGGCCCTTGCCTGGCGTGGGGTGCCTGCCGACGATGAAGGTCCACTCTCCGCGCGCCGGGCACTCCGGCACTCCCAACAGGTGAGCCCATGCACCCCACCCTGCACCGCATCGCTCTCGCGTCGGCTCTCGCGTCATTCTATGCCCTTCCGGGGGAGGCTCAGGAGCGCACACGCGGGCCGGCGGCGGCCACCGACGCCCTCTCGGACTCGGCTCTGGTCTCCACCCTCCGCTTCCGGTCCATCGGGCCCGCGGTGATGAGCGGGCGCATCGAGGACATCGCCGTGGCCTCGTCTCCTGGCGCGCCCGGGGGCTTTCTGGGCACCGACTTCTATGTCGGTTCCGCCAGCGGTGGCGTTTGGCGGACCACGAATGGGGGGATGAGCTGGACGCCCGTCTTCGACGACGCCGGCCCGTCCTCCATCGGGGCGGTGGCCGTGGCGCCGACCGACCCGGACATCGTCTGGGTGGGCACGGGCGAGGACAACAACCTCCGCTCCGTTTCCTACGGCGATGGGGTCTACAAGTCCACTGACGGCGGCAAGACGTGGGAGCACATGGGGCTCCGCACCTCGCAGCACGTGGGGCGGATCCGCATCCATCCGGAGGACCCCGACGTGGTGTGGGTGGCCGCGGTGGGGCCCCTGTGGGCGGCGGGAGGGGAGCGGGGCGTCTTCAAGACCACGGACGGAGGCAGGACGTGGCGGAACGGTCTCTCCGTGGACCAGCACACCGGCGCCGCCGACCTGGCGCTGGACCCCTCGGACCCCGACGTGATGTACGCCGCCACGCACCAGCGCGAGCGCCGCGCCTACAACTTCGTGGGGGGTGGCCCGGGGAGCGGGATCTGGAAGTCCACCGACGGGGGAGAGAGCTGGACGAAGCTCACGAAGGGGCTCCCCACGTCGGACATGGGGCGCATCGGCCTGGACGTGTCCAGGTCCAGACCATCCACGGTGTACGCGGTGACGGAAGGCTCGGAGCAAGGCGTGTACCGCTCCGACGACGGGGGCGCGAGTTGGCGCAAGGCCAGCGACATCGCTTCCATCCCGTGGTTCTTCGGCGAGATCCGGGTGGATCCGACGGACCCGGAGCGGGTCTACCACCTGGGCGTCCAACTCCAGGTGTCCACCGACGGCGGAGCCACCTGGCGGGTCACGGGGCGCGGGGTCCACGCCGATCAGCACGCCATGTGGATCAACCTGGAGAACCCCGCCCACATCATCCTGGGCAACGACGGCGGGCTGTACGTATCCCGGGACCGGGGCGATTCGTGGGACTTCTCCCCGAACCTCCCGGTGGCCCAGTTCTACGCCCTGGGACTGGATGTAGCCGAGCCGTTCTTCGGCATCGCCGGGGGCCTCCAGGACAACAGCACGTGGGGTGGGCCCAGCCGGACCCGCTCCGGTGGGGGGATCTTCAACGCCGACTGGCACCGGATGGCGGGAGGCGACGGCTTCTACGCCGCCATCGATCCCACCGACCCGGACATCGCCTACGTGGAGTCCCAGGAAGGCGTCATCCTGCGCTACGACCGGCGCACCGGGGACCGGAAGGGGATCCAGCCCCAGGCTCCCGAGGGCGAGCGCGCGTACCGTTTCAACTGGAGCGCGCCCATCCGCATCTCGCCGTGGGACCACAACACGGTGTACTTCGCCGGGAACCATCTGTTCAAGAGCGCGGACCGGGGCGACACCTGGACGCGCCTGGGCGAGGACCTCACGCGGGACATCGACGAGGACTCCCTTCCCCTCATGGGGAAGGTGCAGGAGGCGGGCGCCGTTTCCCTCCACGAGGGCGTGGCGGACTTCGGCACCATCTCCGACATCGACGTCTCGCCGCTCCAGCGCGGCCTCCTCGTCACCGGGTCCGACGACGGCGTGGTGGCCATCTCCACCGACGACGGGCAGAGCTGGAACAAGCAGACGCGCTTTCCCGGCGTTCCGGACACGGCGTACGTGAGCAAGGTGCGCTTTTCGCGCCACGACCCGGCGGTGATCTATGTCACCTTCGACAATCACCGCTCCAGCGACTTCAAGCCCTACGTCGTCCGCAGCGCCGACGGCGGGAAGAGCTGGACCAACATCTCGGCGAACCTTCCCCTCTCCGGGAACGTGAACGCCTTCGCTGAGCACCACGCCGACCCCGGCCTCCTCTTCGTGGGTACGGAGCTGGGCGTCTACGTCTCCACCGAGGGGGGCGGGAGCTGGACGCGCATGCGCGGCGGGATCCCCAACGTGCTCGTCCACGACCTGGCCATCCACCCCCGGGACAACGCCCTCGTCGTGGCCACCCACGGGCGGGGCTTCTACATCCTGGACCACCTGGGCCCGCTCCAGCACCTGGCCGAAGCGAAGGCGGCGGAGGGCGCCTACCTCGTGCCCGTGAAGTCGGAGTGGCTCATCGCCCCGGACGCATCCGTCACCAGCGGAACCCACGCCACGCGGAACTTCGCCGGCGCCAACCCGCCCGTGGGTACCACCGTCTCGTACCTGCTGAAGGCCCCGGCCCCGGGCCTGAAGCTCGAGATCCTGGCACCGGAGGGGGAGGTGGTGCGCATGCTGGAGGCGCCTACCACGGCCGGGCTCCACCACGTACTCTGGGACTTCCGCATGGACGCTCCCTGGTCCGGGCCGGCTCAGGAGCGGCCGCAGCAGACGGGGTTCGGCGCGTACGCTGCCTCCGGTGCGGGTGGTGCGCCGGTGGTGCCGGGCACGTACACGGCCCGTCTGTCGGTGGGGGGCACGACCCAGGAGCGCACGTTCACGGTGAGGAAGGACCCGTTGCTCCGGCTCACCGACGCGCAGCTCGCGGAGCTGGGGGATTTCCGCATGCGCCAGCTCCACCTCAACGCCACCCTCACCATGGCCGTGCGCCAGTCCGACCTGGTCCGGGAGCAGGTGGCTCAGGTGAAGGCGGCGCTCGCGAAGGTGGACGCACCCGCCGCGTTGACGCAGACCCTCGAGGGGATCGAGCGCGACCTCACCGACCTCCGCGCCAGCCTGGGCGCGGGGGCGGTGGGAAGAGGCGGAACCGCGAGCCGGGGTGCCACCGTGCCGGTGCGCACGGTCCGCCAGCTTCTCTCCACCGCTGCGGGGGCGAACCGGGCCAACGCCATGCCCACCCAGCAGGAGCGGGATGCCCTGGCGCTGGTGCCGTCGCGCCTGGACCCGGAGGTGGCGCGGCTGAACGCCCTGGTGGGCGAGCGGGTGCCGGCGCTGCTCCGGGCCCTTGACGAAGCCGGCGTGCCCTGGACGCCGGGAAGGGCCATCAAGTAGGGGGAGATCTCTGGGGGCAGGGCGCAGCCTGCCCCCACGCGGGCTGCTCCCTTCTTCAGAGAGCTGTTAAGCCCCCGGGTGGGCGGGCGCGATGTCCTCGACGAAGTAGATGGTCTCGAAGGTCCGGTTCAGGGTGTTGCTGTGGAAGTCCTTCATGAGCATGCCCCCGTTCCACACCACCGCCTCGCCCACCTCGAGCACCGTCTCCGGCGCCGCCAGCCAGATGGATATGCCGTCGGCCTCGACCAGGGCGTACGTGTATCCGGCGGAATTCATGGTCTCCTTCACCGTCCCCTGGAATTCCATGCCCGCGACCTCGAGGGGTGCCTGCGTTCCGAAGCTCGAGGTGAAGTAGAGGACATCGAAGGTGCGTTGGAGGGAGGAGGCCGTGAACTGCCCCATGTTCATGGTGTCGGGGAGCGCCAGCGCCTCTCCCGGATCCAGCTTGGTCTCGGGGCCGGCGACCCAGATCTCCCGGTCGCCCAGGTCCAGCAGCGCGAACGTATAGCCGCCCCCGTCCATGGTCTCCTTGACCACGCCGGTGAGTGCGGTTCCGCTGGCGCCCATGCTCCCTATGGCGGGATGGCCTTCGGGGAGCCCGGCGATGGCCTTCTCCTGGGTGCCGGGCTGGGGGTCGCCGGGCGCGCAGGCGGCGGCCATCAGGCCTGCGAGGAGGGTGACGCCCCGGAGGCATCGGGCAGGGTGGGTCATGGGTATTCCGTTCTCCAGATGTGTCGATTCGCCGTGGTCATGCGGGCTTCCGCAGCCCGGATTCCAATGCAGGACCGCTCCCCCGGCTGTCGGGGATTCCGCCACGCCCGGGTCAGCGTCCCGAGTACGGAACCCCTTCGGTGATCCAAGGTGCCGCAGGGGCCCCCTTCAGGTAGTGGTCCAGCCACTCCTTCATCTTCACCGCCCAGTCCAGCTTGTTGGCGTATTTCTGGGGATGGTGCGGCTCGTCCCGGTATTGAAGGAACACCGCCTCCTTGCCCAGCCTCCTGAGGGCCAGGTACAGCTCGATGCTCTGGTACCAGGGCACCGCGTCGTCCTTGTCCCCGTGGAGGATGAGGAGGGGAGTGTGGATCCGGTCGGCGAAGAAGACCGGGGAGTTGTCGATATACTCGTCCCGGGCCTCCCAGAGGCTCCCGCTCAAGCGGCTCTGCCCCTGCTCGTACTGGAATTGCCGGGCCACGCCGGAGCCCCAGCGGATCCCCGAGTAGGCGCTGGTCATGTTGCCCACCGGAGCGCCGGCGATGGCGGTCCTGAACAGGTTCGTCTGGGTCACGACGAGGGCGGTCTGGTAGCCGCTCCACGAGTGGCCGTGCAGCGCAATGGCCGCCGGGTCCGCGAGCCCCATGTCCACCAGGTGCTGCACGCCGGGGACGACGGCCTTGGTGGCCGAGTAGCCCGGCCGGCCGATCTCGAAGCGCACGTCCGGCAGGAAGACCACGTATCCATCGGAGGCGTAGAGCGGGAAGCTGGGCCGGTGGTTCACCGCCGGCACGTTGAATTCGTGGAGCCGCTGGGAGTAGAGCTCGTAGTAGTAGACGAGCACCGGATAGCGTTTTCCCGGCTCGTAGTTGCCCGGCTTGATGATCACGCCCTGGAGGCGCCTCCCGTCCATGCTCGTCCACTCGGTGAGCTCCGACGTGCCCCAGGCGAACTCGCTGACGAGCCCGGGGTTCACGTCGGTGACCTTGCGCGGGTTGCCCAGGGACAGGTCTGCCACCCACAGGTCCGGGAACTCGTCGTAGTCCTCCCTCGTGTACATGAGCACGTCCGCGTCCTCGGCCTTCGCCCGGAACGCGAAGCGCCGCTCCTCCTCCAGGAGCGGTGTCACGCCCGGCCGGTCCGCCCGGGCACGCCAGAACCCATGGTTCTTCTTCTCGTCGTTGTAGGACGAGAGCAGGAGTGGGTCGCGGGGACCGATGGCCTCGGTGTCCGGGTCGGTGTCGATGACGCGGAATTGGCGGGTCTCCCGGCGCCCCGCGCCGTCGGTGATCATCCACGGGCGCCCGCCGCCTGTGGGCACGGTCCAGACATCGAACTTGTCGTAGATGAGGACGGCCTCGTCTCCCGCCGTCCACCCGCCGATCCCGTAGCCGCCGGGCTCGTTGGGGGTGTCGTGGTCCTCGTTGGCGAACGAGACCGGGAGCCCTTCGGTGACGTTGCGCGTCGTGGCCGCCGCCACGTCGTAGAGGTGCCAGTGGCCGTCGTCCCAGTAGAGTGCGTACCGGCCCTCGGGGGAGAGGAAGGGTCTCCCGCCCGGGCGCTTCGCGATGAGCGTGCGCTTGCCGTCCTCCAGGGTCACGGCGTAGAGGTCGAACCCGCCTCCTGTCCAGGTGGACTCCCGAAGGTAGGGGATCTCGGACCTGCCCAGCGCGACCTGCGCGTTGAGGGGCACGTCCACCTCGGGCAGGTCGAGACCCGCCAGCGAGACCGTGCGCCCCTCGGCCAGGTGGTGGACTGCCCGGTAGGTTCGCTCCTTCTCCCGGGGCCAGAGGATCTTCTGCTGGGAGTTGATGCGCGGATCCTTCCAGTGCCAGACGTCCACGCCCCGGCCGGCCAGGATGGCGGTGGTGTCATAGGCGTCGAAGGCCTTCGCGGTGTCCGCCCCGGTCCCTGTGGTGTCCTTGACCTCGTCGGCACGGAGCGGACGCCACCCGAAGAAGAGCCGGGTTCCGTCCTCGCTCCACCGCACCTCGTTGACCGCCGGCACCACCCACCCCGCAGGGCCGGCGTCGGTGGCCACCAGCGTGCGGGTCTCGCCGCCCAGCCAGGCCATGAGGGAGCCCCGCCCGGGCTCGCCGTCGGCGTTCTCCGTGGCGGCCACGAAGGCCAGGGAGCCCACGTCGCTCCACGTCATCTGGGCGTAGTGGCCGAAGGGGGCGGCATGCACCGTCTTCTCCGGCTCCCCCACAATGCCGAGGTCGCGCACGTACAGCCCGTCCCGGGCGTTGTCGGGGGACGCCACCGCGTACGCCACCAAGGCCCGGTGGGGGCTGGCGGCGAAGGCGCGCACGTGGGGCACCTCGAGCTCCTTGCCGGTGGCGAGCTGCCGCAGGACCAGGGTGCTCCCCGGCTTCCGCTTCCCCGTGGGCGCGTCGGCCTTGGCTGCCGAATCGGGCTCGGGCTCGAATCGGTGGTACGCCAGCCAGGCGCCGTCCTCGGTGAAGGCGAAGCCCTGCACGTCGGCCAACTGGGTCACGGCTCCGGTGGCGGTGGCCAGGAGGGCCATCCCCCTGCGCGGGGCCTCCCCCGCCTTCGCCTTCTCCGTGGCCTCCAGGGTGGGGTTCAGGCGCACGGCCACCCAGGCGCCGTCCTGGGAGATCACGGCGTTGCTCCCCAGGGGCACGCTGTAGCGTGTAGCGTTGCGGGCGGCGTGTACCAGCACCTCCGGATCGCCCCGGTCGGGGCGCGCGGTGAGTGCGATCCAGCGGCCGTCGGCGGATAGGGACGCATCGGCCACCTGCCGGATCTTCATCAGGTCGGTGAAGGTGAGGACCTTCCGCTGCTGGGCTGCGGAGGGAACGGCCAGGAGGAGCAGGAAGAAGAGGCTGAGACCCGAGGCGGCTCTGACGACACGGATGCGGGCGGGCACGAGCGACCCTCCTGATGGAAGCGATGGAAGCAGGGTGGACGGACGCATGGAACGTGGCCGGGGAGGGCGAGTCGCCGCAACCCGTCCCCCGGACGCGACACGGCCCTTCACCCCCCACCCCCTCCTGCGTAACGTTCGAGAGCCGTGGCATAAGCCGCGCCTCCTCCCTGCGGCCGTCCCCGGCCAACCGTGCGTCTTCACCAGGAGTGGCGTCATGAAGTCCACGCATTTCTCGGCGGCGGCCCTGGCCGCCCTCCTCCTCGTTCTCCCTGCCGGTGCCCAGCAGGCCACCCCCGCCGTCCAGGTCGCCCCGGGGTCGGTGCCCGAGTTCGGCACGATGTGGACGTTCGACGCCCCGCCCCTGGACTACTGGCAAGCCCGCCACGGGTTCCGGCCCGATCAGGCGTGGCTGGACCATCTGAGGCTGGCCGCCGTGCGCCTCCCCGGGTGTTCGTCGTCGTTCGTGTCCCCGGACGGGCTCATCATGACGAACCACCACTGCGCCCGCTCGTGCATCGCGCGGGTTTCGCCGCCGGAAACCAATTATCTCCGCACCAGCTTCACCGCCGCCACGCGGGACGAGGAGGTGCGTTGCCCGGGGACGTACGTGGACCAGCTCGTCTCCATCGAAGACGTCACCGGGACCATCCGCGGCGCCATCACCGCCGCGACCGCGGCGGAGCAGGTCGCCCAGCGCGACGCGGCCATCCAGGCGATGCAGGCCCGGTGCGAGAAGGACTCGGGGCTCCGCTGCCAGGTGGTGGCCTTCTTCAACGGCGGCATGTACTCCCTCTACCAGTACCGTCGGTACGACGACGTCCGCCTGGTGTTCGCCCCAGAGCAGGAAGCCGCTGCCTTCGGCGGTGACCCGGACAACTTCACCTATCCCCGCTTCGACCTGGACGTGTCGTTCATGCGGGCGTACGAGAACGGCCAACCCCTGCGCTCGGCTCACTGGCTGAGCTGGAGCGAGGCGGGCGCCGCCGACGGCGAGGCCGTGTTCGTGGTGGGCAATCCCGGGTCCACCGGGCGCCTGCTCACCCTCGCCCAGATGGAGTACCTCCGCGATGTGAGCTATCCCGCGAGCCTTGCCGACTACCAGCGGCGGCTGGACCTCCTCCGGCGCCTCTCGGCGGAGAGCCCCGAGGCTGCCCGCCAGTACGAGGTGACCATCCTGGGCATCGAGAACTCGTACAAGGCCACCAACGGGTACCTGACCGGCCTCCTGGACGAGGGCATCATGGCCCGGAAGGCTGCCTTCGAGAAAGACTTCCGGGGGCGCATCGAGGCCGACCCGGCGCTGAAGGCGACATACGGCGCGGCGTGGGACGAGATCGCCGGCGCCCAGCTCGAGCTGGCCACGTTCGCGACGCAGAGCCGCCACTACGCCATGGGCGGCTCCACGTTGGCGGGGCGCGCCCTCGGCCTCGTCCGGCTGGCCGGCCAGGCGGCGCTCCCCGCGGCCCAGCGCCTCCCCGGGTGGGACGAGGCGGGAATGGAGCGGGTGAAGGAGGGGCTGCTGCGCGACCAGCCCCTGGACGTGAAGCTGGAGAAGGGCCAGCTCGCCATGTGGCTGGCCACCGCGCAGAAGGAGCTCGGCGACGGTGATCCGCTCGTGCGCGCCTTCCTGCAGGGGCGGACCCCCGAGGCGGCCGCCGAGGCGCTGCTGGCGCCCAGCACGCTGGGCGATGTGGCGGCGCGCAAGGCGCTGGTGGACGGAGGCGCGAGGGCCGTGCAGTCCAGCACGGACCCCTTCATCGTCGCCGCGCGGGAGCTGGAGGCCACAGCCAACAGCTACGTGAGGCACGCCGCGCAGCTCGGCAGCGTCATCTCCGCCAACGCGGAGAAGCTGGGTCAGGCCATCTTCGCCGCGTACGGCACGGCGCTCCCCCCCGACGCCACCTTCACGCTGCGCATCAGCGACGGCGTGGTGAAGGGTTTCCCCTACAACGGGACCATCGCGCCGTACAAGACCAGCTTCTACGGGCTCTACGCCCGGAGCGCCGAATTCGACGACAAGCCCCCCTTCCAGCTCACCGAGCAGTGGAAGATGGCCGAGTCGAAGCTGGACATGAAGACGCCCATGAACTTCGTGTCCACCGCCGACATCATCGGTGGCAACTCGGGGAGCCCGGTGGTGAACCGCGCCGGGGAGGTGGTGGGGCTCGTGTTCGACGGGAACATCGAGATGCTTCCCAACCGCTTCATCTTCACCGACGAAGTGTCGCGGTGCGTCAGCGTCCACTCGCTGGCCATCACCGAGGCGCTCCGGAGGGTTTACGACGCCGCGCACATCGCCGACGAGCTGAAGGCCGCCCGCCGGTAGCCGTTGGGACATGAAGGTGCTCACCGTGGTCGGCGCCGCCGCGGCGACGGTGGTGGTCCTGGCCGTGGTCACCGTGTTGGTGGCCATGGCCCTCTGGGGCCGTGCCACGGAGCGGCTCAAGCGCGATCTCGAGGCCGGCGCCCGCGCACCCGAGGGACTCGCTCCGCCCGACTCGGCGGCCGCACCCCCGGTGGTGCTGCGCTACCTGGCGCGGTCCGTGCCCGCGGGCACGGCGCCTGCGCGGATGGCGAAGTTCGTGCAGGAGGGCACGTTCCAGATGGGGAAGGGCGAGACGGGCTGGCGCCCCTTCCGGGCGACCCAGCACGTGCGGGCCTATCCGCCGGGGTTCCTCTGGGATGCCACCATCGCCATGGCGCCCATGGTCCCCGTGAGGGTGCGCGACGGCTATGCCGGGGGGACAGGCATGATGAGAGGGGCCGTGGCGTCGCTCGTCGTCATGGTGGAGGCCGAGCCTACCCGTGAGCTGGCCGAGGGCGCCCTCTGCCGGTACCTGGCCGAGGCGGCTTGGATGCCGACGCGCCTCCTCCCCGGGGAAGGACTCGTCTGGCGCGCCGTGGACGACAGCACCGCCGAGGCCACCCTGAGGGACGGAAGCGTTCAGGTGGCGGTGCAGTTCCGGTTCGATGCCGAAGGCGACCTGACGTCCATCTTCGTGCCCGACCGACCCGTGGAGGTGGACGGCGCCTATGTCCCCAGGCCCTGGGTGGGGCGCTTCTGGGACCACCAGGAGGTGGACGGCTACCGCATCCCCCTGCAGGGCGAGGTGGCGTGGGTGGTGGACGGCGTGGAGGTCCCCTACTGGCGGGGGCGCATGGCCTCGGTGACCTACCGCTGACCTACAGGAACTCCACCATGCCGTCGTAGGCGTGGCACACCGGGATGGCGTGCCCCAGGCGCGCCAACTGCTGACGGGTGAGGTTGAGCTTCTGCTCCAGGTAGTGGTCGTCGTGCATGGGGTCGTGGTGGGTCACGATCCAGCGCTTCACGCCTGCCAGCTTCGCCAGCAGCGCCGCGTTGGGGATGGAGCTGTGCCCCCACCCTACCTTTCCCGGATACTCGGCGGCGGTGTACTGGGCCTCGTGGACCAGGATGTCCACGCCCGACAGGAAGGCCACGGCGCGGTGGTACGGGGCCAGGCGGGGGTCGTCCAGGGTGAGATCCTCGGGGGCGCCCAGGTATCCGAACAGGAACTCGTCGTCGGGGAACCAGCTCAGCACCGTGCCCGCCACGTCGATCTTGTAGCCCACGGTGGCGCCCGGGTGCTGGGCGTACTCCCAGGTGACCGTGACCTCGCCCACGCGCACGGGTTCGGGCGTAAGGTGGCGGAACTCGATGGAGGCGTTCATGTCCTCCATCTGCACGGGGAAGTAGTCCTGGTCCAGCTGGCCGCGGAACACGGCCTCCAGGCTCTTGCCGAACCCTTCGGCGCCATAGACCACCAACTCCCAGCCGGGGAGGAACGCTGGCGTGAAGAAGGGGAATCCCTGGATGTGGTCCCAGTGGGTGTGGGTGATGAACAGGTGGATCCGTCGCGGCGGGCCTTTGATCAACTCCAGCCCCAGCTCCCGGATTCCCGAGCCGGCGTCGAAGACGAGGATGTCGCCGCCGTGCTCGACCTGCATGCACGAGGTGTTCCCGCCGTGGCGCATGAACGCCGCGCCGGGGGTGGGGATGGAGCCGCGCGTGCCCCAGAACGCGAGGCGTCCCCTCCCGGTCTCCATGTCCGGCCTGTATGCCTCTCCTGCGGGGGAGGAGGCCACGGCCATATCCGCCGGCGCCGGTCGCCCGGCGAAGTAGGCGGCCACCACGTTCAGAAGCTGCTGATTGCTGTGAGGCTTGGGGAGGAACGCGAACGCGCCCAGCTCCGAAGCCACCATGTGCTCGGTCTTGAACGACTTCGCGGTGCACACGATGACGCCCAGCCGGCGGGTCTCCTCGCTGGCTCGCAGGCGGCGGAGCACCTCGATGCCGTGGAGCTTGGGCATCATGAGATCCAGGAGGAGGAGGTCGGGGCGGAAGGCGTCCACCTGCGCCAAGGCCTCCTCCCCGTCACGGGCCAGCGCCACCTCGTAGCCGGCCTCCTCGAGGAGGCGCAGCATGAGGTGGGAGACGACCTCGGTGTCCTCGGCGACGAGGACCCGCTTCGGGGGCTTAGAGCTCTCTTTGCTCATGGGGCCGTCCTCGAGCCGTGTAGGATGCATCACGATTCGACTTCCCGGGCGATTTCGCCAGCCTCACGGGATCCGTAGCTTCGAATGGCAATCCCCGCGACTACGGAGTCGTTATGCGCGTACGCCCCGCCCATCTTGCCCTCGCCCTCCTCGTCGGCGCCCTCCCGGCGGTCGGGATCTCCCAGGAGCGGCCCTCCTACAGCCGTGCCGACACGCTGCGGGGCTCGGTGGGCCCGGCCCGGGCGTGGTGGGACGTGACCTTCTACGACCTCCACGTGCGGGTGACCCCTGCCGATTCGAGCATCACCGGCTGGAACGGCATCACCTACCGGGTCCTCCAGCCCGGCCAGGAACTGCAGATCGACCTGCAGCCGCCTCTGGAGGTGGACAGCATGGTGCTCGGCGGGACCAAGCTCACCCACCGAAGAGACGGGAATGCCTTCTTCGTGCGCCTTCCCGGACAGCAGAACCCCGGCGAGGTCCACACGGTCACGGTGCACTACGGCGGAAAGCCCGTGGTGGCAGTCCGGCCTCCCTGGGACGGCGGGTTCATCTGGGAGGAGGACGGGAGGGGGAATCCCTGGGT
This sequence comes from uncultured Gemmatimonadaceae bacterium, assembly GCA_964545395.1. GTDB lineage: Bacteria > Gemmatimonadota > Gemmatimonadetes > Longimicrobiales > Gaopeijiaceae > SZUA-318. Next base: position 54,296 of record CAZJFX010000009.1, on the reverse strand, counting down.
TGCCACCGCCAACCAGGGCCTGGGCGCCAGCGCCTGGTGGCCCAACAAGGATCACGGGAGCGAGGAGCCGGACAGCCAGCGCATCGCCGTCACCGTGCCCACCCCCATGGTGAACGTCTCCAACGGGCGGCTCCGCTCCACGACGGTGAACGACGATGGCACCACCACCTGGGAGTGGTTCGTCACCTTGCCCATCAACAACTACGGGATCGCCGTCAATGCCGGGAGCTATGCCCACTGGCAGGAGATCTTCGACGGGGAGGACGGCCCGCTCACGCTGGACTACTGGCCCCTGGCCGAGAACGAGGAGGAGGCGCGCCGACAGTGGGCCCAGGTGCCCCCGATGATGCGCTGCTTCGAGAAGTGGTTCGGCCCGTATCCGTTCTACGCCGACGGCTACAAGCTCGTGGAGACCCCACACCTGGGCATGGAGCACCAGGGCGCCGTGGCGTACGGGAACGGATTTCAGAACGGCTACCGGGGGACTGATCTGTCGGGGACGGGGCAGGGGCTCAAGTGGGATTTCATCATCATCCACGAGTCGGCGCACGAATGGTTCGCCAACAGCGTCACCGCCGCCGAGAGCGGTGACCTGTGGATTCACGAGAGCCTCGCCAACTACGCCGAGAGCCTCTACACCGAGTGTCTCACCGGTTCGAAGGAAGCGGGAGCCGAGTACGTCATCGGCACGCGCGAGCGCATCGCCAACGACAGGCCCATCATTGGCGACTACGGCGTGAACGACCAGGGATCGGGGGACAAGTACTACAAGGGCGGGAACATGCTCCACACCCTGCGGCAGCTGGTGGACGACGACGAGCGCTGGAGGGGAACGCTCCGCGGCCTCGCCCGGGAGTTCCGCCACCAGGCCGTCTCCAGCGCCCAGGTGGAGACGTACCTGAGCGAGGCCACCGGGATCCCCCTGGCCGGGTTCTTCCAGCAGTACCTCCGCACGACCCAGGTGCCCACCCTGGAGCTGGTCCGCGAGGCGGGGAGGCTGGCCTACCGCTGGGCCGACGTGGTCCCCGGTTTCGACATGCCCGTGCGCGTGGCGGTGGGGGAGGAGCCCCTGACCTGGATCCGTCCGGCCCGGGACTGGAAGAGCATGGACGCGCCCGTGGGCGCGGCGCTGAGGGTGGACCCGAATTTCTACGTGGCGCTGCGGGTGTTGGACGGCCGCTGAAGCGGCTGCTCCACCGACGCAGACCGGCCCCGGCGGCCGGAAGGCCGCCGGGGCCGGAGCCGGACGGCGAAGAGCGGGAGGGCGCTCCTCTACAGCCCGAATGCGTTCCGGCTCAAGGCCTCAGCGCCCCCGCCGGATGATGGTCTCCTGGATCTCGATGTACTGATCCACCGCGGTGACCAACTGCCCCAGGTCGATCCTCACCTTGCTGGGATAGCTACCCACCTGCTGGAACAGCTCACGTGCCCGCTCGAACTTGGGCAGCGAGGCCCGGGCAGTCTCGATGGTCCTGGCTTCCTGCTGGGGGATGGTCCCCTGCATGATGCTGAACGCGAGCCAGAAGTTGATCTGTTGGTTGGTGTCCGACGACAGCCCGGGGATCCCCCGCGCGGCCTCCAGGGGCGGGATGGCCTCGTTCCAGCGCTTGGGCTGCACGCCCTTGGCGTAGGCGTGGGCGACCAGGAGGCTGCCCGCGGCGTCGGCTTGAGCGGGGTTGCTGGTGGCGAGGCTCTTCAATGACGTCGCCGCGTCGTCGAGCCGGCCTGCCGCCAGGAGCCACTCGCCCCGCCGCAGCGCGGCCATCGGGTAGGACGGATCGAGCGAGATCACCCGGTCCAGCGCTGTGAGGGCATCAGGGAGCAAGCCCGCCCGATGGAGGGCGTCGGCCTGGACCCACCACAGGTCGGCCTCGCCGGGATGGGCCTGCAGGGCCCGCTCTCCGAACGCGACGGCGTTGTCCGCCTCACCCAGGATCAGGTAGGCGGAGATGATGCTGCGGACCTGGGCGACAGGCGTCTCGGCCCCCTTCGCCTCGAACACGTTCTCGTAGGCCTCGATGGCTTTCCGGAAGAGAGGCACGGCGTCCGGGGACACGGCGGAGGAGTCCGTGCGGGCGCTGTTGACCTTGGCTCCCGCGGAGAACGCGTAGCCGCCGAGCTGCTCCCACAGGCTCAGGTTGCTCGGGTCGTTGTCCACGCCCTTCTGCATGAGCTCCATGGCCGCGCCGGGATCTCCGGCCTGGGCCACCCGGTAGGCCACCTGGGTGCGCACCGCAGCGTTCCCCGGGACGACCTCCAGGTAGCGGCGGTAATAGTCCAACGCATCCTGGTCCTGCTTCAGCTGGGAGGCCACGTAGCCGGCCATCTGGAGGGCGTCCTGGTGCGTGGGGTTGATCTCGAGAACGCGGTCGAGGGCACCCAGAGCTTCAGGGTAGCGCTGGGTCTGCAGGTAGATCTTCGAGAGCTGGTAGCGAGGGGTCACGGCGTTGGGGTTGATCTCGGCGGCACGGCCGCAGGCCTCGAGCCCCTGGTCCCAGATCTCGCTATTCACGTAGTCGGTGCAGATCGCGGTGCTCCGGATCTCCTCGACGTAGTTGCTGAACTCGGTGTAGATATGCTGGGCCGCGTCGGTCGGCGCCTGGGCCGCCACCCTCTTGGGGCTCACCTTGAACGATTCGCCGGAGCGGACATCCACGAACTCGGCGGTGATGGCCATTCCGCCGCCGCCCTCCGCGTACGTGGCACACAGAACCAGGGGGTACTCTTCCTCCGTAGCCAGCTGCTTCACCACGGCGCAGTCCACCTGGTCGTCATCGATCTTCAGCCGCCGGAACCCCTGGTCGATGTCCCGCTCGGGCACGGACTGGTGCGTGTTCATGTCGTCGATGAGCGACCTGAGTTCCTTGGCCACGTTCTCCCCGAACTTCTTGTCGGTTGTGCCCTCGGCCCGGAGATCCGGGATGAGCACCCGGTAGCGCTGCTGGGCTCCCAGGCTCGTAAGCGGTCCTGCTGCCAGCGCCAGGGCCAGGCCGACCAGCACGCTGCGTCGAATCTCCCGCACCATGTCTCACCTCCGGGGTAGTGACCCCGTGTCAGGGATTTCCGACCGAGGTGGGAGGCAGCCCGGTCGTGTCCTTTATATCTGTTATACCAGGGGAGCCCCCGGAAGTTCGTTCGCCCTACACGCTCGCCAGCGCCTGCTCCAGATCCGCGATGAGGTCTTCGGTGTCCTCGATGCCCACCGAGTACCGGACCAGCCCGTCTGTGAACCCGGCTTCTTCGCGGGCTTCCCTGGTCATGGCGGCATGGGTCATGGAGGCCGGGTGCTCGATGAGGGACTCCACTCCGCCCAGGGACACCGCCAGCGTCGCCAGCTTGACGTGGTTCATGAGCTTCTTGCCCGCCTCGTAGCCGCCCGTCAACTCGAAGGCGATCATGCACCCGAACCCTTTCATCTGGCGGCGAGCCAGCTCGTGCTGTGGGTGCGACGGGAGCCCGATGTAGCGCACGCTCCTCACCTTCGGGTGGGCCTCCAGCCACCGCGCGATGACGGCGGCGCTGGCTTGGGCGCGCTCCACGCGGATCCCCAGCGTCTTCAGGCCGCGCAGCACGAGGAACGCCTGGTGGGGGTCCATGTTGCACCCGGCGCCGACCATGACCTCCCGGAGGCGTTTCACGACGTCGGGGTCCTTCGCCACTACGATGCCGCCGATCACGTCGGCGTGGCCGTTGAGGTACTTGGTCACCGAGTGGAGCACGATGTCGGCTCCCAGCTCCAGGGGGCGCTGGAGGTACGGGCTAGCAAAGGTGTTGTCCACCGCCAGGAGCGCGCCGTGGGCGTGGGCGATCTCCGCCGCGCCGGCGATGTCCGTGACCTGCATGGCGGGGTTGGACGGGGACTCCACGTACACGAGCCGTGTCTCGGGACGCATGGCGCGGCGCACGTTGTCCAGATCGGACGAGACCACGAAGGAGGCCTGGACGCCGAAGCGGGCAAAGTGCTTCTCCAGGAGCCCCCTGCTCGGGCCGTACACCGAGGCGGTGCTCACCACGTGGGCGTTCGTGCCCAGGAGCGCCATGTAGATGGTGTTCACGGCGCCCAGCCCGGAGCTGGTCGCCACCGCTCCGGAACCTCCCTCGAGGCCGGCGGCGTTCAGCTCCAGGGCGTGGGTCGTGGGGTTGCCCATGCGCGTGTAGATCCAGCCCTCCTCCGACCCGGCGAAGAGGGCCGCGCCATGGTCCGCGTCGCGGAAGGCAAAGGTGGAGCTGAGGTAGATCGGTACGTTGACCGCGCCCGTGGCGTCGGGATGATAGCCACCGTGGACGAGCCAGCTGTTGATGCCGAGGGGTCGCTCCGTCATCGTTTCCCCATCGCCTACCCGGTCGACAGGACCGGGCCGGCGTCCTCGTCTTTCGGGGGGCGGAAGATGTTATCGCAGAGGGTCCGGGGTGGATCCATCCGGACCGGTGGCACATCGGGAGGCCTGCCTTCCGCCGTTTCCGTCCAGGGGACAGGGCAGGAGCAGGTCAACCCACGTAATGTGGCCGTGGAAGCCTCCCAGCGGGAGGGGCTTTGACTTCGCTCCTCGACTTGGTCGCCCCGGTCTTCGGGCTGGTCGCCCTGGGGTTCGTTGCGGTCCGGGCCTCGGTCCTGGACCCGGGAGGTGTGCGAGGGCTGGTGACCTTCGTCTTCAATTTCGCCCTCCCCGTCCTTCTCTATCAGAACATGGCGGGGATGGAGATCCCCGAGCGGATCCCGTGGACCATCTTGGTGGCGTTCTATGTCCCCGCGCTGGCCACCTACGCCGTGGGGATGGCGGTGGCGCGATGGGGATTCGGCCGTCCGACCCATGAGCAGGCCATCTTCGGCATGGCTGCGTCCTTCTCCAACACGGTGTTCCTGGGGATCCCCATCGCTCTTCCCGCTCTGGGGCCCGAGGCCGCCCTCCCCGTCTTTCTCATCATCGCGTTCCACTCGGCCACCTTCATGCCCCTGACGCTGGCCTTGGTGCACCTGGGGCGGGGGGAGGGAGTGTCGGCGTCCGAGCAGGCCGCCACGCTGGCCAAGGCGCTGGTGAAGGACCCCATCGTCATGGGGATCCTGATCGGGCTCGCGGCCAACCTGGGTAGCGTGACGCTGCCGGGATGGCTGGACCGCCTCGCCGGACTGCTGGCGACGGCGGCCATGCCGTGCGCCCTCTTCGCCATGGGGGCCTCCCTGGCCGGGAACCCATCGGGCACCGACGGCGCGGCGCCCTGGACCCTGGCCGCCCTGAAGCTCATGGTGCACCCCTTGCTGGTCTGGGTCGTGGCGGTGCCGGTTCTGGGGCTGGGGGGGGTCTGGGCCGATGCCGCCGTCCTCATGGCGGCCATGCCCACCGGGGTGAACGTCTACCTGTTCGGGGCGCGACACGCCGTCGCGGCTCCGGTGGCGGCACGGACCGTCCTGGTGGCGTCTGTGGCGTCTGTGGTGACGATCTCGGCGTTCCTGGCTGTCATGGGGAGGTGACATGGAGCAGTGTGCGGCCCCCACTCTCGGGTCTAAATTGACTATCCTGCCCGCGACACCCTGTCACCCCAAGCAGCGGATCGGAGCGTAGATGAGCGGCTTTTTCGGCGTGGCCTCCCGGGAGGATTGCGTCAACGACCTGTTCTTCGGAACGGACTACCAGTCCCACCTGGGCACCCAGCGTGGCGGCCTCGCGGTGGCGCGCAACGGCGCCTTCAAGCGGTTCATCCACGACATCCGCAACACCCAGTTCCGCTCCAAGTTCGAGGACGACGTGAAGCGCCTGTCGGGAACGGCGGGCGTCGGGGTCATCAGCGACTACGACGACCAGCCCATCCTGGTCAGCTCTCACCTGGGGACCTTCGCCGTGGTCACGGTGGGGGTGGTCCACAACGCCGATGCGTTGGCCCGGACGGCTCTCAAGCGCCGGGGGACCCATCTCGCCGAGATCGCCCACGGGTACATCAACCCCACCGAGCTGGTGGCCACCCTCATCAACGCCGAGGGAACCTTCGCCGACGGCATCCGGAGCGCGCAGGAGCAGATCGAGGGATCGTGCTCCATCCTCGTCCTCACGGACGACGGCCTGTGGGCGGCCCGGGACCGGATGGGGCGCACGCCGGTGGTCGTCGGGCGCAAGGAAGGTGCTTTCTGCGCCACGTCGGAGTCGTGCGCGCTCCCCAACCTGGGGTACGAGCCCGAACGCGATCTGGGGCCGGGCGAGATCGTGCACATCACCGCCGACGGCGTGGAGCGGGTGCGGCCCCCGGGCGACACCATGAAGGTGTGCGCGTTCCTCTGGGTGTACTACGGCTACCCGTCGTCGTCCTACGAGGGGATCAACGTCGAGGAATCACGCTACCGGTGCGGGCAGGCGCTGGCCCGCCGTGACGACGTGGAGGCCGACGTGGTGGCGGGGATCCCGGACTCGGGAACCTCCCACGCCATCGGATACGCCGTGGAGTCGGGCCTCCCCTTCAGCCGTCCCTTCGTGAAGTACACGCCCACCTGGCCCCGCAGCTTCATGCCCCAGGACCAGAGCATTCGGGACCTGGTGGCGCGCATGAAGCTCATCCCCATCCGGGAGCTCATCGACGGGCAGCGCATGGTGTTCTGCGAGGACTCCATCGTACGCGGCACGCAGCTGCAGGACATCGTACAGCGGGTGTTCGACTACGGCGGGAAGGAGGTGCACATGCGCCCGGCGTGCCCGCCCCTGGTGTTCGGGTGCAAGTACCTCAACTTCTCCCGCTCGCGCTCTTCGCTGGACCTGGCGGCGCGAAAGGCCATCCGGGAGATCGAAGGCAACGAGAACACGCCCCATCCCGAGCGCTACGCCGACCACACCACTCCGGAGTACGCCGAGATGGTGGAGCGCATCCGCGCGCGCCTGAAGCTCACCACGCTCCGCTACCAGACGCTCCCCGACCTGGTGGAGGCCATCGGCCTCCCCAAGGAGAAGCTCTGCACCTACTGCTGGGACGGGTGCGAAGATTGCGGGTGAGGAGGCGTCAGATCACGAAGTCCTCCCATTTCCACGCTCCGGCGGTGGGCTGGTGGGGGTGGGGCTCGGGTGCCAGCCGTCCCTCCAGCCTCTTCTCCAGGGCGTCCACCCGGTCCATCACCGACACCAGGGCCTGACCCAGCACGTCGGGGAGCTCGCCGTGCTCCAGGTCGGCGCCGGGGGCGGGGTGCGCCGTCGCGCTCCGCCGGACCACCTCGCCGGGGACGCCCACCACCACCGAGTCCGGGGGGACGGGCCTCACCACCACGGCATTGGCCCCGACGCGGCTTCCCGCTCCCACGACGATGTCACCGAGGATCTTGGCCCCGGCACCCACCACCACGCCGTCCTCGAGCGTCGGGTGCCGCTTTCCCCGGGCGAGGCTCGTGCCACCCAGGGTCACGCCGTGATAAAGCGTTACGTCCGAGCCCACCAACGCCGTCTCGCCGATGACGACCCCCAGGCCGTGGTCGATGAAGATCCTCCGCCCCAGGACGGCGCCGGGATGGATCTCGATCCCCGTGAGGGCCCGGATCAGGTGGGAGAGCCAGCGCGCCGGGAGCCAGAGCCCGCGGCGCCAGAGGGCGTGGGCGACGCGGTGTCCCCACACGGCGTGGAGGCCCGGGTAGCACAGGAAGACCTCCAGATGGCTCCGGGCGGCGGGATCACGTTGGAAGACGGCGCGCACGTCCTCGCGGAGGGTGGAGAGCATGGGATCGTCCTCTCCTTCAGTCCGACAGGCCAGCGTAGAGCGCGGTGCTCAGGTACCGCTCGCCGAACGACGGCACCACGGTGACGATGAGCTTGCCCCGGCTCTCGTCGCGCCGGGCCACCTCCAGGGCCGCCCACACCGCCGCTCCCGAGGAGATCCCCACCAGGAGCCCCTCCTCCCGGGCCAGGGCGCGGGCGGTCTCGAAGGCGCGCTCCGCCTCCACGGCGACGACCTCGTCGTAGATGCGGATGTTGAGGATCGACGGGATGAACCCGGCCCCGATCCCCTGGATGGGGTGGGGGCCCTTGGCTCCCCCGGACAGCACGGGGGAGGCGGCCGGCTCCACGGCGACGACCCGCACCGAGGGTCGCCGTTCCTTGAGGATCTCGCCCACCCCGGTGATGGTCCCGCCGGTGCCCACGCCCGCGACGAGGACGTCCACCTGCCCGTCGGTATCCCGCCAGATCTCCTCGGCGGTCGTGCGGCGGTGGATCTCCGGGTTGGACGGGTTGTCGAACTGGCGGGGCACGAAGCTCCGGGGCTCGGCGGCGGCCAGCTCCTCGGCCTTGCGGATGGCGCCGGCCATCCCGTCGGCACCCGGCGTGAGGACCAGCTCCGCCCCGTAGGCGCGGAGCAGCGTGCGGCGCTCGCGGCTCATGGTGTCGGGCATCACGAGGATGCAGCGGTACCCCCGGGAGGCGGCGACGAACGCCACGCCGATCCCCGTGTTGCCGCTGGTCGCCTCGATGATGACCGAGTCGGGGTGGAGGAGCCCGGCCTTCTCCGCGTCGTCGATCATGGCGACGGCGATGCGGTCCTTCACGCTGTGTGCCGGGTTGAAGTACTCGAGCTTCAGCACCACGTCGGCCTGGGCGCCCTCGGCGAGGCGGCGCAGGCGGACGAGGGGCGTGTTTCCGATGAGCTGGGTGACGTCGTCGAAGATCCTCATGGCAGTGCCTTCCGGCCCGGGGGACGGGCCGTGGAGGGTGGAAAAGGGAAGGGGCGCCGCCGGGCTCGGCCCGGTGGCGCCCCTTTGCCTCGCCGGACTGTCCGATGCGCCCGGAGGTCGGCAGAGGTGGTTCCGGATCAGGTCACGTGGAATGCCCCGCGCCGCCGGTGCCCCGTACCGCCTCCTCCGGGGAGCGACGACAACAACACGACTTGGAGTCCCACACCCGAACCGTCATTTCTCGGCCTTGCGAAGGTCGAAACAAATTGAAGTTAGAACTATATACCTGTCGTGGAGTCCCGGGAAGGCCCCGCCAAGAGCGTGTGGCGCACGATCATGCGGAAGTCCAGGCGGTCGCAGAGCGCCCGGTATTCGTTCCACATCCTGGCGCGGATGGCCCGTGCTCCCCGGGGGGTGAGGGAGTAGCGCAGCATCGCCTCGAAGAGGAGGACGTCGAAGACCGCGGAGGTGAGCCAGTCCACCTCGCTCTTGAACCCCGCGGCCGCGACGAGTCCGGTGCGGTTCAGGAAGCGCCGGATGTGGCGCTTGTCCACGCCCATGGTCTCGCAGGACCCGAAGTGCACGATCCTCCCGGTGAGTCCCGTCCCGAGCATGTCCGCCAGGTCGTCCAGCGTCACCCTGGCGCCCTTGCGGCGGCGGTCACCGACGAGGATGGCCCCCTCGTCGCCGTGGAAGGCCAGGTAGAGGATGGCGTACTGGCCGGCACCCTTCTGCCGCCAGCGCTTCAGGTAGTACACCAACTCCTCCCGGGTGCCCACGTCCCGGTGCACGTGGGGCACGTCCCTGGCCACTCCCTGGGAGATGAGCGCGAGGACGGGCCGGACCGTCGAGGTGCGATTGAAGTCGTGCCACCAATCGTCCTCGAGGCAGAAGATGCCGTGGGGCTTTCGTTTCATGGCGTGTCTCCCTGCACCACGATGGCCCTGCCCGGACCGGGCCGCCATCCCCGCCCTTGCCACGCCCACGACCGGGCGGCACGTTCTCCCCCCCGCCCCCCGGCCTCCGGCAACCTCCGTTACACACCATGGCCCGCCGACCCCCTCTCCCGACGCTGGCGCTCCTGGCGCTCGCCGCTGCCTCCTGCGCCCCGGAGGTCGTCCCCGACCCGAACGCCAAGCTCCCCTTCGACATCCTCATCACCCACGCCCGGGTGCTGGACGGGGCGGGAAACCCCTGGTACCGGGCGGACATCGGGATCACCGGGGACCGCATTGCGGCCATCGGGGACCTCGAGGGATATCACGCCCAGCGGGTCATCGACGCCGCCGGCCGTGTGGTGGCGCCCGGGTTCGTGGATATGATGGGGCAGTCCAGCCTGGTCCTCATCACCGATCCGCCCAGCGCGGAGAGCAAGCTCCGCCAGGGGATCACCACGTATCTGTCCGGAGAAGGTAGCTCCCCGGCCCCCCAGCGCGCCGACAGCACGCGGCGGCCCAGGGTCATCGGCAGCGATACGCTCCGCTGGGAGACGCTGGACGAGTACTGCCAGATCATGGAGCGCTACGGGATCTCGCTGAACGTGATCCACAACGTGGGTGCCACCCAGGTTCGCCGGGTGGTTCTGGGCGACACCGACGCCCAGCCTACAGCGGAGCAGCTCGACGAGATGCGGGAGCACGTGCGCCGGGCCATGGAGGACGGCGCGGTGGGGGTGTCCACGGCGCTCATCTACCCTCCGGCGACGTACGCCTCCACCGAGGAGCTCGTCGAGTTGGCCGAGGTGGCCGGAGAGTACGGTGGGGTCTACTTCACCCACATGCGGAACGAGAGCTACGCGCTCCTGGAGGCCATCCGCGAGGCGCTTACGGTCGGCTCGCGCGCGGGCGTGCCCGTCCACATCTACCACATCAAAGCGGCGGGCCGGGAGAACTGGCCCCTCATGGAGAGGGCGCTGGCGCTGATCGACTCGGCCCGTGCCGCGGGGATGGACGTCACCTCGGACGTCTACCCCTACCTGCGCAGCGGACTCGGCATCGGCTCCCTGGTCCACCCACGGCACCTCACCGAGGGATCCCGCGCCTTCCGCGACAGGCTCTCCGACCCGGAGGTGCGCCGGGAGGTGCGCCGGGAGATGGAGACCACGTCGGACTGGGAGAACTGGTACCGGCACGCGGGCATGAACTGGGACAACATCCGGCTCAGCAGTGCCCCCGGATCGGTGAACAGGCGCGTGGTGGGCCAGTCGGTGGCGGGCGCCGCGCGCATCCTCGGGACCGACCCCTGGACCCTGTTCTTCGACCTGGTGCAGGCCGGCGGCGTGAGCGTGAACCCTCTCTCCATGGACGAAGGTCAGAAGCTCGCCGCCTTCGGCCGGAGCTGGGTGATGGTGGACACGGATGCCTCCCCGTCCAATCCGGCCACGGCGGAAAGCGCCCATCCCCGGGCGTACGGCACCTTCCCCCGGATCATCGCCAAGTACGTCCGCGAGGACCGGGCGCTCACGCTGGAGGACGCGGTACGCCGCATGTCGTCCATGCCGGCCCACCGCCTCGGGCTGTTCGACCGCGGGATCGTGGCGCCGGGGATGGTGGCGGACCTCCTCGTGTTCGATCCCGACTCCATCCAGGACCGGGCCACGTACGAGAACCCCCTCCAGTACGCCACCGGGGTGGACTGGGTGCTCGTCAACGGCGTGCCGGTCATCGCCGAGGGCGAGCTCCAGCCCGCGAAGCCGGGCCGGCTCCTGAGGCGATAGGCCCACCTCCGTGACCGATTCGCGCCTGCGGCGCCAGCTCGACTTCCTCGTGGAGCTGGACAAGCTGAAGCTCGTGCTGCGCCGCACCATGGTCATCGGCGAGTCACGCCTGGAGAACAGCGCGGAGCACTCCTGGCACCTCGGGGTGATGGCGGCGCTTCTGGCCGAGTACGCTCCCGGAGAGCTGGACCGGGAGCGTGCGCTCACCATGCTCCTCGTCCACGACGTTGTGGAGATCGACGCAGGCGACACCTTCGCCTTCGACGTGGCGGCGAACGCGGACAAGGAGGAGCGCGAGCAGCGGGCTGCCGAGCGCCTCTTCGGGCTCCTGCCGCCGGATCAGGCGGAGCGGCTCCGCGGCCTCTGGGACGAGTTCGAGGCCGGCGCCACCCCCGAGGCGCGCTTCGCCAACGCGCTGGACCGCTTCCACGCGCTCCTGCAGAACGTGCACAACCAGGGCGGCACCTGGAAACGGCACGGCATCACCCGGGCCCAGGTGCTTGCCCGCATGGAGCCCATCCGGGAGGGGGCGCCGGCGCTCTGGCCCTACGTGTTGGCGTCCCTGGACGAGGTGATGGGGGAGGCCTCGCCCACCACCCGCACCCGCACCCGCAGCGCATCGCCGGGGAGGTAGGGCAGGGGGATGTCCTCGGCCTCCACGAGCGTGAGCGTCGCCGCGGAAGCGCCGGCCTCCACCGCTCGCTTGCGGGCGATCCCCTCGGCCTCCTGCAGGGCGCGTTCCCGGCCGACCCCGCTGAACACCTGGTCCACCTCTCCGCTCACCTGGGCGATAGCGGCACCCACGGCGTTGGCCACGTCGGCGTGCTCCACGTGGATCACCTCGCTGATCCCGAAAAGCTCCGGGGGCACGAGGAAGGCGCCGCCGCCGACGGCCAGGAGGGGGATGGGGAGGGCGTCCATCTTCATGCGGTCCACGCCCTCCTCGATGAGGATGGCGCAGCGGAGGAACGCCGCACCGACCATCTTGTCGTTCAAGTTCGCCACCCGCGAGCGATCGCCGATGTCGGCGAGACCGAGCGCCACCGCGAGGTCCGTGGCGGTGAGGGTGCTCCCCCCGAACACGCGCGCTTCTTCGGTGAGGCGATAGCCCACGCTCAGGGGCCCTACGGTGCGGTGCTCGGGGTCCACGATGGAGCCGCCGCCCAGGCCCATGGAGAGGAGGTCGGGCATGCGGAAGAGGGTGCGCACCCCGCCCACCTCGACGGCCCGGGCGGCCTCCCGGGGGAAGCCGGCCTTCAGGTGACCGACGTCGGTGGTGGTGCCGCCCACGTTCACCACCATGGCGTCGGCCAGCCCCGAGATGTACGCCGCGCCCCGCATGCTGTTCGCGAACCCCGAGGAGAACGACCAGACGGGGAACGCCTCCGCGAACTCGGCGCGCATGACGGTGCCGTCGTTCTGGGTCAGGTACAAGGGCGCCTGGATGCCGCTTTCCCGGAGCGCGGCAACGAACGCCCGCACGGTACGCCGGGCCAGGGGGACGAGGGCCGCGTTGAGGAGGGCGGCGTTCTCCCGCCCCAGCAGCCCGATACGCCCCAGCTCGTGGGAGCAGGTCACCAAGATGCCGGGGATGACGTCGCCGAGAATGGCGGCGGCGCGTTCCTCACACTCCGGGGTGAGGGGCGAAAACACCGCGCTCACCGCCACCGCGCCGAACCCCAGGTCGCGGATGCGCTCTGCTGCCTCCCGGGTCGCCCTCTCGTCGAAAGGGGCCAGGGGCCTCCCGTCCACCTCGTGCCCGCCCTGCACCATGAACACGGCCCCGCGCGCGATGGCGGCCAGATCCTCGGGCCAGTCCACGAAGGGAGGGAGCGAGCGCCCGCTGGGGAGTCCGATGCGCAGCGCTGCCACGGGCTCCAGGTCCCGGCGCTGCACCACGGCGTCGGTGAAGTGGGTGGTCCCCACCACGACCGCGTCCACGGGCCCGGCGACGGCGCCCAGCCGCGAGAGGAGTTCGGCGAGGGCGGTGAGGATGCCGGTGGTGACGTCCTCGGTGGTTGGGGTCTTCACCGCCACTACGACGCCGGAGTCGTCGACGAGGACGGCGTCGGTGTTGGTCCCGCCCACGTCGATGCCGATCCGCCTCATGCGCTTTCCTCCGCGAAGACGGAGCGGAAATCCAGGTCGTATCCGAACGCCCTGGGGCCCACGTGCTCCAGCCCTCTGGGGGTGGTCTGGAGGGCCGGTGCGGGAAGCGCCACCACGCAGACGCGCTGTCCGTAGCGGAGAGCCTCGGTTCCGATGGCCTCGCCGGTGAGGGCGTCCATGACGCAGATGATGTCGGGGACGGTCACCCTCACGTGGCCGTCGAGCCACCCGACGGTGAAGTTGTTCTGGAAGTCCACGCGGAACGTCCCTCGGTGGTGCGCGTCCCGGCCGTCGATGCGTGCCGTTCCCCGGAGATATCCCTCGGTGGCGCGCCGGGCCACGTCCACCACCTTGCCGCAGAAGAGGTACTTGCCACCGGAGTGCTTCACGACGGCCACTACGGGATCGGCCTTCCGGTACCGGGCGTCCAGGACGGTCTGGCCCAGCTCGATGGCCTGGGTGACGGTGTGGAGGATCCCCCAGTCCTTCACCTCCCGCCCGGTCCTGGGTGCCTTGACCGTGGCCGCGATGGAGCCCACTTCGGCGCATACCTTCCGGCTGATCCGCTCCATCCACTTCCAGCTCGCGACATGGGACACCACGACCGCGTTTCCTCGCACGTCGGCCAACGTGAGCGGATAGGGGCGGAGATCCGCGATGGCGAAGCTCGAGTGCTGGGCCTCCGGGTAGGCCCGGCCCATGGTGTCGGCATCCACGACCGGGATCCCCATCTCGGCGGCCACCATGAGGGGCTGGAAGGCGTTGGAGCCGCCGATTTCCAGGGCCATGACGGCGTCGAACGCACGGCCCAGGTGCTCCTCCATCTGGCGCACCGCCAGCGCGGCCACGGCCGGGTCGGTGAGGCGCTCCTCGCCCACCAGGGGCGCTCCCATGGTAGACACCACCGCCACCTGCGCATCGTCGCCCAGGTCGAGGGGGTCCACGAGGTGGACCACCCGCCCCGCTCGGTACAGGGTCTGCATGTTGAGCAGGGCCTGGTATGGATCGCCTCCTCCTCCGGCGCCCAGGATCCAGGCTCCGGTTGCCAGAGGCACCAGCTCCTCGGGTAGGATGGGTCTCGTGATCATATGGCGGCGACGATAGCACGGGCCTACTCTGTCCGCCATGCTGAACACGGTGAGGTTCGTGACGATCGGGCAGACGCCGCGCACGGATATGGTGCCCGACCTGGTCGCGCGACTCCCCGAGGGAACCCTCATCCGGGAGGTGGGCGCGCTGGACGGTCTCGATCCCGCCGAGGTGACCGCGCTCGCACCCGGGCCGGGAGAGGCGCGCCTGGTCACCCGGATGGCCGACGGGACCCAGGCGGTGGTCGGGAAGGCGAAGATGCACGCGCGGCTCCAGGGGATCCTGGACGGCGTGGGCCCGGACCCTGCGGTGGTGACCGTGCTCCTCTGCACCGGCGAGTTCCCCGGGCTTCGCGGCCCCGGCGTATTCCTGGACGCCCAGCATTTGGTGGACCACGGCGTGGCGGCGCTCTGCGCCGGAATGAAGCGCGTCGGCCTCCTGCTCCCCGCCGCGGAGCAGGCCGACGAGTTCCATTGGAGGCCCGCTCCCCACCAGGAGCTGCGCGTGACCTGGGCATCCCCCTACGTCGGGGACCGGTTCGACGACGCGGCGCGGGAGCTATCCGGTTGCGATGCCGTGGTGATGCACTGCATGGGGTTCACCGAGGAACAGCGCCGGCGCGTGGCCGGGACATCGGGGCGGCCGGTGTTGCTCGCCCGCCGGTTCGTGGCTGCAGCGGTGGCGCAACTGTTGTGAGCGTTACGACGCCCGATCCGCCTCTGGAACCGGCGATGCCCGTCAGGCGGCATCCGTCGCTTCTCGAGCCTGCCACGCTCTTCGCGGCCGCAGGCCTGGCGGTTCTGGGCGCCATCATCGGGGTCCAACTCCTGACCCGGGTCGGAGTCACGCCGAACAGCTCGGTCATCGGCGCCATCCTCGCCATCACCCTGGCCCGGCTCCCGCTGGCGGCGCTCCGCGTCTTCTCCAGCGTCCACCGCCAGAACCTGCTCCAGACGGCGATTTCCGGTGCCACGTTCGGCGGAGCCAACGCGCTGCTCCTCCCCATCGGGATCCCCTGGCTCATGGGCCGGCCCGACCTGGTCCTGCCCATGCTCCTGGGCTCGTTCCTCGCCATGTCCGCGGCCGCGACTCTCGTGTGGCTGACCTTCGATTCCCACACCTTCCCGGGCGCCGGGCTCTGGCCTGCGGGCGTGGCGACGGCGGAGGTGATCATCGCTGGGGATCGGGGGGGTGGGCGCGCGCGGATCCTGGCCGCAGGAGGCGTTGCCGGGGGTGTGGGGCAGCTCTTCGGGATCCCCATGGACGTGTTCGGCGTGTGCTGGATCGGCAACGTGTGGGCGCTCTCCATGTTCGCCGCCGGGCTGCTGGCGCGGGGCTATGCGCCTGCGGCGCTCGGGATGGATCTGGGCGATGCGTACGTACCGCACGGGATGATGCTCGGCGCGGGCATGGTGGCTCTGGCCCAGATCGCATGGGCGATCCGGGACCGGGGGGAGCGGGGGGCGCCGGGCGATGGGACGGCGGGTCCGGCCCCGGAACGGGCCCCGGGCGCCTCCGCGGGTGCGGCCCCACCTCCACCCACCGTGGGAGGGCGCGCGTTCGGGCGCGCCCTCGGCGGGACCCTGGTGGCGTACGTCGCCATCGCCGCGCTCCTGGCGGTGCTCGCCGGCGTGTGGGCCGAGATGTCCACGCCCAGGCTCCTCGGCTTCGTCGTGTTCACCGCGGTCGCGGCCCTGGTGTCGCAGCTCGTGGTGGGCCTGTCGGCTATGCATGCCGGTTGGTTCCCGGCCTTCGCCATGGCGCTCATCGCGCTGGTCCTGGGGATGCTGGCCGGTTTCCCGCCCGTGCCCCTCGCCCTCATCGCCGGGTTCACGGCGGCCACTGGACCGGCGTTCGCCGACATGGGCTACGATCTGAAGACCGGGTGGATCCTCCGGGGACGGGGGAGCGATCCCGTGTTCGAGCGGGACGGGCGCAAGCAGCAGTTTCTCGCCGAGTTGCTGGGGTTCGTGGTGGCGGGGGTATTCGTGCTCCTGGTCTACCGGAGCTACTTCACCGCCGACCTGCTCCCGCCCGTGGACCGCGTGTTCGCGGCCACCATCGCGGCGGGCACGAGCCCCGAGTTGGCCCGCGCCCTGCTGCTGTGGGCGGTGCCGGGCGCGCTCATCCAGGCGGTGGGCGGGTCCTCGCGGCAGCTCGGGATCCTGCTGGCGACGGGGCTCCTCATCGTGAACCCCGTCGCCGGGTGGACCGCCGCTGCCTCCCTGGTGGCCCGCGGGCTCCTGGTCTGGCGCTGGAGGGAGCGCGCCGAGTCGCCCATGTACGTGGCCGCGGGCGGTTTCATCGCCGGGTCGGCGCTGGTGGGATTCGGCGTGGGGGCGTGGAAGGCCAGGTGAGGCCGGGGCGCCCCCCCGGGGGGGATGGCGACGTTGACGGAGTTCCGTGCTCCCCCCAACTTTCCGTCCTTGTGGCACGCTGCCACATGCCTGGCGTGGGGGGTGGGACCACGCGGGTCCCCGGTCGGTGGTACGGATCATCCAGCACTCCGACGGAAGACCGAGTACGACATTCAGGAGTTCGATGATGCGCACCAGAGGCACAGTGAAGTGGTTCAACGACCAGAAGGGATTCGGGTTCATCACGCCCGAGGACGGCAGCAAGGATTGCTTCGTCCACCACTCCGCCATCCAGGCCCAGGGCTTCAAGTCCCTGAGCGAGGGTGACAAGGTCGAGTTCGACATCACACAGGGCACCAAGGGCCCGGCGGCCGAGAACGTCGTCAAGCTGTAAGGCCCGACGGCATCTCCCGATGCACGGAGCCCCGGAGGCGGTGACGCCTCCGGGGCTCTTCGTCCTGCTCCGGCCCGGCCCGCGAGTCCGGCGCCGCCACCCCTATCGGCACCCCTGACCGAGCTCGCCCTCGCCGCTGTCCTGGAAGGTGGGATCCCCCACCAGCCCCACGAAGAGCAACGTGTCCGAGAGGCGCTCGCGGATGGCGAACACGAAGGGGCGGTCCGCGATGAGCCCGGTGAACGACACCTCCCGCATCCCTACGGCCGTGACCGCCGCCGCCTTCGTGCCGCGCTCGTCCACGTCGATGAACGTCTTCTGGCGCACGTAGTCGATGCAGATCTGGTCGCCCCGGGGCGACATCTTGGTGAAGTCGGCGCCGGGGCTGAACGCGGGGCCCATCCCCATGGCGATGAGGGCGTCGTTCAGGTAGCTGTCGAACGCCAGCTTGAGCTTGGGGAGGGACACCTGGTCCAGCTCGCGCGATGACAGGCCCTGGAGGATGGACCGCCAGCGGACCGCGTCCAGCCCTTCCAGGAATCTCCGCGCCGTGGTGGCGCCATGGGGAACGACCACCACCATGGAGAACGCCTGCCCGCCGTAGGGAAGCTCCACCGCGGTGTAGTCGGAGCCGCCCCCGAAGGGGAAGGTGGCTCCGGACAGGCTCATCATGTCCACCTGCACGGCGGAGCCGTCCTCACGGCTGAAGGTGGCGCGCGTCGTCTTGGCCGGGTCGAACCGTGTGGTCCAGGCCCCGTCGAAATAGATGGCGTTGATGAGGACGGCGGCCATGTTCGGGTCCAGCCGGTCGAGGATCTTCTCGATGAGCCCGCCGGTGTTGGCCTTGACCCAGTCGTTGATGGCGGTGAGCGTGGCCGCGTCGGCGAAGTCGCGGGACTCCACCGTGGCCTCGAAGGCTCCCCGGACGGCCTGGAGGAAGGCTGCGTGGAAGGGCACGTCCTTGTTGGCCCACACCGAGTTGGCGATGTCGAAGCGCACCTGGGGGTCGAGCTCGGTGAGGAGGTCCAGGAGGCTCCGGTACGAGGCGTTGATCTCATCCTGCCCGAGGCCTCCGAAGCCCAGGGTGGAGCTCATGGCGTCGAAGGTGGTGCCGGCGGCGCCGTTCAGGGCCATGCCCAGCGCCATGGAGGCGCTCAGGGGGGAGAGGACGATGTTGGGGCGGGTGTCCCGGGCCGCCACCTGGCGCACCAGGTCGAGGCCGAAGGAGTTGCCGCTCTGGATGACGGCCCTCTCGCTGGATGTGAGGGCACGGGGGAGCTGGGTGATCTCCTCGGAGCCGGGCCCCACGGGATCGCCGCAGGCGGCGAGGAAGAGGGCCGGGAGGAGAGCTCGGAAGAAGCGTCTGCTCGTCATGGTTCTTTGGAGTGGGGGACGCAGGTCCCTGCCTGGTTAACACCTGGTGAACGAGTGGGGTCCCGGGAAGGTGACAGGGGAGGCGTGGGAAGGTCCCGGGGGATGGCGCTGCGAAGGGCCCCGCGCCGGTGCCACGGGCCCGCCCCTGCCTTATCTTGGCGCCATGACCACCGTGACCCTGATCGCTGTGGGCGTCGGCGCCGTGGCCGCCGCCGCCCTGCCCCTCGGCGCGGGCGTGGGCCTGTTGGCCAAGCCGGGCCCCAAAGTCACCTCCGCCCTGCTTGCCTTCGGGGCGGGGGCCCTCCTGTGCGCCCTCTCCGTCGAGATCGTGGCGCACTCCCTCGAGAAATACGGCTTGGCGCCGCTGGCGGTGGGGGGAATCCTGGGCGGCGTGGTCTTCGAGGTCTTCAACCAGGTCCTGAACCAGAAGGGAGCCTTCCTGCGGAAGTTCGCCGTGGCGGTGCGGCAGCTCTCGGCGGAGAAGCGTGAGCAGGAGCGCCTGCTCATCGAGCAGCTCTCCAAGGTGCACCTCCTGCAGGCCCTTCCCCCGGAGGAGATCGCGCCGCTGGTGCATGCGGCCCAGGCGGTACACCTGGCCGAAGGCGAGGAACTCTTCCGGGAGGGCGACGCGGGGTCGTCCCTGTACGTGGTCACAGCCGGGTCGCTGGAGGTGACGCGGGGAGGCGTGAAAGTGGCGGTCATCCAGGCCGGCGATACGGTGGGGGAGATGGCGGTCGTCACCGGGGCGCCCCGGAGCGCCAGCATCCACGCGCTGGAGCCCACGAAGCTCTTCCGCATCCCCAAGCACGCCTTCGACGACCTGGTGCGAAGCGCCGCCCGGGTGCGTGACACGGTGTCGCAGCTCATCACGCTGCGCACCGAGCAGCTCAAGGAGCGGCTCCTGGTGCCGCAGGCGGAGGCGGAGGACTGGAAGACCAGGGCCGCGGCGCAGCTCAGCGAGGAGCGCCACTCCCGCCCCTCGGACCACGAGATCGAGGAGGCCGCGCACGCCCAGAAGCACCCGGTCATGGGGATCTGGCTGGGGAACTTCCTGGACGCCATCCCCGAGTCCTTGGTCCTGGGGACCACGGTGATGGGCGCCGGGACGCTGTCCTGGCCCCTGATGGCCGGGATCTTCCTGGCCAACTTCCCCGAAGCCATGTCCAGCGCCGGGATCATGCGCACGGCGGGGCTCAAGGTGCGCACCATCCTCCTGGTCTGGGCATCCATCGTGATCGTGGGTGGCCTGTGCGCGGGGATGGGCAGCCTCTTCCTCGTGGGCGTGAGCGGCACCACCTTCGGGATCATCGAAGGGACCGCCGCCGGCGCCATGCTCGTGATGATCGCCGAAACCATGCTTCCCGAGGCTTTCGAGCGCGGAGGAGCGGTGGTGGGACTCTCCACCCTGCTCGGCTTCCTGGCCGCGCTCAGCGTGAAAGCACTCGGATAGCGTGATGACGATCTCCAAGGACACGGGCATCCGTTGGACCATCCTCGTCCTCTTCTTCCTGTCGGGGGCGTGCGGCCTGGTCTACGAGGTGGTGTGGATGCGGATGCTGACGCTCGTGTTCGGCGCCACCGCCTTCGCCACCGCCGCCATCCTGGCGTCCTTCTTCGCCGGGCTCGCCCTCGGGAGCCTCGTGTTCGGACGGGTGGCGGACCGGGAACGCAACCCGCTCCGCCTCTATGCGCTCCTGGAGGCGGGGGTCGGCGTCCTGGCGTTCCTCATGCCGGTGGTCTTCGCCGGCCTGACCCACGTGTACGTGGGCGTGGCCCGCGGTCTCGACCTGGGGTACTACCCGCTCAGCCTGGTCCGCTTCGTCCTGTCGTTCCTCGTGCTCCTCGTCCCCACCACGCTCATGGGCGGCACGCTTCCCGTGATCGTGAAGTACTTCGTGAGCCGGAAGGACGCAGTGGGGTGGGACGTGGGGCGGCTCTACGCGGTGAACACGTTCGGTGCTGTGGTGGGCACCCTGGCCGCCGGGTTCTTCTTCATCCTCTTCCTCGGGGTGAAGGAGGCCGCGTACCTGGCGGGAGCGGTGAACCTGCTCATCGCCGCCACCGTGTTCGTGCTTAGCCGGTTGGCGGCGCCCGCGGCGGAGAGCGCTCCCACCGGCGATGCCGCTCCCGCCACCGGACCCGTTCCCACCATCGAGGCGCCCGCCCCGGAGGCGCCCGTCCTCTCCCCGGGCCACGCCCGGCTGGCGCTCTGGGCCGTTGGCCTGTCGGGACTGTGCGCGCTGGCCCTGGAGGTGCTGTGGACGCGGGCGCTGGTCTACTACCTGGACAACTCCACGCACGCGTTCACCACCATGCTGACGGCGTTCCTCCTGGGCATCGGACTGGGGAGCGCTCTCATCGCCCGGTTCATCGACGAGCGGCGGAGCCCGCTGGCGCTCTTCGGGGCCATCGAGGTCCTCGTGGGCGTGACGGCCCTCCTGGCCATCCCCATCCTGGCCCGGTCCACGCCGGTGATGGAGCGGCTCATGGAGGTCACCCCCGGTCCCATGCTCCACTGGAGGTGGGCGGGGCTCCGGTTCCTCACCAGCCTCACGGTGATGCTGGTGCCCACGATCCTCATGGGCATGACCGTCCCCCTGGTGGTGAAGATCTGCGCGCGGAGTCTGGACCGCCTCGGGACCACGCTGGGACAGGTATACTCGGTGAACACCGTCGGAGGAGTGGTGGGCTCCGTGGTCGCCGGCTTCGTCCTGATCCCGCTCGTGGGCGTGCGGGACGGGATCGTGGCCGCCGGCGTCCTGAGCATGGCCATCGGCGTGACGCTCTTCGTCGCCGAACCGTCGCTCCGGGGCAGGACGCTCGCGAAGGGCGGGTTCGGACTCGCGACGGTGGCCTTCGGCGCCGCGGCGTTCTGGGCAGCCCGCGACCCCCTGATCCTCTCGTCCTTCAAGGAGCGGGTGGACAAGGGCGAGGTGCTGTTCTACAAGGAGGGCGTCGGGTCCACGGTGAAGGTCTTCCAGGACCAGATGGGCGACAAATACGTCAGCATCGACGGGTTCCCGGTGGCGGGTACGTCGCTGGGGATGCTGGATGCGCAGCAGACGTTGGGAAACATCCCCATGCTCCTCAGCGACGTACCTGGAGCCAGGGTGAACCTCATCGGGTTCGGGGCAGGCGGAGCGTCGTGGGAGGCGCTCCAGTACGACGTGAGTGCCGTGCACACCGTGGAGCTGGTGCCCGCGGTGCTGGAGGCCGCCAAGTGGTTCCCCGAGATCAACCACGACGTCCTGAACCAGCCGCGTTATCAGGCGATCCTGAACGACGGCCGCAACTACGCGCTGGTCAGCGAGGAGACGTACGACGTCATCTCCATCGACCTCACCTCGCCGAAGATGGCGGGGAACGGGAGCCTCTACACCCTGGAGTTCTACGAGACGCTGAAGGACCGGCTCAGCGAGAAGGGCCTGGTGGCCCAGTGGCTCCCCTTCCACCTCCTGTCGGACTCGGAGATGCGGATGACGACGGCGACGTTCATGGCCGCGTTCCCGCACGCCACGCTGTGGCTCTCCCCCATCCGGCATCACGGGCTCCTGGTGGGCACGAGGGAGACGCTGGAGCTCGACTTCGAGGCCCTGTCCAGGAAGCTGGAGCGCGACGGTGTGCGCAGGGAGCTGGCGCTCCTGGGGATCTTCGAGCCCATGGACGTGCTGGCGTGGTTCGTCATGGGCGAGGAGCGGCTGGCCGAGTACGCGCAGGGGGCGCGGCTGAACACGGACAACCACCCCTATCTCGAGTTCACTCCGGCCATGGCGTACTTCTACACCATGGGATACGTGACCGAGAACCTGTACGAGCTGGTCCGGCGCCGGGAGAGTGTGTGGCCTCTGATCGTGAACACCGGCGCCACCCAGGAGGAGCACATCGCCCTCGCTGATCGGGTGCAGCGGCGCTTCGAGTCCAGCCAGCACACCTTGAGTGGCGACATCCTCTTCTACATGGGCCGCACCGCGGACGCGCAGGCAGAGTACAGCGCCGCCCTGTCCATCGACCCGGGGGACAAGAACTGGGCGCACCCGTTCTGGTCCGAGCAATCCCCCATGGCTCCGCGGTGGTATTGAGTCCGCCCTGCTCCGGGGCGGCGCCGCCGTTCAGCGCACCACCATCGCGGTGAAGGGCCACACGTAGGCTTGCAGCGTCACCAGCAGGCCCACGAGGCATGCCAGCGCGATGGAGTGGAAGAACACGTAGCGCAGGATGTCCCCCTCGTGGTCGAACCAGCGCGTGGCGGTGGAGGCGACCACGATGGACTGGGCGTCGATCATCTTGCCCATGACGCCACCCGAGCTGTTCGCCGCTCCCATGAGGTTGGGGCTGAGCCCCAGTTGGTCGGCGGCCACCTTCTGCATCCCCCCGAACAGCACGTTGCTGGACGTGTCGGACCCGGTGAGGGCCACGCCCAGCCATCCCATGAGCGTACCGAAGAAGGGATAGAGGACGCCGGTGTTGGCGAACGCCAGGCCCAACGTCGTGTCCGTGCCCGAGTACCGCGTCAGCGTGCCCAGGGCGAGCATGAGGACGATGGTCAGGAGCGAGAAGCGCACCAGCCAGAGCGTGCGGCCGTAGGTCGTCACCAGCCTGAGGGGACGGTATCCTGCCACCACGCCACCGACGAGGGCCGCCACCAGGATCCCCGTGCCCGTGGCCGAGAGCAGCGCGAGCGTGTACACGGCGGCCTCGCGGGTAGGCTCCAACACCACCGGGGGCATCTTCTCCACCAGGTTGTGGAGCCCTCCGATCTGGAAGGTCGGGGCGAAGATCCCGTTGAAGAACGCCTTCACCGGAGGCAGGCCCCAGATGAACACGAACACCGAGAGGAACACCCAGGGCGTCCAGGCGCGCACCACGGCGGCCCGGGGGTGCCGCGTGGGCGCCGCCGCCAAGTGTCCCGCGCCGCCGTCCTTCTCGTGCCCCTTCAAGGACACCGAAGTCCAGATGGTCCTGGGCTTCCATACATGCAGGAACGACACCAGGCACGCCATGGAGACGACGGCGGCGATGACGTCCACGAGCTCGGGGCCGATGAAGTTCGAGACCAGGAACTGGGTGGTGGCGAAGCTCGCCCCGGTGACGAGGGTGGCCGGCCAGATCTCCCACATGGCCTTGCGGCCCGCGAAGGCCCAGATGAGCCAGAACGGCACCAGCAGCGAGAAGAAGGGAAGTTGGCGGCCGATCATGGCGGACACCTTCATCACATCGTAGCCGTGCACGCTGGCCAGGGTGATGATGGGCGTTCCCAGTGCCCCGAACGCCACCGGCGCCGTGTTGGCGATGAGGCTGAGACCCGACGCGGCCAAAGGCGAGAAGCCGAGCCCGATGAGGATGGCCGCGGTCACCGCCACCGGCGTGCCGAAGCCCGCCGCGCCCTCGAAGAAAGCGCCGAAGGCGAATGCGATGAGCAGGAGTTGGAGGCGCCGGTCCTCGGTGATCCCCGCGATGGAGTCCTGCAGCACCGCGAAACTGCCGTTCTGCTCGGTGAGCTGGTGCAGGAAGATGATGTTGAGGACGATCCAGCCGATGGGCAGTAGACCGGTGAGCCCCCCGAGGAACGCTGCGCTCCCCGCCATCCCGACGGGCATGCCGTAGACGAGGATGGCGATGGCCAGGGCGGCCGCCAGGCCGGCGCCCGCGGCGATGTGCGCCTTCAGGTGGAAGACGCCCAGCCCCGCCAGCATCACGACCACGGGAAGCGCCGCCAGCACGGTGGACAGGACCATGTTCCCGAGCGGGTCGTATGCCTGTTGCCAGGGCATCCTCGTCTCCGGTGCGAGGGCGGGTCGGGCGAGACGCTAGGGGAGCGCGAAGCGGTGGGCAAGGAGGGGACGCGGCGCCGGTTCAAACCTCTGCGCCCTGCGGCCCGTCTGATTAGTACGACGATGTCGGACTAACGAGGAGTGAGTATGGGCCACACTGGTGAGTTCGAGCTTCTGATCCTATTGGCGATCCTGCGGCTGGGGGAGGACGCCTACGGGGTGACGGTCCTGGAGGAGCTGGAGCGGGAGACGTCGCGGAGGCTCACACTCGGCACGGTCTACAAGACCCTCGGTCGCCTGGAGCTCAAGGGACACGTGCGGACACGGATCGCGCCCCCTACACAGGAGCGGGGAGGACGGCGAAAGAAGATCTACAGCCTGACACCCGTCGGCCTCGAGGCGGCCCGCCGCTCGCTGGCGGACCTGCGCCAGCTCGTCCGCGGGCTCGAGCCCGAGGTGGAGGTCCCATGAGGCCGCGCAGCCCCGAGGGGCGTCCCGCAGGCGGCCCCCCACTCCTCGCGCGAGCGCTCCTCAGGATCCTGCTTCCCGAAGAGCAGCGCGAGTTCTTCCTGGGAGACATGGCGGAGCGGCCGGGCCGCTCATGGATGCGTGAGATCCCGAGTGCGCTGACGCTCCGGTTCTCCCCGCGCCCGCCGCTGGGCGGTCCCGCCCCGCGACGCGGAGACGGCGCTCCGAGGGAGATCGTCTCCGACGTGCGGCACGCGCTCCGCGGCATGCGGCGCAGCCCCGGGTTCACGGTGGTGGCCCTGGTCACGCTGGCGCTGGGGATCGGCGCCAACGCGGCCATGTTCAGCATCGTGAACGGGGTGATCCTGAGGCCCCTGCCGTACCCCGAGGCCGACCGCATCGTCCGGCTCTGGGAGACGAACCTGAGCCGGGGATGGAGCACCTTCAGCATCGCCCCGGGGAACCTGCGGGACTGGAGGGAGCAGAACCGCTCTCTCGAACTCCTGGGCGCGTATCGCAGCGCCACGGCGGTGTTCACGGGAGGAGCGCGGCCCGAGACGCTGCGGGCGTACCGGGTCTCCGAGGACTACCTGAAGATCCTGGGCGGCGAGCCCGTCGCGGGGCGAGGGCTCAGGGGAGAGGACACGGCCGAGGGGGCTCAGCCGGTGGTCGTGCTGACCCACGGCTTCTGGCAGCGAGCCCTGGGCGGCGATCCGGGGGCCCTCGGGCGGACCCTGGTTCTGGATGGAGTGACGCACACCGTCATCGGGATCCTCGCCGAAGGATGGCGTCCGCCGACGGGGAGCGGCATCGACGTGGTGCTCCCTCTGGTGCTGGACGCGTCACAATCCACGAACCGGTCGTCCCACTTCCTGCATGCCCTGGGGCGTCTGAGGCCAGACGTGACCCCCGAGCAGGCAGGCGCCGAGTTCTCGGGTATCGCAGCAGCGCTGGAAGCCGACAACCCCGACACGAACTCGGGCTGGGGAGCGACGGTGCGCCCCCTCGAGGAGGTCGTTCTGGGCTCGACGCGTGCCCCCCTCTACGTCTTCATGGCCAGCGTCGGGCTCGTGCTGCTCATTGCGTGCGCGAACCTGGCCAACATGACGCTGGCCCGGGCCACCGGGCGGGTCCGTGAGTTCGCCATCCGCACGGCGGTGGGCGCGAGCCGAGGGAGGGTGATCCGGCAGCTCCTGGCCGAGAGCGTGCTCCTCGCCACCCTGGGCGGCCTGCTCGGCGTGCTCCTGGGGTACGGCGCCGTCGGCGCCTTCGTGAGCCGATGGCCGAACCTGCTGCCGCGCTCGCACGAGATCGCCCTGGACGGCGACGTGCTCCTGTTCTCCCTGGTGCTCTCGGTCTCCTCGGGCGTCCTGTTCGGATTGATCCCCGCCCTGAGCGCGACCAGGACCAGCCTCGGCGAGACGCTCCGACAGGGAGGCCGCGGCCTCGCCGGGGACCACGGGCGCCGGTGGACGCGGAGCGGGCTCGTGGTGGCGGAGGTCGGTCTCGCCGTGGTGCTCCTCATCGGGACGGCGCTCTTGATCCGCAGCTTCTCCGCGCTCACGGGGGAGGACCCGGGGTTCCGGACGGACGAGGGGCTGGTGTTCTCCACGCCCCTGCCCGACGCCCGGTATCCGGATGCCGCCGCGCGCCGGCTCTTCGCCGAGGGGCTGGTGGACCGGCTCGGAGCGCTGCCCGGAGTGGAGTCGGCGAGCGTCACGAGCCTCGTTCCCCTGGGCGAGCGCGACGAGATCTGGGGTCTGTGGGTGCACGGCTGGGGCTCGCAGGCGCCCGACGGGGACGCCTCGGCCCTGTTCTACCGGGTAGGGCCGGGATACCACGAGACGCTGGGGATCCCGCTCTTGGCGGGGCGGGGGATCCGCCGTGACGACCGTCCGGACGGGCAGCGGGTGGTGGTCGTCAGCGCGTCGCTGGCCGAGCAGCTCTTCGCCGGCCAGGACCCGCTGGGACAGCACCTGCTGTTCGGACGCTCGTCCGACGAGGAGCTGGTGGAGATCGTGGGCGTCGTGGGCGACGTCCACCACTACGACCTGGGCCGCGCCTCCCTGCCGCAGATCTACGTTCCGTTCGCCCAGCGTCCCACCGGGAACGTCCAGATCGTCGTGAAGGCCTCGGTGCCTCCGGCGAGCCTCGTGGAGGCCGTCCGCGGCGCCGTCGCGGAAGTGGATCCGGACCAGCCTCTCCAGGGCCTGCAGACCATGGAGGATCTCGTCTCCGACTCGGTCTCCACGCCCCGGTTCCGCGCCCTGCTCATGAGCGTCTTCGGGTCCATGGCGCTGCTGCTGGCCGTGGTGGGCCTCTACGGGGTCATCGCCTACAGCGTGAGCCAACGCACCAAGGAGATCGGCGTCAGGATGGCGCTGGGCGCCACGCGCACCTCCGTGCTGGGGATGGTGGTCCGGGAGGGTGCGCCCATGCTGGCTGGAGGAGTGGTGTTGGGAATGGTCGGCGCGTTCGTGCTGAGCCGCTTCCTCGAGTCCATGCTGTTCGGCGTGGAGGCTCACGATCCCGTGGTCTTCGCCGGCGTCCCGGCGCTCCTGTCCGCCGTGGCGGTAGCGGCCATGCTGATTCCCGCCCGGCGGGCCGCCGGTGTGGACCCGGTGCGCACGCTGGGAGAGGAGTGACGGGCGTGGCGCGGGGGGCGAGGAGGCGCGTGGAGGCATGGCTGCGCCCGGGGATGGGCTCGAGCTTTTCGTCGGCCACACGCCAGTCCATGTTGCACATGTGCAGCACATGTGCAACTCTCCAACCATGCCCACGATGATCCAGGTGCGAAACGTCCCCGACGCGCTCCACCGGGAGCTGGTGCGCCGCGCCAGGGCCCGCGGTCAGACGCTGACGGCGTACATCCAGGAGGTTCTGGAGCGCGAAGTGGCCCGCGCGGACCGGCGCGATGTGGTGCGGCGGCTCCGCATGCTGCCTTCCGTTCCCCTCTCCCGGCCCGTAGCCGAATACCTCCGCGAGGAGCGCGAGGAACGGGAGGGCCGCCCCCGAAAGAGCCGGCCATGAACGTGCGGGTGGTGGATGCCTCCGCCCTCGCCGGTGCGCTTCTCGATCCATCGGGTTACAGCGAGGTCCTCGACCTTCTGGAGGGCGAGGAGGTGGAGGTGGTCGTGCCGCACCTGGCGGATGTGGAAGTGCTCTCCGTGCTCCGGCGCGTCGCCCGGCGGGGGGAGACCGACTCCGGGCGGGCCCTGCAGGCCCTGGCGCTCCATCGTGCGCTGTCCCTGAGGCGATTCGACCACGTGGACCTCCTGGAGCGGGCCTTCGCGCTGCGCGAGAACTTCTCCGCGTACGATGCCGTGTATGTGGCGCTGGCGGAGGGATTGGGCGCACCCCTCGTGACCGCCGACGCGAGAGTGGCCCGCGCGGTGCGGGCGTGGACCGGGGTGGAGGTGCAGGAGGTCGGCTGAGGCTGCGTCCGGCCGAGGATCCCTACCGGTCGACGAGCCCCAGCGGGTTCGCCTCGATCTCCGCCTCCCACGTGGTCATGGCGGCGTCCAGGCGCTCGTTCACCGGCATGGGCCACACATAGTGGCTGGTGGAGCGGAGGTACTTCCACTTCCCCTGGCGAACCCCCTCCAGCTCCCCCTGGTGGTAGAGGTGGAGGCAGGGGTCCGGGGCGCCATCCGACGAGCCCGTCAGGAGCCCGGTGATGTCCCGCCCGCCCACGACCCAGTCCGCCGGCGGCGACAGGCCTGCCGCGGCGAGGCAGGTGGGGAAGAGGTCGAGGTTGATGGCCGGGATGGCGCAGACGGATCCCGGCGGGATCAGCCAGGGCGCGCGGGCGAGGAGCGAGACCCTGTGGCCGCCCTCGAAGGACTGTCCCCTCCGGTCTCGGAAGGGCCCGGGGCTCCCGTCGTACCAGGGCCCGTTGTCGCTGGTGAAGAGGACGAGGGTGTCTCCCGCGAGCCCCTTCGCGTCGAAGGCGTCGAGGAGCTCGCCCACGTTCGCGTCCATCTCGGCCACCACGTCGCCGTACAGCCCTTCGGCAGCCGACTCGATGAAGCCCAGCGCCTCCCGGGTATGGAGGCCGGTGAGGACGGACGGGTCGGGCACGTCCTCCTCCACCTGCTCCTGGTTCCGGAAGAGAGGCAGCGGGGCCATGTCGTTGCTGTACGGCACGCCGAACTGGAAGTCGAACCCGTAGCGGAGCGGGTTGAAGCGGGGATCGGTGGCGTAGTCCCCCACGGGCCACTTCCCCACCATCCCGGTGCGGTACCCGGCGGAGCGAAGGGCCGCCCCCCGCGCCTGCGACCCGTAGCGGGAAAGGTCCCCCCAGCCCAGGTCGTCGGCGACGACGAGGACGATGTTGGGAGGACGGCCGCTGAAGCCGGCGGGGGGCGCGTTCGGTGGTTTGCCGGGGCCAGGGCCCCATCGAGCTTGCAAAGTGCTGCTGCAACCTGCAAGGTACTGCTATGGGGCGATCGATGACCATTCGAAACGTGCCGGAGGAGACCGCTGACGAGCTGGCGGCCCGCGCGGCGCTCACGGGGCGCTCGTTGCAGGAATACCTGCGAGTCCAACTCATCGCTCTGGCTGCCCGGCCGGATCCGGAGGTCGTGGTCCAGCGCATGCGGGCCAGGAAGGCGCGGACGGGTAGCCGGCTCCCGGCCGAACGCATCCTGTCGCACCGAGACGCGGACCGCCGGTGACGCTGGTCGTGGACGCCAGCGTCGTCGTCGCGGCCTTGGTCGACGGCGGCGACATCGGCCTGTGGGCGGAGGCCGCAGTGCGCTCGGGTCCCCTGGCTGCCCCGCATCTCATGCCGGTCGAGGTCGCGAACATCCTCCGCCGGACCGCGCTCGCCGGCGAGATCTCGTCCGACACCGCGGCACTCGCCCACGCCGACCTGCTGGACCTGCGCGTGGATCTCATCGCGTACGAGGTGGTGGCGGAACGCGCGTGGGAGTTGCGCGACAACCTCACGCTCTACGACGCATGGTACGCCGCGGTCGCGGAGCTGCTCCGCGCCGAATTGGCCACTCTGGACCTCCGGCTGGCGCGTGCCGCGGGACCGAAGTGCGGGTTTCTGCTGCCGCCGGGGTAGCGTAACCCGACCGCCCGTCCGCGCCCTGACCCCTGCCTTGCCACGGACCGCGTTCGGCCCGAACATATTCAAGAGCAGGGGTCTTCGGGTTTCCAACCGACGCGGACGTCCCGGCACGGGTCCTGAAGGCGACGCGAGTTGCGAGCCTGCTAAAGCAGTCGGTGAATGATGGCCGCGAAACACGTTGGGGCATGGGAGAGCGAGACCCGGAAGAAGGGCCTCCTCCTGCTGCCGGAGTTTCCTCGCGACTCCTTCTGGAGCTACCGGTACGTCATGCGGCTCATCGGCCGCAAGGCCCCCTTCCCCCCTCTGGGCCTCCTCACGTTCGCCGGATACCTGCCCGAGTCCTGGGACCTGCAGCTGGTGGATCTCAACACGCGCACGCCGTCTGCGGCGGCGCTGCGGGCCATGATCTCCGACGCCGACGCCGTCTTCGTCAGCGCCATGTCCATCCAGAAGCGGTCGCTGGTAGAGGTTCTCGACGGCCCGGCCCGCGGCCTGGCGACGCCCTTCGTGCTGGGCGGTCCGCTGGCCTCATCCTACAGGGACCAGATTCTCGATCCGCAGTCGGATTCCGATCGCGTTCTCCACGACGGCCTGGACTTGCTGGTGTGGGGTGAGGCGGGCGGATCCATCGAGGAGCTGCTCGACTGGCTCGACTCGGCGCCGGTCCACGACCCGAGCACGCCACGCCTGCTCATTCCCGCGAAGGTGGCCGCGGCCGAGCCCGGGTCCCGGGAATACGTGAACGACCGCTCCATTTTCCACTCCCTGGACGACGTGCCGCTGCCCCGGTGGGACCTGGCCCGGGTCGCCGACTACCATTCGATGATGGTTCAGACGACGGCCGGATGCCCGTTCCGGTGCGACTTCTGTGACATCATCCAGTTCAACGGGGGCTTCACCCGCCCGAAGTCTCCCGAGAACGTGCGCCGGGAGCTCGAGGCGATCCTGGCCACAGGATATCGGGGAAGCGTGTTCACCGTCGACGACAACTTCGTGGGAATGCCGTCCGCGACCGCGCAGATCCTGGATGCCATCACCGGATTCCAGCGCGAGCACGGCTACCCCTTCACGTTCTACACCCAGGCGAGCGTGAACCTGGGAACGCCCAAGCTGCGCCCGCTCATCCATCAGATGAAGGAGGCGGGGTTCAATGCCGTGTTCCTCGGCATCGAGAACCCGGACGAAGAGGCGCTCCTGCAGATGAACAAGAAGCAGAACCTGAGGGTGGACATCCCCGGCGCCATCGAGGCGATCCAGGCCGAGGGGATCGAGGTCTACGGCGGGTTCATCTTCGGGAGTGACTCGGACAGCACGAGCACCGTGGACCACATCGTGGATTTCGTGAAGCGGACCCGGATCTTCACCGCCATGACCGGGATGCTCACCCCGATTCCCCATACACCCCTCTGGGAGAGGTTGAAGCGCAGCGGGCGGCTGCGGCCCGCCGAGTACTCGGGGAACAACACGGACGACGAGGTGCAGTTCATCCCGTTGAAGATGACCATGGACGAGATGCACCAAGGAATCCACGACATCCTTGCGCGCCTCTTCAACGCGTCCGAGTCGTACCGCCGGGCCATGGATATGCTCCGCTCTGTGCAGCCGCACATCTTCAACGGGCGGCGGTTCCAGCCGCGCTACATGTGGGGCGCCGTACGGTCGTTCTGGAGGCTCGGAATGCGGCGGCTGGACCCGGCGTACTTCCGCCTCCTCTGGCAGGCGAGTTGCCTGGACCTACAGCGGTACCGCGATGCCCGGAGGGAGGCGAGGGATCTCAAGCGGCTGGTGCGAGGGCTGAAGCGGGAGGGAGAGCTCGAGGGAGCCGACCGGAGCTGGATGGAGGAGCTGGCCGGCTATGCGGAGGAATACCTGATTCGCTTCCGTCCCGACAAGGGTCTGGAACAGGTGAGGGCATGGATCACGGACGTGCGCAGCAGGGTCCGGGTGGACGCTCTCCCGGTCGAGGATGCGCGCGCGGTGTGCGAGGATGCCAGACGATACCTGAAGGTGCAGATGCGCCGCTATCGGTTCCCGGGCATCGCCCTCGAGAGAGCCATCGAGGCGGCCATCAAGAGCCTGCACTACCAGATGGTGATGCGGGCCGTGGTAGGGCATGGGCGGGGTAGTTGACGGTGGCACGCGGCTTGCGAGTGTAAGAGGGCCGGAACATGGGTCCGGATACCAGGACCCCTGATCGTCCCGTCGCATGATCCGAAGGAGGATTCCGCCGTGCCTACGAATCCGTCGAAACGGCGCATATCCCTCGCGCTCGCCTGCCTGACGGCCGCGTCCCTGGCCGCCTGTGAGCCCTCCGACGCCGGAGAGGCGTCGGGCACCCGGGTACCCGAGGCCGGGGCGCCTGCGGGCGCGGGCGCAGCCATCGGCACGGCCGTGGCCCTCGCCACGCGCGGAGGCTCGGCCTCCATCAAGCAGGGCTCCAAGATCACTGTGACCCTGGACCAGAGGCTGGAGCTGCCGCCGAGCTGGTGAGGCGAGGAGGTGAGGGGCCGACCGGCTCGCCCCTCATCTCTGAGCTTCCACCTCCTTCACCGCATCGGCGAAGATCTCCGCCCCCTTTCGGGCCTGGGCCTCGGTCAGAACCAGGGGTGGGAGAAAGCGGGCCACGTTGAAGTAGTGCCCCCCCACCTCGATGAGCAGCCCCCGCTGGTGGCAGGCGCTCCGGACCTTCCGGGCCAGCTCCGGCGCCGGTTTCTTGGTGGCTTTGTCCTCGACGAATTCCACTCCCAGCATGAGTCCCTTCCCGCGGGCTTCCCCGACGACCTCCGAGTCGCGCTCCAGCTCCTTGAGGAGACCGAGGAGGATGGCGCCCACCCGCGCGGCGTGGGCCGCAACGTCGTGGGCCAGCATGAAACGGATCCCCGCCGCCCCGGCGGCGTAGGCGATCATGTTTCCGCGGAAGGTCCCGATGTGCTTGCCCGGAGGCCAGGTGTCCAACCTCTCCCGGAAGGCGATGGCCGAGATGGGAAAGCCCCCGCCTCCCAGCGCCTTGCTCATGGTCATGATGTCGGGCACCACGCCGAAGTGCTCGAAAGAGAAGAAGCGCCCCGTGCGGCAGAACCCGGCCTGGATCTCGTCGAAGATCAACAGCACGCCGTAGCGATCGCAGATCTCCCTGACCTTCTGGATGAAGCCATCCTTGGGGACGATGGACCCCCCTTCCCCCTGGATGGCTTCCACCACGACGGCTGCGGGGGGTGCCACGCCCGAGTGGGGATCTTCCATCAGATGCTCGACGAAGGAGGCGCACTCCAGTCCGCAGGTGTCGGGGGTGCGACCGAAGGGGCAGCGGTAGCAGTACGCGTAGGGAGCGAAGTGAACCTCGCCCACGAGGGGGAGGAAGTCCTCCTTGAACGGGGCGCCGCTGCACAGCGAGAGGGCTCCCGAGGTCATCCCGTGGTAGCTCCCCTCGAAGGCCAGCACGGGGGAGCGCTTGGTGTTGTACTTGGCCAACTTGACGGCGGCCTCGATGGCGTCCGAGCCGGTGGGCCCTCCGAAGAAGAGCTTCCCCAGCTCCTTGGGTAGAACCTCCCGGAGCGCCTCCACCAGGGACATGCGCGCGGGGGTGGGGATGTCCAGGGTGTGGGTGACGTCCTCCAACTGGCTCCGGGCCGCGGCCAGGACGTCGGGGTTGGCGTGGCCCAGGTTCAGGACGCCCGCCCCGGCGAAGAAGTCCAGGTAGACGTTGCCGTCCACGTCCTCCACCGTGGCGCCCTTTCCCCGGCGGATGGCCATGGGAAGCCCCCGTGGATAGGAAACCACCTTGCTCTCCAGGCGCGCCTGGAGCTCCAGGATCTCCCGCGACTTCGGGCCGGGAGGAGGGGTGACGATGGAGGGGGCGTCGCGGAAGGAGAGAGCGTCGAACTCCATGGCATACCTCCAGGAGAGCTTCGGGAACAGCCGCGGTTGCCGCGGCTGCGGCCATGCGGAACTGGAGCCCGGGGATCACGCCGGGCCAGCTGACGCAAAGTGGGGATGCCGCGCCGAGGGGGAAAGCAGCGAACGAAGCCGAGTTGTCGAAGATGGTGGACGGAGGCGTGCCCTTCCCCATGCTCTCCGATGCCGGAGGGAAGGTGGGGGCAGTATACGGTGTGTACGACGAGGCCGCGGGGGTGGATACCCGTGGCCGTTTCATCATCGACCCCGATGGGGTGATCCAGGGCTTCGAGGTCCTGACACCCCCGGTGGGGAGGAACGTCGCCGAGACGATCCGGCAGGTGCAGGCGTTCCAGCTCGTGAGGGAGTCCAAGGGCGCCCAGGCCACCCCATCCGGTTGGCGTGGTGGGGTGCCTCACTTCCGCAACACCCAGCCCCCGCGTAACGCCCCCCCTGGACCCCGCTGCAGCCCTGCCGCCGCGCAGACGACCGTCCGCCTGCAACCATCCCGGACTCCACCCCGTCAGACTATACAGCGACACCGCATAGTGGAGGGATCGTGTTCAGTCCGGAGCTGAAGAAGGGGAGCGTGGAGCTGCTGGTGCTCACGCTGCTGGAGGAGGAGCCGAGGCACGGGTACCAGATCGGCAAGCTCATCGAGTCGCGGTCGGGTGGCCGGCTGACGTTCCGGGTGTCGTCGCTGTACCCGGTCCTGGCGCGGATGGAGGAGCGCGGGTGGGTCCAGGGCCGGTGGGTGGAGAAGGGGGAGCAACGGCTTCGTTTCTACCGCCTCACGACGTCGGGCGAAGCGGCGTTGGCGCGCCAGCGACGGACGTGGCGCGCGTTCGTCGGCGCGATGGACCAGGTGACGGGGCAGAGCCATGCGTGACTGGACGGAGTGGGTCAGGAAGCGCCTGCCGCTGGGCGACTTGGAGGCACCGGCGGCGAGGACGATGGTAGAGGAGGTAGCGTCGGTGCTGGAGCAGGTGTACCGCACGGCCCTGGCGGCGGGGCGGTCGCCGGAGGAGGCGGACGCCGAGGCGCGCGCCCACATCGAGGACTGGGACGAGATGGCAGCCGAGCTCGGGCGGGCCCGTCCTTCGCGGCGGGAGAGCACGGCGCACCAGGCCGCGGAGTGGACGGACAGGCGGCTCCGGCGCCCGGGGCGCCCGGCTGTATGGCTTGCGGACCTGCTCCTGGACGCGCGGCGGGCGGCGCGGTCGCTGAGGAGGACACCCGTGTTCACCACGGCAGTGGTGCTGCTCCTGGGGCTGGGGGTGGGCGCCAACGCGGCGGTCTTCAGCGTGCTGAAGGCGGTGTTACTGAAGCCCTTGCCGTTCCCGGAGCCGGAGGAGGTGGTCACGCTGTGGTCGACCGACGTGGAGCGGTCGGGCCGAGGCCCGGCTTCGTTCCCAGACTACCTGGATTGGCGGGGGGACAACCGGACCTTCGAGGCCATGGGGGCCACACGCGGCGTCCTGATGAGCGTCACGGAAGAAGGCGTGCCGGTGCAGGTCCGGGGTGCCACGGCCACGGCCAGCGTGTTCGACGTGTTCGGCGTGGAGCCGGAGCTGGGCCGGAGGATCCTCCCGGAGGAGGATGCGACCGACGCTCGTGTGGTGATGCTCAGCCACGACCTCTGGACGCGGCTCTTCAACCGAGACCCGGAGGTACTGGGGCGCACGCTCCGCCTGAGCGGCGAGGCCTACGTGGTGGTCGGCGTCATGCCGAAGGACTTCGTCGTGACGTCGCCGTGGGACGCCAACGACCGGGTTTTGTTCTGGACGCCCTTTCAGTCCGAAGTGCTGGACGCACCCCGGGACAGCTACTCCTACCCGGTCTACGCCCGGCTCGGTGAGGAAGTCCCGCTCCAGGCCGCTCGGGACGACATGGAGCGCGTGGCCGTGAGCTTGGCGGACGCCTATCCGGAGACCAACCGGACCCAGCGCGTGATGGTCACGCCGCTGCACGAAGCGCTGTTCGCCGGTGCCGGCGGTTCTCTGATGATGGTGCTGGGCGCGGCTCTCCTGGTGCTCCTCATCGCGTGCGGCAACGTGGCCGGGCTGCTCCTCGCCCGGGGCACGGTGCGGCGCCGGGAGGTGGCGCTGCGGGTCGCGCTGGGCGCCGGCCGGGGGCGCATCATCCGGGAGCTGCTCACCGAGAGTGGGCTGCTGGCCATGGCAGGCGGCGCCGTCGCGGTGGTCCTCGTCGTGGCTGGGGTCGGAGCGATGCGCGGCTTCCTCCCGTCCACGTTGCCCAGGGTGGCGGAAGTGGCCGTGGACGGATCGGTCCTCGGGGTGGCGTTGCTCCTCTCGCTCCTGACCGCTCTGCTCTTCGGCCTGGCGCCTGCGCTGCAGGCTGCCCGGGTGAGCCACGTGGAGGCGTTGAAGGAGGGGAGCACCGGCAGCTCTCGGGGGTGGCGGGGGCGTACACGGCGAGGGTTCGTCGTGGCCCAGTTGGCGCTCACCCTCATTCTGGTCCACGGAACGGTGCTCCTGGTGGGCAGCTACGTGCTGCTGCGGGAGCGGGACCAGGGCTTCGACCCGCAGAACGTCTTGACCGCGAGTGTGACCCTGGCCGGCGCGCGCTACGAAGACGACGAGGCCTGCGGTGCCTTCCTCCGCGACCTGGTGGCGCGCCTCGATGCGCTACCCGGCGTGCGCCAGGCCGCCGCCGTGAACCGCATGCCCTTCGAGGGCGGCACCAACGCCCGGATCGTCGTGGAGGGTCGGCCGGTGGCGCCGGACCCCAACGAGCGGCCCCTGGTAGAGCGGAAGACCGCGGTGGGGGACTATCTGTCGGTCATGGGGATCCCGCTGCGCGCGGGCAGGACGCTGGAGGAGGCCGATGCCTGGGGCGCGCGCGGCGTGGTCATCAACCAGCGCATGGCTGACCAACTCTGGCCCGGCGAAGACCCCCTGGGGAAGCGCTTCTCCTTCGGCGCCGACGAGCCCGAATGGCTGACCGTGGTAGGCGTGGCCACCGATGTGAGTCAGTGGGGCCCCGAGTGGGGCACGTTGAACGAAGCGTATCGGGCCTACCCGCTCTATCCCCAGCGCACCATGTACCTGGCGCTGAAGACCGAGGGGCCGCCTGCTCGACTGGTTCAGGACGTCCGTCGCGCGGTGCTGGCCATGGACCCGGACCTGCCGCTCACGAAGGTCCGCACCGGCCTGGAGATGGTGAACGACCACATGGACCAGCGGGAGTTCGCGACGGCGCTCGTCAGCTTGTTCGCCGTCCTCGCGCTGGCCCTGACGATGGT
The DNA here is from genome assembly GCA_964545395.1 of uncultured Gemmatimonadaceae bacterium. Lineage (GTDB taxonomy): Bacteria > Gemmatimonadota > Gemmatimonadetes > Longimicrobiales > Gaopeijiaceae > SZUA-318. Next base: position 17,147 of record CAZJFX010000009.1, on the reverse strand, counting down.
CGGGATCTACGGCGTCATCGCGTACTTCGTGGCTCAGCAGCGCCGCGAGCTGGGCGTGCGCATGGCGCTGGGCGCTGGCCGCGGCCGGCTGATCCGGTACGTTCTCGGCAAAGGTCTCACCCTGGCCGGCACCGGCGTGGTGGTGGGTGCGCTGGGCGCCTATTGGGCCACGCAGGTGATACGCAATCTGCTTTTCGGCATCAGTCCCACGAACGTGTGGGCAGTGGTCGGCGTGGTGGGATTGATGCTGGTCGCCGCCACCCTTGCCACCTGGGCTCCGGCCCGCCGCGCGGCACGGCTGGACCCGGCCCGGGCGCTTCAGATGGAATAGGTCTTCGCGCACCGCGCCCTATCGGCGTGCGTCCGCCCCCTTCTTCAGGAACGGGCGCTCCTCGGTGATCCACTTCGGCGCCGGCGCCCCTTTGAGGTAGTGGTCGAAGAACTCGTAGAACCGGATGGTGAAGTCCTTGCGGTTGCCCAACTTGCTCAGGTGGTGCCCTTCGTTGGGATACGCCAGGAGGAACGCGGTCTTCTCATTGAAGCGGAGGGCGTTGTAGAACTTGAGACTCTCGTTGAACGACACCGTGGGGTCGGCGGTGCCGTGCATGATGAGGATGGGCTGCGCCGTCTCGGGGACTTGGGAGAGCGCCGACTGGGCACGGTACACGTCGGGCTTCTCCCAGGGCGAGAAGCCCCATCGGCCCTGCCCGTACAGGTAGTACTGGTTGCCGTTCTGGCCGGAGCCGCTATTCACCTGGTAGGACCAGCCCCACTGCTGGCTGAAGTCGGTATACAGGTCGGTGACGCCGGCGCCCGCCCCCACGGCCGCGAACAGCCGTGACCGCGTGGCGATGTAGGCCGCGCCCTCGCCGCCGTAGCTGTGGCCGTGTACGCCGATGTGCCCCGGCTCGGCGTATCCCATCTCGATGACCTTGCGTGTCGCGGCCTCCACGCCGTCGAGCTGGTCGGAGTGGGACGAGCCCGTGTTGTAATGGATGTCCGGGATCATGACGATATAGCCGCGGCTCACCGACTCGATGGCCGCGCGGCCCATGCTGACGAGGAGCTCGGGCATGGGATAGCGGTTCAGGTTCTGCGAGTTCTTCTCGTAGAACGTGACCAGCGTCGGCCGTCGCTGGCCCGTCTGCCACTCGTCGGGGAGCCAGAGCATCCCCTGGAGCGGGTGCCCGTGGCGGTCCGTGAAGTCGAACAGGACGGAGCGGCCCCAGCGGAACTCCGCCTGGTGCGGATTGGCGTGGGTGATGCGCTTCGCGTTGCCGAAGTCGGGACCCGACGCGCGGAGGTCCGGCGACTCGGTGAACGTCTGCCGGGTGAAGAGGAACCGGTCGGCGCGCGCGGCCTTGGCCGGGGTGGCGTACATGGCGTCGTCAAAGACGACCTCGTCGAGGCGGCCCCTGGCGAGGCGGTAGTACCCGGCCTTCTTCGTCAACTCGCCGAACCCGGACAGCGTCAGAGGCCGGGAGAGGTCCCACTCCTCGCCCGTGCGCACGCGCCGGCTCGCTGTCGAGTCGATGGGCTCCGGGCGCACCAGCCGCAGGATGGTCCGGTCCTCGGCGCCGAAGCCGTCGGTGATGTTCCTGGCGGCTGTGGTGCCGTCGAGGGGAAGCGTCCACAGGTCGTAGCGGTCGGCCACGATGACGCTCCTGCCGTCGCTGGTCCAGCCGGTGAAGCCCCACGGGGGCTTGGGCCCCGGACGGTCGTACGTCGTGTCCACGAGAGCGGGAGCGCCGGCCCCCAGGGAGACCGATGTGCCCCGGGCGAGGTCGTACGCGTGGAACACGTCGTCCTTCCAGTACACGTAGGTCCGACTGTCGGGGGAGATGCCGAAACGGGCCCCCTGGACGAGCTGTCCCTGGAGCATGAGCGTGCGCTCGCCGGTGGCCGTGTTCACCCGGTAGAAGTCGGCGGCGGCGGGCTTCCAGTCGGAGATGTAGGCACGCGCGTCCCGTCCCACCGCCCACCGTCCGTCGGGCGAGATCTCCAGGTCGCGGAGCGTCGAGTCGCTGAGGGCGACGTACGCGCCGCGCGCGACGTCGAACGCCTCGGTGTAGGTGAAGTCGCGGTCGCTCCGCGCCTGGATCATCTGACGCGACTGGATGTAGCGGTCGGCGGTCCGCCACACGTCCACGTCGGTGGTGGTGTCGGACGACTCCACCTTCAGCGTGTCCTTGGCGGGCGTCTGCGGCATAACCCCCAGGAACACCCGGGCGCCGTCCTCGCTCCAGCTCAGGGGCGACCGCTCGCTGATGACCCAGCCGTCGGGGAAGCCCGCCGCCGTCGTGTCCAAGGTGGCCGGCGCGCGCTTGGGGTCGGCCAACGCCACACGCACGTCCGGGACCACCAGGAGCACGTTCTCGCGCTCCCGCATCTGGGGGACCTCCTTCCCCTTGAGGACCGCCACGCCCGTGCCGGCCTCGTTCCATGCCAGCCGGGCGTAGGTGCGCGGGTCGTTGTCGAGGGCGCGGATGGCGCCGTTGGCCAGATCCACGACGAACAGGCCGTTGCCGTCCTTCACCGTGGCATCCACGGTGTAGGCGAGCATGTCGCCCGGGCGGTTGAACGCCGCGTCGCCCGCGCTCCCGAGGAGCTGGGCCCGCTCCGTGGTGAGGTCGAAGAGGATGGCGTCGGAGCCGCCGGCAGGAGTCTCGGCGGCGCTCCCGCTACCGCCTCCGGGTCCACCGCGCCCGGAGCCCCGGCCTCCCGCCGCCGGGCGGCTGCGCACCAGCAGGCGGGTCGAGGTCCGGTTGAAGGTCGCCGAGCGCATGTCGCGCCAGACATACGTATTTCCGGTCGCCAACTCACGCAGCTCCACACGATGGAGCGCCTCCGGCGCCGCGCCACCCGCTCGCCCTCCCGCTTGCGGCTCTTGTGCCTCCTCCCCGCCCTGGGCACCCCCCGCCCCACGACCGGTGCGCGGCGGCAGCGAATCCACCTGGTAGACGATCCACCGGGCGTCGGGCGAGAACACACCGTGCGACGCGTTGGCGATGGTGACGTCCTCGTTCGTGTCGAGGTTCAGGACGTGCAGCTCGGGCTTGGCATCCCGCTCAACGACGTTGGTGAAGCGGTACACCCAGGCCACCCAGCGGCCGTCGCTGGAGATGCTTTGGTCGCCGATGGTCCGCCAGCGCCCGTAGTCGGCCGGCCCCAGCACCTTCTTCGCCGAGTCGGCGTGCGCACCCGCGGCTCCAGGGGCCGGCGCCGGGTTCTGTGCCGCCACGGCTGGGGACGTGGTCGTCAGCGCGAGGAAGGCCCCCGCGAGGATGGCGGGGAGAACGGCGACGCACGGGCGCGCATGGCGGGCGCGGCAGGGAGCATGGGCGATGGTGGGCACGGCTCGGACCTCGACGTTGAGGGAGAGCCGTCAACATAGGGGCGGGGTGGGTGGGTGGCGACGGGACGAGCGCATTGCCCGCGCCGATGAGGTGACCTACCGTCGGGAGTCCTCGACCGTCCCTCGCACACCACAGGCCTCACGGAGGCCAGGCGCCATGTCGCTTCGTCGATCACTCGTCCACCGCTTCGCCACGGTACTCGGCCTGGGAGCTTCCCTGTGCCTCGCGGGCCGCGTCTCCGGAGTCGTCGGCCAGGCCCTCGCGGTGGCGGACTCGGACGCGGTGCCGGCCAAGAGCATCGCCATCTACGTCGGGCGGGAGTTGACCGCGGATGGGTCCGTCCTGCTCGGCGGCTTCGGGCACGAGCCGTCGAGCCATTGGTACGAGGTCACACCCCGGCACACGTTCCCGGCGGGAACCCGTGTCCAGGTGGGAGTGACCGCCGACGCCCGCATCCCCGGGGAGCGCATGTGGATTCCGCAGGTGCGGCAGACGGCGCGCTTCCTGACCACGAACTACTCGGAGTTCGCAGGCTTCCCACCCCCGCTCACGAACGGGGGGCTCAACGAGCACGGCGTCGCGGCCCGCGACGTATGGTCGCCCTCGCGGGTGGAGTTGGTGGCGATGACGCCCGTCCCGCAGCGCGGGCTCAGCTACAGCGACCTGTCCCGGATGGTGATGGAACGCGCCACGAGCGCTCGGCATGCGGTCGAGATCGTCGGGGCCCTCATCGAAGAGCACGGCTACGCGACGTACGGTGGGAACTCCCACTTGTTCGCCGACGCGAACGAGGGGTGGGTTCTCATCGACTACGCCGGAGGGCAGGGGCTGTGGGCCGCCGAACGCCTGAGACCGGACGAGGTGCGCGTCCTCTATCCGGGCTACATCGGCGACTTCCCCACCGACTTCGAGGACGACCCCGACCACGTGGGGTCGGCCAACCTGGTGCGCTTCGCGGTGGAGCAGGGGTGGTGGGACCCCGAGGGAGACGAACCGTTCAACCTGCACCGCGTGTATGGGCGGACCTTCCCGAGCGATCCTTCCCAGGAGGATCCGCACAACCTGTTCCGCTATCCCCCGAAGCTCGAGGCGGAGATCGCCGCGATGGCGCCCGTGAGCGTCGCAGACATGATGTCGCTGGTGCGCGATCCGCGTTGGTCCAACGACGGATCGGGGTACGGTCAGGTCGCACACCTGCGGGCCGGCGTGCCATCGGACCTGGGCGTGCTGTGGATGTCCATCACGGGGGCCGTGGCGACCCCCTTCGTTCCCCTGCGCATCGGCGTCACGGACGTCCCGCCCGAGTACAAGCAACACCGGTACATGACGAAGGATGCCGACGACGGTTTCCTGGACACGCGTTATGCACCCCTGGAAGGGACGCGTTCGGCATTCCGGGTGCACAAGCGCCTCCTCTACCACATGTGCGCGCACCCGGACGCCTTCCTCGAGCCGGTGACCGCGGATCTCGAGGCGTTCGAGGCGCGACTCCTCGACGAACAGGCCGCGGTCGAGCGCGAAGCGGCCGCCCTGCTCGGGGCGGGCTCCGCGGACGAGGCCCGCGCCACGCTCACCCGCTACACCGAGGCGCGCCTGCTGGCCGCACTCTCCCTGGGCGAGAGCCTCGTGTCCCGAGTGGAGCGCGAGACCCGGGAGCGCTTCGGCGTCCCCATGCCGGACATCGAGGTCCCCGAGGGGGCCTCGTGGCGTCCCGAGAGCGACGTCATGACGCAGCGCTCCGGACAGACCTACCACCGCTGCTTCGTCGAGGGGCTCGGCAGTTACCCCCGACGTCACGGGAGCCTGGCCGCGCAGGCCACACCCGGGCTCCTCGATTCGATCCTCCCCGACCCCTGATCGCGCTCGCGCACACGATCCAAGGCGAGAACCCTCGCGCCCGTTTTCCACGGATGGGCCTTGGATTCCAGCGACTGCAGCTTGCGGCGTTCCTTGCCCAGAAGCTCCAGCGCATCCCGGCGATGATCCGGGAGATCGTCGAGACCCAGGAACAAGTCCGCTTCGACCCCTCCCACTTCAAGGGCTTCGGCGACTCCACGGTCGACCTCTGGACGTCCAGCAAGCCATCGATCTGGAACTCTATCGCCGCTTCGCCGGGGAAGGGATCGAGTTCGCTTTCCCGACGCGGACGGTGCACCTCTTCGGGGCGGCCTGACGACTCGCGACGGAGGTCTCCCGACAGAAGGCGGTCCCGCGGCGATCGAACGTTCAACAAATCCCGACACCCCCTTCCCAGGCCGGTCATGCGCCCCCCCCCCATGCCTTCCGTCCTTTCGTGGTTCTCTGCCTGTCCGTCGCCCTCTTCTTCGCCCCTTCCTGCGGTGGAAAGGACGGCGGCCCGGTGGCTCCTTCGGACCCCCCGTCTCAGCCTGATCCGCCGCCTCCCCCACCCACCCAGCCGGTCAGCCCGGACTCGGCCACGGGCACCGTGGGACCGAGCGGCGGGTCCGTCCTCCTCCCCGACGGTTCGGGCGTTGTCTTCCCGTCGGGAGCCGTGGCGACCTCGATGGCCGTCACGGTGACCAAGACCGATGCGAGCAGGTGGTTCGACTCGGACGGTTCCGGGAATCGGATGGTCCTCACCACCACCGCCCCGGTCTCGCAGTTCAGCACCCAGGTGGAGATCCGCATCCCCCTCCCCGCGGAGGCCACACCGGCCGACACGACCAACGTGAGGGCCGGCGTGGTGGACCCGGAGAGCGGCGCCGTCACGGTGGAGCGATCCACCATCCGGATGATCGACGGCAAACCCTTCATGGTGGTGAACACCAACCACTTCACAAGCCGGATCTTCGAGTGGCTCCTCGGCAAACAGCCGCCCTCCAGCGCCCTCCTGTCGGTGCCCTACTACAACCAGGGTTCGTCCAACTACTGCTGGGCAGCCAGCCTCCACATGGTCACCCAGGCCACCGATTTCGAGCAGCTCCGCCTCGTCACCGACATCATCGGTAAGGCGGGGATCGACGAGGAGGGGATCACCTCGGTGGCCTTCCGCATGTCCGGCCCCGTGGCCGACCTGGTGCAGGAGCGCACGGGCGTGCGTCCAGACCGCAAGATGTGGGACGACGTGAACGCCAACCTCGTGCGGGACTACCTGTGGCAGGAGGTCGGCGTCAACGGGCGCCCCGTGGCCGTCTACGTGGGCACCTGGGAGCACGCCGTCGTCGTGGTGGGCTACGACATGAACACGTTCCGCGTCCACGACCCGAATGCCACGTCCAACGGTGCCATCGGCTACACCACGAAGGAATGGAGTACCTTCGTCGAGGGGATGGGCATCAAGGACAGGATCGTGACGTTGGTCGTCCCGAAGGCCATCAAGGACGGGGATCGGGTGGCCGTCAGCTTCCTCAGCCAGGCTTTTCAATTCACCAAGCCCGGTTACGGGTCCGATGCCCCCTCCGCGGTCTTCGAATACTACTGGGACTACACGCAACCGATCGGCTACTCTTTCCGCCATATGACGAGCCGGGAACTCGCCGCCCCACTCCCCGGCGAGGTCGACCGCCTGAAGACGGTGGCGGAGATCCAACTCAGCAACTCTTCCCGCACCACGGCCCGGGACGTGAGCGTCTATCTGGACATCACGGCCATGGGCGCGCCCACCGGGGTGGGACGGCTCTCCACCCATCGCAACGTTACCGTCGGACCCAACGCGCTGGTGAATCTGAGCGTGCCCGAGATCCTGGTGGACACGTTTCGTTACAACACCCCGGAACCCACCGAGTACGTCCTCACGGTGAGCGCTCTGACCGGGGGGACGACGGTGGACCAGCAGAGTCTCCGGTTCACCCTGGCGCCGGTGACCCCTGAGATCGCCGCCGTTACCCCCAGCGAGGTCACGGTGGGGGCCGAAGTGACCATCACGGGAACACGCTTCGGCCGCCTGGCCCTGAACAACACCGTGACCTTCAATGGCACGAAGGTGGCGAAGATCGTCTCCTGGAAGGACGACGCGATCAAGGTGGTCGTGCCGGAGGGCGCCACCGACGGCCCGGTCCTGGTCACACGAGGGACCGTCGCGTCCAACCCCGTCCCCTTCACCATCGCGAAGACCAGCACGTTGAGCGGGAAGGTGGACAAGGTCTTCGACGGGACGATCCTCGCTGGCGTCAAGATCGATGCCAGCGTCGCCTGGTCACTGCAGGCCGTCGGCCCATCCGTGAAGGAACAAGGTGAAGTCTACACGCGACTGTACGCCAAGGTCGGCGAGGCGGCCGTCTTGACCTTCGACGCGGACGCCACATACACACCCTCACGATACACCTACTCCTCAGGGGCCTATGCGGAACTGAAGGGTATCGTTTGGTCCTTCCGGCCTACGATCCAGGGGTCTTTCACCCCTCAGGAGAGCGGATCCGGAATGCACCGGGCCTTCGGCTTCACGCTCGCGTACGCGTCGGACCGGGTGTGCATCCAGCCATCCTTCCAGATCCTCATGGACATCTACAGCAAGGACGGTGTCCTGGGAACCAAGGACTTCCTTGCAAACGGATCGGGCATCGGCGCCTTCTGCGTGGAGGCCGCACCTTGAAGCCCGTGGGCGGGAGGGGGTGCTACCGCGCCCCCTCCCCCAGCTGCTCCGTCACCTGCCGCTTGAGGCGGGTGAGGATGGCGCCCATCCCCCGCAGGCGCAGCGGCGACACCACCACCTCCAGCCCCATACTCGTGTAGAAGTCGGCGGGCACGTCCAGGACGGACTTCCACGGCTCCCCCTCCAGCCCTTCGCGCAGGATACCCGCGAACCCACGCACCGTGGGGCTCTCCGCGGGAGCGTCGAGGAACAGGTGGACCGCACCCTCTCCGTCCAGACGGGCATGGGCCTGGGGAATCGGTAGAGGAGCCGAGCTTCGGGCGAGGCGAGTGAAGGTGTGCCGCCCATGGCGTGGAAGCGTCCGAGAGCGAACGGAGACGATGGCCTCCCGGTCCTTCTTCTTCACGTTGCGGTACGAGAGGGGGATCTCCAGGTTCTCGTAGACCGTGAGGTCGTCGAGAAGGTGGTGCTGCTGGAAGACGAAGCCGATGTAGCGCTTGTTCAAGTCGATGCGCGCCCGAGGCTTTATAGCGTGGACCGGCTCCCCGTGGAGCCAGTACTCGCCGCGCCAATTGCCGTCCAGCATCCCGAGGATGGAACGGAAGGACTTCTCGACGTTCCTGAGCTTGATCATCCACGCTTCCCGTTTGAGGCGCCCGCGGCGCCGACCGACTCCAAGCTACGACGGACACGCCCACGGGCCAGGGTCGGGCACGTGGTATCCTTCAGGAGGAGCGCAGCGCCTCCACCGGCTCCACGGACGCTGCCTTCCGCGCCGGGACCACCGAGGCCACCAGCACGGTCCCGAGCAAAGCCAGCGCGACGCCCCCCAGGGCCCACGGATCCGTGGGGCTCACCCCGAGCAGGAGGAACCCCAGGGCATGGCCCACCCCGAGCGAGGCGAGCCCGCCCACCACGAGGCCGGGCAGCGCCAGCGCCATGCCCCCCCGGAGGATGAGGGCCAGCACCCGACCCCGCCCCGCCCCGAGGGCCATGCGCACGCCGATCTCCCGGGTGCGCTGGGCGACCGCCATGGCCACCACGCCGTAGATCCCCAGGCCGGAGAGGAGCAGCGCCAGCATCCCCAATGCCCCGGTCAGCGCCGCGGCCACCCGCTGCGGCAGGATCCCCAGCGCGGTATACCGGTCCAGGGCGACCACGGGCGTCAGCGCCAGGCTCCCGTCATGGTCCAGGATCCCCTGCCGCAGGGCCGGCGCCACCGTCCCGATCCCGCCCGACGCCCTCGCCACGATGAGCGTATGGGGGCGGTACGCCTGCCACAGGGGGGCGTACACGAACGGCTTCGCCTCGTCCGTGAGGAGCTGGTTCTTCACGTCCTCCACCACCCCCACCACCGTGCGCCACTCGTCCTGGATCCCACCCATGAGCACCCGCGCGCGTCGGCCGAGCGGGTCCTCTCCGGGCCAGACCCGGTCCGCGAACGTCCGGCTCACCACGAGGACCGGCTCGCTCCCCTCCCCCTCCACCTCGTCGAAGTCCCGCCCCCGGAGGACGGGGATGCCCAGGGCCTCAAAGTACCCCGGCGAGACGTAGTTGAAGTCCACCGACACGCGCTCGTCCCCCTCTCCCGACCACCCCTCGGGGACCGCGACGGTGCCATGGCTTCCCAGGTCCAGGGGAAGGTCGATGGCCAGGGCCGCGGCCTCCATGCCCGGAAGGGACCGGAGCCCCTGGAGGAGCCTTCGCTGGAAGGCGCGCCCGTCCACCTCCTCGTACCCCTCCACGGACAGGTCCACCATGGTCATGTACCGGTCGGCCGGGTCGAAGCCCGTCTCCACCGACGCGGCCTGCTGGAGGGAGCGCAGCAGGAGCGCCCCGGCCACCAGCAGCACCAGGGAGAGCCCGACCTGCCCCGTCACGAAAACCCGGCGCAGGCGCCCGGACCCCGACGGTCCGCCCCCGTCGTCCTTGAGGGCGCCGGCCAGGTCGAGGCGCGTGGCCCGGAGCGCCGGAAGGAGCCCGAAGACCACACCCGTACCCAGCGTCACGGCCAGCGCGAAGGCCAGCACCACGGGGTCGGGGGAGAGGTCCACGTGCACGGGGATGGGCACCGGGAGGCGATCCACGGGCAACAGCCCCAGGAGCCACAGGCCGAGCGTCGTCCCCACCACTCCGCCCAGGAGGAAGACCACCAGGGACTCGGTGAGGAGCTGGCGGACCAGCCGGTTCCGGCCCGACCCCAGCGCCAGCCGCACGGCCATCTCCTTCTCCCGCCCGAGGGCCCGCGCGACGAACATCCCCGCCACGTTGGCGCACGTCACCAGGAGGATGAGCGTGACCATCCCCATGAGCACGCCCAGGAAGGCGGTGACCCCACCCCGGGCTGCGCCGGGGACCAGCCCGAGACCCACCACCCGACCCCCACGGCGGCCGTTGGTGTCGGGGTACGCCTCGGCGAGGCGGGCGAAGACGCCCTGCACCTGGATCTCGGCCTCCTCGACGGTGGCTCCCGGGGCCAGCCGGGCGAGGGCCTGGTGCCAGTTGGCGGCGCGTACGCCGAACTCGTCCAGGCCCCCTTCCAGCACGGGCACGGATCGCATGGGGACGTAAAGGTCGGGCCGGAATCCCACCGTGTGCCCGTGGAAGCCCTCGGGCGTGATCCCGACCACACGGAAGGGGATCCGGTTGATCTCCACCGTGGAGCCCAGGACAGCCGGGTCGCCGCCGAGACGGTCGCGCCAGAATGCGTGGCTGAGCACGGTCACCGCCGGATCGCTCCCGGGCGCGTCCTCGTCGGGCGTGAAGAGCCGCCCCGCGGCGGGACCCACACCCAGGACGTCGAAGTACGAGGGGGACACGTGCATCCCCGTGATCCGCTCCCCCTCCCCGCCCCGGGCCAGGCTGAACATCTCGAAGGTGTAGGCCGCCGCCGCGTCGAGGGCCGGCGCCTCGTCCCTGAGCGCCTCGTAGTCCGGGTAGGCGAACGTATCGAAGCCCCGCCCCTGCTGGGTGCGGCCCAGCTCCACCACACGGTCCGGTCGGGCCACGCCCGGCACCGGGCGCAGGAGAAGCGCGTTGGCGGTGCTGAAGACCGCGGCGCTCGCGCCCACGCCGATGGCCAGAGACAGGGCGGCCACCAACGCGAAGACGGGTCTCCGGCGTATCTGGCGGAAGGTGAACCGAAGGTCCGCGGCGAGCTCTTCCATGAGGCTCCTTCACGGAAACGGAGAGGCGGGCGGGTGTGGCGTCCCCTACGACCGGTGGCCGGAGGGGGTTTCGGGGCCGGCTACTCCTCCCGGAGGACCGCCATGGGATCCGCCTTCCGGGCCCGCCGGGCCGGGAGCCACGTGGCCAGCAACGCCGCGCCGCCCAGGACCACCGCCGTGGCGGCGAAGGTCACGGGGTCGTGGGGCTCCACCTCGTACAGCAGGCTCCCCAGGATCCGCCCCAAGGCCAGCGAACCCAGGACGCCCAGCGCCACGCCCGTGGCGGCCATGGCCGCCGTCCCCCGGAACACCAGGGCCAGGACGTCGCCTCCGTCGGCCCCCAGGGCCCGGCGGATGCCCATCTCCCGCATGCGCCGCGCCACCCCGTACGACACCACGCCGTAGATGCCCACGGCGGCCAGGAGGAGGGCGGTGAGGGCGAAGAGGGTCAGAAGGACCGTCACGAACCGGTCGGGCGCCAACGCCGAGTCCACCAGCTCGCGCAAGGGCTGGATGCCCGCGGCCGCCAGCGCCGGATCCACGCCGGCCACGGCAGCGCGCACATCGGGGACGAGGGCGCCGGGGTCCCTGTCCACTCGGGCCACCAGGGCCATGTTGGAGAAGGACACCTGTCGGTAGGGGAGGTATGCCGCCGGCCGCTCGGCGGCCCGGATCCCGAACTGCCGCACGTCGCGGGCCACGCCCACCACCGTGCGCCAGTTGGGGTTCTCCCCGCTCCCGAAGGTGATCCGTCGCCCCACCGCGTCGCCCCGGGGGAAGTACCGGGCCGCCAGCGTCTCGTTCACGATGACCACCCGGTCGGCCTCGGCGTCGTCGCTGGGCGAGAAGGTCCGGCCCGACACCAGTTGGAGCCTCACCGTCTCGAAGTACCCGTCGGTGACGGGCCGCAGCCAAGCCGCATGGCTCGTCCCCGGCTCCGGCGGCGGCTCTCCCTCCACGACGAAGTCGGCATCCGAGTCGCTCCCCGCCAGGGGGAGCGCACCCACGGCGCCCACGGCGCGCACGCCCGGGAGGGACGCCAGCCGGGCGCTGAGGGCCTGGAAATACGCCTGCCGCGACGGCGCGTCGGGATACCGCGTGCCCGGCAGCGCCATGGAGAGGGTGAGGACGCCGTCGGGATCGAAGCCCAGGTCGGCCTCGTTGAGCCGTTGGAACGAACGCACCATGAGCCCCGAGCCCACCAGCAGGATCAGGGCCAGGGCGATCTGGGTGACCGCCAACGCGCCGCGCAGCCTCTGCCCCCCCGCTCCACCCCGGACGCCCCGGAGGGCGGCCTGGATGCCGTCGCGTCCGGCACGCCACGCGGGCACCATCCCGAAGACCACCCCCGTGAGGAGGGTGAGCACGGCGGTGAAGACCAACGCCCGGCCGTTCACCCCCGCGTCCCCCAGACGGGGAACGCTCCCCGTGGGGGCCATGGCCAGGAGGACCTCCGTCCCCCACGACGCCAGGACCAGGCCCAGGGCCCCGCCGGCCACGGCCAGCACCACGCTCTCGGTGAGGACCTGGCGCACGATGAAGCCCCGACCCGCCCCCAGGGCGACACGCACCGCCAACTCGCCCTCCCGGGCCGTGCCCCGGACCAGGAGGAGGTTGGCCACGTTGGTGCAGGCAATGAGAAGCACGAAGCCCACGGCCCCCAGGAGGATCCAGAGGGGCCGGCCGGCGTTGCGGGTCAGGTCGTCGCGGAGGCCGAACAGGGCCAGGCCCACGTTGGTGTGATCGTCGGGATACGCGGCCTCGAGTCGGGCGGCCAGCGCGTCTCCGTGGGACCGAGCCTGGGCGAGCGCCACCCCCGGGGCCAGGCGGGCCACCGCCCGAATCCCGTAGCACCCCCGGGTGCACCCGTGCACGCCGGTGGCGCCCAGGGCCTGCCAGATCTCGGCGTTCTCCTCGAAGGGCGGGCGGAAGCCCTCGGGCATGACGCCCACCACCGTGTAGGGGACCTCGTCGAGGGAGAGGCTCCGCCCTACCACACCGGGATCGCCACCGAAGCGCGCCTGCCACGCCCCGTGGCTCAGCAGCACGACGCCCGGCGCCCCTTCCACGTCGTCGGCGGGCTGGAACGTGCGACCCAGCTCGGGGCGCACCCGGAGCACCGTGGAGAACATCTCGTGGCTCACCACCGCGCCGTTGAGCACCGCCGGTTCGTCCATCCCGGACAGGGTGGGCCCCCAACCGCCCCAGAGCCCGACCGCCTCGAACAGCCCGGGCTCGTCCCTGAGGTCCTCGTACACCGAGTAGTTCAGCCACTCGCGGATGGGACCGCCCTGCCGGGTGACGTCCTGCCACACCGTGACCAGGCGCTCCGGCTCCGGGTACGGGAGACGCTTCAGGAGGACCGCGTCCACGACGCTGAAGATGGCCGTGTTCGCCCCGATCCCCAGCGCCAGGGTCGCCACCACCACCACGGTGAAGGCCGGTGCCCGCAGCAGGGTGCGGACGGCGTATCTCACGTCACGAACCAGCAAGAGCATCGTGCCTCAATGGCCCACGTCGAAGGCAGACTGCTCCAACTCCTGTGCCTTGCGCACGTCGTCCTCGCGACGGAGAAGGAAGTTCAACCGCACGGAAGGGCGGAAAGGCACGGTAGGATGCGGGGCGTCGCCCTCGACGGCCCGGTGCGAATCTCGACGTCGAGACGAGGCGATGGATCCACGAACGTGCGCGTTCACCTTCCATCCTGCCGGACCACGGTCGTGGCCCGGGCGACCAGCGTTGCGGAAGTCCGGGCCATCCCGTCGAAGTACTCGACGAACCGGGCCGACTCCTCCGACGGGTATTCCACGAGATTCTTGGCCCACCGGTACCCGATGGGTTGGTACCAGAGCTCCGCCTCCACGGTGAAGGGCCCGAGGCGCTCCCCGACGTCCATGGTGTAGCGGAGCCGGTCTCCGCTGCCCTCGAAGTCCGGATCGTCCTCCGCGGCGCCGCGGACCGCCACCTCCGGCGGGGCCGTCGTCTTCTCGAAGCCCACCGGGAGGAGACGGTTGTCCTTGACGTACCGAGCGCCGTACAGGAGCCCGGTGGTCACCTTTCCGGCGTAGTCCACCATGACGTCCTCGTAGATCTGGACCTGGCCGGGCTCGGTGATGTGGTCGTAGTGGGGCTCGAAGCGGGAGCCGTCGTCGTCGTTGTCGTTTCCGGCGATGGAGCCGTCGGGCCGGAAGGCGCCGGACTCGAACACGGACCGTCCATCGGCGTCCCTCACCGCCAGGTGGATCCAGGCCCGCCGGGAGGGATAGCCCGAGGGGAGCTTGTGCCCCACCAGACTCCGGATGGAGACGGTGACGGCCAGCCGACCATCCACCAGCAGAGGCTCCACCCCGAGCGTGGCCGACCGCCCGCCCAGATTCTCCGAAGCGGAGAGGGCCGTCGCCTCGAGTTCCTGGGGGAGGGCCGACACGTCCAGCTCCGCCCGGTACCGGTTCAGGAGGCGGGGCATGAAGAAATTCCCACCCCGGAAGACGTGACGGCTCACCTCGCTCCGGGGGTTCGGCAACACGCCGGTCACCGGAGCCTCACCCTCCACTTCCGGCATGTGACAGTCCTGGCAGGTCTTCTCTCCGGAGTAGTCGCTGTGGAGCCATTCCAGGTAGGGTGTCTGCTCCGGAAGCTCTCCCACCTCGTTCCCCTCCGGGTCGAGCGCGTGGGTGAAGAGCGTGTGGCACGTGGCGCAGAGCTCCGCGGACTGGACGTGGGCCGCCTCTGCCGGGGTGAACTCCGAGGAGGAGTGCATGACCCGCGTCCGACCGGCGTCCACGGTGAAGGGCCCCAGGACCCGTCGCTCCCCCATGGGCGTCTGCAGGTCGATGACGTACCCTCCGGTGAAGCCCTCCCGGGTCCCGAGGCGCTCGTCCTGGATCTGGTGACAGACGGCGCACGAGACGCCGTCCCGGGCCAGGCCCGTGAGATCGTCTCCCTCTCCGGTTCCAGCGAAATGCTGAAAGGCCCGGGGCTTCTCTCCAGCAGCCACGGCCAGTGTCCGGGCGATGGGAAGGTGGCAGACGGTGCACTTGTCCTCGATCGCGTCCACCGCCGCGGGGTGGTCCAGCGCCTCCCGGCGCACGCCGGCCATCCAGTAGGGATCGCGCCCGGAGTTCCCCATCATGGACGACCGCCAGTTGAACCCGATGGAGATATCCTGGCCGCTTTGGGCCGTCAGCTGGTTGTGGCAGGCCAGACAGCGATCCGAGGTGTGGAAGAGATCGGAGAACAGCCCACTCCGGGCGGAAGCCCAACCGATCTGTGTCAACGTCCCGAGCAGGAGGAAGGCGAGAAGGGCATGGAACACCGGGCCATTACCGCGCATCGTGGTCTTCATGGCTCACCACCCCTCGAAGAAGCCGCCGTCGAACCAGTCCCACAGGAGCAGGAACATGACCTGGGGCTTTCTTCCCTCACTCTCGGTCAGAGGGAAGCGCACCCCCACGTTGGCCATCACGTGCTGGCGCTGGTTCAGGGTGAAGTGCAACTCCGGCATGACGTCCCAGACCGCAGGGCCGTCCTCCAGTTCCTTGCTCCCCAGGAGCTCCACCATCGGGGAAAAAGCCCGCCCCCATTCCCCGCCGGTGGTGAAGGTCCGCCCGAAAGCGAAGCGGAAGAGCCCTTCGTTCCCGGCCTTGTCCGTGTCGGTGGGAAGCTCCACTCCCACCTGGGCCTGCAGGAAGGTCTCGAGGGGGAGGAACTGGCCCAGCGTGACGAAGGGCTCGAAGACCGTGAACCCCTTGCCGAAGTCCTCGCTCTCGTCGCCTGTGGGGAGGATGGTCTCGAACGTGAACGAGGCGATCGTTCCCATGTCCAGGTCGTGGAACAGGACACGCTTCAACCCGACGGCCACGTCCCCGAGGCCAGCGCTCCACGCGCTCGGGGAGCCGAGGGCATCGCTGCGCTCCCGCCAGCCGAAGGGAACCGACACCTCGATCTGGGTCTGCGAGCCGAAGCGCTTCTCGTAGACGAGCTTGTTCATGACCGAGCCGCTGACGTCCGTGTCCACGGTGGTCTTCATCACCACCTCGTCCTCCGGGAAGGCCTTTTCGGTGCCCAAGGCCAGGGGGAGGTTGAATTCCCCACGTGGCCAGCTCTTGTCCTCGTAGAAGGTCTGAACGTAGGCCAGGATCAGGTCGATCTCCTCCCGCGTCAGGGCGTCCCCGAAGGCCGGCATCTGGGAATCGAAGCCCCGGAGGGGGCCACCGTGGGTCACCACCCCGGCCCAGTCCGCGGCCGGCTCCCGCGAGGCGAAGCTGCTCTCGGTGAAGTCCGGAGGCTGGACGGAGAGGCCCACGGCGGGCGCTGAGGCCGCGGTGCCGTCGGCACCGTGGCAATTGGCGCAGGCGTGGAGGTAGAGCTCTCGACCGGTGGTGGGGGACCGCTCCTGTCCCGACGTAGGAACAGCGACAGATACGAGCAAAGTGAATACCGTCGGGAGGGCGGTCCTGCCGATGGCGCCGATACGCATGGGGTTCTCCTCCCCCGCCGGGGGATCCGGTCTCGGGATCCGATGGGTCCTGGGCGTTTCCCTCAGTCTACCGCAACGCGTGGGCGATAGCCAAAGGCCGTTCTCCATTTGCCATCCTGGGAGGCCGAGAGGTACTGGACTCCGGCCGCAGGAGTATCGGACCACCCCAAATCAACAGTACACTCCCGCAAGACTGAGGGTTTTGCAGGAATCGCCTTGCAGATGTCGGGGCGGTGGAGCCCCACCCTTGTCGGGACGGCCGTATGCAGCCGCGGATGCCTTCGGCGTCCTTGCTGGTCTCGTGGAGGGGCCTCGGGATCTTCAACCATCGGGTGGACCGCTCGACTCGAACCGGGACCCCCTGAACCCCATGGAACTGACGGCAGAAGTCGGGATGTCGAAACTCGTGATCCGAGTCCCGCTCCAGGAGGAACGCCGACCCGCGCGCGTGCCTTCGATGTCCTCTGAACACCGGCGTGGCCCCACGGGCCGGGAAGGTGCGGTGTGCCCTCACGTTCAGTCGGCGAAGAGCTGCACGAGGTTCAGGATCGTACACGCCGACTGGGCCAGCACGCGGGTGGAGATCCACTCCG
>CAZJFX010000008.1:0-80236 GCA_964545395.1 uncultured Gemmatimonadaceae bacterium | reverse complement strand
GCGTGGGGGTGTGAGAAGCATGGCAATCTTTCGTTAGTTTGTCAACACCCTCTGAGGAAGAGGCGAACTGGTCCGCCGCTTCCCGCGTCCGCGATGTCGCCTCTGCGAGCATGGCGGGCTTGAGGTCGTTGAGACGCGTGAAGAGGAAGGTGGGCCCGCCGGGGCCGTACTCCTCCCCCGAGATGAGGACCACGCCTGCATCCACCAGGTCGCCGATGCGCTGGCTGGCCGCAAGCACCGACTGCGGATCCTCCGAGCGGACCATGAGCGTCTGCGTGATGATGAAGCGGTTCGCCACTTGGCCGCTCTGGTAGGGGTTGGCCTGGGTGTCGGTGACCCGGAAGCCCTGCATCGTGATCTGCTGCGGGGCGATCCCGTTCTCGGAGAGGAACGCCCGGGTCAGCTCCACCCGGCGACGAGCCTCGGCCTGGGCGGCACCCAGGTCGTTGGCTGCGGTCACGAGCTGGAGCGGCCACACCGCCAGGTTCGCCTGCACCTCCCGCTCCACGGCACCCTTCACGGTGACGTAGCGGTCGGCGGAGCGGCCGGCGCGGAACCCGATGCCCAGGAAGAGCCCGCCCAGGGCGATGCCCAGGGCCAGGACGGCTGCGGGGACCAGGAGGTGGCGAGGAGGTGCGTCCATGTGTATCTCCACGGGTGGGGTCCGGATCGCGATGGGTGGGATCGAGCGCTCCGTTGGATTATCCCGCTGCGTCGCTTCCGGGGCCAGGGGCAAGGGAGGTCCCGCACGGGACGGCGGCTCGGCAGCACCCGAGCAACACCTTTGACGCCACCCAATCTGGGTGGCATATTGGGTGGCATGAACGCAAACCCGCCCGCCCGCCGCGACGATCCCCTCGAAAAGACCGGGTACAGGATCCCACGGTCCGTCGTTGTCATGGTGCGCGAGGCCGTCGAAGCCGGCGAGGCGCGTTCCCAGAACGAGCTGGTGGAGCGGGCGCTCAGGCGCGAGCTGCGCGTGGTGCGCCAGCGGCGACTCTACGAGGAATACGCCAGGGCGGCTGCGGATTCCGCGTTCGTGGACGAGATGGTGGACGAGGCCTCGGCCTGGACGCCGACCCTGGGTGACGGCCTGGCGGAGCAAGACGCGTGACGTGGTCGGGGGTGGCGCGCAGGTGGGACCTGCTGATCCTTGACCTGGAACCGCGGGCGGGGAGTGAGCAAGGGGGTGTGCGGCCGGCACTGGTGGTATCCAACGACGGATTCAACCGCCATTTCCCGCTCCTGACCGTGGTCCCGCTGACGGGATCGTCGAACAAGCGCCGCCCGGTCTACGCCTTCGAGGTGCTTCTTCCCGCCGGTGCGGCGGGGAACCCGCACGACAGCATCGTCATGCCTCAGCAGATCAGGACGGTTGCCCGGTCACGGGTGAGCGGGCGGATGGGCGCGCTCACCGATCCGGCACTGCGCGAGGCCGTCCAGGAAAAGCTCCTCGACCACCTGGGGGTTGGGTTCGTGGAGGACCACGACCTGTAGCCTCATCGGCCTATACCCTGGGGTCGACCTGAATCACTCCCTTGCGGGGCTGTTGTTGCGTATTATATTGCTGATATCACAACCATCGATCACTCATCATCACTTCGGGCTCCGCATGTCACTGAGCGAAGAGCTGGGCTTCCCGAGACGGCTGATCAACGAGGATCACGAAGCGCTGCTTGGCATCTTGGTCACCGCAGAGCTCCTCAAGAAGGAGTCCAACCGCCTCTTCGCCCCCCTGGGGATCACCGCCGCCCAGTTCAACGTCCTCATCCTGCTCCATGCCCAGACCGAGGACGGGACCATGAGCCAGAGCGACCTGGGGCGCCTTCTCACCGTGCACCGCTCCAACGTCACGGGGCTGGTGGACCGGCTGGAGGCGCAGGGTCTGGTCCGCCGCGAGGACGACCTGAAGGACCGGCGGGTGTACCGGGTCGCCCTCACTGACCAGGGGCGGGAGACGGCGCGCAGGGCGGAGGAGCTCTACCTGGCCCGCATCCACGGCATCATGGGCGGCCTCGAGCCCGGCGAGTGGAGGGCGCTCTCGTCCGCCCTGGAGAAGATCAGGCCCCGCGTGAAGCGCGCGTAGCGTAGCAGCGGCCCCGCGGGTGCGGGGCTGCGCAAGACACCCTGTCCGCAGGAGGTCACCATGTTCATCAGCCTGCTGGTCGTCACCTTCGTCATCGCCCTGGTGGTGAGCGGCCTCATCGTCCTCCTCTTCGCGAAGCCGGTCAAGCGCATCATGGCCCGGATCGTGCCCGACGACATCAGCTCGGCGTGGGTTCGCTATCTGACGTTCGCGATCTTCGTCGTGGGGATCGGCGGTGGGGTGCGGATCAACCAGATCGAGCGATACGTCACGCCCCAGAACAAGGACATGGGTATCCTGACGCTCACGCCCGAGCGGTGGGTCATCGAGGTCTACTCGACCATCATCGGCACGCTGGGCGCCGTCGCCTGGATGCTCCTCGTGTTCTTCGTGTTCGCCCTGCTGGCGTACGTGATCGTCAGGGCCTTCGAGACGAAGCGGCGCGACCTGGCGCCCCACCATGCAGGGGGTCAGAGCGCGGGCGAGCGGATCGTCTGAGGCGGGCGGCCGCGGCGAGGGAGATGGGCCGAACCCTCTCCCTCGCTTCTCCCCCGCGCCCCCGTGCAACCCGCCGGGCACGGATCGCATCTAGATTGCACGCGGCGCCGGGGCGCTCCCGGGGCACGGACGGCTCCAGACGGCGAGGTGGCGACGTGGCGAGGAGCGGTGTAGTCACAAGAGCGGTGATTCTGGCGGCCGCCGCCGGTATGGCTTCGGGAGTGGCCGGCGTGCCGGGGTGGGCCCAGCAGGTGGTCGAGCTCCCGGCGCAGGACCGCGCTCTTCCGGCGACCCTGGAGGAGGTCTTCAGGGTGGGTTCCATGGCCGGCGCCGACTGGGAGACGTTCGGGGACATCCGCGGCGTCGCATTCGACGCCCAGGGCAAGCTCCACATCTTCGACCAGCAGAGCTCCCGGGTGGTGGTCACCGATGCCCGCGGCAAGCTGGTGCGGACGGTGGGGAAGGCCGGCGAGGGCCCGGGGGAGCTGCGCTCGCCGGTGACCTTCACGGTGCTGCGCGACGGCACCATCGTCGTCGCGGACATGGGGCACCGCGCCTACCAGCTCTTCGCCCCCGACGGCGCGTTCCGACGCATGGTGTCGTTCAGCGGGAGCGGCGAGATGATCCGCCTGGGCGACATGGCTCCCGACCCCAGGGGTGGCGCCGTCTTCAGCGGCGGCGGCAACATGATGATCTCCATGTCGAGGCAGGGGCCGGGAGCGCCCCCGGCGCTCCCCACCGACCGCCCCATCGAGTGGATCTCGCTGGCCGGCGCCACCGCCGAGACGAAGCTCATCGCCAGCGGGTGGCAGCCCCCCCGCCCCGAGGGCGCCGCTCCGGTCGTGCGCGCAGGCGGGGGAGCGAACTTCGTCGCCGCCGTGCAGGGGCCGCGGACCTTCGAGCCCCCGCTCCTCATGGGTCCGCTGTCCGACGGAGGGGTGGCGTACTCCGATTCCACGGCGTACGCGGTGAAGGTGGTGTCCCCCACGGGCGCGCTCCAGCGGGTGATCCGGCGGCCCCTCTCCCCGCGTCCGGTCACCGCGGCCATCCAGGAGGCGGAGAAGGCACGCCGCCTGGAGGAGCTGGAGGCGGGCGGGGGCCCGCAGATGCGGATCATGGTGGCCGGGCCCGGAGGCGGGGGCGCGCGCCCCATCAGCCAGGACGCCATCAGGGACATGATGCGCAGCCAGATCGACAAGCTCGAGTTCTACCCCGAGCTCCCGGTGCTCCTCAACCTGAAGACGGGGTGGAGCGGGAAGATCTGGGTGGTGCGGCGGGGGCAGAAGCCCACCGAGGCGGGCGCCATCGACGTGCTCACGCCGGCGGGACAGTACGTGGGGACGTTCGCGGCCGGGTCGATGCCCCTTCCCGCCGCGTTCGGCCCCGAAGGCCTGGTGGCGTTCATCGAGCGGGACGAGCTGGACGTGCCCACGGTCGTGGTGAGGCGCCTGCCGGTGGTGCTCCGGTAGCGGCGGCTCCGGGGGGAGTGGCGCGCCTGCCGCGGAACGCGGAGCTTGTTGGTCCCTCCCGGCGTCGCGGCCGGCACCGGGGAGGCGGGCCACCATACCGGAGCGGGTCATGCGATACGGACGGATTCGCCGCGTGGCGCTGCTGGGCGCCACGCTCCAGGGGTTCCTCTTTCCGGCCCTTGCCTCTCCGCAGGCGCTGGACGGGACCGGGGTGGTGGCCACCGGCCTCCTCCTCCGCCGCATGGAGGGCGTGAAGCGGGTCCTCATGATCGGGGCCCATCCCGACGACGAGAACACCACCGTCCTGGCCCAGCTTTCCCGGGGGATGGGCGCCGAGACCGCCTATCTTTCCCTCACCCGGGGGGAAGGGGGGCAGAACCTCCTCGGTCCGGAGCTGTGGGACGGACTGGGCATCATCCGCACCGGTGAGCTGGAGGCAGCCCGGCGCCTGGACGGGGGCCGGCAGTTCTTCACCCGCGCCTTCGACTACGGCTTCTCCAAGAGCGCCGACGAGGCGTTCCGGTTCTGGCCCCGTGAGGACCTGGTGGCCGATGTGGTCTGGGTCATCCGCACGTTCCGGCCGCAGGTGGTCATCTCCGTCTTCTCCGGGACGCCCCAGGACGGGCACGGGCACCACCAGGCTGCGGGACTCGTGGTCCGGGAGGCCTTCGAGGCCGCCGGCGACCCGACTCGGTTTCCCGAGCAGCTGGCCCGGGGTGTGGAGCCCTGGACGCCCACCAAGCTGTACGGGAGGGTCTGGCGGGGCACCTCGGAGGCCACGACGACATTGGAAACCGGGGCGTGGGACCCCCTCCTGGGCCGCTCCGTGTTCCAGCTCTCCATGGAGAGCCGGAGCTTCCATCGCTCCCAGGACATGGGTGCCGCCCAGCCCCTGGGCCCCCAGACGTCGGGGATGCGCCTGGAACGGAGCCGCGCCGCCGGGGAGGGCGCTGCGGGGTCGGGTGACGAGGGGATCTTCGCAGGTGTGGACACCACCCTGGCCGGAGCGGCCGGCGGCCTCCCCGTGGACGCCCGCCGGGCTGTGCTGAGGCACCTGGAGGCCTACCGGGGGGCCCTGGCCAGGGCCCGCCAGGCGTTCGGGGGTGGAAACCTCTTCGGGGTGGTGGCGCCGCTGCGCGACGCCCTCGGGGAGCTGGCGGCGGCGGAGGCAGCGGCGGGGCCCGCAGCGGATGCTGAGTGGAAGACCGTGCTGGGGGCGAAGACGGAGCTGGCGCGGCGAGCGCTCCTCGCTGCAGCGGGGGTGACGCTGGACGTGCGCGCCGCCGACGACCAGGTGACTCCCGGGCAGGCGGTCCAGGTCACGGCGTACGCCTGGAACGGAGGCCCTCTGCCCCTCGGGAATGCCCAGGTCGTCCTGGCTCTCCCCCCGCGGTGGGCGGCGCGGGAGGTGCGCCAGGAGGGGTTGGGTCCAGACGACACTCTGGCGCCCGGGACCATGGCCACGTGGGTCTTCGAGGTGGCGATTCCCGCAGGGGCGGCGCTCTCACACCTCTACCACCTGCGCCAGCCCCGGGACGGTGCCTGGTACCGTTGGCCCGACGAGCCGGCGCTCTGGGCGCTGCCCCGGGATCCGGCGGCGGTGACAGGGCACTTCGCGTTCTCGGTGCCGGCGACAGGCGGTGCCGGCTTCGCGGGCGGCATCGTCGCAGCGGGCGGAACCGCGCCCTGGAGCTTCGTGGGCGTGAACCCGGCTCGGGGGGAATTCCGCGAGCCGGTCCTGGTGGTCCCTGACGTGTCGGTGGCGCTCACGCCGAAAGCGATGGTATGGCCCCAGGAACGCTCCGAGCCCCGCACCCTCAGCGTTGAGGTACGGAACCACGCCAAGGGAAGGAGTCGGGGGACATTGCGCCTGGTGGCCCCGGTGGGCTGGACGGTTACCCCCAACGAGGTGCCCTTCGAGGTGCCGGCGGAGGGCGGCGCCCGTTCCTATGCGTTCGAGGTGGGCCCGGCGGACGGCCTCACGCCCGGGGAGGCCGTCTTCCGGGCCGAGGTGACCACAGCGGCCGGCGAGCGCTACGGCGAGGGCTTCACCCTCGTCGACTATGAGCACATCGAGCGCGCTGCGCTGTTCGCCCCCGCCGAGTCGAGGCTCACGGTCGTCCCGGTGCGCGTCGCCCGGGGCCTTCGCGTCGGGTACATCATGGGCACCGGTGACGACGGGCCCGAGGCCATTCGGCAGCTCGGTGCCACCGTGACGCTCCTGGGCGATGCCCAGGTGCGGTCAGGCGACTTCAGGCCGTACGACGTGGTGGTGGTGGGCGTGCGCGCCTACGAGACCCGGGAGGACCTGCGGGCGGCCAACGGCCAGCTCCTGGACTTCGCCCGGGGTGGGGGGACGGTGCTGGTGCAGTACAATCAGTACGACTTCCCCCGGGGCGGCTACACGCCGTACCCGGTGGAGATGGCCAGGCCCGCCCAGCGCGTGGCGGAAGAGGACGCCGAGGTGAAGATGCTCCACCCCGAGGCCCCGGTCTTCACGACGCCCAACCGCATCGGCCCCGAGGACTTCGAGGGGTGGGTGCAGGAGCGGGGGCTGTACTTCCTGAGCAAGTGGGACGCATCCTACACGCCGCTACTGGAGATGCACGACAGAGGCGAGAAGCCGGGGCAGGGATCGCTCCTCGTGGCCCCCGTGGGCGAGGGGCTCTACGTCTACGCCGCGCTCTCGTTCTTCCGGCAGTGGGGTTCCGGGGTGAGCGGAGCCTACCGGTTGTGGGCCAACCTGCTCTCCTTGACCGGCGAGTCCTGGAGGGCGTTCAGGCCCGCGGGCGAGTAACGCTCCCGCAGGCTAATCGCGTACCGGGAGCACCCGGCTCAGCGCCGCGCCCACGGTCAACACCGTGAGCGCCCCGACCACGTTGTGCCAGAGGAACGAGACCTGAGGTGCGCCGAAGGTGACCGCCGCCACCGCGCCCATCCCCGTCAGGAGCCCGAAGAACGCCCCTGCGGCCCGTGCCCGCGGAATCATGGCCAGGAGGAAGACGCCCAGGATGGAGCCGTAGAAGAACGACCCGAAGCGGTTCACCACCTCGATGAGGGAACCCAGCGTGGCCGCGTAGGTCGCCACGACGCACGCGAAGAGCCCCCACACGCCGGTGGCCCACTTCGACACCGCGAGGAAGTGGGCGTCCGAGGCCTCGGGCTTCACCCAACGGCGGTAGAAATCAATGACCGTGGCGGTGGAGAGGGAGTTGAGCTCGGCGGCGATGCTGGACATGGCCGCCGCCATCACCCCGGCGATGAAGAGCCCCGCCAGGCCGATGGGGAGGTGGTCCAGGACGAAGCGAGGAATGATGTAGTTCACGTCCCGGGTCTGCTCGCCGGTGACCTCGCCGGCCAGCGCCAGCGCGTCCTCGCGCACGGCGCCCACGTCGGCCTCCCGGGCGAGGAACACGTCCATGGCGGCCCGCGCGACGTCGCCCTCCGTGCCGGCCACGGCCAGAGCGGCCGCCTCACGCTCGGTGAACGCTTCCGAAAATCGCGCCTCGAGGACGTCATACTCGGCGCTCCGCTCGGTCCGCACCCGGGCCTCGTGGGCCGGATTGTAGAGGAGGGGCGGCGCCTGGAACTGGTAGAAGACGAACACCAGGATCCCGACGATGAGCACGAGCCCCTGGAGGGGGATCTTCCAGTAGGCGCTCATGAGCAGCGAGCTGCGCGCCTCGTCCACCGACCTAGCCGTGAGGTACCGCTGCACCTGGCTCTGGTCGGTCCCGAAGTACGAGAGCATGAGGAAGGTCCCGCCCAGCAGCCCGGACCAGAACGTGTACGTCTCGTTCAGCGTGAGGGAGAAGTCGAACGCGTCGAGGCGCCCGGTGGCGCCGGCGATGCGGAGCGCGTCGTCGGGGCTCACCGGCATCTTCACGAGCAATACCACCACCATCGCCGCCAGCGCGAAGACGATGAGCACCATCTGCTTCACGTCGGCCCAGGTCACCGCCTGGACGCCGCCCACCATGGTGTAGACCACCGTGGGGATCCCGATGAGCGCCACCGACCACGCCACCGGCCACCCGAACACCGCCGAGAACACCACCGCCGGCGCAGAGATGATGGCCCCACACGACATCCCCCGGGACAGGAGGAAGAGGAAGCTGGTGAGGGAGCGCGTCTTGGCGTCGAAGCGGCGCTCCAGGTACTCGTAGGCGGTGAAGACCTTCGCCCCGTGCAGGAAGGGGACCAGCGTCACCCCCAGGATCACCATGGCCAGGGGGAGCCCGAAGTAGAACTGGACGAAGCGGATCCCGTCGGTGGCGCCCTGCCCGGTGGTGCCGATCATGGTCACCGCCGAGAGCTGGGTCGCCATGACCGAGAGGCCCACCGCCCACCACGGCAGGCTCCGGTTGGCCAGGAAGTACCCTTCGATCTCCTTCGTGCCCTTGGAGCGGCGGATGCCGTCCACCACCACGTAGGTCAGGTATACGACGACGATGAGCCAGTTGAGGGGGTGCACGCCGCTACCCGCCGTACCGGGCCTGGAGGATCCAGAGGAGGATCAAAGACACCACCTGGACCGCCAGCACCCGGAAGAGGGTGGTCCGGAACGCCGGCGTGGTGTGGCCCGACGGGGACTCGGGGGGCGTCATCAGGGGATACCTCCGCGGCGCGGGGAACGGGGCGGAGCCGGCCTGGAGGCCGCTTCCGGGGGGCAGGGCCCCAGTGTCGATGCTGCCGCGTCCGAGCGCAAGCTCGAAACATCTGGCGCGGCTGTCACGTAATGAGGCGTGGATCGTTGGTGGATGGCAGTGTTCAACAGATGGGTCCGAGGTGGGGACGGGAGGATGGAGATGGCGCCGGTGAGAGGGAGGCCCTTGGGGCCGCTGGGATGGCTGATCACGCTCCTGCTGGAGGCGGCGGTCAGGAACATGGCGGAGTCGGGGCCCGAGCGGCAGGACGGGATGCTGCGGGCCTGCGGTGAGGGATCGCTCCGCAGCGCCGAGAAAGGTCTCGTTGACGATCCAAGGATGGAGAGGCAGGTCGCATGAGGGGTAGAGGAAGACTGCTGGGTCTGGCCTTGCCGATGCTGATCGCGATGGGTTGCAGCGAGTCCACGGCTCCGGCCTCGGACCGGCAGGACACGCTCATCGCCGCGGCGCAGGAGATGACGCTCCGGGTGGGTGAGGAGAAAGCCGTCCCGAACAGCGTGGTCCGCCTCGCGTTCGGGCTGGTGGTGGAGGACTCGCGCTGCCCCATCGACGCCGTCTGCGTCTGGCAGGGGAACGCGATGGTCGAGCTGGGGATCCGGGCGGGCATGGGTCCGACCCAACCGATCCGCATCAATACCACTCTGGAGCCCTGCTCCACCGTGTGGAACGGGATCCGCATCTCCCTCTTGGAGCTGCAGCCCGCACCGCGGGCCGCCGAGCCCACCAAGCCGGACGCCTATCAGGTCAAGGTCAGGCTCGAGCCGGCCGGCTGACCGGGGCGCGGAGGCGGGAGCGCCACGCGCGCCCCCGCCCCGGCCCCAATTCCCACAGGGCTCAACCCCAGAAGAGCAGCATCTCCTCGACGCGCACGTCGGTCTTCTCCAGGGGGATCTCCACGGCGGTCACCGAGCCGGCGGCCTTCTCCCACTTGCCCCACCCGGACTGCAGCTCCGCGGCGAGCTCGTCCTCCAGGGCGCGGATGGCCTCCTCGTGGTCCTCCATCTTCTCCGACGCGCTCTGGAGGCGCTCCTGGGTGCGCACGGTCTGGGAGCGCCGTGACGCCGCCCCGGAGAGGCTCCGCATGCGCCGGCGCCCACCCAGGAAGAGGGAGAGGATCTCGCCGGCGCCGGCCACCACCTCCTGCTGGCGGCGGGTCCCCACGTCCGTCTGCAGCTCCCGGACCCTGCGTTCCGCCTGGGCCTTCCGTTCACGGGCGGTCTGGAGCCGCCTCTCGTAGCGGTCCCGCAGCTTGGCCGCCTCGCCGTCGGCGGCGTCCTCCGCCGCCTCCAGGCACCGCTTCCGGAAGTCCTCTTCGCTTTCCCCCACCCGCGAGAAGAGTTTCAGCGCGTCGTTGCGCCAGAGGGTGAGGGTACGGGACCGGAAGAGGTGGTCCTCCATCTCCTTGCGGAGCGTGCGGAAGAGTTCCGCTCGCGCGAGCGGCGCGTCGGGCATGGCGTACACGGCGCCGGCGGGAGCCGCATCCCGGAAGTCCCGGTCGTCGTAGTCCACGCTCACCGCGTCCTCGGGTTGGGGATGGGCGCCGAGGGGGTAGAGCACCGACTCCCACTCCTCCTCGTGGCGTAGCCCCGCCCGGCTGTCGTCGAAGAGGAGGCGCACGCGCATCGCCACGCCTGGCTGGAGCGGGCCGGCGGTGCCCGCCACGAGGGACCGGGCCCAGGGAGCGGCTTGGTCCAGCCACCTCACCGGAACGCTGGTGGCCACTCGGGGAGCCACCGGACTCCCGTCGCCGGCAGGCGTGGGGCCGGAGGCCGGAGCTTGGCCGTCGGTGGCGGGCCGCGCCGGAGCCGGTGTCGCCTCCGGCGCGCGGAGCCGCACGATCTCGGGGCGGGTGAGGGGGCCCCGCAGGTACGACATGGCCCAGCGGGACGTGAAAAGCCGGGGCTCGGCCGCGGCGGCGGACTTGAGCAAGAACTGCCGCTTCCCCAGTTCTCCGAGGCGGGCGTCCCAGGCGGCTACGTCCACCTCGCCGGTCGCCGAGCGCAGCGCCTCCACGATGCGGGCTTTGTCCCGCTCGGTTTGGAGGCGCCCCACCATCCAGGTGCCGGCGTTGGCCATGAGCTTGTAGTCCATGTCCACCGGGTTCTGGGTGGCCACCACGAGCCCCACGCCGTGGGCGCGGGCCTGCTTGAACAGGGTGAGGAGGGGCTTCTTGGACGGGGGATCGGCGGTGGGGGGGGCGAACCCGAAGAGCTCATCCACGTACACCAGGGCCCGGAGGTCGCTGGTTCCGGCCTGGCGGCGCATCCACGTCACCACCTTGGACAGGAGGAGCGTCACCACGAACTGGCGCTCCGTGTCCGAGAGGTGGGCGAGGTAGACGATGGTGGCCCGGGGCCGGCCGTCGGGCGCCCGGAGGAGGGCGTCCACGTCCGCCGGGTCGCCCTGGAGCCACTCGGCGAAGGAGGGTGACGCCAACAGACCGTTGAGGCGCATGGCCAGCGCCATCCGGTCCTTGGCGGGGAAGAAGGCGTCCAGCTCGAACACCCCCAGGCGCCGCATGGGGGGCTCCTGGATCTGGGCGAGGAGGGTGGCCAGGTCCAGGCCGCGCCCGTCGCGCCAGGCGTGCTCCACCAGGTTGGCAAGGAGGATGTGCTCGCGGCTGGTGAGGGGGTCCGCCTCCATGCCGGCGAGGACCAGGAGGCCGGACACCAGACCCTCGATCTCCTCGCGGAGCACCTCCCCCTGCTCCTCCCACGAGCCCTCGGGGGCCGAGAGGTCGCCGAGAACGTTGAGGGGCACTCCGGTGGTGGAGCCGGGGGTGACGATGCGCACGTCTACGCCGCTCCGGAAGGAGCGCGCGTCCTCGCCGGTGATGCCGGCTGCCGCCAGCCCCTTGCTCCACGACTCGGCGGTGCGCTCGGCCAACTGCCCCGTCGAGAGTCCTTCACGGGCGGCCTGGCTCGGGTCCACCCAGGGCTCGAAGTCGGAAGGAGCCAAGTCGGGGAAGGTGAGGACCAGGTTCCCCATGTCTCCCTTCGGGTCGAGGATGAGCGCCGGCACGCCGGAGCGCAGCACCTCCTCCAGAAGCACGATCCCCAGGCCCGTCTTCCCGGACCCCGTCATGCCCACGATGACGCCGTGGGTGGTGAGCTGGTGGGAAGGGATGCGGAGCCACTTTTCCGTGGGCTTCCGGGTGGACGCGTCCAGGGCGACGCCGAGATGGAGGGTGCCGGGCTCCTGGCTCATGGTCTGGGCTCCTGCCTGGTGTCGGGGACGTGAACGGATCGGGGGAGACGACCGAGGCGCGACGGCCTGGGCCGCCGCGCCTCGGTCCCTCGGGGGTCACCCTTGTCCGGGGTGGGTCTCAGTGGGAAACGGCCCTCGGAAGAACCTGCGCCTGGGCGATCCATCCGGCGACCTGCTTCGCGGACGCGACCTGGCGGACGAGCTTCTTCCTGGCGTTGGTCTCCACCAGCGCGGCGTGCAGGTTCGCGGGCTTGCGGGCCTTCAGCTCGGGGACCGAATCCACGCCGGCTGCCTCCAGGAGCTCGGCGTACTCTCCACCGATCCCCTTGATGCGCATCAGGTCGGCGTGGTTCACGAACTTCAGGATCCTGCCCTCGTCCATGCCCGATGCGGCGGCGAGGGACTGACGGCCCCTCTTGGTCCCGCCCTGCTTGAGAAGGGCGTTGGTGCTCCCCACGCCGGCCTTCTTCAGCTTGGCCGCGAGGACGTCGGCGATCCCTTCGATGTCGGTGAGCTTGGCCATTCTGTTCTCCGTGAATGAGGAGAGGGACACCTTCTCAAGGTTACGCCGAGCCGCCTCGGGCCTCAATGGTCCCGACCGGGGTCGGCCCGCCGTGGCGCGCACGAGCCTCCGCCCGTGGTGCACCCGGGCTCCCGCAGCGTCTTCTCGAAGAGCTCGAAGATCCTCCGGTACTCGTCGGTCCACGATGTGGGCTCGACAAAGCCGTGGTTCTCCACCGGGTAGAGCGCGAACTCCCAACTTTCCTTGCCCAGCTCGATGAGCCGCTGCGCCAGCCGCACCACATCGGAGAAGTGAACGTTGGTGTCCACCATCCCGTGGAGGATGAGGAGGTGCTGGTCGGGCCGGAGGTTCTCGGCGAAGTAGATGGGCGAGGACTTCTCGTACGCCTCCTCGTCGCCCTGGGGGAGGTTGAGGATGTCGCTGGTGTAGCCGTGGTTGTAGTGGGCCCAATCCGTCACCGAGCGGAGCGCTGCCCCCGATTTGAACGTCTCTCCGGCGGTGAACAGCCCCATGAGCGTGATGAAGCCGCCGTAGGAGCCACCGTAGAGACCGATGCGGCGCGTGTCCACGCCCTCGTGCTCCACGAGGTACCGCGCGCCGTCCACCTGGTCGCTCAGGTCCTTGCCGCCCATCCAGCGGTAGATGGCGGTGCGCCAGTCGCGGCCGTACCCCGCCGAGCCCCGGTAGTCCACGTCCAACACGGTGTATCCGGCGGCGGCGAGGAAGTGGTTGAACATGTACTCCCTGGAATAGGACGACCAGTAGTTGTGCACGTTGTGCAGATAACCTGCGCCATGGACGAAGATCACGGCGGCGCCGTTGGCGGAGGCGCCCAGGTCCCGGGGCCGGTAGATGCGCGCCGGCACCAGGGTGCCGTCCTGGGCCCGGAAGCGGACGATCTCCGGCTTGATCCACGGGAAGGACGCCCACTCGGCCGTCGGCGTGGTGGTCACCCGGGCCATGTCGCCGGGGCGGCGCGCGTCGGCCAGGAAGAGCTCGGCCGGCCGGTCCGCCACATCGTGGAGGAAGGCGACGCGACGCCCGTCGGGCGAGAGTGCGGCCTCGTAGCGCCCGCTCCCCTGGGTGAGCGGTCTCCGGTTCGACCCGTCGAAGTCCATCCACGCCACGTGCTGGTCGAAAGGCGAGCCCTCGTTGGTGGTGAGAAGGAAGCGGGTGCGTTCCTCGGGGACGGTGACGTCCAACACCTCCCACTCGCCGCTGGTAAGCGCCTTCTTCCGCGTGCCGTCGGTTCCCACGGTATAGAGGTGCGCGTATCCCGACGCCTCGCTCACGTACCACACCGTGGAGCTTCCGGGGAGGAAGCCGGCGCAGGAGGCGAAACACGGGCCGCCCACCCAGGCGTCGTCGTGGAGATGATCCACGAGGACGCGGGTGCCCTCCGGCGCTGACACCGTCCACAGCCAGCGGTCCCTGTTGTCGTAGGAGATCGCGAACACGAATGCCCGGTCTCCGGCGTCGTTCCACCCCACGCTGAAGACCGACGGCTTCTCCTTGGCCGCGTACCCGTCGGGGGCCACATCCAGCCAGGTGACGGCGCCCGTGGCGGTGGCAAGGAGCCCGACGCGGGACTCTCCCGGCGTGTCGCCCACCTTCGTGCGGCCGCTGATGTCACGGGTGTACCCGTCGGCGGTGATCCAATCGGGGACGATGGTGCTCTTGGCGCCCGTGGCCTGCCTGGCCGCGCGCACGAGCGCGAAACGTCCGTCCCGGGTCGGGTCCAGGGACACCACGCGCTCCTCCTTGTCGATGTACACCGTCTTGGGCTCCAGGGAGTCGGCAGCCGCCTGTCTCGCCTTTCGCAGATCGTCCCGGGCCTTCTCCCGGCGGATGTGCTCGAAGAGCTCCAGCTGCTGGTCCTCGAGGAACTTGCGCTGCCCTTCGGCGGCGGGCGGGTCCTTGGGCTCGGGCCCGGCGACGATGCGGGTGAGCTGCTCCAGAGCCCCTGTGGAGAGCGTGAGCCGGTAGAGGTCGTTGCCGCGGCGGAAGAGCACGGCGGAGCCGTCGGTGCTGAACAGAGGGGAGCCCTCCGCGTCCGCCGTGTGGGTGAGGCGCCTGGTCTCGAGGGTGCGGCGGTCCACGAGGTACAGGTCGCCCTCCACGGCCGTGACCCGCCGGCGGCGGTCCGGAGAGAGGTCGCCCTCGGAGATGAGCGGCGCGGCGGCGCGGGCTGCGGCATCGTCCAACTTCTCCGGGATGCCTCCCTGGGCGGGCACCCGGTAGAGCGCGGCTTGCGCATCCCACGCGCTCCCGCCTGGGAGCCAGCGGAAGTAGACCCAGCGTCCGTCGTCGGTCCAACGCACCGCCGCGGGCGAGGACCCGAGGTGCTCCGGCCCCCGCATGACGTTGCGGATGGAGAGCTCGAAGCCCTGGCCCCGGGCAGGCTCGGGAACCCAGGAGGCGGTGCTCTGGGCCGCGAGGGACGGGGCCGAGAGGGCGAATGCGCCGAGGACGGCGGCCGTGAGCACGGTGGGGAGCGTGTGGGGAGCGTGACGCATCAGAAGATGCCTCCGGAGAGGGCGATGGATGCTGGGACGAGAACGACACGGCCGCAGCCGGGAGGGCTGCGGCCGTTAAGCGTGCGGCGGATGCGCGCGCGCGGTCAATCCCCGAGGCAGATCCCGAGGCTGCGCGCCGTGGCGATCACGTCCGAGTCCAGAGGGACGTTCTTGATCCTGGCGATGGCCTGGCCCAGGGGCACGGCCTGGATCCTGGCGCTCTCCAGCGCCACCATGCAGCCGAAGGCGGCATCGTTGATGAGCCGCACCGCTGCGGCGCCGAAGCGGAGCGAAAGGAGCCGGTCGTAGGCGTTGGGTCCTCCGCCGCGCTGCAGGTGCCCCAGGACCAGCGAGCGCGTCTCGCGCCCGGTGCGCTCGTTGATCTCGATCCCCACCTCCTCGGCCACGCCGCCAAGGCGCACCTGTCCGCCGTCCTTGCGCTTGAAGTGGGGATCACCGCCCTTGGGGTAGGCGCCCTCGGCCACCACAACCATGGCAAAGCCGCGCCGGCCCATGTGGTATCGGGACTCGATCTTCTCGCAGACCTTGTCCATGTCGTAGGGGATCTCGGGGATGAGGATCACGTCGGCGGTGCCCGCGACGCCGGCCTCCAGCGCGATCCAACCCGCCGTGCGCCCCATGAGCTCGATGACCATGACCCGGGCGTGGGCCTGGGCGGTGGAGTGGAGCTTGTCGATGGCGTCGGTAGCTGTCTCCACGGCGGTCTGGAACCCGAAGGTCAGCTCCGTGGCCGCCAGATCGTTGTCGATGGTCTTGGGAACCCCAACCACCCGGAGCCCGGCCTTGAAGAGCTGGTGCGCGATGGTGAGGGAGCCGTCGCCGCCGATGGCCACCACCGCGTCGATGCCGTGTGCGTGGATGGCGTCGATGACCGCCTTGGTGCGGTCCTCGTACGTCACCGAGCCGTCGGGCTGGGTAACGGGCCACCTGAGGGGATTGCCGCGGTTGGTGGTCCCGAGGATGGTCCCGCCCAGGTGGGTGATCCCGCGCACCGAGGCGCGGTCCAGGCGGTACACGCCCCCCTCCTCGAAGAGGCCGTCGTAGCTGCGGTCGATGCCGTAGGCCTCCCATCCCATCTCCTCGGCGGCGAGGACGACGGCGCGGATGACGGCGTTGAGACCGGGCGCGTCGCCGCCCCCGGTGTTGATGGCGATACGCCGGATCTCGGAGCTCATCCCGTCTTTCTCCCGAAGGGGCCGGCCCTCCAGGGGCCACCCCGGTTCTACGGCCTCAGAATCCCCAGCGCACGGTTCCGCCGAACTCGGCGCCGGTGACCTGCTTCGACGCTCCCGTGGCGTCCTTGACCGCACCGATGATGACCTGGGCCTTGGGGAAGAAGTCCCAGGATCCGAACAGCCGCAGCGGAATGTCGCCGCCGGCGGACACGAGCCAACCGGAGCCCTCGTCGTTCCCGTCCACCTCCTCGCGGGACTGCAGCTTGAAGTCCACCTGGGGGCGGAAGGTCTTCGAGCCCAGGGCGACGGCGCCGATGACGCCTCCGACGATGAGGTTCTGCGACGGGGTGACGATGATCGTATCGCCGACGATGTCCCCGGCGTCGTTCACGAAGGGGAGGTTCAGGTCGCCGTGCTCCCGCCACAGGTCGGCGGCGTACAGCGTCCACACGCCGCCTCCGGCCCGGAACGCATACGCCGCGTCGAAACGGATTCGGTTGCCGGCCTGGAACAGATTCCGGCCGTCCGCCTGGTCCTGGGCGAACGTCATGAAGGTGGCGCCGGCGGTGAAGGTGTTGGTCCCGATGTTCCGGTCCAGGCCGATGCGTACTCTGGCCTCGTTCCCCGGCTGGTACCGGAGTTCGGCCTCGGAGCTGGGCTCGAACTCGCTGTTCACGGCATAGGCGCCGGCGACTCCGATCCCCCACCCACCGGCGCGCATGGCCGTGGCCAGGGAGGAGGTGATCTGCGCGCCGGTTCCCCAGGTGGCCTCCCGGAATCCCAGGAGGTCCATGGCCAGCACCGAGGCCACCACCGCCTCCTCGCCGTCGTGGGTCGAGTTCCCGGTGGGAAGGCTGGCGCCCACACTCAGAAGTGCCCAGGGACTCGCCTGCCAGGACAACTTCAGGCGGGTGTCCACCGGGCCGGAGAGCGTGTAGGCCACGTCGTCCCGCTCCACCTTTCCCTGCGCCCAGGCGGCATACAGGTCGAAGGTGAGGGAGTTGACGGGGAAGCGCACGGCCACGGGGAACATGAGGAGCTGGGCCGCGCTGGCGCCCAGGCCCTCCTCGAAGGTGTATCCCATGTACTCCGTGCCCACGCCGATGGACTGCTGGGCGGCGGAGGGTGCCGCCACGCCGGCGATGAGCACGAGGGCGAGGGCCCCGGGGGCCCGCAGTCGGCGGCTCACAGGTCACCTCCGCCGGGCCGCTTGATCACGATGCGGATCTGGGCCTTGGCCGTCTTGGTTACGCTCTCCTGCCCCTGGGACTCCTGGACGGGATCGCGCTTCTCGGTGGTGGTGGCTCCCTGCTCCTTCCCGGCGGTCGTGGCACTCCCCTTGTCCAACGTGCCCGTCGTGGGGGTTGGATTCACCCCCTCGGAGGCGCCGGAGAGGGTGCCGCCGGTGGCCGGCGGGGTCGGAGCCCCCGTGGTGGCTACCTGTGAGGTGCTTGTGCCCGCGGCGTCGCTCATGTCCTCGGTGTCCCCGGTGGCGGCGGCGGCGGCGCCGAAGCCGGGGTCGAGGGCCGTGGCCTGCTGGAAGGCCGCCAGGGCGGTCGCGAAGTCCCCCTGGTCCCTCGCCCGGAGCCCCTTCCCGTAGGCCAGGAAGGCCAGGATGTTCTCGGCCCTGTTGTCGCGGATCTGCTGCTCCTCGGCGGGAGTGAGCTGGACCCCGAGCACGTCGCGGAGCGTGCGGAAGACCAGGTCCTTCTCGATGTCGAAGAGGTTCTGCAGCACGTCCTCGGCGCTGAGCGTCCCGGCGGAGGTGGAGCGGGGAATGTTCAGGATGTCCGTGTCCAGGCGGAGGCTCTCCTCGCCCAGGGTGGTGATGATCCCCTGTACGACGTGCTCCGCGCGGAGCATGCGCCCGGCCCGGGCTCCGGTGGCGGGCTCGGCGTACCCCGCCTCGGTCATGGCCATCTCGTCCAGGAGGGTCTGAATCTGGGTGCGCTCCAGCACCGTGAGGGCGTTGGACACGGCGAAGTCGGTGATCATCATGTCCGACAACGCATAGATGAGCGGCTCCAGGTCCTCCCGGTCGGAGTTGAAGCCGAAGGGGAGCACGGCCAGGGAGCGGGGTGTGGGCGGCGCGCCGGAGAGCTGGGACTCCTGGGCCAGCGCCACGCGGGCCTGCTGCTTCAGGACATTCTGGCCGATGAGCTGGAGCCGCTTGCGGATCTGCTCCTCCACGGGACCCGTAGCGCCCGTGCCGAGGTATCTAGAGTAGGCGTCGCGGGCGGCGGACCAGTTCTCGAACTCCTCCTGGGTCAGGCCCAGGTAGAGGAGGGCGGGCCCGGACTCGTTGCCGGCGTCGACGGCGCCCTGGAGGGTGGTAAGCGCTTGTTCGAAGTCCTCGGCCTGGAACTGAGCCATGCCCAGTTGGACCTGGAGGTCGGTGTCTTGGGGGTTCGCGGCGATCTCCCGCTCCAGGCGGGGGATGTCGGCGGGATCCACCCGAGGCATGCCCGTGGCGCAGGCGGAGCCGCCCAGCGCCAGCAGGAACGTAAGGACGCGGAGGGCTCGTGGGGGGTGGGTCGCATGCTTCATGGGGAGCTCCCGGCGAGCATGAGCGGAACCAAAGAAGGGGGCACGTCGCGCAAAATACCTTTGGCGTCCCCTAAGATACGTGGGTTAAATTATGGGTGGAAACTGGGGTGGGCAAAGGAAATCTCTCCCGCTGCCAACATGGTTGGCGTCGTGCCGGTGGTAGTCCTGGGGGTAGACCCCCCGCTTAAGGAGGCTGGTTTGCGCACTTTTGCGACCCTTTTCGCGGCCGTCCTGACTGCGGCCGTCCCCGCCGTCCAGGAAGCACCCGCCCAGAACACGGCCGACGTGCCCACGGTGGCGGTGCTGGATTTCACGGGCTTCATGCTCGGAGAGGCGGGGAACTCGGTGGCCATCGGGAAGGCCGTCTCGGCCATGCTCGTCACCGAGTTCTCAGGCCGGGACGGCATGCGCGTGGTCGAGCGC
This sequence comes from uncultured Gemmatimonadaceae bacterium, assembly GCA_964545395.1. GTDB lineage: Bacteria > Gemmatimonadota > Gemmatimonadetes > Longimicrobiales > Gaopeijiaceae > SZUA-318. The sequence goes on along the minus strand of CAZJFX010000008.1, from coordinate 61,104 downwards.
GCCCGTCTCAACGACCTCCTCACCGAGCAACGGCTGGCCCTGTCCGGGCGCGTGGAGGAGTCGAGCGCCATCGAGGTGGGGAAGCTCCTGGGCGTGCAGTACGTGATCTACGGCCAGATCACGAGCATCGCCGACAACCTCCGCCTCGACATCCGGGCCACCGACGTGGAGACGTCCGAGGTGGTGTCGGTGCTGAAGAAGAACGACAAGACCGAGGAGCTGCTCGGGGTCGTGGTGTGGATCGCCGATGAGTTCTCCAAGAAGCTGAGCCTCACGCCGCCGTCGAACCGCCCGGACATGGAGCCTATCCCCGTGCGGGCGACCATCGAGTTCTCCCGGGCCGTGGACTTCGAGGACAAGGGGGACACCGCGAAGGCCATCGAGCACTACCAGAAGGCGCTCGACGTGTATCCCAACCACCGGGATGCCCAGGTCGCCCTGGCCAGGCTCCGCGGGGGAGATGTCTGATGAGCGAGAGAACCTTGACCAGAATCTACCTTCCGGCCCTGGCCGGAGCCCTCCTCTGGGCCGCCCCGGCGGCGGCCCAGAACATCGCGTTCAAGACCGACCTGCCGCGGACCCTGGTGTTCATCCAGGAGGATGGCCGAAGCCAGGTGGCCTCCCGGGAGATGACCGCCTTCCTGCGGGAAGCGGGGTTCCCGGTCATCGACCCGGCGCTGGCCCACGAGGCCGCCCAGCGAGAGCTGGTGCGCGCCGCCATGGAGGGCGACGAGGGCGCAGCCACCGAGCTGGGCCGCGACTTCGGGGCCCAGGTGCTCATCCTCGGCATCGCCGACTGGGGCGCCCGCCCCGACCCGGTGGATGGGACCCTCATCACCGGAACGACCGAGGTGTCGGTGCGCGCGCTGCGCCTGGACCTGGGAACCGTGGTTTCCAACGGGATCGCCGACGCCCGGGTCATCGAAGTCACCGAGCAGGCCGCCAAGTCCAAGGCGGTGCGCCAGGCCACCCAGGAGATTCTCAATGGAGGGATGGTCGGCAAGCTCATCAACGACTGGGAGGCCGAGCCCTGGCAGGAGGCTGGATACTGGAAGCCCGATCCGGGCTCCATCCAGGAAAGCACCCGCCCCGCGGAGGGCGGGGGTGAGGCCCCCGGGCTGGCCATCATCCGGGCCGACGTGCTGCCTTCGCAGGGGACGGCCACCCGCGGGATCGGCGTGGTCAAGAAGGGCGGCGCGGCCCTCTCCGGCGTGCAGAACACGGTGCGGCTGGAGGGCGTGGTGGTGGGCAACGCCCAGAGCATCCAGGTGGACGGGGCTCCGGCCATCATCGAGCCGCTCCCGGCCGACCTGGCCGCGCGCCTGGGGCTCGAGGGCGCCAACGCGAGCCGCTTCTTCCGGGAGTTCAGCCTTCCCATCAGCCAGGACTCGGTGAAGGTGGTCGCCCAGGGCCGCGGCGGGGCCGCGACCCAGGCCATCGCCGCGCCGCGCATCGACAAGCGGCTGGCCGTCGTGATCGGGGTGGGCCAGTACCAGTCCGCCGACATCCCCGACCTGGAGTTCGCCAAGGCCGACGCCCAGTCGGTATATGACTTCCTGAAGAGCGACGCGGCGGGCCCCTTCGACGACGTGCTCTTCCTGGCGGACGAGCAGGCCACGGGCGCCGCCATGCGCCAGGCCCTCTTCGTCTTCCTGCAGCAGGCCGACTGGAACGACCTGGTGGTGGTCTACTACGCAGGGCACGGGGCTCCCGACCCCGCCCGCCCCGACAACCTCTACCTGCTGCCGTCGGATGCGGATCTGAACCAGCTGGCCGCCACGGGCTTCCCCATGTGGGACGTGAAGACCGCGCTCCGGCGGCAGATCGCCGCGGAGCGGGTCCTGGTCATCGCCGACGCGTGCCACTCGGCGGGGACCGCCGACGGCGACGTGGTGGGCGGGGGTGACAACAACGCCATCGCCGGCGGGTTCTCCCAGCTCTTCACGCCGTCGCGGCGCCTCATGATGACTGCGGCCAACACCAACGAGTTCTCTCTGGAGGACGCCCGTTGGGGCGGACACGGAGTCTTCACCCACTTCCTGCTGGACGGCCTCAAGGGGAAGGGGGACATGGACTCGGACGGCATCGTGACGTTCACCGAGCTGTTCGACTACGTGGCGGGGAGCGTCCGGACGGCCACCGACGGCCGGCAGAACCCACAGCGGTCGGGCTTCGGCGACATCCCCCTGGCGGTGGTGCCCGGCTCGGACGACTGACGCGCGGGCCCGCCGGGTCCGGGAAGCGCGGGGCCCCTGCCGGCGATGCCGGCAGGGGCCTCTTGGCCGCAGGGAGGGATGTGCGACGGCTGTCGCGCCGGGAGGCGCCGAGAGCCCCCTCTGGCGGAGCAGCCCCGGGGTCAGCTCCCTCCCCCCACGGGCCGGGTGTAGACCACCTCACCGCCGATGACGGTCATGTCCGGCGTGATCTTCCAGATGTCCTCGGCCGGAACGGTCATGTAGTCCACCGGGATCACCACGAAGTCCGCCAGCTTCCCGACCTCGATGGAGCCCAGGATGTCTTCGGCGAACATGGCGTAGGCGCCTTCGATGGTGGCGGCCCGCAGCGCCTCCTCCCGGGTCATGGCCTGCTCCGGGATCCAGCCACCCGGAGGGTTGTTGTTCCGGTCCTGCCGGGTGACGGCGGCGTGGAGGGTGTAGAACGGATTGTACGGCGACACGGAGTAGTCCGTCCCCATGGGCACGTGCACCCCCAGGTCGATGAGGTCGCGCCAAATGTAGGCGTACTTCAGGCGCTCCGGTCCCATGCGGGCCTCGGCGAAGTTCATGTCCTCGGTGGCGTGCAGCGGCTGCATGGAGGCGATGATCCCCAGCTCCTTCAACCTGGGGATATCCGCGGGGACGAACACCTGGGCGTGCTCCAGGGAGAAGCGGGCATCCTCCCCGTCGGTCCCGGTGGCTTTCAGGGCCCGTTCGAAAGCGTTGATGGCGGCGTGGTTGGCACCGTCGCCGATGCAGTGGACCCGCAGGTTGAAGCCCATGGGGATAAGCTCGGTGGCGAGCGCCGCCAGCTCGTCTTCGCTCCTGCGGGCTTCGCCCCGGTACCCGGGATAGTCGCTGTAGTCCTCCATGAAGAGAGCACCCCGAGATCCCAGGGCCCCGTCGGCGAACTCCTTGACGGACCGGACGAAGAACCTGTTCTCGTGGTTCAGTGGCTTGCCGAGCCGCCTCGCCGCGGTGGCATGGACCATCTCGTTGATGCGGATCCGGAGGAGGCCCACCTCGTAGAGCTTGAGGCGGCGTTGGGCCTCGTCGTAGTCCGTCATGCTGGCGCCGTGGATGGTGGTGAGGCCGCTGGCCACGGCCAGCTGGGTCCCTTCCACCAGGTTCCGGCTGATCTCGTAGTCTGTCAGGGGAGGCAGAGGTGGAATGAGGCGGGTGAGCTGGGGAGGGGCCCGCTCCACGAACTCACCCGTGGGCTCCCCGTTCTCGTCCTTCTTGATGTGGCCGCCCTCGGGATCCGGCGTGTCCCGGGTGATGCCGGCGAGCTCCAGGGCCTTGCTGTTGGCGCCGCTCCCGTGGGTGTACCGGCTGATGTAGACGGGGTTGTCAGGGGCCACGGCGTCGATGAGTTCCTTGCGGAAGACCGGAGGGTCCCAGACGTCCGACATCCAGCCGCTGAGGACGATCCACCGGGGCTCCGGGCCCGGACGCATTCCCTCTCCCGTCGCCAGGGCACGCCGGATCACCTCCTGCATCCGCTCCACGGAGGCCCACTCGCCGATCCCCGTGCGGATGTCCGGGACCTGGGGGTAGAGCTCCCTCTCCCCGTAACGGATGTGGACGTGGGCGTCGTGGAGACCGGGGATGACGGTCTTCCCGGTCAGGTCCACCACGAAGGTGGTGGGGCCGATGTGGGCCCGGACCCCGGCCACGTCCCCCACGTAGATGAACTCCCCGTCCTTGACCGCCATGGCCGACGCGGTGCTGAACGCCTGATCCACGGTGTAGATGGTGGCGTTGATGTAGGCCCGGTCGGCTTCCTGGGCGTGGGCGGCACCCCTCGGCGCCAGGATCCCGGCCAACGCCAGGATGCCCACGAACACGGAGCCGAGGCCTCTCCTGGAAACGCTCATGTCATCCCCTCTTGTCGGGTAGGGACAGGACATTGAACCGCCCTGCGGGGCTCGGGAGCACGCTAGGCTGGGGGTGGGGGAGGGGCAAGGGGAAATGGTCCAGGTCGACCGCGAGTGCGGCAAGGAAGGTGGGGTGTTATTATTATACGTTGATGGCCATGAGAGTGATAATCAATTTCAACGTAGCCGGAGTTGGAGTGACCTTGGCCAGAGTTCCTGTCGTCGCCGCTATCGTCCTGACCCTCTTCGTCTCTCTTCCGCAGAGGGTCGCGGGCGTCGTGCGCGGCAGGGCATCCGTGGTGAGCTGCCAACCAGAGGCCTTGTTCGCTGTCCCCGACTCCACTCCATGCCCCGTGAGGGGGCAGGTCCAAGAGGACGGGCGGGCGATCCCCTACGCCCATGTGTCGGTCAAGGGATCCAATCAGCTCCTCATGACCGACAAAGAGGGCCGTTTCACTCTGACCCCGCTCCCGCCCGGACGCTACGTCCTCCTCGTGACCGCCATGGGCTACGAGACGCTGGAGTGGGAATTCGAGAGTTGTACGAGCTCGACTGATCTCCTGGAAATCAACCTCAGCCCGGCCGCGCTGGAGCTCAACCCGCTTGTGGTCACGGGGACCATGAGGGAGACCTTCGTTTCCGAGTCTCCGGTCAAGGTGGAGGTGATCAACGTCCGCTACCTGGAACGCAACACGACCCACAACCTCATGGAAGCCATCCAGACGGTGAACGGGCTCTATACCCAGGTGGACTGCGGCGTGTGTTACACCAGCAACATCCGCATCAACGGCATGGAGGGACCGTATACCGCTGTTCTCATCGACGGAATGCCCATCATGAGCGCCCTGGCCTCGGTCTACGGGCTGAACGGGATCAACCCGTCCATGATCGAGCGGATGGAGGTCATCAAGGGCCCCTCATCGACGCTGTACGGATCCGAGGCCATGGCGGGCGTCGTAAACGTCATCACCAAAGACCCCGAGTTCACGCCCCGCTACAGCGCGGACCTGCGGGCACAGAGTTCCGGGGAACGCATCCTGGACGCTTCCTTCAGCCGTGGCACTCGGGCGGTGAACGGACTCGTGAGCGCGTCCGTCCAGCGCATGAACCGCTTTCTGGACGCGAATGGAGATGGGTTCTCCGACCTGCCGAAGGCCAACACCACGACGTTCATGGGAAAGCTCTCCTGGCGGCAGGACGAGGAGGAGGTCGTGGGCCTCGCGGCGAAGTACTATCACGAAGACCGGTGGGGCGGGGTGGCGGAGTGGACGCCGGAGCTGAGGGGAAGTGACCAGATCTACGGCGAGTCCATCTTGACCAACCGGGTGGAGCTCATGGGCAGCCTGAAGCCCAGGAGTCTGGCGAACTGGAAGCTGGACTTCTCCTACGCCTGGCACGATCAGGACGCCATGTACGGAGCCACTCCGTACACGGGGACGTTCCAGACCTACTTCGGGAACCTCATCCGCGAAGGAAGAGTGGGATCCCGCCACACGTACCTGGTGGGACTCACGGCCCGGCACCACGTCCATGACGACAACACCGTTGCGACCGTGGACCGGTACTCCCGGTTCATCCCCGGTGCCTTCCTGCAGGACGAGTACGTCTTCTCGGCCTGGAGCATGCTGGGGGGAATGCGCCTGGACCACCACGAGAATCACGGAGTCATCGCGTCTCCCCGGCTTTCGGTGAAGTGGAGTCCGACGAAGAGCGGGAGGACCACGCTGAGAATGAACGGTGGTACGGGCTTCCGGGTGGTGAACGCCTTCAGCGAGGACTTCGCGGCCATCGTCCATGGGTCCCGGGACGTGGTGATCGGCGAGAAGCTGGATCCGGAGCGGTCCTGGAGCGTCACGGGAAACCTGAACCAGATCCTGGGCTCCGACGGGAACCGGATGGCGTTGGACGTGGACCTTTTCTACACCCGGTTCTCCAACCAGCTCATTGCGGATTACGACGTGGATCCCCAACTGATTGTCTTCCGGAACCTGGATGGGAAGTCCGTGAGCCGGGGAGCCTCCGTCACGGTGGACCAGGGCTTCTCGCGCGTTCCCCTCCTGTATTCCGCCGGAATCACGCTCCAGGACGTGTACTCCGAGGAAGCGGGCCACAGGAAGGCGTTGAACTTCTCCCCGGTCTTCAAGGGAGTGTGGTCCCTATCCTGGGAGTTGCCCAGGGGTGCGAGCCTGGACTATACCGGGACCGTCGTGGGACCCATGAAGCTGCCGGAGTTCGAGCCCCCGTTCGAGCGGGACGACCATTCGCCGACGTACTCTATCCACAATCTCCAGGGCAGGCTGGATCTCGGCAGGGGCTGGGAGCTCTATGCCTCGGTGAAGAACCTCTTCGACTGGACGCAGGTCAGCCCTCTCATCGACCCGGAACATCCCTTCGGAGATGCTTTCGACACGTCCTACGTGTATGGGCCGATCTTCGGGCGGCAGTTCCTCCTGGGCATACGGGTGGCCGGGATGCGTTAGGGGCCACGGGGCCGATGCGGCTTGTCTCCCTGGTCTGCTCGAACACCGAGATCGTCCATGCTCTGGGGTTGGCCTCTCACCTGGTGGGCGTGGACGACCACTCGGACTACCCCGAGGAGCAGTTGGTGGGGCTGCCTCGCCTCGGCCCGGAGCTCGACATCGATATTGCCGGTGTGGCGAGCCTTGAGCCCGATCTCGTCCTGGCAAGCCTCTCTGTCCCCGGTCACGAGAAGGTGGTGGAGGAGTTGAAACGGGCCAGGCTTCCGGTCCTCGTGCTGGACCCCACGTCGGTCGCCGACGTACTCCGGGACATCAGGACCGTGAGCGCCGCTCTCGGGGTGCCAGCGCGGGGTGAGGCCGTGGTCGGCGAGATGGAGAAGGCCCTCGAGTCGGTCAGGAGGTCCGTGGCGGAAGGGAACGCGCGCGACGACGGCGGTGGGGGCCGCCGCCGGGGCCGGCCGCAGGTTCTGGTGCAGTGGTGGCCCAAGCCCGTGATCGCTCCCGGGCGGCTGAGTTGGGTCCACGGCCTGCTGGAACTGGCGGGAGCCCACAGCCCCCTCGGTGCCGAGGAGGTACGAAGCCGGCCGATGACCGACGACGAAGTGGCGGCCTGCGCCCCCGACGCCATCGTGATCTCCTGGTGCGGCGTGAAGCCCAGCAAGTATCGCCCCGACGTCGTGCTCCGCAACCCGCGCTGGAAGGATGTTCCCGCCGTGCGCCTGGGGCAGGTCCACTGCATTCCGGAGGCGTTTCTGGGAAGGCCCGGTCCCCGTCTGGTTCAGGGAGCCATGGCGCTTAGACGGGTGGTGGAGTCGGCCGAAAGCCCCGAGGCCTGAGCCACGCGCTCATCGGGCGGGTGTGGAGGCCCCTGCTCGGTCTTCACACGCTGGAACCGGCCTCCAGCCCCTCCAGGACGGCCTCTCCGACCCCCCGTGGCTCTTTCGCGTCTCCGATGGTGTGGATTTCGAGCCCGCTCCCTGCAAGCGCGTCGGCGAGTTCGCGGTTCGATCGCACTCCCACGGCCACAACCACCAGATCCACCACGACCTCGGCGGCCTCCTCCCCCGTCAGGAGGGTGACGACCCGGTTCGAGGCCTGCGCCACGGTGGTTCCCGTGCGGATCTCCACCCCCTGCTCTTTCAACCTCTTGAGCAACATGGTCCGGGGTAGGGGATCCAGCTTATGCCCCACCTCCTCCGACAGCTCCACCACGATGACGCTCTTCCCTCGGGCGGACAGGAAATCGGCGACCTCCAGACCTACGAGGCCTCCGCCAATCACCAGGACGGTGTCCGCTTCCACCCGATGCTCCCCGTCCAGGATGTCACTGGCCGGGATCCAACGGGCCTCGGCGAGTCCTGGCACGAGGGACATCAGGGGAATCCCACCGGTGGCCAGGATGAGGGCGTCGGGTTTCCGGGACAGGATGTCGGTGGGAGTCAGGTGAACGCCTCGGGAAATCGAAACCCCGGCCCGCTCCGCCATGAGCTCCAGGGAACGGATCACGTCCCCGAATCCTTCCTTGTGAGGAACGCGGGCCGCCAGGGCGAGCTGCCCACCCAGCGTCTCCTTCTCCTCGGAGAGGGAGACCCTGTGACCCCGCCTCGCCGAGACGATAGCCGCCTGCAGGCCGGCGGGGCCTCCGCCGACGACCAGGATCTCCCGGGGACGCGCGGCAGGCTCGATCCTGAACTCCGACTCCCTCCCGGTCAGGGGGTTGATGAGGCATCCGGTTCCGTTCCCCTTCCTGAGTTCGCCGAGACACCCCTGGTGACAGGCCGGGCAAAGGAGGATCTCCTCTTCGTCGCCCTGTTCCGTCTTCTTGACCCAGTCGGGATCCGCGAGGAGCGGACGCCCCAGGCCAATGAGGTCCGCCTGTTCCGTCTCCAGGGCCTGGCGCGCCACGTCGGGCGAGCGGATGCGCCCCGCGACGATGACGGGCAGGCGCGATGCGCGTCGGATCTCCTCGGCCATGGGCAGGAGATGAGCCTGAGGGGTACCCGCAGGGTAGAGGCAATACGGAACAGACTCGCACATGGTCCCGGATGTCACGCTGAGAGCATCTACGCCCCAGGCGGCGAGAGCCCGTGCCACGTGCAAAGCGTCGTCCAGGGTCAGGCCACCCTCCGCGTAGTCGGCGGCGTTCATGCGAACCACGATCGGAAGGGCGCCACCCACTCGGGCGCGCACTCCGTCCAGAACCTCGATCCCGAACCGGAGCCTGTTCTCGAGGTTCCCTCCGTACCCGTCCCGCCTCAGGTTGGTGCGAGGGGAGAGGAACTGGTGGATGAGGTACCCGTGGCTGAACGGGATCTCCAGGACGTCGAACCCGGCCTCCGCGACCCGCCGGGCCGCCTCTCCGAACGCCCCGACCACCTCCCGGATCTCGACGGGGGACATGGACCTCGGCTGGCCCTGGTTGGCAGGGCACATGACCGGGGAGGCTGAAAGGAGGTTGGCCTCACCGACCAGCTTCGGACTCGCGGCCCGGCCTGCGTGGTTGAGATGGGCCATGATCCTACCCCCCGCGTCGTGCACGACCTCCGCGAGTCGGCGCAGCCCCGTGACCAACGAGTCTTCGTGCGCGCCCATCTGCGACGGAAGCTCGCGCCCGTCAGGGCGGACGAAGAGCGGCTCGGTGGTGAGCAGACCCACACCGCCCTCCGCCCGTCGGCGGTAGAAGGCCAGGTGGCGTTCGCTCACGCCTCCGTCCAGGGAGCCGTAGCCGAGCTTCACCGTGGTCATGACGATCCGGTTCGGAACCACCAGAGGACCTATCCTCACTGGCCGAAACAGCACGTCCTCGCGCATGCCCCCCTCCGATTCTCGGGCACCGGGCACCGCAGCCACGGATCTTGTCAACAATAGGGAGATCAGGTGGCTGATGAATGTATACTGTACTCTATTGTGGTATGAATGTACCTATGATCGTCACAGACGCTCCACCCAACAACCCGGTGCCACAGGGGCAAATCAGATGAGTGACCAGAGCGCTCCCGACGTGGGCAACCGGATCCATCAGCTTCGGCGAGCGCGGGGCCTCTCCCTCAGAGATCTCTCCAAGAGATCGAGGCTTTCCCCGAACGCCATCAGCCGCATCGAGCGGGGGACAAGCTCTCCGACCGTGACTACGTTGCACCAACTCGCGACGGCCCTGGACGTGGACATCGTCACGCTTTTCGAGGCCGCTCCCGAAGCCTCCACCGTCCTGGTCAGGGCGTACGAGCGGCCGCGCACGTTGGGCGAGGGGGTCCTGATCGAGAGTCTGGGGGCCGGGCTCCCGAGCCAGCGCCTGGGACCGTTCTCCGTGACCCTCATGCCGGGAGCCAGCGGAGGAGGAGAGCCCATCAGCCATGCCGGGGAGGAATTCGTCTACTGCCTGGAGGGAGAGGTGGACTACCTGGTGCAGGGCGGGTGGCATCGTCCGCGGCCCGGAGACAGCTTGCTGTTCCTGGCCTCCCAGCCCCACGGGTGCAGGAACACGGGCCTGGTCGCAGCCAAGCTCCTTCTGGTCATCCAGGCCCGCTGCGAAGAAATCTCCTCGGCCCAGCAGCGGCACCTGATGGTCTCGGGCGCGCCGGCCATCGAGCCCGAGGGCGGCGAGGGATCACGACGGACATCATCAACGTGACGGTGGGCGGTCCGTTGCTGCTGGTAGCTTCTTGCGACGACGCCCCCATTCCCCCTGGGCGTACCAGTGAGTATGCACCAAGCCTCTAGGAAAAAAGGGGATTTTCTCTCTGCCTTGGTCGGTCTTGAGAGATCTATTATACTACTGGGTATCTTATCGCATTCGCCGGGCTTCCCCGCTGGAGGGATCGGGCAGGCGGACCGAACGAGGACCGGGCCGCCTGCTCTTCGGGTCCGCCCTTAACTTGCTTCTTTTCTCCCCGACGTACGGCGTGCGCGTCCTCGAGGAAAGGATGTTCCCTTCGACGGCCGCGAGATCGATGTGCCCTTCCCTCCGGAGATGTTGGAGGAGGTGAGGGAGGTGGCGGAGTTCAGCCGCCGCCGGGTCATTCCCACAATCTCCTCTATCTGACCGATGAGGAGCCGAGAGGACGAAACATGGACAGAGTCGCGGTTGCGGTGAGTTCGCCTGATCTGGATGCCTTCGTGGAGGCCCACTTTGGTCGGGCCGCCTATCTGGTACTCGTGGACCCACAGAGCATGGAATGGGAAGCCGTCGAGAACCCTGGCAGACGGGCCGGCGGTGGAGCCGGAATCCAAGCAGCGCAACTGCTCGGCCAGCACCAGGTGGTCGCCGTCGTGAGCGGGGACTTCGGGCCCAATGCGCACGAGGCGCTGAGGATAGCGGGCATCGCCATGTACCGCGGTGACCCGAGCATCACGGCGCGTGGAGCCTTGGAGCGCCTGGCCCGGGGTGGGCTCTCCCGGATCCGGACGCCTCCCGCGGAGGGCGGGATCCGCCACGGAGGAGGTCGCGGAGGTGGCCACCGCGGGACAGGAGGCGGAGGGAGTCAACGGTCGTGAGGGTCGCCGTCGCGAGTGGAAAAGGAGGTACCGGGAAGACCACGCTCGCCGTCGGCTTGGCCGTCAGCCTGGCGAGCGAGGGTGCCGACGAGCCCGGAGGTGGACACGGCCCACCGCCTCTCCTCCTCGACTGCGACGTGGAGGCCCCGGACGCACGCGTGTTCCTGCGCCCGGAGATCGAACGATCGGTCGCTGCCTCCGTGTCGGTTCCCGAGGTCCATCACGACCGCTGCACCTTGTGCGGAGACTGCGTCGAGGTGTGCGCTTACCACGCACTGGCGGTGCTCGGCGGACAGGTCCGGCTCTTCGCGGAGCTCTGCCACGGCTGCGGTAGCTGCACCCTCGTGTGCCCAACCGGCGCCATCACCGAAACGTCACGGGAAGTCGGGTGCCTGGAGCTCGGATCCGGCGCCGGTGTGCAGCTCGCGCAGGGTATTCTCAACATCGGCGAAGCCATGCCGGTGCCGGTGATCCGGCAGCTCAAGGACTGGGCCCGGCCCGGGCCCGGCCAGGTCATGATCCTGGACGCGCCGCCCGGGACGTCTTGCCCGATGGTGGAGACGGTCAGGGGATCGGATTTCGTGATCCTGGTGACGGAGCCCACGCCCTTTGGCCTCCATGATCTCGCGTTGGCCGTGGATGTCCTGAAAGAGCTGAAGCTGCCGGCAGGGATCGTCGTGAACCGGGACGGGTCCGCGTACCTGGAGATGGAGCGCTTCTGCGCCGACCAGGGCCTGCCCATCCTGCTCCGAATTCCCTTCGAGCGGGCGATCGCGGAAGGTATCGCGAAGGGCGGGACCCTCGTGGACGTGCATCCGGAATACGCCGCTCTCCTGCGCCAGACGATGGCGTCCATCACAGAGATCGTCGCCGGCGCGTCCGCTGCGGCATCCAGCACGGCGGCGGCCTCACGCCAGACTGCCGGAGGTCCCGGGCACGATTGGAGGGGATCATGAAGCAGCTCGTTGTGCTCAGCGGGAAGGGCGGAACGGGCAAGACGGTGGTGACGGCGGCCTTTGCCTACCTGGCTTCCCGTGGCCAGCGCCCGAGCGGGGCGGTCTGCGTGGACGCGGACGTGGACGCGGCCAATCTCGAGTTGCTTGTGGGGCGGCGGCGCACGGAGGAGCACGAGTTCGTCGGTGCGTCCCTCGCCGAGGTCGACCCGGGTCTCTGCATCGGCTGCGAGATCTGCCTGGATGTGTGCCGCTTCGGCGCGGTCAGGCTGGCGGACGACGGCTGGAGCTATCAGGTGGACGCCCTGGCCTGCGAGGGCTGCGCGAGCTGCTTCCACCAATGCCCGGTAGAGGCCATCCGGCTCGTCCCCCAGCTCGCCGGCTACTGGTACCGTTCCGAGAGCTACGATGGCGCACCGTTCTTCCACGCGCGGCTGCGTCCGGGCCAGGAGAACTCGGGGAAGCTGGTGACTCTGATCAAAGAGCAGGCGCTATCCGCCGCAACGGATGGAGGCTATCCGCTCATGATCGTGGACGGGCCCCCGGGCATCGCTTGTCCGGCCATCGCCGCATCGACGGGCGCGGATGTCGGCCTGATCGTGGCGGAACCCACTGCAGCCGGCCTCCAGGATCTGGAACGGGCCGTGGCGATGGCTGCCTACTTCCAGCTGAGGAGCGTCGTGTGCGTGAACAAGAGCGATCTCCATGAGGCCGGGAGTCGGGCCATCCAGGACCGGTGCCGCGCCCTGGGCGTGGACGTGCTCTCGCCGATCCCCTTCGACGAGGCTGTGCCCCGGACCATGGCGGAGGGACGGCCCGTGACGGAGCTGTCGCCCGATTCGCCCGCGAGCCGCAGCCTCGTCCGGCTCTGGAAGGACGTCCGCGAGGTCCTGGCCGACACGAACTGACCCGAACCGCGTGCGCCACCGCGGCTCGCCTCAGAACTCCCGCCAGTCCCGCTCCAACACCTCTTGGTAGACGCCCGACGTGCAGAAGAGCTCCACCACGTCGCGGTCCAGGGCGCCCTCGCCGGCCTCCATGCGCAGGATGGACAGCGCCTTGTCCACGGGCATGGCCTTTTTGTAGGGTCGGTCACTGGCGGTGAGAGCGTCGAAGATGTCGCACACCGTCATGATGCGCGTCTCCAGGGAGAGCTGGTCGGCCCCCACGCCGTCGGGATACCCCTTCCCGTTCAGCTTCTCGTGGTGCCCCCGGACGATCTCTGCGATGCGCGACAACTCCTCCGTCCAGGGGATGTTCAGGAGGAAGTCGTAGCTGTGCACCACATGGTCCTCGATCTGTTTCCGCTCCGTCGGGTCCAGGTTCCCGCGCTTGATCGAGAGGAAGTGGAGCTCCTCCTGGGTGAGGTACGGCTGCTCGGTGCCGTCGGGGGCGACGAACGTCTTCCGGGCGATGTCCTGGAGGATCCCGGCGGCCTCCTCGGGGAGAACGCGGGGAATGTTGGCCTCCTCCACCGCCTGGCGGTACCGCTCCAGGGTGGCCAGCTCCTCGGCCAGCTTCGCGTCCAACGCCTCCAGCTCCACGCTGGCGGAGGGGCCCTTCTCGCAGAGGATGCGCGTCTTGGCCTGGGCGGTGTCGGCCTCGAGGGTGCGCCGGATCAGCTTGAAGCGTGCGGCCACCTCGGCGCCCATGACCGGCGGGAGCTTCTTGACCTTGACCAGGACCTCCTCACGCACGGCCACCTTGCCGAAGTCGTGGAGCAGCCCGGCGTACTCGAGCTGCTTCATCTCCGCAGGGGTGAAGAGCACGTCCTTGAAAGGCCCCTCGGTTTGCTGGTTGATCAACTCCGCCGTGAGGCAGGTGAGGCGGGTGACCCGGGCCGAGTGCCCGGCGGTGGTGGGGTCCCGGCGATCGATGGCCGTCGAAGCAGCCTTGATGAAACCCCGGAAGAGGGCCTCGATGTCCTGGTAGAGTTGGCCGTTCTCGATGGAGACGGCGGCCTGGCCGGCCAGGGACTGGACGATGGCCACCTCCCGGTCGGTGTAGGGGAGAACCCACCGGTCCGAGTCCTCGTCGGTGCGGATGGCCGCCTCGGGCTCCGACTTCCGGTTGATGAGCTGGAGCACCCCCACCACCCGGTCCTTGTGGTCCATCATGGGTACCACGAGCATGGATTTCGCCCGGTACCCGTACTTCTCGTCGAAGGCGGCGCGGTTGAAGCAGAAGGGAAGCTCGGGGGGCATCTCGTAGACGTCGTCCAGGACCAGGGGCTTCCCGGTCAACGCGACGTACCCCGCGATGCTCGACTCGTCCAAAGGGAGCGTGAAGTCCGGCGACGGGAGGTGTGGGAGCGTGTCGTTCTGTGACCGCAGGAAGTGCAAGCGCTCGGTCCCGTCTGTGTCCGTCTCCACGAGGTAGAGGGAGCCGGCGTCGGACTCGCTCAGCCGCCGGGCCTGGGTCAGGATCAGGCCCAGGAGCTTCTCGGGGTCGCGCTCGCTCATGAGCGCCATCCCGATCTTGTTCAACTCCTGGAGCTGGGCCCTGGCGTGCTCCAGCTCCTCGCGGAGGTTCGTCTCCGTATCCGGCACGAAGCTCACCGCATCATCGCGTCGGCCTTGTCGAAGGCCTTCCGGGCCTCCTCCTCATGGCCGAGGACGTTGAGGATCTCACCCTTCAGCAGGTAGAGGTCGGCGCTCATCTCCCCGGCCTTCTCCAGGTCTCTCAGGGCCACGTCGGCATCGTAGAAGAGACCCAGGTCCCGATAGATCACCGCGGTGAGGAAGAGACCGTCGCCCGTGGGGTCGAGCCCCATGGCGCGGACCTCGCCCAGCGTGGTGCTCAGGAGTTCGTTGTCCTCGGTGCCGATGACCTGGAATTGCTGCTCCCGGGTGGGCCGGCCACCCTTGGGCGCCACCGTCCAGGCGTACCGGGCGCCGGTCTCCAGGGCGGGCTGGTCCGGCGGCAGCGTCCACTTGGTGCCCGTGACCTCGAAGCGCATGGGCCGGCCGCCGTCCACCTTGCGGAGCTGCAGCGTGTAGCCGGGGGTACCCTCCACGGGCATCCACGAGAAGGCCGGGCGGTCTGCGGTGACGATGAGGCCGTTCCTCGGCGCCACCAGCACCGGCTCGCCGGGGATAGGCCGGATCATCCCCTGCCGGCCGCCTGCGGTGCGGGCGTCGGCGGAGGCCGCCTGCGCCAGAGTGGACATGGCCCGGGCGAAGAGATCCGGGTTCCCGCCCCCGCGGGGCTCCTCGATGGTGGTGGCCTCGGTCACCACTTGCTGGGCGCCCGTGCGGGTGATCAGGATGGCCCGGGCGCCGGAGGCCGGAACGACCTCGTCGCCGGTCACGAGGCGGGTGCCCACCGCAGCCGGGGCGGTGCTCCCGCCGTGCCGGACCTGAACCTGGCCCTGCAGCCTCACCACAAGGGCGGCCGGGTCCTGCTGCGCTGCCAGGGGAGCGGCGACGACCAGGGCCAGAAGGGCGGCCCAACCCAGATGCTTCCTCATGTTCCTCTCCAGGGATGCCTGAGCTGGGGGAGTCCGGTCGCGCCGGCCCCCCCCATACAATCTTCTACTTCTGCGTCCTTCGCACCACGAAATCCCAATCCGGCGGGGGTGGGGCAGTCACGTACTCGGTGGCTCGCTCCAAGTAGACTGCCGCCGGGCCGTCGTCCGGATCAGCGTCCAGCGCTGCCCGGAACAAGCGCGCCGCTGCCTCCCAGTCGCGCTGCTTGTAGGCCTGGAGACCCGCCTCGTAATGCCGGATGGCCTCCTCGCGGTGGGCCGGGAGCTCCACTCCCGCCATCTCCAGGAGTTCGTACACCTTCACCGGCTCGATCTTTCCCTTGACCGCGATCAGGTCCAACTCGCGGAAGCGGAAGGCAGAGGCGTCGGCGGCGTCCAGGGTGAACTGGGACGCCATCACCAGGGTGTCGTAGGTCTTGTTGGCCGGCTCCAGGCGGGCCGCGAGGTTCACGGGGTCGCCGATCGCCGAGTAGTCGAACCTGTCCTCCCCGCCCACGTTTCCCACGACCACGGTGCCCGTGTTGATGCCGATGCGCACCACCAGGTCCTGGTGTCCGGGGTTTCCCTGCCGCCACTTGGCGTTGAGGTCGCCCATCTTCCGCTGCATGAGCACCGCGGTCCGGAGCGCGCGCGTGGCGTGGTCCGGCAGCTCCTTCGGTGCGTTCCAGAACGCCATGATGGCGTCGCCGATGTACTTGTCGAGGGTGCCTTTCTCGTCCATGACGATCTGGGTCATGACCGACAGGTACTCGTTGAGCTGCGCCAGGAGGTCCTGGGGGTCCAGTCGCTCCGAGAGCGTGGTGAAGCCCGCGAGGTCGGAGAAGAGGAGCGACAGCGGACGCTTCTGACCGCCGAGCTGGAGGGCGTGGGGGTTGTCGGCGATCTCCGCCACCACCTCCGGAGACACGTATTTCCCGAACGCGGACTTGATGAAGCGCTTCTCCCTGCCCTCCACCACCGACACGTAGGCCACCGAGCCCACGTAGGAGAAGACCGCCGCCAGCGCTGGGACCGCCACGGGGAGCCACACGAACCCGGGTCCCAGGGCGAAGTATGTCCCGCCGGGGCCGTAGGCGCGGCCGGCCCAGAGCCAGAAGGCGGCCACGAGAAGGCCGCCGAAGGCCAGCAGCGTGGCCGCGCCGCCTTCTGCGGCTCCCTTCCAGAACGCGATCCCGCCGGTGAGCGCGGCCAAGAATAGGAGCAGGAGCACCTCCCAGATGCCTGAGAGCGGTTGCACGTACTCCTCGTCCAGCATGTTCTGCAGCGCGTTGGCGTGGATCTCCACGCCGTACATGTACCCGTAGGGGCGCTCGTCCCCCTCCGTAGCCCACCCCGCCGGGGGCGTGTGGTCGAAGTAGGGGGTGCGGAACTTGTCCGAGTCGTGGAAGCCCGAGCCGATGAGGACGATCTTGCCCTGGAATAACTCGGGCATGAGCATGGCCGTCACGTCCACCGTGGACGACGGGGACGCGGGGAAGGCGCCGGCGGCGTCCTCGGCGTCGGCCGAGGAGGGCGGCCCCACGAACCGGATGGGGAAGGGAATCACCACGCTGCTCGATGCCGTCCCCTCCTCCCACCAGTTCTCGGGGACCTGCCCCAGGGAGGTGGAGAGTCCGGGAAGCGCGATCCGCCCCCAGCGACGGGTCTGGAGGAGGAGCGAGTCCACGTCGAACCCCTTGGCGTGGGCGTAGAGAGCCAGGGCGAACGACGGCTCCAGGCCGATCCCCGAGCGCACGGCCAGGGTGGCCTCCCTGACGGTCTCGAAAGCCGTGGGTAGCTCGGCGGCGCCCACCCCCGCGGCCACCTCGGCGAAGTAGGGATGCGGCTGTCCCAGGCGCGGGCCCGAGTCGGTCTGCTCCACCGGGCCCACCAGGACGACGTTCCCGGCACGCTGGATGGCGTCGCGCAGGAGCTCGTCCCCACGGTCCAGCTCGTTCAGCTTCGGGTAGAGGAGCTCCAGGTACACGTCGAGCCCGATGGTCTTCGCTCCCGCGGCGGCCACGGCGTCGATGACGCTGGCGATGTGGGCGCGGGGGAAGGGCTGTTCCCACGCCCACCCCATCACCGAATCGGTGACCGAGAACTCGTCGAAGAAGACGATGGTGATCTGGGCGTCCCGTTCCCCCATCCCCTCCTGGAACGACTCGGCGGTTGTGGTCTGCCGCCAGTCGAGGACCTTGTACTCCAGTTCCCGGAGGCCGGTGAGCCCCCCCGCCCACTCCGCCAGGAGCGCGATGCCGACGGATGCCACCACGACAAGCGTCAGGGCGAGGAGCCGCTGCACCTTCACGCGGTCACCTCGCCCTGGCTATGGTGCGCCCGTGGAAGCGCGCCACGGGGTCAGTTGTGAATGTCGTAGACGAGCGACGCCGTGGACCATGAGTCCAGGCGCACGGCACCGTCCACGGCGCCAGCGGCCTTCATCACTGCGGTCGCGATCGCGGCCGCAAACCGCTCGTCGCCTTCCGGGTACTCGCCGTCCATGGGCACGTCCAGCGGCTCGGGCGTGACGAACGCCCGCACCATCCCGCGCCCCACGGGCGGGAAGATCTGGAGCTCGAAGCCCATCTCTTCCGTGGGGAAGGAGAGGGTCTGGCCGGCCTCGATCTCCATGGCGGGCTGGTGCGCGTTGGGGAAGAGCATGACCACCTTCCCGTCGGTGCCCAGGTCCACCAGGGTGAGGTATCCGGCACGCTCCGACGTGGCGTGGAAGGAGACGGTTTCGCCGATGCCGAACGCGGTCTTACCGTCCTCCAGGCGGAGGGCCACGCCGAACGCCTGGGCCGGGTTCTCCATGTCGGCCAGGCGCTTGGCCGCCGCCTCCTGGCGGAGCTTGCCCGCCAGGTCGGCAGCGCCGGCGCGCCCCAGGGTCAGCCCCTCGTGGCGCAGAAAGCCGTCGGAGCCCACGACCCGCAGCTCGTTACCGCGGCGGCGGAGCAGCAGATGGCTGAACACATCCTCCTGCGGCACCAGGACGATGTCCTTGGTGTCGCCCAGGGACTCGATGAGCGCGGCGGCGCTCTCGGTGTCGATGCCGGCCACGTTTACCCGCAGCGGCTCGGTGGCGAACCGGTACCCCACCAGACGCGCCTTCTCGCCCACCTTGGGGCTCCCGCTCGTCACCTTGGCCGTGGTGGCCGACTGGGTGACCGCCTCCACGGTGAGGCGCGCCCCGCCCTCGGTCTCGAAGACCGATCCGGCCGTGATCCCCAGCGTCGCGCCGCCGCCCAGCTCCGCCACGCCGCCCGTGACCGACCGGATGGGCAGGGAGGCGTCGGCGACGTCGAACATGTCTGCGCCCTCGACGAAGAAGAGCGGCGAACTCCTCATGCCGACCTCGGAGAGGAGCGGGTCCTGCTGGAAGCGGTTGCGCTTCAGGGCCTCGCGCACGTCGGTGAAGACCCGCTCGTACGTGGCGTCGGCGGGAGCCCGCCAGAGCTGTCGCACGAGAAAGGTGGTGAAGGCGCCCCCGTGGAAGGCGTCGGCGCCGTCGGTGGCGGGGAAATAGGCGTCCACCGCGGCCTGGTACGGCTGTGCCGCCGCCAGCTCCAGCACCCGGGCGGCCCCGGCGTCGAAGCCGGTCTTGTCGGTCTGGCCGGGGAGCGCGCGCCGGGAAACGGAGGCGGGCTTGGCTATGGCGTTGATGTCGCGGCCCAGCTGCCGGGAGCGGGAGAAGGGCGTCACGTCCCGGGTGCCCGTCCCCGAATTGCAGTTGTCCAGGATCACCACGACGTTGGTCGTCGGCAGCGCCGCCAGCCAGTCGCCGAAGGTGTCGTCGCTGATGTCGAACTCGGTGCTGGCGGGCGCCACGTCGGCGGGGGCCAGGGTCTCGTCCAGGCCGTCGTCCTCGTCGCCGCTCTCGTCCCACATCTGGGAGCCGTGCCCCGCGAAGAAGACCACCACGTTGTCGCCGGGCCTGGCGTTGGAGGCCAGCCAGCCGGTGACGCCCTCCTCCATGGCCGCTCGGGTGGCGTCGTGGTTCAGCACCAGCCGGACGTTCTCGGCGGGGAAGCCGAACCGGGTGACCAGAACGTCCCGGACGGTGCGGGCATCGTGCTCGGCCCCCGGGAGGTCCCCTCCCTCGGCGTCGTCGAAGTTGATGTAGTCGCTGATGCCCACGATGAAGGCCCAGTGGGTGGGTGCCGTGCGCTCCGCCGGCCCGAAGGCCAGCAGAGGGACCACGGCCAGGATCATCGCGAGCGGCAAGTAGCGTCTCACGTCAGTTCTCCTCGAGCGAGAAATCGAATCCCTCCGCCGCCGCGTCCATGGACACGGCCGAGCCGCGCGCCAACGCCTCGTCGCGGACGCGGTTCACGATCCCTTCCAGCGCGGCGTCGGTGCGCTCGGGATCGTGGTGGAAGAAGAGGAGGCGCTTCACCTCCCCCTCTTCGGCGAGCCGCACCGACTGGTTGAACGTGGAATGCCCCCATCCCAGGCGGGACGGGTACTCCTCGTCCGTGTACATGGAGTCGTGGACGAGCAGGTCCGCCCCGCGGATGAAGTCCAGGAGGCGCTCCCGCCACCCCGGCGCCACGTCGTAGCCCTCCCCGTCCACCTCGTCGTCGGGGAGGAAGCAGACGACCCTGCTTCCCACCTCGATGCGGTACCCGATCACCCATGATGGATGTCGTACGCGCAGCGTGCGCAGATGGATCCCGTCCAGGTCCCAGGTTCCTTCGTTGAGGTGGTCGAAGGACATCTTGGCGGCCACCGCGCTGAAGGGGACGGGGAAGTAGATGGGTCCCATCTGGCCCGCGAACAGGCTCCGGACGTCGATGTTGTTCTGTTTGGGCCCGACGATCATCAGCTCGATGTCGGGCCGGTACAGGGGCGGGAAGAAGGGGAAGCCCTGGATGTGGTCCCAGTGGAAGTGGGTGAGGAAGATGTGTTGGTAGATTCCGCCCCGGCTCAGCAGGTCGAGGCCCAGCTGCCGGATCCCCGAGCCGGCGTCGAAGATGACGCGCCGGTCCCCCACCCTGACCTCGAAACAGGTGGTGTTCCCGCCGTACCGCGCCGTGAGGGGCCCCGGGCTCGGGATGGAGCCCCGCGTCCCCCAGAACCGGAGGATGACGGGAACGTTCGCGTCGCGGGCCGGGGCCTGCGACGTGGCTTCGGTCAGGGGCTGCAAATTCCTCTCCCGTAGGATGGGCACACCAATCCCGTCTGTTCCTTCAATCTACACGCCGGAACATGCCCGGGGCGAGGATTTTCCGCGCCATTCGGGGCATGGTAGGGCCCCGGTGGGCGGCCTCCGGCGGAGGCGCTCCGAAGCGCCCGTCCATGCCGTTCCCACGAGCCCGGTGAGCGCCCGGGGGAGGTGGGGGCCGGCCGGACGGTCTGTCCGGCCGGCCCCGGCCCATGTGGTCCTCAACCACCCCGGGGGTGTCCTACGGCTAGTCCTCCTGCTCGCTGGGGCAGACCCCCGTGTTGCCCGAGTTCACCGGCGTGGTCGCGAACGCCGCCCCGGGGTTGCGGGCGTCGATGACGCTGATGAGGTCGTTGACGCGATCCGAGCAGAGGACCGGGTTGCTGTAGATGCCGAAGCTCCCCGCCACCGCCGGGTTGGCGAACGTCGTGCCGATCCCGGCGAGCCCCATCACGTCGGTGAGGGCCGGGTTGGTATATACCTGAACGGTGTATACGGGGGACCTCAGGGCCGAGAACCCGTTCAGGTTCAGGAGCCCGTTGGAGTACAGGTAGAGCTGGCCGTGGAGCGTGGCGAGCTGCGGGAACGTCGCTGACGCCATCTGGGGGTTGTCGTACATCGTGAGGAAGACCTCGCTCGACGGGCCCGCGTCCTCGCCGACGGTCGCCAGGTTGTCGAAGCTCGCGCTGGTGAGGTTCGCGTGGTTGGTCACGCCGAGCTTGCCCCAGACGCGCTCGAGCCCCGGCATGCTCAGGGAGGTCAGCCCGGAGTTGTAGTCGAAGAACACATACACCGCCCGCTTGAGCGACGCGACGCCCGTCAGGTCCGTTAGGGCCATGGTGCCATCGATACTGAGTTCATTGAGCTCCTCGACTCCTGCCAGACCGGCCAGGTTCGTGAGCCCGTTGCCGTAGATCCGGACTCCGGCTCCCGGCCACAGAGATGTCAGGGAAGGAAGGGTGACAAGCTGAGGGTTGCCCTCCACGTACACCCGCATGGTCTTTCCCAGAGACGAGAGGTCGAAGCCCGTAAGGGCGCCGTTGTAGGACACCCATACCTCACCGCCGGAGATGGGGGTCGGCGCGGCCGGGGGTCCGGAGGGCGCTGCCTCCAGGCTCTCGATGGGCCCTGCGGTGCTCTCCAGGGCGGGTGCGCTGAAGTTCTCCAAGTTCGCGTTGCAGCCCACAAAGAAATCACCGCCCGTCCACGTGAGCGCGGGAACGCTGAACGTCACCAGCGCGTCGTTCGCGTATACCTCGAAGTAGTCCGACACCCATCCGAGGGAGCTCAGGTCCAGAGTGGTGAGGATCTCGTTGTAGTCGATCCAGATGTCGTCGCCGACATAGGTCAGGGACGGAAGCAGCAGGGCTACCACGCCGTCCGAATACCCTGAGGTGGGCTGCGGCCCGTTCAGGCCGGCCACTCCCTCTCCGTAGTAGTTGCCGTAGAGGTCCAGATCCCCATCCAGGCTCTCCAGCGCCGGGAACGCGAACGTAAGCGGATGCTCCGGGCTCCCATTCCCTCCGAGGCACAGGCTGTACGTCGAGGTGAGCCCGGCCATGTTGAAGCTCTGGAGCGCCGGGTTGTTGTAGATTTCGACGTAGTCATCGACCGTGGTCACGTTCGGCATGACCAGCGTGGTCAGCATGGGGTTGTCGTAGAAGTAGACCCCGTAGTCCACGGAGGCCGGACCGCCCGTGGTGGCCGCCGTGAACGAGGTGAGTCCGGGGTTGTAGTCGACGTAGATGTCGTCGTAGACCCAGATCAGGCCGGGGGCCGAGAACGTGAAATCACCCTCGTTGTAAGCGAGCCGGAGGTCGTAGCCCAGTTCCAGCGCGCCGGCCGACCCGATGACCACGGAGCCGTTGATGACGTTGTCGTAGATCTCGACATCACCTTCGACGTACGTCAGCCCCGGGATCTGCACCGAGGTGAGGCCGTAGTTGTACTCGAAGTAGAGGGCGTCCCCGATCTCCAGGGTCGAGGCGGTGGCGATCTCGACGACCGACAGGGCGGCGTGGTCGTAGATGTTCAGGTATCCCCCGGTCGTCTCCAGGACGGGGAGATCGAGACGGGTCATGGCCGCGTTGTAGCCCACCCAGACGTCGCTCCCCACCGACCTCAGCGCGGGCAGCACGAGTTGGCCCAGGCCATTGTTGTCGGTGACATCGAGATCCTCACCGACGCTCCACAGGAGCGGGGCGGTGAGAGACGTCATGGACAGCATGTTCGCGACGTAGAAGGACCCACCCACCGTTTCGAGGAGGGGGAATCCGACGGCAGCCACGAGGTCATTCTCCCATACGCTGAGCGGTCCGCTCACGTAGCGCAGCGCGGGGAACGAAGACCCGACGAGCACAGGGTTGTCCTCGACGATGAACTCGCCGTAGCCGGCGTAGCCGTTGCGCTGCGGCGTGACGGGGCGCGCAGGCTTGGGGTTCTTCGGCCGGGCGGGACGCGCCTCGTCGCGCTGGGCGGCGCGTCGGGCCAGAAGGTCCTGACGCTGGACGTCGGCGCCGCTCCCCGGGAGGTCGAGCTGCATGCCATGCACCACGGGTGCCTGGCTCAGGGCCCGGCTCCGGGAGCGTTGACCTTCGCGGCTGGCCTCGGCTTCGGCCCTGCGGGCCTCGGCCTCGGCGCGGCGCTCCGCGCGCTGGGCCTCGGCGGCCTCCGTGCGGAGACGGCGCGCGGCGGTGCGGTCCGTCAGGACCCGCCTTCCGTCGGGGAGGTCGGGGACGAACGCCCTGGCGGAGGTCGGAGCCGGCGGCGCCAAACCCTCCCCGTATCCCCCCGTGGTCTCCTCGAGCAGCGGCATGTCCACGGTGGTGAGGGCATGGTTGCCGTAGATGGTCACGGAGCCGGCGCTGAGCAAGGCAGGGAGGTGGAACTCCTGCAGGACGGTGTTCGTCCCCTCGCCTCCGCCCACCGTGACGGACGTGCCGACAGCCTGGAGCGCGGGCATCCCGAAGATCTTCGCCCCGGCGTCCACGATGAGCTCGCCGGGGATTTCGCTCAGCGCGGGGAAGATGGCCGTGCTGGAGAGGAACGGGTTGTCGGAGAAATACACCGGCCCGCCCACGTACCGGAGGTTGGCCAGCCCGTTCAGGTTCGTGAGTGAGTGGTTGTACTCGATGAAGACGCCGCCCATGACGTCGAGGATGGTCTCCAGGCCGTCCACGTTGGTCAGGTTCGTCTCGACGATGTAGAGGTTCCCGTTGACGCGGCCGATGAGGTTGGCTTGCACGACGTCGGTGATGTCGGTCGTGGAGCTGATCGAAAGGTCGCCCTCGTAGACGCCCAGCACCCTGAACTTCATCACGTCACTGGCGCCGTCCATGGTGCCGGTGACGTCCGCCGTTCCCACGGTGACGAGGGTGACGAAGCCCGTGGTGGCGTTCACGGTCGCCACCGTGCTGTCGCTCGTGGTGAATGTCGGTGTCCGGTGCTCCGGCGGGATGACGTTGCCGTTGGCGTCCCTGGCCTCGTACCCGACGGTGCCCGTGTCGGCGACGAACCCCTGCACCGAGTCGGCGGGGAGCCCCGTCTTGGGGTCCAGCAGCACGAGGTTGGCCGCCTTCTGATCCACGCTGACCAAGACCGAGTCCACCTTGGACTCGACGGTGGTGCGGATCCACGTGGAGCCGTTGGCCACCGCCGTCACCTTGCCTGCCGCGTCCACCGTGGCTACCGCCGGATCGGAGGAGACGTAGGTGGTCGTGCGACCGCCCATGGGCGCGCCGGCGGTGTCGAAGGCCTGGACGGTCACCTGGGCGGTGGCGCCCAGCGCGGGGAGGGAGTCGGGCGACACCGTGACGAGGATGGAGTCCACGGCGCCGCGGCTCATCTGGAAGTCGGCGGTGCCTGTGGGGTGGTTGGCATCCAGGACGACGGTGTGCGCAACGGGGACCGGCGACAGGTCGGCCTGGCCGGCCGCCAGCACTTCGTAGGTCCCCTGGGCCAGGCCGCCCAGACGGTAGTGTCCGGCGCCGTCGGTGACTGCGGTGCCGACGCTGGCCCCTTCGAGCAGGCTCACCGTGACGGTGACGCCCGAGGCCGGCTCCGTCGCCGTCGTCACGGTCTGTGGGCCTTCACCGCCGGGAACAGGCGCCGGCAAAGGCTCGGGGTCCTTGGTGACGGTGCCCTGGATGTAGGAGGTCACCTTGACGGGGAAGGTGAAGATGCGGCTGTCGAGCTCCACGGCGAGGTCGAACGGAGCGTCCGCGGGGGAGGGGTAGGCTCCAGCGACCTGGCCCTTGAAGCCGACGCCGGCGGCCGCGAGGCCGGCAGAGCCGGTGAACCAGCCCGCCGTGCTCACCTGCGGGACGAGGTTGCCGTTGATGTCCGAGGCGACGAGCTCGACGTCGAGGACGGATCCGACCTCGATGGAGAGGTTCTCGGGGATGGTGACGACGGACTGGATGAGGGGCGTGACCTCGAGGGTGAGGGTCTGGGCACCCGGGACGAGGGTGAGGGAGCGGGAGGCGTCACCGGTGAGCGTGAACCCGGCCGGCGCAGAGATCTTGAGGGTGTAGGAGCCGGCGGCGAGGCGGGTCAGGGAGAGCATTCCCTCACCGTCGGTGGTGCCCTTGGCGATCTCGGCGCTGTCGGCGGCGAGGATCTTGACTTCGACGCCGGCGACGGGCGTGTCCCACGGGGTGCGTGCCGTCACGTCGAGGCCCGCGAAGGACTGCATCGTGAAGTCGGCCCGGCCCGTGGGGTTGAGCGCATCGAGGATGACGGTCTGGCCCGCGGGCACGGGAAGGAGGTCGGCCGCGGGCTGGGGCACCGCGTCGTAGGTGCCGCGGAACAGGCCGGCGACGGTGTAACGACCGTCGGCGCCCGTCCTGGCCTCGGCCACCACCACGCCGCCCTTCTTCACCTGCACCACGACGTCGGGGGCCGGAGGCGCCGGCGTGGCACCCGTCTCCTGGGTGATGGCGCCGGAGATGCTCGAGGTCACCGTGACCGGGAACGTCCAGCTCGTGCCCCCGAACGAGGCCTCCAGCACCGAGCTGCCCGCCGCCTCACCCGAGAACGTGGCCGACAGCGTGGCGCCGAGGCCGGTGCCCCCCGTGACGACCAGCTCGTCCGACAGCGAGCGCCACACCAGCCCCTGCACCTGCGGCACGCTCTGCCCGTCGGCGCCCGTGACCACCAGCGTCACGCCCAGCGTGGAGCCCACCGCCAACTCGGGCGCCGCAGGCGACAGCGCCACCGAGGCGATGACGGGCGTGAGCTCGAGCGTGAGCGCGAACATCTCCGCCCCGATCACGAGAGTCCGCACCCCCTCCCCCACCAGCTCCCAGCCCGTGGGCGCGGTGATGGTCGCCACGTACGTGCCCGGGATCAGCCCGGGGAGCACCAGCGAGCCGTTCACGTCCGTGGTCCCGCTCGCCGGCCCGCTCGGACCCGCCAGCGCCACCTCCACCCCCCCACGACCCCCGCCCCACGGCGTGCGGGCCGTCACCTCCAGCGAGCCCAGCGTGGGCACGAACGCCAACATCCCGGAGCTGGCCCGCGTCTCGACCCGCACCTGCCCCGCGATGACGTTCCGCGGCATGGTCGTGGTGATGGAACCCTCGACGACCACCCCCACCGCGCTCTCGACCGCACCGTCCCGCGTCGGCCAGATCACCCGGTTGTTCGTCCGGATGATCCAGTCGAACCCGCTCCCCAGCACCTGCACCTGGGTCCCCGGGATCGGCGGATCGGGGTTGAACCCCGCCACGCTCACCGACGGCACAGGAGCCATCGAGCCCGTGCGCTTGAACGCCGGATCACTCGCTCCCGCCAGCCCCGGCAGCGCCACCCCCTCGGCTGAGCCGTCCGACGGCACCAGCACCAGCCCCGACGCCGTCGCCACCACCAGCCAGCGGCCGCTCGGGCTCCAGGTGGGCCGGCCCGTCGCCCCCGTCAGGAGCGCGCGTGACACGCCCGTCACATGGAGCTCACCTGCCGCCACCGACGCGATCCGCCCGTCCCCGGCCAGGGCCGGCAGCGTGGCTCCACCCTCCACCACCGTGGTGCGCCCCGTCCCGTCCGCCTTCACCCGCTGCACGCTCCCGCCCCCCACCAGCAGCGTCGAAGCGTCCGCCCACACCGGAGACGTGCCCCCGGGCCCCTGCGTCGCCTCGCTCCCGTCGTCGTTGACGAACCACACCTGGCCCCCACGCTCCACGGCCAGCTTCGTGCCGTCCGGCGACACCGACGGCCACGAGCCCGTGCTCAGGGGAGGACCCTCCGCGCGCCACACCTGGCCCCCCGACACGTAGTAGAGCTTACTCCCGTCGGGACTCCACGAGGGCTGCGACGCACCCCCCGTGGCCCGGTCCGTGGGCGTGCCTGCGGCCACGCCCCGCACCTTGAGGATGCCGCCCTCCACGTAGGCCAGCTCACCGCCCACCACGTAGACCGTGGCCGAGGCCGCCAACCCCGTCGGCGTCGTGGCCGTCACCGTGGCCACGCCCTCGCCCGAGGCCGTCACCACCCCGGAGGCCGTCACAGTCGCCACACCCGAGGCCGAGGTGGCCCACGCCAGCGGCACCCCCGCCACCACCGCGCCGCCCGCGTCCTTCACACTCGCGCCCACCGTGGCCGAGCCCCCGGGCGCCAGCAGCACCTGCGCCGGACCCACCGTCACCGACGTCGCCGTCGCGCCCGGACCCGTGTACACCAGCGGAATCTGCACCGCCGCCGGAGGCGCCGAGCCCGGAACCCCGGCCGGCGCGGCTGTGGCCGGGATGTTCTCGGCGGTGAAGAGCACCGTGGTGCCCTGCATGGCGGTGAGCGTGACGAGGAACTGCTCGTTGTCCTTCGCCGAGATCGCCACCGTCAGGTCGTACTCGCTCTGCCCCGGCGTCACCACGATCACCGTGTCCAGCACCACCACGTTGTCGGCCGCACGCCGCACCACCATGCGGAACCGGTCCACCTGGTCGAACGCCGCCGCCAGCGCGTCCTCCTGCGCCGACGTCATGGGTCGCTCCCCTCCCGGGCCCACCAGTGACAGCACCGGCGCGATCACGAACGCCCCGGGACCAGTCCCCTCCGGGCCCGACGGCGCGTCCACGCACGACGCCAGCAGCAGGGTGGTGGCCAGCACGGCCAGGAGGCTCAGGGACCCACGACGGACGAAGGAGGCGCGCGACATAGTCGATTCCCGGATAGGGGGACGCCCGGAGCCGCCCCAAAGCACGGGTGGAGAGACAGACACAATAATAGAAGAATATCTCCGGTGGCCGACGCTCTCAGCAAGAAGAAAAGCGTTCCCCCGGCCGGAGGTCCTCTCTTTCCCGCTCCCTTCGGGACCGGGTACATTGGACAACCCCCGACGCCTTCCCATCCCTCAGTCCCGGTGGGGCGTCCGGTCAGTCCATCCATTCCAGTGGAGGCGGAGTCCCGTGTCGGAGAACGTGCACGGCTGGTCCACGGACGAGGTGGTGGAGCTGCTCTGGAAGGTCGATCTGTTCAACGGTCTTCCCATGGACGACCTCCGCGGGATCGCGGGGATCGTGGGGGGCACAAGCATCGAGGCCGGCGAGGTCCTCTTCGAGGAAGGGGACCCGGGGGACGCCTTCTACATCGTGTTCAAGGGAGCCATAGAGATCTCCAAGCTCCGGGCTGACGGAACCAGGGAAAAGCTGGCCGTGAGGCGGGCGGGGGAGGGCTTCGGCGAGATGGCGCTCCTCAACGATGCGCCCCGTTCCGCGGCGGCCCGGGCTACCGAGGCCACCCAGCTCATGAGCGTCTCCCGCGAGGATTTCGAGAAGCTCCTCGGCGGGGATTCGCTGGCTCTGCGGATGATGCAGGGACTCTCGAAGGCGCTTCGGGCTCTGGGTGTCCGCTTCGCCAGCGTGGAGAAGATCCACGACGTCGGTGCCCGCCTCCGCGTGGATGCGTACGAGATCAGCCGGGTCATGCAGGCCGGCATGCTTCCCTCCACCGCGCCCAGGGTGGAGGGCTTCGACGTGGCTGCGGGCACCACCACCGAGGATTCGGGGCGCGGAGCCTCGGTGTGGGATTGGGTTGTCCTTGGGGATGGGCGCACCGCCCTGCTCACCCTGGACGTGCGCCAGGACGGCTTCCCCCCCGCCCACCATCTGGGTGCGGCGCGTGCCGTGCTGCGGGGACTGGCGGCGGACCACGCCACCCTGCCCCAGCTCCTGGCCAAGGCCAACGAGGCGCTCAGCGCAGCGGCTATCGAGGGTCTGGACCAGTTCGTGGAAGTCGGGATCCTGGTCCTCGGGCCTCAGGGCGTCGAGTGGGCCAGCGCCGGGCGTGTCCCGGGCGGGGTCATCCGCCGGGACGGCACCTTCGAGGAGTTCGGGGCCCACGGTCCGCCCCTGGGCATGATGGGGGGCTTCAAGTACAACGTGCAGTCCCTCGGCATGGGGGCCGGGGACACGGCCTTCGTCCTTTCCCATGCCAGCTCCGGCCTCTTCATGGGGGCTGCGGACCTCATGGCCCAACTGCACGGGAAGCCCGCCGGCGAGGTGGTGTCCACGCTCCACAAGGCCATCCGGAAGGCCCAGGGGGACCTGCGCACCGAGACCTCGGTCCTCTACGCGAGAAGGCACTAGAGGCCGAGGCACGGGGGTGGCACGGAGCGGCACGGAGCGGTGCGGGGGGCTGGGTGGCGGTGTAGGTCGAACCCCGGGGCCTCACCCGGGTACCCATTCCCTCGCCCCCGGAAGGCGTGAGGCCACCGGGACGGTTTCCACCGAGAAGAGGAAGGTCGGGCCATGGCCCTCACCGAGAAGGACGTCCGCAACGCGCTCAAGACCGTGAAGGACCCGGAGCTGGGTCTGGATCTGGTGGTTCTGGGGCTCGTGTACGACATCGAGGTCCAGGGGAACAACGTGAAGGCCATCATCACCCTCACCTCGCCCCTCTGTCCCGTGGCGGGCCAGATCGTCGAGGATGCCCGGCAGGCCATCCTCAGCCTCGAGGAGGTGGACAACGCCGACGTGGAGCTCACCTTCAGCCCGCCCTGGACGCCCGAGCGCATCAGCCCCCTCATCCGCTCGTCGCTGGGCATCTGAGCTCCGGCGGTGCCTCAGCCCGCCAGAGGACCGAGGAGGGTGCTCCTAGTCCAGGAGCGTCACGTCCTCGAGGAAATCACGCAGGGGATGGGCCACCGAGACGGCGCGCTCGGTGAGGATCTGTGCGAGCTCACGGCAGTCCACGCCCGCCCCGGTGAGGTGCCGGCACACCGCCTCTCCCAGACGGCCGTCGGACTCGTCGGCGGCTTGATGGTACTCGGCGTACCGGGCGCCGACCCGCTGCTCGAAGAGGGGGAGCTGGGCCAGGGGGGTACCGTGGAGCACCATGTCGTCGAACACGGCCCGGTGAAGGGCGTCCAGGCCCTTTCGGATGGTGGCGTCGGGAATCCGGCCGTGGAACGCGAGCTGGGCTCCGCGCGTATGCGCCCACATGAAGAAGATGAGCGCTTCCTCCGCGGCATGCTCGTCGGGCGTCCCGTCCTCGTCGGGCAGGAGCGCTCCGTGGGGGAGAGGCGTCCCCATGTCCTCGCGGGCGAGGAAGTCGGTGAGGCTCTCCCAGACCAGGCGTGCGAGGGTATCGCCCAACTCCTCCGTGGTCATGGTCTGAGGGGCCCTGAATTCTCGGAGTTCGTCCGTCTTGGAGGAGATCACGATCCGGTTCGGGTTCGAGGAAGGCGGGGAACCCCCTCAATTCCGACCCGACCACGAGGGGTGTCAAGCTTTTTTCTGATGAGGAGCGTCGCAGGCCGATGATTACTAAACAGTTGACACGACATGGCTCCTCCCGGCACCCCCGGGTGGGGGCGCTCCTCGCCGCAGCCGTGCTCCTGGCGGGGTGCGCTGCCCCCAAGGCCACCATCCCCGACCCCAGACCCATCATCAACTACTCCGGCGCCCGGATCCGCGTGGACAAGGAGCGGATGCAGGCGATCCAGGAGTGGGTCACCCGGGAGCAGGACAACATCACCGAGGACCCGGGCTTCTGGGTCATCACCGACATGGCCGTGGACGAGGTGTATCCCTGGGACGGGCTCCGGTTCGCCGGCGCGGACACGGTGAGGGTAAGGCTGGACCCCCGCGTTTCCGAGGCCCAGGTGGTCATGGAGATCTACGGGCACCTCCACCTCATGGCGCGCATGGGGCGGCAGGAGGAGTGGCTCCCCGAGGCGCCCACGGCCGTCGGATACGACCTGGAGCGGGCCATCCTCTCCCGCGTCTCCGACGCCTGGCTGCTCGGCCGGACGGTGTTCGGAACCCAGCCGTACGCCCCCCTGGACGAACTCATCTACTCCAAGGAGAACGGGTATCTGGATGCCTTCATCTTCACCGCCCGCCCCGACGAGTTCGCCGAGGCTCGCGCCGAGTGGGCGAGGGGGAAGCCGGGCGAGGCGGAGGCATACCGCCAGTGGTTCGTCCAAACCTTCAGCCGCGAGCCTCCGGGGCTGCGGCCGAGGTAGGAGCGTATCCGGTATCGGAGGCGACCGCAGTCGGCCGGCCCGCCGCCGTCCCCCGAAGAGGTCAGCCCTCCAGCGAGATCTCCCACTGGAGGCTGATGGGTCCCTGACCCTCTGCCTCCTCCACGTGCACGTCCACTCGACCGGTGCGGGCCAGCCGCTCAGCGGACGGCTTACCCCCGACGATGGCGAAGCCCACCACCTTCGCCGTGCACGTGCGACCGTCGGGAGCGCTCGCCCGCAAGCGGGCGCCCCGGAGGGCGCGGACAGAGGGCGCTTCGCCTGCCTGCAGGCGGAGGCGTAGAATACGACCGGAGTGGGGGGCGTCCATGGCGTCCAGCACGCGGAAGACGACGCCTCGACCCGTAGCAGTTCCCGTAGCCATGGCAGGAAGAGTATTCGGATGAGCGCGCCAGCGGAAGACGGAGCGCATCCCGGGGGTGCCGCGGATGCAGGGAGCCTGGTGATGCCGCCGGAGCTGATGCGCGAGCTGGGGGAAGCCGCCCTGGACGCGCTCCTCCGGAGGGCGCAGGGTCTGCCTGACGACGTGCCCTGGCGGGGCGCGGACCGCCGGGACCTGGAGCCGTTGCTCAGGGAACCACCGCCGGAGCATGGGCGCCCGCCGCTGGACGTGCTGGAGCGTGCCCTGGGAAATGTCCTGGCCGTGGCCGGGCGGGTGGACCACCCGCGCTTCTTCGCCTTCGTCCCGTCCTCGCCCACCTGGCCCGGCGTCATCGCCGACTTCCTCGGAGCCGGGTTCAACACGTTCCAGGGGACGTGGCTGGAGTCGGCGGGGCCCAGCCAGGTGGAGCTGGTGGTGACGGACTGGTTCCGGGAATGGGTGGGGTACCCCGTCGGGGCGGGAGGGCTCTTCACGTCGGGAGGATCGGCGGCCAGCTTGGACGCCCTGGTGGCTGCCCGCGAGGCCGCCGGAGCGCCCGAGCGCCCGGCGGTGTTCATGAGCGACCAGAGTCACAGCGCCCTGGAGCGCGCCGCGCGGATCATCGGCGTGCGGCCTGTGGGGATCCGGAAGGTCCCCTCGGACGACGCCTTCCGCATCCGCATGGACGACCTGGAGGCCGCCATCGCCGGGGCCAGGCGGGAGGGGTTCCTCCCCATCGCCGTGTGCGCGAATGCCGGAGCTACGAACACGGGCGCCGTGGACCCGCTGGAGGACATGGCTGACCTCTGTGCCCGGGAAGACATCTGGCTTCACGTGGACGGCGCCTACGGCGGCTTCGCCGTCATCACCGAAGAGGGACGGTCGCTCTTCCGCGGGCTGGAGCGCGCCGACTCCATCGTGCTGGACGCGCACAAGTGGCTCTTCCAGCCCTTCGAGGCCGGGTGCCTCCTCGTGCGCGACGTGCGCACCCTGGAAGGGGCGTTCAGGGTGCTTCCCGAGTACCTCCAGGACGCGCGGCTGGGAATGGAGCACGTCAACTTCGCCGACCGGGGGCTCCAGCTCACGCGCTCGTTCCGCGCCCTGAAGGTGTGGATGTCCGTCCAGACGTTCGGGATGGCCGCGTTCCGGGCCGCCGTGGGACGGGGGATGGAGTACGCGGCGAGGGCCGGAGATCACGTGCGTGCCTCGCGGACCCTCGAGCTCCTGACGCCGCCCTCCCTGGGCGTGGTCTGCTTCCGGGTGAACCCCGGCGGCCTCGGGGAGGCCGCCCTGGAGGAGCTGAACGACGCCGTGCAGGCGAGGGTCAACCGGTCCGGGACGGCGATGATGTCTTCCACGCGGCTCAGGGGGATCTACGCCCTGCGGCTCTGCATCCTGACCCATCGCACGACCTGGGCCGACGTGGAGGGCACCCTGAAGGCTGTCGAAGCCTTCGCCGACGAGCTGGCGCCCCGGTGAACATCCCCCTCACCGACGCTGCCGCGCTGGCGGTGCTGCTGGTCTTCCTTCCTGTCCTGTCCGTCGTCCAGGCGCGGATGCTCCGGCGCATCGAGGTGGAGCGCACGGGCGCCTACGTGAGCTCGGCGCTGTCGCTCCTCGCGTTGGGTGGTGGCGCGTGGGTCGTGGGGAGCCGGCACGGGGGTGCGCCGGCGCTCGGCCTCGTTCCTCTTCCGTGGCGTGTGTTCGCCGCGTGGACGCTCGGGCTGGTGGTGGGGGGGCTGGTTGTCACGGTGGCGTTCCGCGTGGCGGGTCGGGGCCTCGGCCTGGGCGAGTCGCGCCTCCTCAGGGACCTCCTTCCGCGCACCGGGAAGGAGCGCGCGGTCTTCGCCGGGCTCTCGGTGGCGGCGGGCGTGGGCGAGGAGCTGGCGTACCGGGGGTATGTCATCCCGGTGCTGGCGGGACTGGTCGGGAGCCCCGTCGCCGCTGCCCTCTCCTCCGTCGTGTTCGGCGTGCTCCATGCCTACCAGGGTCCGCTGGGGGTGGGGCGCACGGCGATCCTGGGCGGGGTGCTGGCCTGGGGCTTCCTGGCCAGCGGAAGCCTGTGGCCGCCCATGGCGGCCCACGCTTTTCTCGACGTGCTCCTGGGGATGGCACTCGCCGAGCGCATGATGGTACCTGAAGAGGCACACGACTGACGCCCAACCTCCGGAGCCGCACAGCGATATGGACGTGGATCTCGCCCTG
The DNA here is from genome assembly GCA_964545395.1 of uncultured Gemmatimonadaceae bacterium. Lineage (GTDB taxonomy): Bacteria > Gemmatimonadota > Gemmatimonadetes > Longimicrobiales > Gaopeijiaceae > SZUA-318. Next base: position 27,408 of record CAZJFX010000008.1, on the reverse strand, counting down.
CTGGCCGACGCCGCTACCATCGACACCGCCGGGAAGCTGAACATCCTGGGGATCTTCGACCACCTGTCCACGGCGACCCTCCCCGCCCAGCACCCCCACATGGTGCTCATCCTCCGCTTTTCCTCGTCGGTGCAGGAGATCGGGCCTCACAAGGTGACGATCACCCTCCGGGACCCGCGCGGCGCCGAGGCCATGCACATCGACGGCGAGATGCACCTGGGGCCCGGTCCCGGGGTGGTGGGAGAGGGGATCAAGGTGCCCCACGTCCTCCACCTGGACGGTCTGGTGTTCGCCACCGCCGGGAGGTACGCCTTCGACGTGAGGGTGGACGGGGAGCATCATGTGTCGGTGCCCCTCACGGTCTCCGGCCCGCCGAGGGCGGAAGCCTGACGCGCGCCCACCGGCGAGGCTCGCCGAATCGCTGAAACAACCGCAGCGTTGCAAGGTAGAGAGATGGGCGGACGGTGATGGCTCTCCGGACGGCTTCACGGAGCGCGACGGTGATCCTGCACTGCAACTTCGAAGAGATCCAGGCCCTCAAGGCCGGGGGACGCTCCTTCCTGGAGGGAGGGGCGGAGGGACTCGTGCCGGCGCTGGCGTCCGCGCAGACCCGGGCACGCATCGAGGCGTTCCTTCCCCGTCTCGTAGGGGACCTGGACGTGGAGTCGCTCGCCGAGGCCCGGGCCCTCCGGGTGGCGATGGAAACCATCGTGCAGCACCTGCGCGCCGAGATGGAGGCGTTCGTGGTGGACACCCACGCCGCCGATGAGGCAGCGGTGGCCGCCTACTTCGACTTCGCCCACGCCCTCTCCGTCTCACACCGCCTGGACGAGCTCGTCGCGGAGATGGAGGCACTCGTCGAGCTGCTCACCGGTGAGCCCGCCGACGACGAGGCCGCGCTGTCGTTCCGCTTTCCCGTCTGAAGCCCCGTGAGCCCTGATCGCACCCCGGCCCTGGAACCCATGCTCCAGAGCCGGCCCGACGACGCAGCGCCGGCGTCTCGCCTTGCACCGCCCATCCCAAACTGAGAACCTTGGGCCGCGGCGGGGCCCTCCTCGTCACACCGACCGCCGCGCCACACCTGTCCGCGTTCCCGGAACATGCTCCTGGAGTAGGAATGTCCACGGCCCGGAAGCGGGAACGGATCCTGCCTCGCCTCATCGAAGAGGAGATGCGGGAGTCGTTCCTCGACTACTCGATGTCCGTCATCGTGCAGCGCGCACTTCCCGACGTGCGCGACGGCCTGAAGCCCGTGCACAGGCGGATCCTCTACGCCATGCACGAGCTGGGCCTCACGCCGGACAAGGCGTACAAGAAGAGCGCCACGGTGGTGGGGGACGTGCTGGGCAAGTACCACCCCCACGGCGACTCGGCGGTCTACGAGGCCCTGGTGCGCATGGTGCAGGACTTCTCCCTGCGCTATCCGCTGGTGGACGGACAGGGCAACTTCGGCAGCATCGACGGCGACAACGCCGCCGCCTACCGCTACACGGAGGCGCGGCTCCAGTCCATGGCGGTTGAGCTGCTCGACGACATCAAGAAGGAGACCGTCGCCTTCCAGCCCAACTTCGACGGCCGGCTGGGGGAGCCCACCGTGCTCCCGGGGCGGTTCCCCAACCTCTTGGTGAACGGCTCGTCGGGGATCGCGGTGGGCATGAGCACCAACGTGCCTCCCCACTCCCTCCGGGAGGTGGCGGCGGGGGTCAGGCAGCTGGTGCTGGACCCCGACTGCACCGTGGCCGACCTCATGCGCCACATCCCCGGCCCCGACTTCCCCACCGGGGGGATGATCGTGGGGCGCTCCGGGATCAAGGACATGTACGAGACCGGGCGCGGCCGGGTGATCATGCGCGCCCGCGTCGTCAAGGAGGCCCTGCGGGGGGGCAAGGAGCAGCTCGTCGTCACCGAGGTGCCGTACGCCGTCTCCAAGACGAGGATCATCGAACAGATCGCCGACCTGGCGAAACATGGGAAGATCGAGGACCTGGCCGACATCCGGGACGAGACCGACCGGGAGGGAATCCGGCTGGTCATCGAGCTGAAGCGCGGAGCCAAGGCGGGTAAGGTGCTGAAGTATCTGTACAAGCACACCAGCCTGCAGACCACCTTCGGAGCCATCCTCCTGGCCCTGGACCACGGCGAGCCCAAGGAGCTCAACCTCAAGGAGATCCTGGAGCGGTTCCGGGACCACCGGCTGGACGTCGTCCGCAAGCGGAGCCGGTTCGACCTGGAGAAGGCCGAGGCCGAGCGCCACATCATCGACGGCTTGCTGGTCGCTCTCGACAACATCGACGCGGTGATCAAGATCATCCGCGGCTCCAAGGACCGCGCGCAGGCGTCCGAGCGCCTGCAGAGCAAGTTCGGCCTGAGCGAGACCCAGGCCGAGGCCATCCTCAACATGCGCCTGGCCAAGCTCACGGCGCTGGAGCGCTCCCAGCTCAGGGCCCGACTGGCCGAGCTCCAGTCCGCCATCAAGGAGCTCAGAGCCATCCTGAAGTCCGAGGAGCGGCAGCTCGAGGTGATGCTGGAAGAGCTCAGCGAGGTGGTGAAGAAGCACGGCGACGCACGGCGCACGGTGATCCTGGAGGAGGGCATGGAGGCCGAGGCGGAGTCTGCCGCCCCCGTGGAGGAGCAGCTCGCCGACGAAGCCGTGGTCGTCACCATGAGCCACGAGGGCTTCGTCAAGCGCATCCCCATGCACCTCTACCGCCGGCGCGTGTCCTCGGGGAAGGCGCTGGCGGGGATGGAGCGGTACGAGGACGACTACCTGGAGCGGGTCTTCGTGGCCCGCACCCAGGGGTGGATCCTGGCGTTCACCGAGCAGGGGCACTGCCACTTCCTTCCGGTGATCGACGTTCCCGAGAGCGGGCGAGCGTCCCGGGGGCAGTCGGTGTACGGCCTCCTGGGCGCTGCGGACCGCCGGGACCGCATCGTGGCCATGATCCCCGTGGACGACCTGCAGGCCCCGGAGCGGTACCTGGTGTTCCTGTCCCGCGGGGGCACGATGAAGCGCACCGCCCTCTCCGAGTTCGCCAACCCGCGCTCCGGAGGGATCATCGCCGCGGGGGTCAAGCCGGGGGACCGGATCCTGGAGGTGGCGCTCTCCGACGGCCTGGCCGAGGTCATGCTCCTGTCCAGCGGCGGCAAGGCCATCCGATTCACCGAGGCCGAGGTGCCCCCGGTGGGGCGCACCGCCCAGGGCGTGAAGGGGATGGGGGTGAAGGGACCGGACGAGGTGGTGGGGATGGTGCTCATCCGCCGGGACGCCAATGTCCTCACCGTGTCGGAGGACGCGGTGGGGAAGCGGATCCCTGTGGGCGAGTTTCCCCTCCAGAAGCGCGGGGGGATGGGCACGCTGGTCACCCCAACGGGGGCGAGCGAGTCCAGGGTGGTGGCAGCGCTGGAGATTCTGGACGCCGACGAGGTGGTGCTCATCTCTGCGGCCGGGCAGGTGATCCGCGTGGCCGCCGACACCATCCCGGTGCAGGGGCGCCGCACCCAGGGCCGCAAGATCGCGAAGCTGGGCGCTGGTGACCGGGTGGTGGAGGTGACGCGCGCCCAGGGCGGGGAAGGCGGTCCCACGCCCGCGCCTGCGCTGAGCGGATCAGAAAACGGGCAGCTCGACCTTCTGGGCTAGGGCCGCTCCCCCAACACCGCGTTGAAGGTGAAGCGGGCACCGTCCCGCTCCACCACCACCTTCACCGCGTCTCCGGGCTTCTTGTCCCGGAGCGCGTAGGTGTAGGCGTAGATATCGGCCACCGGCTTCCCGTCGAACTCCACGATGACGTCGCCGGCTCGGAGGCCGGCCCGTTCCGCCGGGCTCCCTTCCCGCACCCCGGTGATGCGCAGTCCAAAGTCGCGGGGCGTCATGTCGGGGATGGTTCCGAAGTACGGCCCGTAGCCCCTGGACGCGTCGCCTGCCGCCGGCGCCGCCGGACGGTCCTGGCGGACGCGGGTGAGGCTTGCCGCCACGGCGCCCGGAGTCCCGGCCAGCCGGCCGGCGATCCCGGCCACCAGCTCAGAGATCCGCTCCAGCCCGTCGGCGTCGATCTTCTCCCAGTCGTCGGTAGGACGGTGGTAGTCCGTGTGGGTGTTGGTGAAGAAGTGGAGAGCGGGGATCCCGCTCGCCACGAAGGAGGCGTGGTCCGAAGGCCCGTACCCGTCGGGGGAGAACGCGAGCTTCAGGGGGACGGCGAGCTTCGCGTTGGCGGCGTTGGCCACCGTCTCCCACTCCTGAGCGGTTCCTGTGCCGTACACGGTCACCGTGTTCTCGGTGAGGCGCCCGATCATGTCCAGGTTGAGCATGGCCACGGCCTTGCCCAGATCCACCGTGGGCTCGGCCACGAAGCGCGCCGAGCCCCAGAGCCCCTTCTCCTCGCCGGTGAAGGCGATGAAGAGGACGGAGCGGGCCAGGCGCGGCCCCTCCATGAGGCGCCTGGCGATGTCCAGGATCCCGGCGGTGCCGCTGGCGTTGTCGTCGGCGCCGTTGTGCACGGCCCGGGTGTCCGGGTCGAGGGAGCCCTCGCCGCCCATTCCCAGGTGGTCGTAATGGGCGCCCACGATGACGTGCTCGGCGCGGAGCGCCGGGTCGCTCCCCGGAAGGACCGCCACCACGTTCCTCGCGTCGGCGGTGACCGGCCGAACGTCCGTGCGCACAGTGAGGTCCCGCCCTGCCCTGGCGTCCTCGCGGAGCTTCGCCGCCAGGGCGCCGCCGGCCGCGAGCACCGGGACATCCATGGCCTTGCGGATCTCGTGGTCGGGGGAGGGGAGGGGCATCCCCTCGGGGAGTAGCACCACGAGCCCTGCGGCACCCCGGCCGGCCGCAACGGTGGCCTTGAAGTGGGGGTCGGCGCGCAAGCCGCCGCCCGAGGGCGTGTCCGGGTCGCCCCACTCCACCACGAGGATCCTCCCGGCCACATCCATGTGGGCGAAGGCGTCGTCCGGGCTCCCGGGCCGGCTCAGGCCGTGCCCCCCGTAGACGAGGGAGCCGGTGAGCTCGCGGGACGCGGAGAAGCCCAGGGGGGTCCAATCCTTGCCCTGGGCCTGGGGGATCCCCGACATTTCAAGCTTGTTTGCATCGCCCAGGGTCGCGCCCGTGGGGACCGGGAAGGTCTGGAACCACGAGCCGCCGGTGCCGGCGGGCTCCAGCCCCAGGGAGCGGAACGCCCCCGCGATGTAGTCGGCGGCGCAGTCGGCGCCCCAGGTGCCCACCTCCCGCCCCTGCAGGGCGTCGTCGGCCAGGTAGCGGACATGGGCCAGGGGGCCCTGGATGCCTGCCTGGATGCGGGCGGGGTCGGGGCAGGCTGCGGTCTGAGCGGCGGTGGGCGCTGCCAGGACCACGAGAACGGGCGCCAGCAGCGCGATCCGGGCGAAGTGAAGGGCCATCGTGAACCTTTCCGAAGGGTGACGTACGTGAACCACCGAACCTTGTATGCCGTTGCCGCTCTGACGTTCACCTTGGCGGGGTGCGGGCCACGGGAAGCTGGGCAGGACGCCTCCGCCGCTGACCCCCTCGTGCTGCCAGGCGAGAGCCACCTGCGCAACGTGCGCCAGCTCACCTTCGGCGGGGACAACGCCGAGGCCTACTACGCCTTCGACGGGACGAAGCTGATCTTCCAGCACCGCATGACCACCGAGGAGTGCGACCAGATCTACGTCCTCGACATTGCCACGACCGAGCGCACGCTGGTGAGCACCGGCCAGGGCCGGACGACCTGCTCGTACTTCTACCCGTCGGGTCAGGAGATCCTCTACGCCTCCACGCACCACCACGACCCCGCGTGCCCGGCGCCCCCGGACATGTCCCTGGGGTACGTTTGGCCCATCAACGACACGTACGACATCTTCGTGGCCAACGCCGACGGCACCAACCTCCGCCAGCTCACCGACGTGATGGGGTACGACGCCGAGGCCACCGTGTCGCCCACGGGCGACCGGATCGTGTTCACCTCGGTGCGCGATGGGGACCTGGAGCTCTACTCCATGGAGCTGGACGGCTCCGATGTGAAGCGTCTGACCCACCGGCCCGGGTACGACGGAGGCGCGTTCTTCTCGCCGGACGGCACCAAGATCGTGTGGCGGGCCCACTACCCCGAGGCAGGGCCCGAGTTGGACGACTACAAGGCCCTCCTGGCCCAGGGGCTCATCCGCCCCGGCGAGCTGGAGATCTGGGTGGCCAACGCCGACGGCTCCGACGCGCGGCAGGTCACCAGCCTGGGCGGAGCCAACTTCGCCCCCTACTGGCACCCCTCGGGCCAGAAGATCATCTGGAGCTCCAACCACCAGGATCCCGAGGGGCGGGAGTTCGACCTGTACATGATCAACCTGGACGGAACCGGGCTGGAGCAGGTCACCTTCTCCGAGGGCTTCGACGGCTTCCCGGTCTTCAGCCCGGACGGCCGCTACCTGGTGTTCGGCTCGAACCGGAACAATGGCGGCACGCGCGACACCAACGTGTTCATCGCGGAGTGGGTGGAGCAGCCGGGGAGTTGACGGTCAGGGGGCTCGCAGCGTCGTGTCCGGGAACCGCTCCAGGAACTGGCGCAGGATGCGGTACGTGAGCCCCCACACGATCTCGTCCACCACCCGGTAGCACGGGAAGGTGCGCACGCCTCCGGGAAGGGCGATGTGCACGTCGTCGTGGGTCTCGGGGTGGCGCAGGGTGTCCAGCGCCACCCAGTGGACCGCGTCCACCTCGGTGCTGGCCACCCGCGCCTCGGTCTGGGCTGGGACGCCCCAGACGAAGGGAGCGATGGTGAGCATGGGAAGGCGGACGCTCCCCGGCTTCAGCTCGTCCAGCCGGCCGAGGGGCACACCCGTGCCCGCCAGGTCCACCCCGGTCTCCTCCAGTGTTTCGCGCACCGCCGTGGTCCGGAGGGATTCGTCCGTCGGGTCCCGGCGCCCTCCGGGGAGGGCCATGTGCCCGGACCACGGGTCGCGCTCCGAGCGGGCGCGCTTGATGAGGAGAAGCTCCAGCGACGGGGTGGCGCGGACCACCACCGCCACGGCGGCCTGGAGGCAGCCGGGGTCGGTGGGGGATGGATCACCGGCGCCCGTGGCGTAGGAGGCCAGCGCTTCGCTCAGGATCCAGAACCGGGGATCCGTCTCCAGGGGGGAGTGGGTCATCCGACCCTTCCCGCCTCCGCCATGCGCTTCCCGGCGGCGCCCACGCTCACACCCCCTTCCGGGTGGGACCCCAGATGATCTTGTGGAGCTGGACCTGGAAACGGACCGGGAGCCTGTCCTCCAGGATCCACCCGGCGAGCGCCTCCAACTCCACCTCGCCCCAAACCGGGGAGACCAGGAGCGCGCCCAACGTCCCATCCGCCACGCGGTGGTCCAGGCCGCGCCCGCGGACGACCTGGCGGGCCCATTCGTAGTCCGAGCGGTCCTTGACCACGAACTTTACCTCGTCGCGTCCCGTCAGGTGGTCCAGGTTCGCCCAGAGGTTGCGTCCGCACTCCCCCGATCCGGGGCACTTCAGGTCCATGATCTTGTAGGCGCGGGGGTCGAGAGGGGCGACATCGAAGGCCCCCGAGGTCTCCACCAGGACCGTGAAGCCCTCGTCCAGAAGCATGCGCACCAGGGGGAAGGCGTTGAGATGCGCCAGAGGCTCACCCCCGGTGACCTCCACCAACGGCGTGCCCACATCGCGCACCTCCGCCACGATGGCGGCAAGGGTCATGCGCTTCCCTCCCTGGAAAGCGTATGCCGTGTCGCACCAGACGCAGCGTAGCGGGCAGCCGGTGATCCGCACGAAGGTGCACGGGACCCCTGCCCAGGTGGACTCCCCCTGGAGGGAGTGGAAGATCTCGGTGATCCGCAGCCAGAGCTCCGCCTCGTCCGCCGGCGGGGAGGCGCCGCCGGTGGTCATTCCAGAGACCCAGCGTCCTTCCCGTGGGGCCAGAGGAAGCCCAGAGGCGTCTCCTTCACCACGGATCCCGCCATGAAGAGCATGTTCGCCGGGCGCTCCGCCAGGCGACGCATGAGGTAAGGGTACCAGTGGGAGCCGAAGGGGATGTACACCCGGACGTCGAACCCGTCCTTCACGAGCTGGCGCTGGAGGTCGCGGCGCACGCCGTAGAGCATCTGGAACTCGAAGCTCTCCTTGGGAATCCCCTGCTTCTGGTGGAACGCGATGGTGGCGTCCAACATGCGCTCGTCGTGGGTGGCCAGTGCCGGCCGGTAGCCGTCGGACATGAGCGCCTTCATGAGCTCCACGAAGTTCCGGTCCACGTCCCGTTTGTCCTTGAAGGCCACCTCGGGCGGCTCGTTGTACGCGCCCTTGCACAGGCGCACCGAGGCGCCGAGCTGGTTCATGCGCGCCACGTCGCCGGCGCTCCGTTTGAGGTAGGACTGGAGCACCACCCCAATGTCGCTCCACCCCTCTGCCCACACCTTCTCGAAGGCGTCCAGGGTGCGCTGGACGTACTCCGAGGACTCCATGTCGAAGCGGATGAACACGCCTGCACGCCGGGCCCGCTCCAGGATGCGCTCCAGGTTCTCTGCAAGGAGCGCGTCGGAGATGTCCTGCCCCAGCGCGGTGAACTTCACGGACACGTAGGCACGCAGGCTCTCGGCGTGGATGCGCTCAATGACCTCGAAATAGGTGTCCGTGAACATGCGGGCGTTCTTCTCGTCGTGTACCGACTCGCCCAGGAAGTTGGCGATGCCAAGGATCCCTTCGCCTTTGGCCTCCCTGATGGCGCGGACCAGGTCGTCGACCTTCTCGCCCGGGACGAACCGACCGGCCATGGCGCGGAGGGGGGTGTTCGTGACCACCGCCTTGGCGGTGGAGGAGCGGCTGAGGAAGATGAGGCCTTCGCGAAGCATGCGATTCAGGTGTTGAGGTTGTCCCGCGCGTGGCAGTGCGCCACGGCGTCTTCCAGGGCCTGGCGAACCTCGGCCAGGGTCATTGCACCCAGGCGGTCCTGGGCCTCTCTCTCGGTGTCGCACTCCACCAGGGTTGGGCTCTCCATGTGGCCGACGATCCCCACGCCCGTCTCGGCCCACCTGGGGAAGACCAGATACCCCTGGAATGGGGCCGTGAGATTTCCCGTCCGCTCCACCTCCGGGGAGACGGTGTAAGGATACCCGTCCGGTCCCTCGAAGGCCGGGGGCCGGTCGTGGACCTTCAGGTACCCCCCCAGCGTCCCGTCGTCCGGGAGCGCGGCGGGATCCGCGTGGCTGCTCGTCATGATCCGGGATGCAAGGCTCCGGCGCCGGGATCGGTGCCGGTAGGCTCTCCGAAGCTAAGGGAAGCTGCCGAGAAGTGGGGAGCCCCGGGGGCCCAAAGGGGCGCCGGCCGTCACCCCCGGGCTCCGTTGTCCCCCCGGCGGGCCGCCGGTACTCTTGGACAGCCCCCCAACCAAGGTAAGGCGGTCCCACCATGCCCAGGCAGATGCGCGCAGCCGTATTCAGCGAGTTCGGTTCCCCCGACGTGGTCCACATCGAGCAAGTCCCGGTGCCCGAGCCCGGGCTGGGGGAAGTGCGGGTGAAGGTAGGAGCCTCCTCCCTGAACCACCTGGACGTCTGGGTGCGCCGGGGCCTTCCCGTGGGTACGGTTATGCCCCACATCGGCGGGTCGGATATCGCCGGCACGGTGGACGCGCTGGGCCCGGGCGTGACCGAGGTGGTGCCTGGCACGCGGGTGGCGGTGGACCCGTCGCTCCACTATGGGTGGTACGACGGCCAGGACCAGGGTGCTGGCTTCGAAGCGCGGCCGTTCCAGATCCTCGGCGAGCATACCCAGGGCGGCTTCGCGGAGTACGCGGTGGTTCCGGCGGCGAACCTCCTGGCGCTGCCCGACCACGTCCCCTTCGAGTCCGCGGCGGCGGCGGGGCTGGTCTTCGTCACGGCGTGGCGCGCGCTCATGACCCGGGCGCGCCTCAGGGCCGGGGAGCGCGTGCTCGTCACGGGTGCCTCGGGCGGCGTTTCCACCGCGGCCATCCAGATCGCCAAGCTGGCCGGGGCCACGGTGTACGCGGTCACCAGCGGCCCGGAGAACGTGGAACGGGTGCGGGCGCTGGGAGCGGACCACGTCTACGATCGGAAGCGCGTGGAGGACTTCTCCCGGGAGATCTGGCGGGAGACCGAGAAGAAGGGTGTGCACGTCGCCCTCGACTCGGTGGGCGAGGTGCTGTGGCCCCAGTGCTTGAAGGCGCTGGGCGTGGGCGGGCGCCTGGTCTCCTACGGCGCCACCACGGGGGCCAGGGGGACCACCGAGATCCGGGTCGTCTTCTGGAAGCAGCTCTCCATTCTCGGGACCACCATGGGATCCCCGGCGGAGTATCGTGAGGTCATGAGGCTCATGTTCGCCGGGAAGCTCCAGCCGGTGATCCACCGCGTGATGCCGTTGGCCGACGCGGCCGAGGCGCACGCGCTGATGGAGGCGGGCAGCGTGTTCGGGAAGCTGGTGCTGGTCCCCTGACGGAGCGCACGCCGTGGAGCTGAAGGAAGCCCAGGAGCGGGTCGACGCCTAGATATCCCAGTTCGAGGAGGGCTACTGGCCTCCCCTATCGAACCTGGCCCGCCTCACGGAGGAGGTAGGAGAGCTGGCCCGCCTCCTGAACCACCGCTTCGGGCACAAGCCGAAAAAGCCGGGCGAGGACGAGCAGGACCTGGCCTTGGAGCTTGCGGATATTCTGTTCGCGCTGCTGGTCATCGCCAACGAGCAGAAGATCGACCTGGGCGAGGCGCTGGAGCGCACACTGGTAAAGTACAGGGTGCGGGACTCGGAGCGCTGGACCAAGAAGGGCCGGGGCTAGCGAGTCGACGACGGCAGCCGACAATGCGGCCCGCCTGTGCCGGCATGGCCTCCCCGGACCCCCTCACGTCACTACGGCGAAGTTGAACTTCGCGCCCTGCGCGGCCGCCGAGCGGGCGAATGCCAGAGTCTCCGAAAGCTCGCGAACCACCTCGTCGTGGTCGTCGCGTAGCAGCCCGAAACGCCTGCGCCGTTCCTGCACTGCGGCGAGGAGCCCCTCGAGGAGCGCCACCGCCTCCGCGCCCGGGAGCCACACGCCGTCCCGGGCCATGAGCTCGGTGGTGGACGTCATGCCGTCGGGGAGCGCTTCGTCGCCGAGCGGAACCTGCTGTCGGTGGTGTCGCAGACGTCGGAGAGGGGCGGCAGGCCAAGGGAGCGGCACACCCTGTCCAGCTTGTCCAGGTGCCTGTACAGGGCGTACCGGTCGTCCTGATCCGAGTTCACCCTCCCATCAAGCAGCGCGTTCGCCCAGAGCACGGTGCTCATCGTTTCCTCCGTGCGCTATCGACCGAACCCCGCCAGCGCCTCCACACACCGGTCCAGCTCCTCCTCGGTGTTGTAGAAGTGGGGGCTCACCCGCACGTGCCCCGGGCGGTGGTCCACGATGATGCCTCGCTCCGCCAGATGCTTGACGGCGCCCGCCGGGTCGGCGTGGCGGACCATCACGATGGCGGAACGGTGCGCCGGCTCGGCCAGGCGCAAGGAGAGCCCCGCGTCCCGGCCACGCCCCACCAGGTGCTCCGTGAGGGCGCGGTTGCGCTCCACGATCCGCCCGATCCCCACCTCGTCCACGATCTCCTGGCCGCCCAGCGCCGTGTGCACCGTGGGCAGCGAGGGCGTGCCCATCTCGAAGCGCCGGGCGTCGGGACGGTAGCGGAACCCCTCCGGGTCGAAGCCGAACTGCCCCTCTGCGGCGAACCAGCTCGTGATCCTGGGCTCGAGCGTCGGCACCAGGTCTCCCCGCACGTAGAGGTAGGCCAGACCGGGCCCGCCCAGGAGCCACTTCAGGGGCCCGCCGGTATAGAAGTCCACGCCGGTGGCGGAGAGGTCCAGTGGGACCTGGCCCACGCCCTGGTATCCGTCGATCAGGCACCATGCGCCGGCGCGGTGGGCCACGTCCGCGAGCGCGTGCAGGTCCTGGACGTATCCCGTGGTGAAGAACACGTGGGAGGTGGCGACGAAGAGGGTGCGTTCGTCCACCGCTTCGGCGTACTGCTCCGGGTCCATGCGGACGCCGTCGGGGCTCCTGAGCACCACCAGCTCAATCTCGGGCTTCACCGCCCACTGGTAGGGAAGGGTGGGGAAGTCCAGCTCGGAGCAGACCACCCGGTTGCGGCTGCCAGGCCTAACCGATTCGGCGATGACGGAGAGGGCCACCGAGGTGGAGGGAAGGAGGGCCGTCTCCGCCGGGGACGCTCCCCAGAACTCCGCAACCCTGCCGCGGAGCTCCTCGATGCGCCCGAGCCAGTGCTCGTACCAGGCCGAGGCCCCCATGGCGTGCCAGCGCGCCTGGAAGTCGTCGAGGTACGCCTCCGAGCGGCGCGAAAGCGCGCCCAGGGAGCACGAGTTGAGGTAAGTCCGAGCCGAGAGGATCGGGAACTCGGCGCGCAGCTTGTCGAGGTCGAAGGGCGCGGGCTTGGGGCTCATGGGCGCGGGGCCGGGGTGCGGGGAGCGGACGCCTGACAGTACGTTGTGCCGCGGGGCGGCGTCCACTGCGCGCCAGCGTTGCGGGGCGCCGCGCCGTCGCGAAGCCAGCCATCCCGAAGTCCGCCGGTCCCGAGGACCGCCACCCGATCCAGCGCCGCCGCCTGTGCTCCTCCCTCTCCTGTTCGCCCTGCCCTGGGCCGCGGTGCTCGCCTTCCTCCTCTTGCGGGTGCGCCTCCCCCGGGAGATCCCGCCCGGGCCGCCTGCGCGGACCCCTTTCGTGAGCGTCGTGGTCCCCGCCCGGGACGAGGCGGTGAACATCGCCTCGTGCGTGGCCTCGCTGGCGGCCTCCACCTACCCCGACTTCGAGATCGTGGTGGTGGACGACCGGAGCGCCGACGGCACCGGCGCGCTCGCCCGGGCCGTGGGGCCGGGGCACGCCCGCGCCCTGCGCGTGCTGGACGGGACGGAGCTGCCGGAGGGTTGGCTCGGGAAGCCGTGGGCGTGCGCCCAGGGCGCGGCAGGCGCGGCGGGTGAGCTCCTCCTGTTCACCGACGCGGACACGGTGCACGGGCCGGATCTCCTCTCCCGCGCCGTGGCCGCCATGGAGGAGGACCGGGCCGACCTCCTCACCGTCACCGGTCGCCAGCTCATGGGTTCGTTCTGGGAGCGCCTGGTCCAGCCGCAGATCTTTCTGACCATAATGTTCCGCTTCTTCAACATCGGTGGGCCCGTCGAGGGTCGACGTTGGCGGGATGCCATCGCCAATGGGCAGTTCCTCCTCTTCCGCAGGGATGCCTACGAGGCCCTGGGCGGCCATGCCGCGGTGAAACACGCGGTGGCGGAGGACCTGGCCATGGCGCAGAGGGTGGTACGCACGGGGGGCCGCCTGTCGGTGCGGATGGCCGAGAGCGCGTTCGCCACGCGCATGTACCGCTCCCTGGGTGAGCTGGTGGACGGTTGGTCCAAGAACCTGGTGAAGGGAGGGATGACCACGGTGCTGCCCCGGCTCCGGCCGCTCGTGGCGCCTGCCATGGCCCTGGGCTCCGTGGGGCTCTGGATCGCGCCGCCGGTGGTGCTGGCGGCGGCTACTCTGGGTGTGGGTGGTCCAGGCCTCCTCCTGTGGTCGGCGATGGCCACCGCCCTCAGCGTGCTCGTCTGGGTGCTCTTCACGGCGCGCATGGGTGCGCCCCCGGCCTACGGGCTCCTCTATCCCCTCGGTGCCGCGGTGGGGACATGGATCTCCGTGCGCTCCTGGGCCAGGGGACGGAACGTGGAGTGGAAGGGCCGGACGTACGTGCTGCAGGACCTGTCGGAGGTTCCGTAGCCCGGGTAGGATCGGGGGCGAGATCCCGCCGCGCCGCCCGATCACCCATGCGAGGAGATGGGACCGTGATAACCGCTGGATCGCTCACCCGGAGCCTGGCCACCGTCACCCGTGCCCTCGGGCTGTCCTTCGCCGCGGCGCTCCTTTCCGGGCTGAACGCCTCGGCCCAGACGGCCAGCCGCCCGCCCTTCTCCGCCGACCGTCCCTGGCTCGGTGACCGCGCCGCGGTGATGGGGCAGGGGCTCTGGCAGGCCGAGCTCGGCGCCACCATCCGCGCGGAGGAGAGCGACGAGTTCCTCCTTGGGAGTGCGCTCTTGCGCACCGGGTTCGCCGGCGTGGAGGCGCGCTTCGTCATCCCCTCGGGGTTCATCCGCCACGAGGGGAGCTTCCTCCAGCTCGGCGACCTGGGCGTGGGCGTGAAGGTCCCCCTGGAGCTGGGCGGTGCGTGGTGGAGTTGGGCGGCCCAGGGGACGCTCACGCTTCCCACCGGCTCGGATGAGGCATCCTTCGGGGAGGCGGGCGGCAACGCGACGTTCATCGGCCAGCTGGAGATGGCGGGGGACGTGAGCCTACTTCTGAACGCGGGATACGGCTTCCTCCTCGACGACGTGGCGGGCGGGACCGGCTCCCTCGTGGTCACACCTGCGTTCCCGCTCCCGGGGAGCTCGGACCTCCGGGCCTACCTGGGCCTCGCCACGTATGTCCGCTCCGGCGGCGACGACCTCGTCGTCGAATGGGGGCTCACGCGCATGGAGGGAACGGACCGCCAGTGGGACCTTAACGCCGGATATGATCCAGGGAGCCACGTGTGGTTCCTGGGCGTCGGAGTGACGGAGCGGAAGGGCTGGTAGGGCCCGCTCCGCTACATCGGCAGGAAGAGATCTTTCGTCGAGAGCACCAAACCCTCCCGTGCGCCTTCCACCCGCCACTCGAGTCGGCCCTCGACGCGCTCGGCCTCCGTGGCACCCTCGGCGAAGCGCCAGACCCAGACGACCCTCTCCTCGGGATCCACCACCCAGTACTCCGGGACGCCGAAGTCGCGGTAGCGCCGTGGTTTCTTCACGCGGTCGATGGCGCCCGACGAAGGCGACAGGATCTCGACCACCAGGCCGGGCGCGTGCTCCACGCCCCGAGTCGTGATGCCGGCCCGCGCCGCGTTCGGCACGAACAGCAGGTCAGGCCGGAGGAACTGGCCCTCCGCGAAGAGCAGGTCCACGTCCGGGAGCACGACCCCCAGCCGCTCCCGCTCGACGCAGCCGCGGAGCGCGATGATCAGGGTCGCCAAGATGTGCTGGTGCATCGGCGAGGGCGACGGCGTCACGAGCACCTCGCCGTCGATGATTTCGTAGCGGTTCCCGTCGTCGGGGAGGCGGGCGTACTCGTCATACGTCCAGGTGTAGCGCGTCGTCGTCGGGTCCATGCGGGTCGTCTCGCTCACGGTTGGACGATGTGGTCTCGCGCGGGGTGCTCCCATGGCGGAGCGGGCCGGATCACGTCCGGCAATATACCGTACGGCGGTGTGCGCGTGGGCTCTCGCGTGGCCGTCACCCTGCCTCTCTGACGGGCGTCGACGAGGAGTGGCCGACGGTGGGCCGGTCCGTGGAGCGGGTGGGCCGGTGAGGTCGCGCGGCAGACTGGCAGCTGACTCAACCTCCGCGCCTGACGGTGCCGGAGCCACGGTGCCTTGCCGCGCACCGGACCCCCCGGTACCCTGCTTTCGGGGAGGCTCTTCTCCGACCTGGAGTACGTCTTGCGGAGGCTCCCGCGCGGCCGTGCGACCGCGGCCTTCACGCACACGAGGTGCACCATGCGTTCCCTTGCACGCTTCCTGGTGGCCGCGCTCGCCGTGGCCGTATCCGCCCCACCCCTCGCCGCCCAGGCGGGGCGCCGGGCCCCCGCGACCGCGGCGCCCGCGCCCGAGCTTTACTCCGCCCTCCACTGGCGCACCATCGGCCCCGAGGGGAACCGCAACAGCGCCGTGGCCGGCATCCCCGGCGACCCCCACACCTATTACGTGGGTGCCGCGTCCGGTGGCATCTACAAGACCACCGACGGAGGTGTGAACTGGACCCCGGTCTTCGACGACCAGCCGGTGCAGTCCATCGGCGCGTTGGCCGTGTCCCAGAGCGATCCGAACGTGGTATGGGCCGGGACGGGGGAGGGGAAGATCCGCAGCCACATCTCCATGGGATCCGGCGTCTACAAGTCCACCGACGCCGGGAAGACCTGGAAGCTCATGGGGCTCGAGGCCACCGGACGCATCCCCCGGCTGCTCATCCACCCCACCAACCCCGACATCGTGATGGTGTGCGCCCTGGGCCACTCCTACGGGCCGCAGAAGGAGCGGGGGGTGTTCCGCACCATCGACGGGGGCGCGACGTGGCAGCACGTCCTGTTCGTGGACGAGAACACCGGGTGCTCGGACCTGGCCATGGACCCGAAGAACCCACGCAATGTGTTCGCCGGGACGTGGCAGTTCGTGATCCACACCTGGGGCCGCATCAGCGGCGGCCCCGGCGGCGGCTTGCACGTCTCCCGGGACGGCGGCGGCACCTGGACGCGCCTCACGGGGAGCGGTCTCCCCACCAAGCCGGTGGGGAAGGTCGCGGTGGCTATCGCGCCGTCGAACCCTCAGCGGGTGTATGCGCTCTTCGAGACCGGCGACGGGATCCCCTGGAACGGCCAGCCCACCGAGGACGGCCAGATCTGGCGCTCCGAGGACGGCGGCCGGCGCTGGGCCATGGTGAACCGGGACCGCAGCGCCATGGGGCGGGCGCACTACTACGGGCGCATGGCCGTGTCCACCGACGACCCGGACGAGGCGTACTTCATGACGAACGGCTTCTCCACGTCCATCGACGGCGGGCTCACGCTGAACACGCTCCCGCGCTCCCAGGCGCCGGGAGGCGACCACCACGACATCTGGATCGACCCCACCAACGCCGACCGGATGATCGTGGGTCACGACCAGGGTGTCTCCATCACCATCAACCGGGGCCGGACCTGGTTCCGCCAGCGCCTCACCAACGCGCAGATGTACCACGTCACGGTGGACAACATGATCCCCTACAACGTTCTGGGTAACAAGCAGGACGAGCCCAGCTACCGCGGGCCCAGTAACGGGCGCACCGGGCGGGGGATCGTGCGCGGGATGTGGAACTCGGTGGGCGGCGGCGAGAGCGGGTGGGCCACCCCCGATCCCGAGAACCCGGACCTCATTTGGTCCTCCGCCTCCGGCTCCGGGATGGTGGGCGGCATCGTGGTGCGCTACGAGCAGAGCCGCCGCATGTTCCGCTCGGTGGAGGTCTGGCCGGAGCAGAGCCGGGGCGGGGCGCAGTTCGTGCGCTACCGCTTCGTGTGGGACGCGCCCCTCCTCATCTCCCCCCACGACAACAACACGATCTACGTGGGGAGCCAGCACGTGCACCGCACGCAGAACGGAGGGCAGAGCTGGGAGGTCATCAGCCCCGACCTGACGCTCAACGACCGGAGCAAGATGGGGCCGTCCGGCGGGCTCACCGGCGACAACATCGGCGTGGAGTTCGCCGGCGTGGTGTACGGCCTCGCCGAATCGCCCCTGGAGAAGGGGCTCATCTGGGCGGGGACCAACGACGGCCTTCTGCAGGTGACCCGGGACAACGGCGCCAACTGGACCAACGTCACGGGCAACATCCCAGGGCTTCCCGAGTGGCTCGCGGTGAGGAGCATCGCGCCCTCACGCTGGGACGCGGGCACGGCGTGGGTGGCCATGGACGGCCACCAGTCCAACGTCCTCGAGCCGCACGTCTACCGGACGCGGGACTACGGGAAGACCTGGCAGAAGATCGTGCAGGGGATCGCCCCCGGCCCACTCAGCTTCACCAAGGTGATCCAGCAGGACCCGGTACGCCGCGGGCTCCTGTACCTGGGCACGGAGAACGCCATCTACGCGTCCTTCGACGACGGCGACCACTGGCAGCCGCTCCAGATCGATCTGCCGCACGCGCCGGTGTCGGGGATCGTGGTCCAGGAGCACTTCAACGATCTGGTGATCTCCACCTACGGGCGTGGCTTCTGGATCCTGGACGACCTCAGCCCGATCCAGCAGCTCACGCCAGAGGTCATGGCGGCCGAAGCGCACCTGTTCACGCCGCGGAACGCATACCGGTTCCGCACCATGACGCCTCTTTCCACGACGTACGACGACCCCACCACGGGCGAGGACCCGGAGAACGGAGCGTACCTGGCCTACTGGCTGAAGGCTCCAGCGAAGAGCACACCCACCGTCACCATCCTCGACGCAGCGGGCAACGTGGTGCGCACGCTCATGGGATCCAATCAGGCCGGCGTGAACCGGCTGGTGTGGAACTTCCAGGACGAGCGCTCGCCGCAGGTGCGCCTCCTCACGGCGCCCATGTACGCGCCGCACCTGCAGCCCGGGCCCGAGGGGCGGAGCGGGGGCGGGGGGATGTCCATCCTCATGCCCCCCGGGACGTACACGGTGAAACTCACCGTGGACGGTGTAGAGCAGTCCAAGCCCCTCACCGTGCTCAAGGACCCGAACGCGGGGGGCAGCGAGGCCGAGATCGCCGAGCAGATGACGCTGCTCCGGGCCGTCCGTGCGGACATGAACCGCGCCGTGGCCATGGTGAACCGCGTCGAGGCCGTGCGCGTGCAGATCGCGACGCTGGCCCGCTTCACCAACGACGCCGAGGTGAAGGCGGCGGTGGCGGCGCTGGAGGCCAAGCTGGTGGAGCTGGAGCAGAACCTGGTGGACCTGCGCCTCACCGGGCGGGGCCAGGACGGGATACGCTTCGAGGCCAAGCTCATCCAGAAGCTCAACTACCTCACCGGCGCGCTGGCCGGGGGCGACTTCCGCCGCACGGACCAGCAGGTGGAGGTGCAGAAGATCCTCAACCAGCAGGTGGGCGAGCAGATCGGCGCCCTGGAGGCGGTGCTCCGCACCGACCTGGGTGCGCTGAACGGGATGCTGCGCTCGAAGGGGATCGCCGTCATCGGGGACCAGGACCGGTAGCGGTGGGCGGAAGGCGGCGGGCCCTGTGACCCGCGAAGCACGATCGGAGGCGCCGGCGGCCAGGGGTGGCGCCGGCGCTTCCGCGCTTTCGGGCTCGGTGCGCGCCCGCGCGCGGGAGTTGGGGTTCGGCCTCGTGGGCATCACCACGCCCGATCCGAGCGAGCACATGGGCGTCTACCGCCGATGGCTGGCCGAAGGGCGCCACGGAGGGATGGCCTACCTGGCGCGCCCCGACGCGGTGGCGCGCCGGGGCGACCTGTCGCTCACCCTGCCCGGCGTGCGCTCGGTGATCGTCGTGGGGCACGAGTACTTCCAGGAGGATCCCCCCGGCGTCCCCGACGACCCGTCCCGGGGCGTCATCGCCCGGTACGCGCGCGGGCGGGACTACCACAAGGTGGTGAAGAAGAAGCTGACGGCGCTGGGGAAGTGGCTGGAGGCCGGCGCCGCGCCCGCCGCGGTGTCGTGGCGCGCGTATGTCGACACCGGCCCTCTCCTCGAGCGAGAACTGGCCCAGCGGGCGGGCCTGGGGTGGCTCGGGAAGAACACCATGCTCATCCACCCGAGGAAGGGCTCGTTCTTCTTCCTGGGGGTGCTGCTGACCGACCTCGCGCTCGAGCCCGACGAACCGTTCACCGCCGACTTCTGTGGGTCGTGCACGGCATGCCTCGACGCCTGTCCCACGGGGGCGCTCCTCGGGCGGGACGAGGACGGCGCGCCCGTCTTGGACGCGACGCGCTGCATCTCGTATCTGACCATCGAGCACCGGTGGGCGATCCATGCGGAGCTGGCGGCGCGCATGGGGAACAGGATCTACGGGTGTGACATCTGCCAGGAGGTGTGCCCGTGGAATGTCCGGTTCGCAGAAGTGGCCGCAGAGCGGGGTTACGCGGCGCGGGAGGCGTGGGAGGCGGAGTGGGAGGCGGAGGACGTTTATCTCGCTACGCTCGAAGAACTCGCGGAGGTACGCTCGGATCCGCTTCGCGGGTCAGGACAGGGACCGCTCGTTTCAGCTGAAACGTCAGCGCACGACGACGGGCCCACCAGAGCCCTCATCCCCACCACCGACGCGCCGGCGCTCACCGCGCTCATGCGCATGAGCGAGGAGGAATGGGATGCCTACACCCGCGGGTCGGCCCTGCGCCGCGCAGGCTACGCCGGATTTCGCCGCAACGTGGCGATCGCGATCGGCAATTGGCTGGCCACAGGTGAAGCGCCCGAGCCGGACGCCGTGGGCGAGCTTGTGGCCGCGCTGTCGGACGAGGATCGGGTGGTGGCGGAGGCGGCGGCATGGGCTCTGCGGAGGACGAGAATCGACTGATCCGTGGTGGCCCGGAGGGCCCCCCACACCGGGCTGGCGGAGGGGTGCCGGCCGACCTGAGGCTTGCGCCTATCCCACCATGCAGGGCAACATACCGGCCAGTCGCCACGGGCCTACGCCCCGCCCTCGCGGCAGAGCGCGTCCGCTACGTCGTCGTGGGCGGCGAGGCTGTGACCCTCCACGGGCACGTACGCCTCACGGGTGACGTGGATGTGTATTATTCCAGCGACTCCGAGAACCTGCGCCTTCTGTTCGCCGCCCTCGAGTCGTTCTGGGACGGCGATGTCCCCGGCATCGATTCCCCGAGTGCGCTCGCGCCCGAGGGCGTGGTGGTCCAGTTCGGCCTTCCGCCGAATCGAATCGATCTGCTCAACGCCATCGACGGCGTGTCGTTCGACGAGGCGTGGGCGGGCCACGTGGAGGCTGTGATCGTCGGAGAAGGTGATGAGATCCCCCTCCGGTTCATCGGTCTCGACGCCCTCGTCAAGAACAAGCGTGCCAGCGGAAGGCCCAAGGACCTGGACGACCTGAGCTATCTGGGTCTGGAGGACTGACCCCCTCCGTGGGCCAGCCAACGCTCCGCGTCCAGCGCCGCCATGCACCCGGGGCCGGCGGCTGAGATGGCCTGGCGGTAGTAGTCGTCCATGACGTCGCCGCAGGCGAAGATCCCCTCCACCGAGGTGTGTGTCCGCCAGGGCACCGGCAATTCGATGTAGCGTTCCTCACGGAATGACCTCTTCGTGGCCCTTGTGCCCGTGGTCCTTCCCGTAACGCTGGCCGACACGGACCTGGCCCGCGACCTGCTTGCTGCCATCGGCGGGATCTCGGCGCGCGACGCGGTCCACGCCGCGGTGATGCTCAACGGCGATGTGGACCACGTGGCGACCTTCGACCGGGGCTTCGACCGCGTGGGGCGAGTGACCCGCGTCGGGAACGCCGCGGCGCGGAACGGATTCCAGTCGTCGCAAAGCGTCGGTGGCGCCTCCCCCGTGTAGGCTTATCTTGGTGGGAGGCGCCTTCATCATCGAGACTCCCATGATCCGAACCACTCCCGAGCTGGCCAGCTTCGAGCACCTCGACGGCCGAACGCAGGGGGCCGTCCGGACCTTTTCCGACGCCCTCCGGGTGTTCGAGGCTATGTGGGCGGAGGCGGTCCTGGTGTGCCCTGGCTTCCCCGGGGATTGGAAGGACGACGTGGAGCCCGACCTGGCCGTCGCCCGGGCGCTGAATGAGTCCGCGCCCCACGCCTGACTTCGAGGGGCTGCTGGCGCGCCTCACGAATGCCCTGAACGCGCGCGCGGTGCCGTTCATGCTCATCGGGGGCCAGGCGGTCCTGTTACACGGAGACCCGCGCCTCACCCAGGACGTGGACGCCACCTTGGGCGCCGGCCCCGAACGCCTGGATGACATCATCCACGTCTGCCGTGAGATGGGGCTCGAGCCCCTTCCCGACGATCTCGAGACCTTCGTGCGCCGTACCTTCGTGTTGCCCGCGAGGGATTCCGCGACCGGACTTCGGGTGGACTTCATCTTCTCCACCACGCCGTACGAGGCCCAGGCCATCGCCCGGGCGGTGCTGGTCCCCATCGGCGACGCCGACGTGCCGTTCGCGACGGCCGAGGACCTCATCATCCACAAGCTCTTCGCGGGCCGCCCCCGGGACCTGGAGGATGCCGCAGGCGTCGTGCGGCGAAAAGGGCATGAGCTCGACTGGGCCTACATGCGTGAGTGGGTGGGGCGGTTCTCGACCGCGGAGGGCCGGGAGGACCTTCCGTCCCTCCTCGACGCGCTCGAGGGCTGAGCCCGCGCGGCTGGAGAAGCGAGACCCGAACGTGACGCTGGACGGGAATCCAAACCGGACGCTACGGGCCAGCGGCCTCGTCGTGGCGAGCGCCCTCGGCTTCGGCGCCATCTCCGTCCTCACGCTCGTCGCCCTGCGCGACGGTGCGTTGCTACAGAGCGTCCTTTCGTTCCGGTACGCGCTGGCTGCCGCGACGCTCGTCCCGTTCGCCGGGGGCCTGGGCGGGCTCCGTCGCCCTGGTCGCCGCGCGCTCGCCCTCGCGTCGATCGGGGGAGCCGGCCAGGTGGTCGTCACCTGGTGCGGCCTCTCGCCGCTCCGCTACCTCCCGGCGGCGACGGTCTCGTTCATCTTCTATACCTATCCCGTGTGGGTCACGCTCCTCGAGACCGCGACCGGTGCCGAGCGCCTCACGCGCGTCTGAGCCGCCGCGCTCGCGTTCGCCTTGGCGGGGTTGGCCTGGATGATCGGCTCGCCGTTCTCGGGACGGCTCGACGCCACGGGGATCGGGCTGTCGCTGGAGGCGGCGTTCGCGTACGCCGTGTATGTCCCGCTGATCGGCAGGCTGCAGGCGGGCGTTACGCCCACGGTCGCGTCCACCTGGATCTCGCTCGGCGCCGCGGTGATGTGGGTTGGCATCACGCTCGTGACCGACACGCTCATCATCCCGACGACGTTCATCGGGTGGGGGGTGCTCCTGGTCCTCGCGCTCTTCTCCACGGTGGCGGCCTTCATCCTCTTCCTGCGGGGGCTGGCCGTCCTGGGACCCGTGCGGACGGCGATCATCTCCACGGTCGAGCGCTTCTTCACGGCGATTCTGGCGGCCCTCGTCCTCGGCCAGGCGCTCACCTTCCGGACGTTCGCCGGCGGCTCGCTGATCGTCGTGGCCGTGGTCCTCATCAACCTCGGCAGGGAGAGGGCGCCCGGGCCCGCGTCGTGAGCCGTCCTGCCGCTGACGGGGGGGGACCGCTTCGCCGCGGCACGGCCCGCCGCTGACGCCGAGAGCCTTCTCCACTTCGCGGCCAAGGTTCTCGACGACCAACGGTGCGTGCGGGGGGGCATCCTCGGGCGCATATTGCCCCAATGGGCGAAACGCGCGTCGACCTCCTCCACCTCCTCGAAGACCTCCGGGACGCCTACCCTGGGAGCATCGAGGAGACGATCCTCACCGAGATCGTGGCGAACTCCCTGGACTCGGGAGCGCGCCGAATCCGCGCGTGGGCCGACCCGGCCTCGGCGACCCTGACGGTCGTGGATGACGGGGAGGGGATGAGCAGGCAGGCGCTCACCCGCTACCACGATCTGGCCGCCACCAGCAAGCGGAAGGGGCGCAGCATCGGGTTCGCCGGCGTCGGAATCAAGCTGGGCCTCCTCGTGAGCGCGGAGGTGGTCACCGAGGCCCGCAGGGTGCGGACCCACCTGGCCACCTCGTGGCGCCTCTCGAGCCGGAGCCGGGCCCCCTGGCGCTGGGTGGAGCCGCCGGGCCTCCTCGACCGCCCCGGCACCGCCGTGCGGCTCTACCTCGCCAACGCCCTCTCCCCCCTTCTCGAGCCGGGGAGGGTGGAGGAGATCCTCCTCCGTCATTTCCAGCCCCTTCTGGATCCGGGCCTCGACCCCCTGCTGTCCGGCTTCTACCCGCACGGGGTCGCGTTCGAGGTGAACGGGCGCGCGCTCCCCCGGAGCACCCCGGAACCCGGGCGGGTCAAGGTGACGGTCCGGCTGGGCCGGCAGCGGAAGCCGACGGGGTTGGGGTACCTGGTCCGGGATCCGGGGCTGGCGGAGGACGAGACCGGCATCGCGGTGAGCACGCTCGGGAAGGTCATCAAGCGGGGGTGGGATTGGCTGGGCCTCGCCCCCGCTCCTGGGGCTGCCGTGGGCGGACTCATCGAGGTCCCGGCCCTGGCCGAGGCCCTCACGCTCAACAAGGCGGACTTCATCCGGACTGGTGCCCGGGGAGCCACGTTCCTCGCCTACAGGAAGGCGATCCAGGAAGTGGTGGGCGGCCAGCTCGCCGATTGGGGGACGGATCCCAAGGGCGAGCCCGGCCACAAGCACCGTACCCGGCCGTTGGAGAGGGACCTCCAGGAGGTCCTGCTGGACCTCTCCACGGAGTTCCCCCTCCTGGCCACGCTCGTGGAACGGCATGCCGGGGGCCAGAAGGGGCTCCCCTTCGGGGGCCCAAAGATCGCGGCCAGCCGGGGGGCGCAGGGAGCGGAGGCGCCGGAGGGACCGACGCCGGAAGAGCCGGCACCGCAGGGCGCTCCGCCGCAGCCCACCGGGGATGGCCCCGGCCCCCGGGAACCGCAGGTCGGAACCGACGGGGTCGGGCCTCCGGAGGGAATCGGGCCACCCCGCGGGGAGGTGGACGCGTACGGAGAGAATCCCGATCCGGCCTCGGGCGGCACCCCACGCTCCGCGGCGGTGGATGCGATCTCCCTCCCCGGGGGACGCCGGACCCGGAAGCCGGGCCACTATGGGCTGCGGATCCGCTTCGAGGATCGCCCGGAGGATCCGGGGCTGGGGCGGCTCATCGAGTCCACCGTGTGGGTGAACGCCGCCCACCCGGCCTACCGCCGGGCCAGCTCCTCCCGCTCCGAGGGGTACCACCTGGCCGTCACCGCCGCCATGGCCCTCGCCCCCCTGGCCGTGGAGCCTGAGCGCGCGCACGAATTCGTCACGTCCTTCCTCGCAAGCTGGGGGGATGCGTCCCGGCGCTGAGCGAAGCGCCGACCTGAGCTATCTGGGTCCGCAGGACTGACCGGCCTCGGGGGGCGCACCATTTCCCGCCTCGTGCGCTACTCGGTCTCGAACCCCCTGAAGAGGTCGTCCACCTCCCAGATGATCACGCGCCTCCCGCTCGCCTCCACCATCCGGCAGAAGAAGTCCGTGAACCCGCTGACGGACGCGAAGATGAATGGTCCATCGCCATCCAGGGCACGACGGGCCCAGGCGCCGGCCTTTCCGCTGGACGCGACCCGCTCCAGGTCCCGCAGATGCTGCGTGAACACGTCGGCGCCCATCGGCTTGCCCCGGTGCTCGATGGCGCCCGAGAGGACCCGCCCGTCGAGCAGCTCGGTGGCGACATCCACCTCCGCACCCTCACGGTTGCGGTCCGTCCCCTCCCAGCGTCCCCACTCTCGCACCAAGGACAGACCCAGGCTTTCCATGTGACGGTAGTAGGCCTGCTCGACCACTCGTTCGAAGACGAAGCCCATGTGGGTGTCGAACAGCAGCTTCAGCCGCGCCTTCCAGAGCTCCTTGGGACTCGTGACCTCCAGGGCCGTCTCGTAGGGCGCGACCAGGGCGTAGTAGCTCGCCATCGCCGGATCCGCGATGCGGTACAGGTAGGGGCTCGTCCTTCCCGCGCCCAGGTTCTGCGCCTTCCGGACGTACCCCAGGTCGATCAGGCGGTTCAGGCGCTGCCGAAACGCCTTGTCCAGGGTGAGGCCCGTCCTGTTTGCGATGTCGCCGAGCTTCGTCCGGCCTGAGCCGATGGCCGTGAGGATGGCCTGGTACTTCCAGACATCCTGAAGGTGTCGTGGATTCCAGCGACTGCGAGGACGGTGAGTGCGTCTGGACGGTCGTCACACGCAACCTCACCACGGACACGCTGACTTACAGGTCCTGGGTGGATACAGTGGCCTTCGATACGGCCACCGGCGGAACGGTGGAAGTGTACGACCTGACTTCTTGTGGCCAGTATCCCCGTTACGGCGTGTCGTACACGGACATCTCCCTCAGGAATGAATCCGGAGCGACGGTTACTCCGAGTTGGTCCAATATCGTCACGTCGGGTCTCAACCCCTTCTGCAGCTTCTCGGTGAGTTCAACTTCCACGACAGCGGATTTGACCCACTTTGCGCCTTTGTCGGCCGATCTCACGGGCGATGACGAGATCGCGCCCAACGAGGAGTGCGGCTGGCAGGCGTGGGGTAGCGGGGGGATCCCTCCGTACTCGTACAATTGGTGGGGTGCCCTTTCTGGCTCGAGCCAAACGATCTATGGTGAACTCAGTCAGTCGTCCTGGCTCTGGGTGGCGATCACCGACTCGCGGTCGGTGGCGGACACCGCCCGGATCTTCATCAGCGTGGACGAGGCCTATAACTGCGACTGGAAGTGACGAGTGGACGCGCGCTCCCCCTCGGCCGAAGTCTGGGAACCGCAGGAAGCTTGGCGGTCCGCTGACTCTCGCCGGATCGAACGAACGCGGCGTCAGAGCCTTCGTGAGGGTGCCCGTATGCGAAGTGCCGAGGCCGTTCCGAAGAGACTCCGTAGCCAGGAAGGGATGACGAGGAGGCAGGTCGCGGGAGCCATGGGAATCTTGGTCGGGCTGCTGGGGTTCGTCGCCTGCTCCTCCTCGTCCACGGAGCCTTCGAGTGTCCAGCCTACCCTCGCTGTGACGAACCCCTTGTGCGACTCTCTGGGCTGTCGTCCCGTGGTGCTCCGGGCGTTTGTCTGGGCGTTTAAGATTCCCCAGCGCGCGGACGGAGCTAAGAAGCTTGCAGAGATCCATGGGACGGGCACCTGTGTGCTCTTTCCTCCGTTCTGGCGACTGGTGGTCTCGGAGGTGGACCTTGCGGGGAAGGTCGTGAAGTCGGATACGACTTTCTGGACACCTGACGATGACGATGGAATATTCCTGACTATCACGGCGGCGGGGGGGCCACTCCTCGCTTCCACGGGGACCTTTGTCCCGGGAGAGGCTTCTGGTTGGGAGCTGACGTTCTCCCAGGGATCATCGCAGGACCCCCTCCCGTTCTCGGCCCACTTGTCCCCCGGCGAGAGGTGCACACCGTCCTGATGCGGCCATACCGATGGGCGAAGAGCGCGTTACGGAGGGGCGCGCAAGCGCCGCGGGTGGCGCCTACTGAAGACGTTCCGGGGTCTGGATCCGATCCGGACGGGCGCACTCCTGCCGGTGACGGTGACGCGGTATCGTTTCCATAGGCACGGGAAGGCTGAAACGCGGGCGCGTAGGGCGTCCCGAATCCGTGCACAAACGCGAAACAGTTGGAGGAAGTCGGGCGCTGAGGTGTGTCGTGTCGGCGCACCGGCGCGCAACGAGTGCGCATGGGCTGCCAAGCGACTGTGCGCGTGCATACACGGACGCTTGTCCGGTGTCGTTGACGCAGCGGCCGATGGGTTCATGCCTGCGGGCCTGGGGTGGGTTCAGGCTAACTCAGCTATCGTGGCGCAGCGCTCGAGTTCGTGCACCGCCGGGACGAGCCGACCATGAACCCGGCCGTTCCCGAATCACTACCGTCGAGCCAGAAGCGCCGACCCGGCGGCCTCGCGGCGCCCGCCTCGTCGTCGCACCACCAGGAGCCGCGGCGTCTGTCGGCCGACGCCAGGGCCCCTTCGGAATCGCCCGGCCCAGGGCGGTGGAGCTCGTCGAGCCCCACGCGATCCCGCCAAGGCCGCGGGACCGGATGGCCGTACCCTCCTCGCCCACGCGGCCAAAGCCGACGCCATGGGCTACGCCGTGCCTTAGGCAGTGGAAGTAAATAATCTGTACATTGCGATACCTGCCCGTTATGTTGGC
>CAZJFX010000007.1:0-82259 GCA_964545395.1 uncultured Gemmatimonadaceae bacterium | reverse complement strand
TGAGGAGTCGATGGACCGCAATATAGCCCTGATCCGCATTAAGTCAACAGTATTGGGGCTAGGCACGGGGATTGCCCCTTTCCGTGCGTTCATCAAGCACATCTACAATGACCTGGGTGGTTGGGAAGGCGATGTGCGCCTCTACCACGGCGCCATGACAGGCATCGAGCTGGCCTACATGAACGACCAGAACGCCGACCTGGAGTACTACTACGACCAGGAGACGTTCAAGGCTTTCCAGGCGCTCAGCCCGCGTGCCCATTTCGACGCCCCTGTCGACCTGGAAGGGGCCATCGCCCAGAACGCCGAAGGAGTCTGGACCCATCTGCAGGATCCCAAGACCTACGTCTACGTGGCCGGCCTGAAGCAGATCGGCGAGCTGCTGGACCGGGCGCTGGCGAAGATCGTCGGCTCGCCTGAAGCGTACCAGCAGCAGAAGGCGAAGATGATCGAGGAAGGGCGCTGGGCTGAGCTGATCTACTGAGCGTTTTGCACTGCGAGAGGCTGTCTTCCGTGTGGAGGGCAGCCTTTCTTCTTGCCTCTGAAATGGGCCTGGGTCGACTTGAGCCGGGTCCGTGCTTCCCACCACGAAGGGGTCGAGGCTGAGGACGGTCAGATCGGCCCGCATCCCGGTGCGGATGATCCCGGTGACCTGGTCGAGGAACTCGGCCCAGGCGCCCCAGGTGGTGTAGCCGCGCACCGCCTCCTCGGGGGTGAGCACCTGCTCCGGGTACCACCCGCCCGGAGGCCGGAGCTGCTTGTCGCGGCGGGTGACCGCGGAGTGCAGCCCGTAGAAGATGTCCCAGTCCGATCCCGGCAGGTCGGAGTTGAGGAGGAGGCGGGCGCCGCTCCGTCGCAGGGTGCGCCAGGCGTACGCCCCCCGTATGCGCTCGGGACCGAGCCGCTCCTCGGCCCAGCTCATGTCCTCCACCGCGTGCGGGGGCTGCACCGAGGCGGCGATTCCCAGCGCGGCGAAGCCCTCGAAGTCGTCGGGGTGAACCACCTGGGCATGCACGATCTTGTGGCGGAGGGTGGCTGCGTCCGGATGCTCCTGGAAGACGCTGTGGTAGAGCTCCAGCGTCCTGCGGTTGGCTCCGTCCCCGATGGCGTGGATCTCGGCCTGGAAGCCGGCCGCGATCATCCGCCGCACGATCTCCTCCGGGAAACGGTAGTCGGCGCCCGCTTCGTGCACCGAGGTGTAGCCGTGCTCGGCCATGACCTGGAGGCCGGCCAGGACGTGGTCCATGGTCTCCTCCACCGTGGCTGCCGGGACGGAGTCCTCCAGAAGGAGGATGGCCCGGTTGAGGAGCACCCCGGTGGGGTTGCCCGCCTGGTCGCGCACCACTCGGCCGCCCTCTGGGTCGGGAGTGGCGGCCGTGATCCCGGCCCGCTGGAAGGCCAGACGGTTTCCCCACCCGGCGAAGCCGTGCAGCCCGCGGAAGTAGACGGGGTGGTCGGGCACCCGCTCCGACAGCAGCCCCAGGGTGGGATAGCGGTTGGCCCACGCTCCCTCGTCCCACCCCGAGCCCAGGATCCAGGTGCCCGTGGGGAGGGTGGCGGCCTTCTCCTGGGCCAGGCGCACGGCCTCCTCCTCGGTGGCCACGTCCACCAGGTCGATCTGCGAGAGGAAGGCGCCCAGCTGCACCAGGTGCACGTGGGACTCGATCAGACCCGGGATGACCGTGGCGCCGCCCAACTCCATGACCCGGGTGTCCGCGCCGCGATACGCCTGCGCGCCCCCGGCCGTCCCCACGAAGACGATGGTGTCGCCGCGCACTGCGACGGCCTGGGCGTCGGGATGCCAGCCGGCGTGCGGGTCGAAGGGGGCTTGGGGCGCAGGCTTCCCCTCGGGGTCGGGATCGGGCCAGTCCAGGGTGTAGACCGACGCCCCGGTGAGAAGGAGGTCGGCGGGGGCGGGGCCCCGCGCGCAGGAAGCGGCGGCCAGGGAGGCGGCCAGGATGGCGGCCGGCGCAAAACGCGTCATGGGCTCGCTCCGCAGGAGAATCGGCCGGGGCAGAGCCAGGCCGGTGGCACCAGGACCGGGAGCAATTGAGGGAGCGGGGGGCGGGAGGGCAACCGTGCCGGAGCGTGGTCGTATCGGCTTTCGTCGCGGCGCCGCGTCCCTCTCGGGGCATGGCGACCCGAGCGACGTCCGTTCGCCTCCTGGGCTCGGTCCCCGGGCAGCGCCGCCGCAAGACCCCCATTTTCCTGGTGCCGACCCTGTCCCGGGAGCGCGGGCCCCGACCCGCGGGTCCCCGGTGGCCCCGGTGGGGCCAATGGGGCCGGCAGCCCCCCGGCGACCGGGCCCATCCGGGTGGACGGCGTCGTGTTCCTCGAGCGTGCCCTGGGTGCGGAGGGCACCACGCGAAGCGTGGTCGCGCAGAACGCGGCGCTGGACATGTCGCCGGAGGTCAAGCCAGTGGTCAGGGGCAAGCCGCGTGCCCTCGTGGAGGCGTACGGTTCCGTCGGGCTCGACGAGGTCTACGGCGCGGCGCTCAGGGTACTCCAGGCCCTCGGCGCACTGCGCCGGACTGACAGTGAGGCGGTCCTGACGGATGCCGGTGCGTGCTGCGTGCAAGCGCCGCGAGACGTCGTGTGCATCAGCGGGCTCGGCACCCGCTGGAGAACCCCCGTCGACGAGCCCTGGCCGGAGCGGTGTCGGGCTGGGGCGTCAATAGCGCCACGTTCTCACATCGGCGTCGGCGGGCGCCGTGGCCAGAATGCGGCGCAGCATGAGCGGAAGCACACGCTGGTATGGCGTCTGGCCGGGGAACTCAGGTGTGCCCGAGAAGCAATGGGGCTGGCGGGTACCCCAGGTGAAGGATCCGTCGTAGTAGGGATCCGTCGTGCTCTCGAGGAACTCCTCCAGGAGTCGGGTGGCCTCGTCGAGATAGTATGTATCGGTATCGCCCATATAGATGTGGATCTTGCCCTTCAGCTTCGGACCCAGCGTCTTCCAATCACGTTGCAGGATGTACCGGATGTCGTAGTTGTCCCGCCAGTACTCCACGACGCCCTTGTCGATCTCGCCGGTCCACTTGTCGTAGAGGAGACGCGGATACCCGTCTTCCCCCACCGGCCCGAACACGCTCATGAAGATGTCCATCTGGTCGCCGGAGCGGCCGCGGGAGCCCAGCACCGCCTCCAGATGACTGGCGTCCAGTTGGCTCATGACGACCTGGCCGTCCACGTCCCTCTGCCATGGGCGGACGGGGGTGGCCTTGAACATGCCGTTGGGGCGGAAGGCGTTGTCGTCCTCGTAGATGTTCACCAATTGGAAGTACCGGAAGTCCACGGGATCAGGACAGAACGTCCAGGTCCCATTGAACATGTCCGGATAGAACACCTGCCAGGCCAGGGACTCCCATCCCCCCGTGGATCCTCCGGATAGCACCCTGGCCCAAGGCTCACCGATGGCCCGGAACTCCGACTCTACCCGGGGCATGAGCTCCTGGGTGAGGGCATCGCCGTACGGTCCGTTGTTGGCCGTGTTCACCGCGTACGAGTCGTCATAGAACGGCGTGGGATGCTGCAGGAGAACGATGATGAAGCGGCCTAGCATGCCCGAGACCCATTCCTGGAAGAACCGGTAACGGCTTTCGGCGCTCTCTCTCGCACGCCCGGTCAGGGACGGATCAGGGGGAGCCTCCTGGAATCCGTTGAAGGTGCGCGGGAAGTGCCCGTGCCAGTACACCACGGGGTAGCGCGCAGTGGGATGGTCATCGTACCCCTCGGGGAGCACCACCACGGCGCCCAGGTCCATGTCGTGGCCCCACCAGTCACTGAGGATGTCGCTACGGAACTTCACGTGCCGTACATACCTGGTGTCCTGTGGAGGGTCGAGAGGAGGTAGACTCCGGCTTAGCGTCACCCGAATGGACCCTGAACTGCCCGGATCCACATGAACACGCTGGACCTGGCTCACCAAGTTGCCCGGCGAGGTGTTCCACTGCTGGCCCTCCCATTGGTCCATATGGGCCTTGATGACGTTGCCATCGGCGCGGTGGAAGGTGGTGTAGACGTTGAGCACTGCCTGTACGAAGTAGTCACCCTCCGGCAGTTCGCCGGTGTGCTCCACCGGCCAGCCGCGCGTGCTTCCATTGATGACGGTCACGCCGTCCGGCTCCAGGCCCTCCACATCCATGCCGAAGATGGCCGGCGCCATGGGTGTGCGCAGGCGCTGAAGGCGAGGTTCGGGGGTACTGTCCCAGGAGAGGATCAGGATGACTCTCCCGTCCAGGGGTCCTTTCGCGAGCCCGTCGGCCACAGCTACTTGGAAGTGGGGGCCTTTGTCCTCCCCTCCCGGCGGCGTGCAGGCCGGGAGGACGGCCACGGTCATGAGCAGGAGGGCTTGCGCCAACGCGGCTCGCAGCGATGCGGCGAAGCCAGGGCCTGAAGCATCGGGACGGTTCATGGGTCTCTCGGCTCTTGGACAGCCGGGGCAGTCCCGGCTGTCCCCTGAAGAGGCTGGGATCGTGGGGGGCGTTCACGCCCCCCCAACGATCCCTCACCTCAGCTTGGGGGGTACGTTGCGCACTCGGGCTGGTTCATGATGTCCCGGGCCAGGCACTCGTTGACCGGGTAGGGGAACCCCGGATAGACACCGTGGCTGGGCCGCGCCCGGGGTAGTTCGTCCAGCAGCCTGTACTGCCGGTAGTCCAGGTACTGGAAGCCGCCCTCCCACAGCAGCGACAGGAGCTTGTTGTAGAGAATCTCGTGGAGCATGTCACCGTTCCAGCCGGACGGAAGCGCCGGCAGATGGCCATCCACGGTGCGCACCGCGTTCACGTCGGCCAGAGCCGCGGCCCGGTTGCCCGTGGCCAGGTTCGCCTCAGCCCGCATGAGCAGGAGCAGATCGTTGGTCACCCAGGGCACAGGTGCGGACAGGCTCTTGTAGACGTCCATGGCGTCGAAGACCGTGACCCCGAAAAGGGTGAAGGCGGCCTCCGGCTTCAGCTTGTCCCGCACTCGTTGGTCCACCGATCCGTCTGCCTGGAGTTGCGCGTCCGCCCTGAGGCGCGGATGAGCGTGCTGGTAGGGGCTCGTGTAGAACGAATTGGACGCGTCCCCGGAGATGGTGCTGTAGTTGAACTCCACGCCGTAGTCCATGGAGGCGCTGGCGTCGACAAAGGAGCCCTGCAGCGCCGCCAGCGTTCCACTCCAGTCTCCCTGGTACTTCAGGGCTACCGCCTTCAGGGCTCGGTTCACTGTGGCGAAGCGGTCAGGCGTGTCGAACCCCGAGAATCCAGCCGGCAGTTCGAAGGGGAAGGATGAGCCGCCAGCCTGAAGATCGGCCAAGGCCTCCTCGTAGAGGCGGTTGATGTAAGCCCACACCTCGGCCTTGCTCGAGATGGGTGTGAGGTCCCCCACCGGATCCGGATTCGGGTCCAAGGGGAGCCCCACCTCGGTCGCACGGGCGATGGCCGCCTGCCAATAGGCGTCAGCCTTGAAGGTCTTCACGAAGCCGGTCGCCGCGCGCCGCTCCGTGTCCGAGAGCGGAGCGTTCTCCAGGGCCGTCAGCACGGCGTTGCTCTGAGCGATCTGGGTGTACTGGCCCGCGAAGTACTGCCCACCGTTCACCGGATCGATGGGGTCGATGAGCGCCTCGGTGAACGGACGGGGCTCCTCGGGGCGCAGGTCGTAGCCTTCACGTCCCCAGACGCCCAGCCGCACCACCATTCCGGCCTTCAGGCCGCGGTGGTTCCTAATGATCCCGCGCACCGCCGCAGAGATTGTGACCTTGGTGGCGTTACCCGTGAGGTCTTCACGCGCCGGGTTGTTGTAGTTCGGAACCGTGAAGTCCACGTTGCAGCCCGTCGCCGACACGACGACAGCGGTCACGGCGAGGACCCTATGGAACGTCTTGTTCGCGTTCATGTGGATTCTCCTCGTGGCAGATCAGAAGCCCACGTCCACCGACAGCCAGAAGCTCCGGCTGGGCGGGTAGGGCGCGACGTCGATGTTTCGGCCGATGGCCCGGTTTCCGAAGTTCGAGACCTCAGGGTCCATCCCCGAGTAGTTGGTAAACGTGAGGAGGTTGCGTCCGCTGAACGTCAGACGCAGATAACTGGCCCTCCCCCAGAGGGTACGCACGAGGTCCTCGGGAAGGTCGCACGTCAGCGTCACTTCCCGGAGCTTCACGAAGGAGGCGTCTCCGACCCAGACACGGCTCGTGCGCCCCGGATAAAGCCGCGTGCGGTACTCACCCAAGGTCTCGCCTGACCGGCAGCCCTGCAGGTTGCAGGGGTCGGCGAAGTCGACCGAGGTGCGGCTCAGGTCGTAGAGCCACGCGGTGAGGTTCACGACGTCGCCGCCGTGCTGCCAATCCACCAGCCCGTACAGGGTTAGGGGACCGCGCCGGAACTCGTTGGAGAAGCCCATCTTGAAGTCTGGGTTCGCGTCCCCGATCCCCGTGACGATGCGGGTACCGACAGGGCAGGGCCCGTCACATCGCGGGTCGTTCGCGACGACCGTGGTATCCCGGCCGACGACCTGGGTCACGCTTTTGCCTTCCTCCACCCGGAACCCGCCGAGCGACGTCCCGAAGCCGCCGGCCGCGAACGGAGGCACGGGCAACTCCTCCATGATGGTCTTGTCGGTGGAGAAGATCACGCGGGAGGTCCATGTGAGATTCTCGGTCTGGATCGGGATCGTGTGAAGAGCCGCTTCGAGTCCGGTGGTCTTCATGACGCCGCCGTTGAAGATGGCGGTGCTGAATCCGCTGGACGGCGGCAGGGCTCTCCGGAGCAGCAGTTCGGTGATGCGGCGCTGGTAGGCCGTGACCTCCAACTGCGCCCCGCGGTTGAAGAGCGTGGCGTCGAGCCCTCCCTCCAACTCCTTCTGGCGCTCGGGATGCAGATCCTCCGCCACCGTCGTCGTGGAGATGGTGAGGGTCTGGAGCCCCGTAATGTTGCCGGCGTTCAGGTTGCTGAACTTGTCCCCGTACACCGGCTGGTTGCCCGATTCACCCCAGGCGCCGCGCAGCTTCAGCTCCTCCACCACCCCGGGAATGAGATCCGCGATCCGATAGGAGGCGGCGAACTTGGGATAGTAGAATAACTGATTGGGATTCGCATTGTTGCTGGACCGATCCGCACGGACCCCGGCGGTGAGCAGAAGACGCTCGTCCAGAAGCAGCACCTCCTCCTGCGCAAACAGGCCCAGGTCCCGCACCCGCTGCCTCCTTTGGAAGACCGCCGGGTTGGTGCCTGCGTCGATGTTGGTCTGGCCCACGATGAGATCCTCGTTGAGGATCTGGGCGATGTCCTGGTCCCGCTCCTCGAACTGGATGCCAATCGAGGTCGTGGCGTTGAGGTTCCGCTCCTTGGGCTGCCACGTGTGAACCAGGTTGGCGTTGGCGTTGAGGCTGAGGTTGCTCGTCTGGCCCAGGTAGGTGGTGCCCGGCTTGCCGTCCAGCGCCTCGAACTGCAGTTCCGGCGGGGAGTAGACCACGCTCTTGAGGTTGAAGAAGTCCATGCCGCCGGTGAGGCTCACCCTAAGCGACTGCTCGTCGGTCTTCAGCGCGTCGATCTGGAGGTCGCTCGAACTGATGATGCGCCACACCGATTCGTCGTTACGGGCCAGCGCTGCGGTCTGCAGCGGGTTGGAATTGGCGAAGGGGTTCACAGGCCAGGTGCCATCGGCCCGCTGGCGGATATCCACAAAGGTCGGCGTCTGTGGGAACGTCATCCAGTATGACACCGAGCGGTTGTCGTTGTTGGTGAAGCCCCGTCCCGTCTTGCTGTGCACAGCGTTCGTGTTGAGCTTCAGCGACACGCTGGATCCCACGTTCTGATCCAGGTTCAGTCGCAAGGAGTGCTTGTCGTAGTAGGAGCCGGCCACGATTCCTCCGTCGTGCTTCACCAGACCCGACGCGAAGTAGCGCGTATCCTGGGTCCCGCCATTCATGCTCAGGGCCGTCTCGTAGGACAGAGGCTGGTGGCCCGCGATCTCCTTCTCGTGGTCGTAGAAGACGTCCGGCTGCCAGTAGTCGGCGGCGCGGGGGCCGAAAGCATCCACGGCGTCCTGGAGATTATCGAAGCGCCGGAGGCCCAGCTTGTTGGACATCTGGGACGTTCCTAACCGCTGGGTGAGGGAGAACTGCGGCGCACCCGAGCGCCCCCTCTTGGTCGTGATGATGATGACGCCGTTATTGGCCTTCGAGCCGTACACGGCGGCGGCCGAAGCACCTTTGAGGATTTCGATGGACTCGATGTCGTTGGGATTCAGGTCGGAGATGCGGTTGGCTGCGTTGTCTTGGTCCGACGTGAAGCCGACGCCACTTCCCGAGCTGAGAATCACGTCGGCGCCTGACTGAACAACCACATCACTGATGATGACGCCGTCCACCACGTACAAGGGCGTGGAACTGCCGATGATGGTGGAGACGCCGCGCAGACTCACCTGGATGCCACCGCCGGGGGCACCGCTGTTGGCCTGGATGTCGGCGCCGGCGATTTTGCCTGCAAGTTGTTGCTCGAAGCTTGCCGCCGGTGCCTGATCGAGCTCTTTGGAGCTCACGGTGGCTACGGCGTTGGCGAGGTTGCGTCGGGCGACGGAGGTGGCCGTCCCGGTCACCACGATCTCATCAAGGTTCAGCACGTCGGTGCCCAGCACCACCGCCACGTTCGTCTGGTCTGCGCCTACGTCCACCGTCTGGGTCGTACGCCCGATCATGCTAGCACGCAGACGCACAAGTCCGCTCGGCACTGTAAGGTGGAACCTGCCGTTGCCATCGGTGAGGATGCCGCGCTGCGTTCCCACCAACATGATCGAGACGTCTGCCAGCGGCGCCCGGTTCTCCTGGGCGACCACCTGGCCGGTGACGTCTCGGTGCTGAGCGCGCGCCCCCGTCGGTAGCGCAAGCAGCATCGCAGCCAGGACCAAGGTCATGCGTCCAACGAGAGTGTAGCCCATGGTGGCGTGCTCACGAGGGCGACTGCACCTACGTTCCACCTGCGCACGCCACCAGAAATCACTCGACGTCCCCGCGGCGACCGGCGGCGAAGTGCACCTCGAGTATGTGCCCGCCAGGCTCGGCATGCGAAGTCTCTCGGTGGCGGGTGTGCCGCAGCCGGTAGACTGCTCGCCATCAATGTGCGTCGTATCGAAGATGGGGATTCGGGACATATCGGGCCGCCCTTGGTTGGGAATGAAAAAGCGGCGGGCCCCCTCGGTGGAGGGGGCCCGCCGCTTCGGGACCAGTCCGGCTTCCGGTTGCCTATCCGGTGCGTACGGCGAAGCGCGCCCCCTTCGGGAGGCCAAGTACGAGCCCCCGAAGTCGAAGTGCACCAAAAGTAAAGCCGAACGACCGCATGGAAGTCCTTTAGGTCCAAGGTTGCGGTGCACGTCCACTCGGACGAAACCGCAGCAACGAAGAGGGCAGTCTACAGAGCATCGCCGGGGGAAGTCAAGGGTTGGTCGATGCCCTTTGTGACGTTGCAGTGGAAATGGCCAACGTGGCCGAAGCAGGAAGGTCCTCCTCCGAATCGTCTGTGAGGCTGAAACCCGGACGGAGCGGGACCAAGGGAGGCGATGCCGACGTCAGGCCAACGAGTGCGGGATCGCCTGGTGCTGCCCCGCCAGGCCAGGCGGGGTTGCCCTCGGCACCCCGGGTGCAGAGTTGGTGTGTGTAAGGCGGCAGCACCTTCGACGCCTGCAACAAGAGCGCGAGCCGACAGGAGACGGAGTGGCGGTCCAAGTCTCGAGGGGCGGGCGTCGAGAAGAAGCACTCGCGCTAACCTCAACGGCGCACCAACGTCGACTGCTCCACGCTCACCGCCAGAGTCCAGACGTAGACCTCGCCTGCCAGCAGCGTCACCTGCGGGCTTTCGTAGATAGATCCCGATCCCACGGGATCCGCCAGGAACGTGGCCGACATTCCGGCCGCAGCAGCCTCCGTAGGGATATTGAATCGCCGGCTGCCGTTCGTGGTTAGCAGCCCCAGCCTCACGAGGCTGCCTCCTCGGCGAACCGAGATGGTCATGTCCGCCCAATGGCGGTTGTCTACCTCGAGAACAGTCGGCTCACGCTCGATGCGGGTGCGAAAGGGATTGGCGCCCGACGTGCCCGCGCACGCCTGGGCCAACAGCGCCGTCGCGGCGAGAAGGACGATTCTCGAAGCGAAGATAGGCGTGCGGCAGGATGCTCCCATCGTCTCCACAGCTCGACCTCAC
This sequence comes from uncultured Gemmatimonadaceae bacterium, assembly GCA_964545395.1. Lineage (GTDB taxonomy): Bacteria > Gemmatimonadota > Gemmatimonadetes > Longimicrobiales > Gaopeijiaceae > SZUA-318. The sequence goes on along the minus strand of CAZJFX010000007.1, from coordinate 72,084 downwards.
GTGTGGGGGACAGGGCTCGCGCCGCCTCCGCGTGCGATGTCACCCTGACCGGATGGTGCTGCCTTGGGTTAGAAAAGACCAGGGATCTGTTGAAATAGAAATGACCTTCCCCGTGGGGTGTTCAGGGTTCGTGGTAGGGGTAAAGCTGCGAAGGGCGCCCGGAGCGTAGCGGAGGGCGCCCTTCGCAGCTTGGCGATCAAGGACGGCTTGGCTAGCAGGGCGCTGCCTCGCCGCCACGGGTGGTCGGCCGTGGGCTTGGGAGGCATCGGCCGGGGTTTGGCGGGCTGGGGAGCCGGAGCCGCTTTGGGCCTGATGCGGCGGTGATTGATAGGTCCGGCCTCCGGACGTTCTTGGATGGGTTCGGGCAGGAGGCGACGGTTGGCGAAGCGGAAGTGGAGCGAGCCGTCGAGGCGCTGCTGGACGGTCAGCTTGTGACCGGGGCGGATGCCGCGGGCCTGGTTCTTTGGGATCTGGAGCCGGCGGTTGAGGAAGCGGATGGTGAAGTCGTGGGCGACGCCGCAGGTCCAGGTCTCGGCGAAGAGGACGTAAAGGTTGGCCTTCCTGGGCAGGGGCGGTGGGCGTCTTGGGCGAGGGTGGGCTCAACGGCGAAGCGCTCGTTCCAGTACGGGATGTAGACCTCCTCGAGGAAGCGGTTGCCTTCGTCGAGGTCCGAAACGCCGGCGACGCGCAACTCCTTGACCAGGCGGTCCTGGGAGGTGCCGAAGTCGCGCTCGATGCGGCCCTTGGCCTGGCGGGATTGGGTCAGGATGAGGGCGACGTTGAGCTGGGCCAGAGCCCTGCGGATGATGGACTCGGTACGGTCGATGGCGACCTGCCGGTTGGACACCCCGTCGTCCTTGGGCACGAAGCGCGACATGAGGAGCCGGTTGGTGGCGTCGTCGTGCACCTGGATCAGGGTGCATTTCGGGCCACGCTTCTCGAACCAGCTGTGCTCGGAGCTGTCCCACTGGATCAGTTCTCCGAACGCGGCTCTGCGCGGCCTGGCCTTGCGGTGGCGCGCGCGCTTGCGGCCTGGCTTCCAGCGGCCGTCCGCCATCATCCACCCCCGGCTCCGGTCCGTGCGCGCTCCCGCATCGAACAGACTCCGAAAGAGGTCATTCCCATTTCAACGCTACAGCGCCGCGTCCGCTCCGCTTGCCGCGCAACACTCCTCGCCCTACCCTGCCCGGTCCTGCCGTCGGTCAGCCACATCACCTCTCCCGGAAGGCATCAGGCCCATGACCGTGTCAGAAGACTTCCGAGTCGAAGGCCACCTCATCGATTCGGGCATCATGTCGTGCGTCATGGATCAGATCATCGCCCTCGGCGGTGAATTCGAGACGCTATCGTTCGAGGTCGGCCGCACCAACAGCGACGCATCGGTGGCGGTGCTGAGGGTCCGCGCAGACACCGGCAAGCAGCTCGAGAGCATCCTGGTCGCGATCCAGGAGCACGGGGCGGTGGCCTGTGATTCCGCCGATGCCGCTCTCGCGCCGGCGCCAGCTGACGGCGTCCTGCCATCGGACTTCTACGTCACGACCAACCTCGAGACGGACGTCCGGCTGGGAGGCGTGTGGGTCCGCGTGGCGAATCCGGAGATGGATCTGGGCGTGCGGGTGAGCCTTGACCGCGCTTCGGCCGAAGCGATCCCCATGGCCGACGTCCGTCGTGGGGACCTGTACGTGGTGGGCCACGCCGGCATCCGTGTCCACCCGCAAGAGCGGCCCCGTCAGAGCCATGACTTCGAGTTCATGTCGAGCGCCGTGTCATCCGAGAGGCCCAAGGCCCACGTCATCACCGAAGTCGCGCGCATCCTTCGTCAGGCGCGCGCGGCGGGCCGCGCAGTGATCGCCGTGGTCGGCCCAGCTGTCGTCCACACCGGCGCGGTCGAGCATCTCGCCACGCTCGTGGAGAGGGGTTTCGTCACCGTGCTCTTCGCAGGCAACGCCGTCGCCGTCCATGACATCGAATCCGCGATGTTCGGAACGTCGCTCGGCGTGGCGCTCGAGACAGGCACCCCGACGCCCGCCGGACATCAGCACCACCTGCGCGCCATCAACGCGGTTCGCCGCGCAGGCTCGATATCTGGCGCCGTGGAGCAAGGGATCGTCACCGAGGGCCTCATGCACACCCTCGTGCGTACCGGAACGCCCTTCGTTCTCGCCGCATCGATCCGCGACGACGGTCCACTTCCGGACGTCATCACCGACGTGATGGTGGCGCAGCGCGAGATGCGAGCGCACTGCCAGAATGCCGACGTGTGCCTCATGCTCTCGACCATGCTGCACTCGATCGCCACCGGGAACCTGCTCCCGGCCACCGTGACCACGATCTGCGTGGACATCAACCCAGCCGTGGTCACGAAGCTGGCGGACCGCGGAAGCTGGCAGACCATCGGAATCGTTACCGACGTCGCCCCCTTCCTCGGACTGCTCGCTGCCTAGCTCACAGGATCGTCCGGCGCCGGCTGAGGCGGAACGCAACGCCCGGCCGCGCCCTGGATCGGTGGAGGCACGACACAAAGACACTAGACCTCCCACCGGCCTTGGGCGGCAACCACCTGTTCGAGCCCGATGTGCTTGTCTTCCCTGGAAAGGGATAGGCTGGAAGCTACGGAGTAGGACGGGCGCGGATCGGCGAGCGTGCGGTCGAGCAGGGCGCACGTGAGGCCGGGATCGAGGAAGAAGAAGCGAATCGGTTACAGGGGAAAGCATCCCTTGGATTTCTGGGCTGGGCCACAGGGTCGGAGTCCCCCGGGATAGGCTATGCGGCCCTGGAGCGCCGAACGAAGCGATGGGCCACGGAGCCCCAAATAGAAGCGGCTCTTCGGGAATCAGAGTGGGTTCATGTCGAGGGCGCCGCAATGGAACAGGATGGCGCGTCGGAAGTTGGCGCGGTTCCGATAGCCGCGGGCACGGTACTTGATCTTCTGGATCTTGGCGTTTATGCCCTCGGTCAACGCATTGGTGCGGCGGTGGTGAAGGTAGCAAAGGAGCCCCGGCAGGTAGCACTTCATCATCTATCCTTCCGAGATCCGGAAGGTTATCTACACGACGAACGCGGTGGAGTCGGTCAATGCCCAGCTCCGCAAGATGACGAAGCACCGGGGCGCGTTTCCCACCCCGGACTCGGTGACGAAGGTGTTGTACCTAGCCGTTATGAAAGCCAGCGAGCGGTGGAGCCGGCCTGTCTCGGACTGCACCGCCGCCCTAAACCATCTCTCCATCGTCTTCGAGGGACGGATACCCGCTTGATGAACAGGCCATTCACACAGAACTTGTGACACTCCTCTACCGAGCCCGCCTCCCCAGCCAGGCCTCGAGGTCCGCCAGCGGCAGCGCGTTCAGCACGTCCTTCGCCTCCACCCACCCCCGCCGCGCCTGGTCCACGCCGAAGCGTATGTGCTCGAGCCCCCGCGGCGAGTGCGCGTCGGTGGAAACGACCACCTTGCACCCCAGCTCCACCGCGCGGCGCACGTGGACCTCGTTGAGGTCCAGGCGCCACGGGTTCGCGTTCACCTCCGCGGCGACCCCCGCCTCGGCGCACGCCGCGAGCACCTCGTCCACGTCCATGGCGTGGGGTTCGCGGCGGTTGAGGACCCTCCCGGTGGGATGGGCCAGGATGTCCACCAGTGGATGGCGCACCGCCCGGAGCACGCGCTCGGTCATGGCGGCCTTGTCCATGTCCAGGAGCGTGTGCACCGACACCACCAACACGTCCAGCTCGGCGAGGATCTCGTCGGGGAGGTCGAGGCTCCCGTCCCTGAGGATGTCGACCTCGCAGCTCCGCAGGATCCGGACCTCCGGGACGCGCTCCTGCACCTCGGCGATCTCCTCCCACTGGGCCCATGCGCGCTCGGGGGTGAGGCCCCCCACCATCGCCATGGCCTGACTGTGGTCGGCAAGCGCGAAGTACTCGTAGCCCAGCGCCAGGCACGCGCGCGCCATCTCCTCCACGGAGGCCTTACCGTCACTCCACGTAGAATGCATGTGGAGGTCGCCCCGGATGTCCTCGAGGGTGACCAGCTCCGGTAGCTTCCCCTCCAACGCTGCCTCCACCTCCCCCCGGTTCTCCCGCAGCTCGGGCGGCATCCACGCCATCCCCAGCGCAGCGTAGACGCCTTCCTCGGTCTCGCCGGCGATGCGCTCACCGTCCTCTTTCCCCAACGAGTCCGGGTCCACCCCCTCGGGCACGCGGAAGACGCCCCACTCGTTCACCCGGAGCCCCTGGCGCACGGCCCGCGTCCGCATGGCGACGTTGTGCTCCTTGGAGCCGCTGAAGTACTGGAGCGCCGCGCCGAAGGAGCGCCGGGGGATGACGCGCAGGTCCACGGAGAGCCCGGAGGGGAGCACCACATTCCCTTTCGTCCCCCCCGACGCCTCCACCCGAGCGGCTCCGGGGTACGCGGTGAAGTGCTCCACCACGGGGGTGCCGTCGCCGTCGCAGAGCGCCAGCAGGTCCACGTCGCCCACGGTCTCCTTGCGGCGGCGGAAGCTCCCGACAACTTCGACCCGCTCCACGCCCGGCGCTCCCCGAACGTGATCCAGCACCGGCGCCAGGAGCTGCTCCACGTCGTCGCGCAGGAAGCGACCCACGCGCCGGCGGTGGTCCTCGATGGAGCGCAGGATCTTCTCGGCGCTCTTCTTCCCGAACCCCTCCAATCCCTCCACGCGTCCCCCCTTCACCTCCCGCTCCAGGTCGTCCACAGTGCGCACGCCCAGGGCGTCGAAGAGCTTACGCGCCTTCTTGGGGCCCACCCCGTCCAGGCGCACGAGCTCCACCAGGGAGCGGGGAATCTCGGCAGCCACCTCCTCCAGCCGCCCGATCTGCCCGGTGCGCACCAGCTCGGCGATATGGGAGGCGATGTCCTTCCCGATCCCCGGGAGCTGAGTGAGATCCTCGCCCGCCTCCACCATGACGCGGAGCGGGCGCGTCAGCCCCTCGACGGTGCGCACGGCGTTTCGGTACGCGCGGATGCGGAAGGGGTTGGCGCCCTGGATCTCCAGGAGGTCGGCCAACTCCTCCAGCGTCCTGGCGACGTCCAGGTTCTCCACGTCAGGCGGGCGCCGGGCCGCTGCTGGAGAGGCCTCCGACCGGCGCCTCCCCCGCTCCGCCGGGCGCCTCCACGCTTCCGCCCAGCTCCTCCACCTTCCGCACGAACTCCTCGTACGTGAACACCGGGACACCCAGCTTCTCCGCCTTCTCGAGCTTCGAGCCTGCATCCTCGCCAGCCACCACGAACGCAGTCTTCTTGCTCACCGAACCCACGGCGCGCCCGCCCACCGCTTGCCACGCCGCCTCAGCGACGTAGCGCGCCACCGGGAGCGTCCCGGTGAAGACCGCTGCGCCTGCATCCCCCGCAGCCGCCCCGGCAGGCGCCGGCTCCGACTCCTGCGGGCGCACGCCGACGTTCAGGAGGGCCGCAATGGCCCCGTCGTTGCGTGCGTCGGCGAAGAACGAGGTGATGGCCTCGCTCATTCGCGGCCCCACCCCGTGCACCACTTCCAGCTCCTCGCGGCTCGCCCGGCGGATGGCCTCGAAGCGGCCGAAGTGTCGCGCCAGGTCCCGGGCCACGGTGACGCCCACCTCGGGGATCCCCAGCGCGGTGAGGAACCGCCTCAGTTCCGGCTCCTTCCGGGCGGCGATGGCCTGGACCAGGTTCGTCGCCGACTTCTCCGCGAACCTCTCCAGCGGCAGAAGCTGCTCCACGCCGAGGTCGAAGAGGTCGGCCAGGCCGTGCACCAGCCCCCGGTCCACGAGGAGGTTGGCCGTCTCCTCCCCCAGCCCCTCGATGTCCAGCGCGTCCCGCGCGCCGAAGTGGACGATGCGTCCCTTGAGCTGCGCCGGGCACCCGAAGCGGTTGGGGCAGACGGTGCGGGGGCCATCCTCAAAGACCGGCGTGCCGCACGCCGGGCACTCCGTGGGCATGACGTACGGTGCGTGCCGCTCCTTCTCCCGCTCCACCACCTCCACCACCTGCGGGATGACGTCACCGGCGCGCTGGATGCGCACCGTGTCGCCCTCGCGGATGTCCTTCCGCTTCAGCTCCTCCCGGTTGTGGAGGGAAGCGCGGGCGATGGTGACGCCTCCCACGGTGACCGGGCGCAGCAACGCCACGGGTGTAAGCACGCCCGTGCGCCCCACCTGGATGGCGATGCGTTCGATGCGCGTCACCTCCTTGCGAGGCTCGAACTTGAAGGCCAGCGCCCACCGTGGGTGGTGGGAGGTCATCCCCAAGCGCTGCCGGGCCGCCAGGTCGTCCAGCTTGAGCACCACGCCGTCGATCTCGTAGTCCAGCCGGTCCCGGTCGGCATCGTAGGCGGCGTGGTACGCCAGCACCTCCTCGACGCCGTGGGCCATGCCCATGCGCGGCGGCACACGGAACCCCCACTGGCGCACCGCCTCCACCCCCTCGGCGTCCGTGGCGAAGGACACTCCCTCCACCTTCAGGATGTCGTAGACCAGCACGTCCAGCTTCCGTGCCGCCGTGATGCGCGGATCGAGCTGTCTCAGCGACCCCGACGCCGAGTTCCGCGGCGACGCGTACGGCTCTTGGCCGCTCACCACCAGGCGCGCGTTGAACGCCTCGAAGTCGGAGATGTACATCATGACCTCACCTCGCACGGAGAGGAACGGCGGCGCGGGTCGCTCCTCGGTGCGCAGGCGCAGCGGCACCGTGGGGATGGTCTTGGCGTTCTCCGTGACACCCTCCCCCTCGCGCCCGTTCCCCCGCGTCACCGCCCGCGTGAGGATCCCGTCCTCGTACACCAGCTCCAGCGACGCGCCGTCCAACTTGGGCTCGAGCACGTAGCGGACGGCCTCGTCGCCCAGCGCCTTGCGGAGCCGCTCGTCGAATCGGCGCACCTCGTCCGGGTCCTGGGTGGAGTCCAGGGAAAGCATGGCCGCGGCGTGCACCACGGTCTCGAACTTCTCGATGGGCTCGAACCCCACCCGTTGCGTCGGTGAATCCGGGGTGACGAGCTCGGGCCACGCCCGCTCCAGCGCCAAGAGCGAGCGGTACAGCCGGTCGTACTCCTCGTCGGAGATCGCCGGCCGCTCTTCGATGTAGTAGAGGTGGGCGTGCCGGTGCAGCTCGGCGCGGAGCGCTTCGGCTTCCCGGCGGGCCTTCTCGAGCCCCTGGGAGGTGGGGTCGCTCATGGACGGATCGCTGGCGAACGGGTGTGCATCGCGCTTCCGGCGTGGCGTAATGCCGGCGAAGGTCCAATTATAGCGCCTCCGCCAACGACCCGGGCGCACCCCATATACCATCCATGGACATCGAGAGACTCCGCGCCGACACCCCCGGGTGCGCCCACCGCATCCACCTGAACAGCGCCGGGGCGTCCCTCATGCCCCAGGGCGTCCTGGATGCCGTCCGGGGACACCTGGAGTTGGAGGCGAACGTGGGCGGGTACGAGGCCGCCGCCGAGGCCGCCGGGCGCATCGAGGCCGCGTATGGGGCGGTATCCGACCTCCTGGCCACATCCCCAGGGAACGTGGCCTTCACCGAGCACGCCACCGCGGCGTTCGTGCAGGCGCTGTCCTCCGTGCCGCTGAAGCCGGGGGACGTCCTGCTCACCACCCGCAACGACTACGTCTCCAGCCAGATCCAATACCTCTCTCTCTCCGAGCGCCTGGGTGTGGAGATCCTGCGAGCCCCCGACGCCCCCGAGGGAGGCGTGGATCTCCAGGCCATGGAGGAGCTCATCCACCGCCGCCGGCCCCGCCTCGTGGCCGTGACCCACGTCCCCACCAACTCCGGGCTCGTCCAGGACGTGGAGACCATCGGCCGGATGTGCCGGGAGCGCGACGTCCTGTACCTGGTGGACGCCTGCCAGTCGCTGGGACAGATGCCCATCCACCCGGAGGCCATGGGGTGCGACTTCCTCGCCGCCACCGCACGCAAGTTCCTGCGCGGTCCACGCGGTGCAGGATTCCTCTGGGTGTCGGACCGAGCCCTGGACGCCGGGCTCTCCCCCCTCTTCCCCGATCTCCGGGGCGCCGACTGGGTGGAGGAAGACCTCTTCCAGCCCGCCCCCGACGCCCGCCGCTTCGAGACCTGGGAGTTCTCCTGGGGGCTGGTGCTGGGCACGGGCGAAGCCGCCCACTACGCCCTGAGCCTGGGGCTGGACGCGATCCGCGACCGCACGCGGGCGCTGGCGAAGGAACTCCGCGCGCGCCTGGCCTCGGTGCCGGGGGTCAGAGTCCTGGACCGGGGGCCCGAACTGTGCGCCATCGTCACCGCGGAGGTGGCCGGGTGGGCTCCGAAGGAGCTGGTTCTCGAGCTTCGGGCACGAGGCATCAACACGTCGGCCCAGACCCGCCTGGACGCCGTCCTGGACTACGATGCCAAGGGGGTGGACGGAGCGCTGCGCATCTCGCCCCACTACTTCAACACCGAGGGCGACATGGACGCTCTCCTGGGCGCCCTCGGCGAGCTCTCCCGCGCCTGAAGGGGCTCCGGGTGGGGCTTGCGGCGCCCCAGGGTCCCGACCTCGCGACGAGAAAACCGTGGACTTCCCCGGCCCCAGTGAAGAGATTCCCCCCGTCGTGCGTATCCCCGTCCACAGGAAGGAGCTTCAGTGCAACCTGATCTGGAGCGGGAACTGATACGCAAGTGCAAGGCCGGGGACGCTCGTTTCTACGAGCCATTGGTCCGCGCCTACGAACCGTCGGGGCTCCGCCTCGCCACGGGCATGCTGGGCAACCTGGACGACGCCAGGGACGCCCTGCAGGATGCGTTCGTCAAAGCGTACGAAGCCCTGCACCGGTTCGACCTGCGGCGCCCTTTCGGCCCCTGGTTCTTCCAGATCCTGCGCAATCACTGCCGGGACATGCTCCGCAGCCGGCAGGCGCGCTTCAAGCTGGAGACGCTGGACGAGAACCTGGAGCTGAAGCCCGCGGACGCGGAGAAGGGCCCCGAGCGGGTCCGTCAGCGCTCCGCCGCCAGCGAGCTCCTGTGGCGGGCCCTTGAGAAGGTCGGCTTCGAGCACCGGGAGATCCTTGTGCTCAAGGAGCTCCAGGGGTTCCGGTACAACGAGATTGCCCAGATCCTCGACATCCCCGAGGGGACGGTGGCGAGTCGTTTGTTCCACGCCCGCCGCGCTCTCAGGGACGCGCTGGACGGGATGGGCGCGGAGTTTCCGTAGGAGCGAAGAGACGTGCCGGGTAAAGTCACCCACGATGACCTGATGCGCTTCCTCGACGGCGAGTTGTCGCCGGAGGAGCACGCGCGCGTCCAGGACGCCGTCGCCACCTCCACCGAGTTGGCGCGGGAGGCGGCCATCTTCCGTGCGGTGAAGGGCCGGTTCCAGGAGATCAGCTTCCACCCGGGGACGTACCACAGCTCGGTGTGGGACGAGGTGAACCAGCACCTGGCCCGGCCCATCGGCTGGATCCTGGCCATAGCCGGCGCGGCGATCTGGGCCGCGTACGGCGTCTACGTCTTCCTCGTATCCCCGGTGGAGCCGTGGGAGAAGCTGGCCTCCGGCGCCGTGGTCATCGGCATCCTGGCCCTCCTGGCCAGCGTCATCTGGGAACGCTACCGCGAGTGGCTCACCGACCCCTACCGGGACATCCAGCGATGATCGTCGTCACCACCCCCGATGTCCCCGGCATGCGCATCGTGGAGACCCTGGGCATGGTCCGCGGCAACACCATCCGCTGCCGGCACCTTGGGAAGGACATCCTGGCGGTGCTGCGCAACCTGGCCGGTGGGGAGATCCGCGAGTACACGAAAATGATGGCCGAGACCCGGGAGCAGGCCATCGATCGCATGGTGGAGGAGGCCGAGACGCTGGGCGCGGACGCCGTTGTGGCGGTCCGCTTCCAGACCGTGGAGATGATGCGAGGCGCCGCCGAGATGCTCTGCTACGGCACCGCCGTCCGCCTCGAGCGCATGGGGTGAGGGCCGTTCCGGTCGCTTGCTGATCGGCGCCCACACCGGCATCTTCGCACCGCCCCCCCCGGGCGGGCCCTCCACGCGGCTCCGTCGGGAGCCGTCATGGGCCCCCGGCGCCCCGCCAAGGGGCTGTCATTGGCGCATCTGGCCATACTCCAACCCGACGCGCGGGCCGAGGCCCGCTTGGCGGACGCTCTCTCCCCGGGCCATACGGTCTCCGTGGTGCGAGGGTGGGCTGAGTTGCGCCGCTTCGTGGCCCGCATGGGACCCGACGGATGTCTGGTGGATGCGGATTCCCCTAGCCGCGAGGCAGCCCTGATCGAGATTCGACGCCTCCGCCGCCGGTACCCCAGCCTCGCCCTGGTCGCCTACGCCGACGTACACGAGTCGGACCCGGATCTCATCCGCCTCGGCGCCGCCGGGGTGGACGGCGTCCTCCTGGCCCGCCGACCGCCCTGGGCCAGCGGGATCCGTAGATCCGTGGAGGGCGCTCTCGCCGGCGCCCTGGCCCGGAGCCTGGAGCGGGCGCTGCGCCCCCGGTACCCCGCGCCTGCCACTTCCGCCGTGGCCTGGGCGGCGGAGCACGCCGTGGACACCCCCTCGGTGGCTCGCCTCGCCGCCGCCGTGGGACACACACCCCGGAGTCTCGCCACCCTCCTGAGGGACGCTGGCCTCCCCTCGCCGGCCAGGATCCTCCTGTGGGGACGCCTCCTCCAGGCCGCCGCGTTCGTGGGGCGGGACCGGGCAACGGTAGAGGACGCCGCCCTCCGCCTGGGCTACTCCACCGCCACCGCCCTCTCCCGGGCCATGAAGCGGGAAACGGGATACACGCCGGCAGAGGTGGCCCGCGCGGGCGGGTTCCCCTGCGTGCGCGCGTCCCTCTTCCGCAGGCACGCCGCACGGAGCGCACGCGCACACCGGGCCACCCCGGTACCCGAGGCGCCGCTCGTGAACTCGCTCCCGCATCCCCTCGTAGGTAACGCTGGCGCCCCGCCACACGACCCTCTTGCACCCCCCCACCCATGACCGACTACAAGATCCCCGAGCTCCCCTCCGACGACGAGCTCGGGATCAGCAAGAAAGACTTGGAGGAGTACTCCCGGAACGAGAAGCCGGAGCTGTCCGAGAAGGAGATGACAGCGCTCCTGGGGGAAGCCCCGAGTCCACCCAAGGGCCAGCCCCCGCAGGAGCCGAAGACGGAGGCGAAGGACAAAGAGCCCAAGGCGAAAGCGGAGCCCAGGCCGCGGCAGCCCGAAGGCCCGCCCAGCACATGGCGGGGGACGGCCATGCTGGCCGCCCTCCTCCTCGCGGGTTGGGTCACCAGCGGATACCGGACCCTCCCGGCCCCGATGCCGGCCAACGCTCCCGATACGACGTTCTCGTCGGCGCGCGCCATGACGCACCTCGTGGAGATCGCCCGACGACCCCACCCCACCGGCTCCCCGGCGCACACCCAGGTACGCGACTACCTCCTGGAGCGCCTGAGGGCCCTGGGGCTGGAGCCCGAGGTGCAGACGGCCACCTCCCTCGTGGGCCAAGGGGACTTCGTGCGGGCGGCGACGGTGCGCAACATCGTGGCTCGCATCCCGGGAACGGCGTCCTCGGGCACCCTCGTGTTCACCGCCCACTACGACGGCCGCGAGATCGCCAGGGCCGCCGCCGACGACGGCTTCGGCGTCGTGTCCATCCTGGAGACGGTCCGCGCCCTGGAAGCCGGCGCGCCTCTGCGCAACGACGTCCTCCTCCTCCTCACCGACTCGGAGGAGTTGGGGCTCCTGGGCGCCCGGGCCTTCGTGGCCGAGCACCCGGCCATGGCCGACGTACGCGTGGTGATCTCCCTGGAGATGAGAGGCGGCGGCGGTCCCTCCATCATGTTCGAGACCGGCGCGGAAAACGGCTGGATCGTGCGGGCGCTGGCGGCCAGCGGCGCTCTCCCCTTCGCCAACTCCCTGTCGTACGAAGTCTACAAGAGCATGCCCAACGACACCGACTTCACCCCGTTCCGGGAAGCGGGGCGGCAGGGGCTGAACTTCGCCGCCGTCGGGCGGGCATCGCTCTACCACCAGAGCTACGACAGCCCGGAGAACATCTCCGAGGCCACGCTGCAGCACGAGGGCGCCAGCGCCCTCGCCCTGGCGCGTTACCTGGGCAACCAGCCCCTGGGCGAGGTGAAGGCACCCGACGTCACGTACTTCACGGTCCCCGCCCTCGGCCTGGTGGTCTTCGACCAGGCGTTCACCCTTCCCCTGGCAGCGCTGGTCCTGGTCCTGGCCCTCGTGGTCCTCCTCCCCGTCCGCAACGCCTCGTCCGGGTGGGGCGGGATCGTCACGGGCTTCGTCCTGTCTCTCGTCTCCATCCCCCTCGGCGCTGCAGCCGGGTGGGGGCTCCTGCGCTGGCTCCCCCGCTTCCACCCCGAGTTCGGATCCCTCCAGGGGAGCACGTTCCACCACGAGGGGTGGTACGTCTCGGCGCTCGTCGCCGCCGGCCTGGCCCTGGTCACCGCGCTCTTCGGCCTCGGGCGCCGCCGCTTCGTCATGGCCGAGCTGGCATGGGGCGCGCTGTTGGCGCCGCTGGCGGCCATGGCCTTCGTGTCCTTCCGCTGGCCGGCGGCCGCGGCCAGCCTGCAGGTACCGCTCTTCGCCGCCTACCTGGCCGTGGGCGCTTCGTCCTTCCGAGCCCGCGGGTGGGCGCGCACGCTGGTCTGGCTCCTCCTGCTTGCGCTGGCCCTCCCGGTGCTGGCGCTCCTCGTGCCCCTCGGTGAGTTCCTCTGGCTGGGGCTGAGCTTCCGGGCGGCGGCGCTCCTCGGCGGATACGCCGTGGTCGCGCTCCTCCTGCTCCTCCCCGCCCTCGACGCGCTCCGGGAGCCCAACCCCTGGTGGGCACCGCTGACGGCGCTGGCGGTGGGGGGGGCGTGCCTCGGCGTCGGCATCCGCGCCGCAGCTCCGGACTCCCGGGCGCCTGCACCTTCGACCCTGGTGTACGCATTCGACCACGGCTCTGGTGAGGCCCTCTGGATCACCGATGCGAGCCAGGAGGCGGTGGACTCGGCGGCCGGGGCGTGGGCCGTCCAGAAAGCGGGTGCGGCGTTCGCCGAGACCCGGGACCTGGCGGGGTTCGGCTTCGGGAGCCGTCGGCCCAGGGTGGCTCCCGCGCCGGTGAAGGGTATCCGCAAGCCCGAGGTGTGGGCCCTCTCCGACACCACATGGGGCGATACCCGCCACCTGCGCCTCGCGGTGCTGTCGGCGGTGGGTGCCGAGCTGCTGCAGTTCCGCTTCGCGGAGGGAGGGGGTACCCGCCTCGTCGCCCTCAACGGGCGATCCCTGCCCACCCCGGACCGGCCCTCGCTGGCCGAGCACTGGGGGCAGCCCGATCCCGTGGTCGTCCTCGACCTGGAGATCCCAGCCGGCCGGGCCCTGGAGATGGACGTGGTGGAGCACCTCTTCAGGCCCGACGAGATCGTGGGTGATGAGCCCTTCCAGCGTCCGCCGGAGCTCGCTCCCGACATCACCTGGCTCAGTGACCGTGCGGTGCTCCGCTCCCCGGCCGGCTCCCTGGTCATCATCCCGGGGCCACCGCCGTTCCCTCTGGAGACGGCAGCCCAACTCGAGGCCGCAGCCGCCCTGCCGGCCTCCTCCCCCGCGCCACCCGATACCCTTCCACCCACGACCGCATCCTCGGAGCCCCGATGAAGCACGCCACTCTTCCCCTGGCCGTCCTGGCGCTGGCCGCCGCGGCCTGCACCGTGGAGGAGTCATCCCCCCCGGCGGTGCAATTCGAAGTTCCTGCGGCGGTGGAGGGGGCCTGGTACAAGGGAAACACCCACGCCCACACCACCGAGAGCGACGGCGACTCGCCGCCCGAGGTCGTCGCTCGGTGGTACAAGGACCACGGATACGACTTCCTGGTCCTCTCCGACCACGACGTCTTCACCGACCCGGCCACTCTCTCCGAGCTGGTGGACTCCACCTTCCTTCTCGTCCCCGGCGAGGAGCTCAGCTCGAGCTTCGAGAAGCTCCCCGTGCACGTGAACGGCCTCAACCTCAAGGGCGTGGTGGAGCACCGCACGGCGGAAACCCTGGTGGGGACCATCCAGGCCAACGTGGACGCGGTCCGGGAAGCGGAGGGCGTCCCCCACGTGAACCACCCCAATTTCCGGTGGGCCTTCGGCGTCGCCGAGCTGGCGCAGGTGGAGCGGGACCGCCTCCTGGAGATCTTCAACGGGCACCCCCTGGTCCACAACGAGGGTGGCGGAGACCGGCCGGGGATGGAGGCGGTGTGGGACTCGCTCCTCACGAGGGGAAAGCGCATCTACGGGATCGCCACCGACGACGCCCATCATTTCCAGGGCGAGTTCGCCCGCGACCGGGCCAACCCGGGACGTGGCTGGGTGTCGGTGAGGGCCGCGGCGCTGGAGCCCGCGGCGCTCATGGAGGCGCTCGAGGCGGGCGGCTTCTACGCCAGCACGGGCGTGACGCTCGCCGACGTGCGCGTGTCACCGGGGCGGCTGGAGGTCCACATCGAGCCGAAGGGTGACTTCCGCTACACCACCGTCTTCATCGGAGCCGGCGGCCGCGAGCTCGCACGCTCGGGAGCCAACCCAGCCCTTTACGAACTCCGTGAGGACGTGGGCTACGTCCGCGCGCGGGTCACCGACTCAGGCGGTTCCCACGCCTGGACCCAGCCCGTCTTCGTGAGGCCCCGGTAGGTTCAACTCTCTTTCTTCATCGGGCAGGTGCTGAACCCGCAGAGCGTGTACAGGGGGCAGCTCCCGACGAGCCCGGTGACGAGGGGGATGATCCCCAGGTAGCCCCAGGGAGTCTTGGGGCCGACGAACACGATGGCCAGCAGGCCGATGCCGATGACCACACGGACGGCGCGCTCCACCGTGTGCTCGTTGCGAGGCAGGATCTTGTCCATGATGGGTCCCTCCGGACGGGATTCGGGCGGGGTCGCCCCCGAGCGGTCTCGGGCGCGTAAGCACCCCGTCGTCCGCCAGACTACTCGGGAGTGCCCATCCCGTTCCCAGGTCGCCGCTCCCCCTGACCCTCGCGGCGGGTGATGCGACCCTGGAGGATATCACCCTCGCCCGCACGCCGTTCGCCTTCGTGCACGGTGGCCTCGGCCTGGGACCCGGTGGAGGCCACCCGGACCGTCAACGGGACCGGGTCCGAGGCCATCGAGCGGAGCCGAACTCTGGACGACGGGACCGATACCTCCTACGACATGGACGGGGCGTTCACGCAGGAGAACGTGGTCATCCCGGTGCCGGGATCCGACAAGAAGTACCCCCTCTCGGGCAGGATCACGCGCACGACGAAGGTGAGCGTGGTCAACGGACCCAACGGCGACGAGAGGCGTGACGTCACCGTGGTGATCACGTTCGACGGCGACGATACCGCCACCGCCGTGGTGAATGGTGAGACGCATGAGATCGATCTCGACGCCCGCGCCGGCGCTTCCCCGCTGGGAAGGGGGTTAGCCGGCGGCACCTGCAAGCGCCTGCCCTGATCCGACCTTCATGGCGCCATGGCGCCCGGGCCTCCAACGTGGAACCTCACCCTACGTGAGGCTCGAGGGGCCCCGTGACGCCGGCCGCCTCCAAGAGAGCCCGCGCGTTACCCTCCAAGACCCCCCCGAGCTCGTCCGGCGCCAGCCGGCGCACCTCCGCCAGGCGCGCCACCACCCGCTCCAGGAGGGCCGGCATCCCTGGCTCCCCGGTGAGCCAGGCCCAACCTCCCGGGTTGTCGGTCTCCACCAGGAGCCGGTCCAGGGGGATGCGCCGCGCCACCTTGGCGATGCGCTCCGAGACCAGAAGCTCCACGCCCACGGTGAAGAACGCGCCCATCTCGGCCAGCGCGGCCAGGGGGCGCATGGGGCCGTTGTACCAATGGATTACCATCCGCTCCACCCCGTGCTCGGCCTGGAGCTCGGCCACCCGCGCCTCCGCCCCGGAGGTGTGCAGGTTGAGGAGCTTCTCCGTGCGCCGGGCGGCGGCAAGGAAGAACGCGAACACCTCCTCCTGGGGGCCCCAGGCCCCCGGGTCCTTCACGAAGCGGCGGTCCAGCCCCACTTCCCCCAGCATGGGTGCGGCGGCGAGGAACGGTTCCACTTCGCCGAGGCGGCGGTGCCAGGCCGGCGCCTCCCACGGGTGGATCCCGAACGCGGGAACGAGGAGCGGCTCGAGCGCGGCGAGCTGCCGCGTCACCTCCCACGACGCCGGGTTCATGGAAACGGCCAGCGTGACGATGCGCCGGGCGCGGATCTGCTCCAGCGCCGCCGGCCATGCGTCGCCGAACTGGTCCACATGGGCGTGGGCGTCCAGCAGCGGCGTCACCGGGGCGTCCTGAAGAAGCCGAAGTGCTCGGTCATGTATGCCTCCACCGCCGTGGCCAGCGCGTGGCCGAAGGTTCGGCGGTTGGCGTCGGTGTCGCGGATCCCGGGGAAGGGCAGCTCGACCTGGACGCCGCTCACCGTCCGTCCCGCCGCGAGGGAGCCGTGGCGCCGGGTGTTGTATCCCCCGGTGAAGTACTCCGCGCTCCCCGGTGACGGGTCCCCTGGGCTGGGCACCGAGCGGATCCCCTGCCCCTGCATGAGGCCGCCCAGGCTCGTGCTCCCCCGCAGGAGCTGGGCGAACGGGAGGGGAGACGAGGCGGCCAGGGCGCGGATACTGCTCTGCGCCGCGAGGCCCTGGGCGTTGATCTCGGCGTCGGTGCGGTTGAGCTGCGTGGAGCTGAGGAGGTAGCCCAGCTCCGCCCGCGCGATGGCGTGCCCGTGTCCGTGGATGTCGAGGTAGCAGCCCGATCCGTACGTCTTCGTCACCGTGGCCGACGCGACCTCGAGATAGGCGTGGAACTCGTGCCACGCGTTCTCGGCGAAGGGGTTCCCGGCGGCGGCTTCCACGATCTCCCGGTTGGGGTCCAGCTTGGTGCGCCTCAGGTGGGAGATCACCACGTGGGGCGCCTTACCCGTGCGCTCCACCAGGGCCTCCCGCACGGCCAGGAGCGTCTCCCCTGAATTCGTGTCCGTCACCGTGGTCCCCGAAGTGCGGTCCGGGATCTCCGCCGGCGTGAGCGCGCCCCCGTGGGCCGCCGACAGGATGAGCGGAAGCTCTCCGGGGACGTACTCCACATACGACTGGCGCCCGAAGTAGCTCGTGCCCGGCTGGTACGAGGTGACGTTGAGTGGGACCCAGACCTCCAGGCTCGCCGTGCCCGACCCGCCCCCGCTGCTCGCCGTCACGGTGGTGGTGCCCGACGCTACCGCCACCGCACGCCCCTGGGCGTCCACCGTGGCCACCGCGGTGTTGGCCGACCGCCAGCTCACCGACGCGCCGGGAAGCGGGAGCTCGGCCGCGCCCCTCACCTCTGCGGTGAAGCGGACCGTGTCCCCCACGCCCACCGCCAGGGCCACGGCGGGGGTGACCTTCAGCGTCACCGCCTCCGGAGCGGTGCTCCCCTCGCCACCCCCGCACCCGGCAGCCGCCAGCGATAGAGCGAGGACCCAGCCGCGTCCCGTCTTCGACATGGCCATCGCGCCCTCCCTCGAGACTCCCATCACGCCCCGACGCCCCGCTGGAATGTACAGGCGGGGCACGGCGTTCCACGAGCCTCCGACACACCTGCGGCGCCCGGGGCCCGCGGGTGCGAACGTACCGAATTGAGAGTGACGGACACGCTCAGAGGGTGAATATTACTGGATATGCCGGCCTCCTCCTTCGTCGTCCTCGTGGTCGAGGACGACTCTGATCACGCCGCTCTCATCCAGGCGGCCTTCGCCTACCGGGGCTTTCCGTGCTTCGTGCACGTCACCGGATCCAGCGAGGAGGCCATGGACTACCTCCTTGGGCGGTGGCCCTTCGACGACCGCGCCGGTCACCCCTACCCCAACGTCGTCATTCTGGACATCGGGCTCCCCGGGATGGACGGCCTCGGCTTCCTCCGCTGGCTGGAGACCCGTCCCGAGCCATGGGCGATGACCCCCGTGGTGGTCTTCACCTCCAACACCGACCGGGCGGTAGCTGTCCAGGCTTTTGCCCTGGGCGCCCGCGAGGTGAAGGTGAAGCCCACCGACTTCACGGAGCTGGTGGACATCGTGGACGGCGTGCTCCGGCGCTGGAAGCCCAACATCGCCTGAGCCCACGCGAGGCAGACGGGCCGGACATCCTGGCCCGCAGCGTGGAGCGCCCCGAGATTGGAGGCACAATCACCCAAGCTCTTGCGGCAGGTTTCCATGCTCACGCTTCTGACTGCCCTGGCCCTTTCGGCTTCCACTCCCCCCACCGAGCTCCCCCCGATCCCCGTGGACTCCGCCGCCGAGGCCGCCGTGGCCGTGCGGGTGGAGATCATCCGGACCGAGTACGGCATCCCCCACATCTACGCACAGGATCTCCAGGCCATGGGCTTCGGCCTGGCCTGGGCCGAACTCGAGGACTACGGCGCCGTCATCGCCCTGAACATGGTGAGGGCGCGCGGCGAGTACGGGCTCTACACCGGCCGCGACTCCATCGGCGGTGATTTCAGCGCCCGCGAGGACCACACCTACGCCGTGACCACCTGGCCGCAGCTCAGGCCCGAGACCCGGGCGGTCTACGAAGGATTCGCAGCCGGCGTCCGTCACTACGTGCGCCTCCATCGCAGTGAGTTCCCCGCCTGGATCGAGCCCGTATGGACAGGACTCGACGCCCACGCCCGGGAGGTGCAGGGGTTCGGAGCGGGAGGTGCCGAACGGTTCATCCGTACTCTCCAGCGGGCCAGGGGCGGCGCGCCACCGCGAGATGAGCAGGAGGAGTTGGAGATGTTGGACGGCTCCAACGCCTGGGCCTTCGACGGGACGCGCACCAAGTCGGGCAAGGCGATCCTGCTGCGCAACCCCCACTTGAGCTGGACCGCGGGCTACTACGAGGCCCACGTCATCGTCCCCGGCCTCGTGGACTTCTACGGCGACTTCCGAATCGGCAGCGCGTTCGGCACGGTTGGCGGGTTCAACCGTCACCTCGGGTTCGCCACCACGAACAACGCGCCCGTGATGTCACAGATCTACGCTCTCGAAGCCGACCCAGAACGGGAGAACGCCTACGTCCTCGACGGCCGCTCCCATGCCCTCCAGGAGCGCAGGATCACCGTCGAGTACAGGACCGAGGACGGAGGGATCGCCACCGAGACCCGCTCGTCCTGGCACACCGGCTTCGGCCCGGTGCTCCATCAGGGCGACGGCCGGATCTACTTCGTGAAGAACCCGAGCTTCGGCGAGTTCCGGCGTGGCGAGCAGTTCCTCCGCATGATGATGAGCACGTCGCTGGAGGATTGGCTCGAGGTCATGAAGCTGCGCGCACACTCGAGCTCCAACTTCACCTACGCCGACGCGGCCGGGAACATCGTCCACTACTACAACGGGCGCATGCCCCGCCTTCCCCACCCGCTCACGCCAGACAGCTTCTACTTCGCCCGCACGTCCGCCGAGATCTGGAAGGAGGTGTATCCCTTCGAGGATCATCCCCTCTACATCAACCCCAAGGGCGGATACATCACGCAGACCAACGACTCGCCGGACTACACCAACCTGAACGTCCCCATGGACCGGGACACGGTGCCGCCCAACGTCGAGCCCGTCCGGCTCAGGCCCAGGAGCCAGATGTCCCTCACCCTGGTCCACGGCGACGCCAAGCTCAGCCTCGAGGACATGGTGACGCTCAAGCACTCGCCGCGCATGCTCGTGGCCGAGCGCGTCATGGATGAGCTCCTCACTGCCATCAAGCGGTCCGGCACCGCCAACGACGGCAAGCCCGCCCAGGCGCTCCGCGCCCTCGAGAGGTGGGACCGCACCGCCGCCGCCGAGAGCCGGGGCGGCGTCCTCTTCTACGCCTGGCAGAACCAGTACCGCCAGGTCATCGACACGGCCCGCTTCTTCAGGGAGCCGTGGACGCCCGAGCGTCCCATGGAGACCCCCGTGGGGATCGGCTCTCCCGACGAGGCCATGTCGGCGTTCGCCGCCGCCGTGGCGTGGATGGACGAGCGCGGGTGGTCCTACGACATGAAGTGGGGCGACGCGTTCCGGGTCATACGCGGCAAGGTGGACGAGCCCGTCTCCGGGTGTCCTGGCACCCTCGGCTGCTTCCGCACGCTCTCCTTCGGGCCTGATCCTTCGGGCCGCTTCGCCGCCCACACCGGCGATGCGTGGGTGCTTGCGGTGGAGTTCGGGGAAATCCCCCGCGCGTACACCGTGCTGGCGTACGGCCAGAGCAACCAGGAAGATCACCCTTACTACGACGACCAGGCGGCCATGTTCGCCCGCGGGCAGATGAAGACGGTGCGCTTCACCCGTAAGGATGTGGAGAAGGCGGCGCAGCGGCGCTATCGCCCGGACGCGTCTGCGCTGAAGTAGTCCCGGCCGGCGCTGGCGGGATGGGGCCGGGGCCGGCGGCTTGTGGCCGCTGTCCCCTTGTCTCCGGTTCCTTGCCCGGGCACGCGCGTGGCCGGCACATTGCGGCCATGAGAACCCTCGTCGTCGCCGCCCTGGCGGTCTGCAAGCTCCATCGTTGCCGGGTATCGCTGCAGTGGTGGGATCGGTGGCTGGGAAGTCGACCGGTCTCGTAAGGCTCCAGGCAGCCGCCGTGCTGGCCGTGCTGGTGTTGGCCCACGGCTCGCTCGCCCCGTTCGTCGCCGACGCCGACTCGTTCTACCACATGGGCCACGCCGCCCACTACGCCGGCGCCGGCGTCTTCGACACGGCGTTCCCTTGGGCCACCGCCTCCGTCATCGGCGACCTGGGTTCCGACCTTTGGTGGGGCTACCACATGGTGCTCCTGCCGTTCGCGAGCCTACCCGGCGTGGTGGACGGGATCCGTGCTGCCGCGTTCGTGTCCACATCGCTCCTGGCGGCGGCGGTCTGGTGGGTGCTCCGCCGCCACGCCGTCCAGGGCGCGGGATGGTGGACGGCCCTCTTCCTGGCAGCTTCTCCCAACGTGCTCTACCGCTACCTCATGGTGCGGCCCCACGTTCTCTCCCTGGCGCTGGCCCTTCTGCTGCTCTCCTTCCTGGTGCGTGGGCGCCGGTGGCATCTCGTCCTCATCTCGACCGCCATCACCTGGCTCCACGTGAGCCTCTTCTGGATGGCCCCCGGCATCGTCGCGGCCTACGCGCTCTCCCGAGCCCTGGTGCCGGCATCGTCCACCGGGGGCGGAACGAAGGAGCCCGCCGACCAGGGTGTGCCTTTCCTCCAGTCGGTGGGCGCGGTCCTGGTGGGCACGTTGGTCGGCGCTGTCCTCCGCCCTCACCCCCTTGCCACCGCGGAGCTCGCCTGGATCCAGATCGTGCAGCTCTTCGCGGTCAAGGGATCCGATCGTCCCCTCCTCTTCGCCACCGAACTCCAGCCACTTCCCGTGCTCGAGCTGGTGCGCTCTTCCTGGTCGTTCCTGGTGGTGTGGGCGTCGGCCCTGGTTGCGGCATGGGGGTGGCGCGACGCGGGCGCGTTTCCGAGGGCTGAGCGGCGCATGACGGTGGCGGCCGCGCTCATCGCCGCGGTCTTTCTCGCCCTCACCCTGGCCTCTGCGCGTCGAGCCCTGGTGGAGTTCACGGCCTTCGGGTTCCTCCTTCTGCCCCTGGCCTGGACCCATCTGGTGCCCGCGGGCGCGCGCCGGCGGGTAGCTCCGACCCTGGGCCTCCTGCTCGTCGTACACCTCGCCTGGGGCGTCCACCGGCACCAGCTCAACGCACGCCTCGTCGCCCAGGCGCCCGACCGCATGGCCGAGGTCGCGGGCTGGCTCGCCGCCAACAGCGAGCCCGGCGACGTGGTCTTCCACGCGCACTGGGACAACTTCGGGCCCCTCTTCGCCCGCAACCGGTTCAACCGGTACCTGGGGGGAATGGACCCCATCTTCCAGTACGCTCACGATCCCGGGTTGTATTGGGAGTATTTCTTCCTGTCGGCGGACGCCACCACCGAGTACACGTGCGACGCCTTCCCTTGCTACGAGGGCGAGGCCACCGCCACGTGGCCTGCCGTCCGGCACCACTTCGGCGCCCGCTGGGTCGTGGTTGAGCCGGCCAGAAACCCCAAGCTGACCCGTTTTCTCGAGGAACAGGAACTCTTCAGGCCTGTGCTCCGCACCCAGCGCGAGATCGTGTTCGAGGTGCTCACTCCCGATTATCCGCTGCCTCCCACCGCCTCCGCCGTGGAGCCGTCCTGACCATGCGCGTCGCCCTCTTCGCCACCTGTCTTGCCGACCGGCTCTACGCGGATGCGTGCGCCGACGCGGTGAGACTCCTGCGCCGCTTGGGCGTCGAGGTGCACTTCCCGGCGGCGCAGACCTGCTGCGGTCAGCCCGCCCTCAACGCGGGGCACGTGGCCGAGGCTCGGCGCATGGCGCGCCACACCCTCCGCACCTTCCGCTACGCTGACCACGTGGTGCTCCCCTCGGGCTCGTGCGCTGGGATGTTGCGCACCCACTTCCCACAGTTGCTGGAAGAGCCGGAGGCCACCGATCTGGCGGCGCGGACGTGGGAGCTCTCCGAGTTCATGGTGCGCGTGCTCGGCGTCACCGAGCTGGGAAGGGGACTGGAGGGGCGGGTGGTCGCCTATCACCACGGGTGCCATGCGCTCCACGAGCTCCGTGTCCACGACGAGCCCCTCACCCTCCTCGCCAACGCTGGAGCCCGGTTGGCCTCGTGGGAGGCCTCCGAGGAGTGCTGCGGATTCGGCGGCCTCTTCAGCGTGAAGTTCCCGGTGGTGTCGGCAGGGATGGCGGACCGCAAGCTAGACACGCTGCCGCCGGTGGACATGGTTACCTCCGCCGACGGGGGGTGCCTCATGCAGATGTCCGGGCGTGCCGGGCGCAGGGGGCTCGCCATCCCCTTCCGCCACCTGGCCTCGGTGCTCTGGGAGGCGGCGTCTTGAGCGCCCACCACCCCCGCGGATACAAGGCGGCATCGGCCAGGGCAGTCCTGGAGCGCCAGGACATGCGCGCCTCGGTCACCGCCGCCACACGCAACTTCGACGGGAACCGGGCAACCGCCTGGCGGGAGATCGACGCCGACACATGGCGCGACTGGGCAAGGGACGTGAAGCGCCACGCCCTCACCCACCTGGGGCGCTACCTGGAGGAGGCCGAGGCCCGCCTCCAGGCCAACGGCGTCCGGGTCCACTGGGCGGAGAATGCCGCAGAGGTTCACGACATCCTCGGACGCCTCCTCACCCGCCACGGCGTGCGGCGGATCGTGAAGGCGAAGAGCATGCTCACCGAGGAGCTGGAGGTGAACCGGTACCTGGAGGGAAGGGGTGCCCAGGTCCGGGAGACCGACCTCGGCGAGTACATCATCCAGCTCCTCGGCCAACCCCCGAGCCATATCATCGCACCCGCCATCCACATTGGGCTGGAGGATTGTCGGCGCCTCTTCACCGAGCGCTTCGGGACCTCCCCCGACGCCTCCCCGGAAGCCCTGGCCGCCGCCGCCCGAGCGGCGCTCCGCGCCGACTTCCTCTCCGCCGACCTGGGGATCTCCGGCGCCAACTTCCTGGCGGCGGATACCGGCACCCTCGCCCTGATCGAGAACGAGGGGAACATCCGCCTGAGTACCTCGGCGCCACGGGTCCACGTGGCCCTGGTGGGGATCGAGAAGGTGGTGCCCCGCCTGGAGGACCTGTCCGGGTTCCTCCAGCTCACGTCGCGGAGCGCCACCGGTCAGGTGATCGGGAATTACGTGTCCCTCATCCACGGCCCGCGCCGGCAGGGTGACCCCGACGGACCCGAGGCGCTCCACGTCGTGTTCGTGGACAACGGGCGCACCCGCCTCCTCTCCGACGACGTGGCGTGGGAGACGCTGCGCTGCGTGCGCTGCGGCGCGTGCGCGAACATCTGTCCCGTGTACCGCCAGACCGGAGGTCACTCCTACGGCTTCACCTACTCGGGACCCATCGGCGCCATCCTCGCTCCGGGGCTCCTGGGGCTGAAGGAGGCCATGCCCCTCCCCTTCGCCTCGACCCTGTGTGGCGCGTGCGCCGACGTCTGCCCGGTCCGCATCCCCATCCCCGAGCTCATCCTCTACTGGCGGGAGCGGGCCGTGGAGGCGGGGCTCGTACCCGTCGCCGAGCGCTTGGGCATGAGGGCGTACGCCACGGCGGCGGAGCACGCAGGCGCGTTCGCCTCCGCCGGCGCACTCCTGCGCTGGGTGCCTTGGGAGGCCGGTGGTCGCGCCCTCCCGGTGCTGGGCGGCTGGGCAGGACAGCGGACGCCTCCCCGGCTCAGCCCCAGGTCCTTCCGCTCCCTCTGGGAGGAGGGGATCCGGTGAGCGCCCGGGAGCGCGTCCTCGCCCGCGTCCGCACGGCCCTCGAAGAGCGCACACGCGTGCCGCACCCCGGCCCCTTCCGGGGGACCCGCCCAGAGCCGCCTCCCGCCGACCCTTTGGAGGGGTTCTCCACCCTCTTCCTCGACGCCGGCGGAGAGGTGGTGCGCGTCGCCGACGAAGCGGCCGCAACCGCGTGGGCGCGAGCTTTCGCCGCCGGCTTCGGATCCGTGGCGGTGGGCGCCACCGTGCCGCCGTCCCTGGCTCCCGCCTCGCGACCCTCCGCCCCACCGGAGACCGCGGAGCTGGGGGTCTCCATGGCGCTGGGCGCCGTCGCCGAGACCGGGTCGCTCCTCCTGCATTCCGCCGACGGGCGGCGCACCCAACTCCTCCCCCCCACGCACCTCGTCGTCGTGCACGCCTCCTCGATCCACCCCACCCTGGTGGGAGCCCTGAGCTCCTTGCGCTCCTCTCTCCCCGCGGCGTTGGGTCTGCACTCGGGGCCCAGCAAGTCCGCCGACATCGGCCAGGTCCTGCTCCGGGGCGTGCACGGCCCCGGGCGCGTCGTGGCCCTCATCATCGAAGCCTAGCCGCTCTTCCCATCCACCCATTCTTCCGTCCACGAGACCATGAAAAGGCCCCCGTCCCCGGCCATCCTCGCCGTCCTCCAGGCCCTGGAAGACGCCGGCGTCACCCACGTGATCGGCGTTCCCGACAACACCTCGGCGCCCCTCTTCGACTCGCTCCAGGAACACCCTGGGATCCTCCTGGTGGAGGTGACCCGCGAGGGCGAGGCCTTCGCCATCGCCTCAGGGCTCTGGCTGGGCGGCGCCGCACCCCTTGTCGTGGTCCAGAACACCGGCTTCCTCGAGTCCGGGGATGCGCTGCGGGGGACCGCTGTCCGCATGGGCGCGCCCGTGCCCTTCGTGGTCACCGGGCGCGGGTACGCCAAGATGGAGGCCGCCGGGCTGGGCCCGGAGACGCCGCGGACCCCCGAGCTACTCACCCGCGCCGACCTGGACTCGGTGGCATTCATGACCGAGCCCACGCTGAGGGCGTGGGGCATCCCCTACGAAACGTGCAGGCGCGGTGACGACCCCGGAGCGGCCGTGGCCCGCCTGGTTCTCCAGGCCCGCTCGGGAGACCACCCCCGTGCCCTCCTCCTCACCGCGGAGCTCGCCTGACCATGCTCACCCGCGCCCAGCTCCTCGAGCCCCTGGCGGCCCACCGCACCGACGAGGTCGTGGTCACCACCATGAGCGTCACCCGCCCCTGGGGCCGGCTCTCCAGCCACGACCTGGACTTCGCCTCCGCAGACTCGGCCATGGGCCACACCGCGGACCTGGCCCTCGGCATTGCCCTGGCGCGCCCCGACCGCCGCGTCGTGTGCCTCAACGGCGACGGGAGCATGCTCATGACCCTGGGCACGCTGGCCACCATCGTGGGATGCGGGGTCACCAACTACCTCCTGGTGGTCGTGGAGAACGGTTCGTACGAGATCACCGGCCACCAGCCGATCCCCGGGCGAGGAAGGGTGGACTTCGGCGCCCTGGCCCGGGGCGCCGGATTCCCCCGGGTCTTCGGCTTCGACGACCCTGCTGCCTGGCAAAGGGCGGTCCCGGACCTCCTGGGCGCACCGGGACCCACCTTCGCCCACGTACTCGTAGAGCCCACCGCCGAGGGGCCCATCTCCCGTCGGGCTGCCGAGGAGGCGCGCTACCTGAAGGTGAGCCTGGCCGAGTGGTCCCGGATCATGCGCGCGGCGCTGGTAGCTTCTTGACCGGGAGTCGGCCGAGTATCACCCCCCCCCCGGACGTGCGAGGCGTTTAACACTCCGCATGGGAGCCGCATCCATTCCTCAGGGCCGGGTGGATGGACCTCCCGGCGGAGAACGGTGGACACGAAACAAGGAGCACGACGATGAAGCGGTCGATGGGTGGCGCGGTCCTGTTCGCTGCGATGGTGGCCCTCGCCCCGGCGGACGTGGACGCACAGGTTGGCCCGCGCGGCGCGCGGGTTTTGGGGCCTCCACTCCGGGGAGGTGGGGTCGAATTGATCCTCAGCCAGAGGAAGGGTCTCGAGCTCACCGACGACCAGGTGACGCAGCTCGACCAGATCCGCCAGGAAGCGGTGCGGCGCAGAACGGAGCACCAGGGCCAGATGGCCGAGCTCCGGTCCAAGGTGCGGTCGGGACAGGAGAGTCCCGCCACCCTTCTCGAGCAGGTCCAGGCCCGGCGCCAGGTCGCCTTGGCCATGCAGGAGGCGCAGCGGACACAAGTCGAAAGCATCCTCAACGACGCCCAAAAGGAGGAGCTGCAGGACTGGGTCGGGCAGGGCTGGGCGTTCCGGATGGGTCGGCGGAGCGCCGCGTGGGGTGGTCCCGGCTTCGGTCCTGGCGCGTGGGCCGGGCCCGGGCGCCAGCAGTGGGGCCCGGGGGTCGTGGGCCCCAGGGGTGGTGGGGCAATCATTCGCCGCGGTCCAGGGGCAGGCTGGTGGCTCAGAGCTTCCCCGGACTCCATCCCCCCGCAGTAAGCCGAACCCGAAAGCCGACGGGCCTCGCCCCCGCTCTACCCCTCCTGGCGAGCGCCCTGGCCCCGCCCGGCCTCTGCCGGGCGGGGCCCCTTTCTTTGCCCAGCCGCGCACCGCATCGCCTTCCCTGCCCTCGCCTACGGATGGGGAAGCAGCCCGTTCCCGGGGCCCAGAGCCAGCGACATGGCCCAGTACCCCTCCTCCACGAAGCACTCGATGTGCTGGAAGTCGAAGCTGCCATAGCCGTCGAGGCGGGGCCGCACGTACAGAAGCGGCGGACCCTCCCACCCGTCCACGAGTTCCCGCCGGAGACGGTGCGTCACGATGGAGAGGATGCGCTGGTGCACCGCCGGGATCCCCTGCTGCAGGATCAGCCCCACGTCCGCGTCCTCCCCGGCGCCCACATCGATTCCCAGGATCCCGGTAGCGCCCTCCTCGGCCGCCCGGCGGAGCCCCATGGGTTGCTGGATTCCCCCGTCCACGAAGACCCGACCGCCGATCTCGGCGGGAGGGTAGAGGACCGGGAGCGCGGATGAGGCGTAGAGGGCGTCCACCAGGGGTACGTCGGTGCGAGCTCCTTGCCCGAACCACTCCGTCTTCCCCGTCGCCAGGTCCACGGCGTTCACCAGAAGAGGGACCCTCATGGCCTCCCACCCCGAGGTGGGGAGGATTCCCTGGTAGTAGTCCCGGAGCGTATCCCCCCGTAGGACGCTGGTCTGACGGATCCCGTTGACGAGGACGGCGCGGCGGTTCACTTGGGCGATGTCGGTGCGCCGCAGCCTCCGGGCCAGGGCGCGCATGTCCTTCCAGTGGGCGCCTGAGGCTGCCATGGCCCCCACCAGGGCCCCTATGCTCGTGCCCACGATCCCCGCAACCTGCACGCCGGCCTCGCCCAGCGCCCTCCAGACACCGATGTGCGCCAGCCCCTTCAGGGCCCCTCCTCCAAGCACCAGCCAGGCGCGGTCGCCAAGGGACCCGAGGTCGGTCGCCGGGGTATCTGACGACCCTTCGTGTCGGTGGGGCTGGAGGCCCTCTGCCGGCTTCGTTTCTGGCCTTGGTTCCACTTGATTTGCGTGGGGAGAAGGTCTAGGTTTTGAGATCGAGAATCATTCTTGATTAGGTCCTGTCCACCTGATCACCAACCCAGAGGACCCGATGAGCGACGCCCCCATTCTGAAGATCAGCGGTCTCCACGCCAAGGTGGCCGAGGAGGACATCGAGATCCTCCACGGCGTCGACCTGGAGCTCCGCAAGGGCGAGATCCACGCCATCATGGGTCCCAACGGGTCCGGGAAGAGCACCCTGGCCAAGGCGCTGGCCGGACACCCTGCCTATAAAGTGACCGGCGGCTCGGTCACTTTCCGGGGCCAGGACATCCTGGGGATGGAGGCCGACGAGCGCTCCCGGGCGGGCGTCTTCCTCGCCTTCCAGTACCCCGTGGAGATCCCCGGTGTGTCCATCGCCAACTTCCTCCGCACCGCCGTCCAGGCGCACCTCCCGGAGGGTGAGGAGCTCGACCTCTTCGACTTCCAGGACCTGCTCCTGGAGAAGATGGAGCTGCTGGAGATGGATCCCTCCTTCGCCGAGCGCCACGTGAACGAGGGCTTCTCGGGCGGCGAGAAGAAGCGCAACGAGATCCTCCAGATGGCCGTCCTGAAGCCGACGCTGGCCCTCATGGACGAAACCGATTCGGGTCTCGACATCGACGCCCTCAAGATCGTGGCCAACGGAGTGAACAAGCTGTTGGAGGCGGACCCGGAGATGTGCGTCCTCCTCATCACGCACTACCAGCGCCTCCTGGACTACATCAAGCCCCACCACGTCCACGTGATGGTGCAGGGGCGCATCGTGCAGTCCGGCGGACCGGAGATCGCCCTGGAACTCGAGGCGGAGGGCTATAAGAGCTGGAGCGACATCGAGGGCGCGGGCACGGCCACGTCCCCCGTGAAGGCCTGAGGGAGAGCGCGACATGCCGCAGAACGAAACCATCCACGATCTCGGGCTGGACGAGTACAAGTTCAACTTCGTGACGGAAGGAAAGCCCGTCTTCGAGGCGAGCAAGGGGTTGAGCGAGGAGGTCGTCCGTCAGATCTCAGCCCACAAGGGCGAGCCCGAGTGGATGCTCGACTTCCGCCTGAAGGCACTCAAGGTCTACGAGTCCAAGCCCATGCCCACCTGGGGCGGCGACCTGAGCGACCTCGAGGCCGTGCTCGACGAGATTCACTTCTACGTGCGC
Organism: uncultured Gemmatimonadaceae bacterium; assembly: GCA_964545395.1. GTDB lineage: Bacteria > Gemmatimonadota > Gemmatimonadetes > Longimicrobiales > Gaopeijiaceae > SZUA-318. Next base: position 43,142 of record CAZJFX010000007.1, on the reverse strand, counting down.
CCCCAGGACCGCATGGGGCACACGTGGGACGAGGTCCCCCAGGAGATCAAAGACACATTCGAGAAGCTCGGGATTCCCGAGGCCGAGCGAAAGATCCTCGCGGGGGTCGGGGCCCAGTACGAGTCGGAGATGGTGTACCACTCCCTCAAGAAGGAATGGGAGGAGAAGGGGGTCATCTTCGACTCCATCGAAGACGGATTGAGGAAGCATCCCGACCTGTTCCGCGAGCACTTCTCCACCATCATCCCCATCCACGACAACAAGTTCGCCGCCATGAACTCGGCGGTGTGGTCGGGTGGGTCGTTCGTCTACATCCCGAAGAACGTGAAGCTCGACACGCCGCTGCAGGCCTACTTCCGCGTCAATCAGGAGCGGATGGGCCAGTTCGAGCGGACGCTCATCATCGTGGACGAGGGCGCCAACGCCCACTACATCGAGGGGTGTACCGCTCCGGTGTACAGCACCGAGTCGTTCCACTCGGGCGTCATCGAGATCGTGGTGAAGAAGAACGCCCGCTTCCGGTACACGACCATCCAGAACTGGTCGAACAACATGTACAACCTCGTCACGCAGCGGGCGATGGTGCACGAGGGCGCCACCATGGAGTGGATCGACGGGAACCTGGGCTCCAAGCTCACCATGAAGTACCCGTCCTGCTACCTGGTGGGAGAGGGCGCCCACGGTGAGATCCTCTCCATCGCGTACGCGGGCGACGGACAGCACCAGGACACAGGCGGGAAGGTGGTGCACGTCGCCCCCCGCACCACGTCGTCCATCGTGTCCAAGTCCATCTCCAGGGGGCACGGCCGGGCCTCCTACCGCGGCCTCCTGAAGGTGCACGAGGGCGCCAGCCAGGCCCGGTCCAACGTGGAGTGCGACGCGCTCCTCATCAACGACACGTCCCGCACCGACACGTACCCCTACATCGAGATCGAGGAGAACGACGCCAACGTCGGCCACGAGGCCTCGGTGTCCAAGATCGGCGAGGAGCAGCTCTTCTACCTGACGAGCCGGGGGATCCCGGAGGACGAGGCCATGGCCATGATCGTCCGCGGGTTCATCGAGCCTATCGCCAAGGAGCTCCCCCTGGAGTATGCGGTCGAACTCAACCGGCTCATCGAGCTGGAGATGGAAGGATCCGTCGGATGACCACCATGACCGTGACGGAAGGCGTCACCGACGTCTTCAACGCCGCAGCAGTCGAGAGGCTGGGTGCCGCCGAGCCCGAGTGGCTCCGCGAGCGTAGGACCCACGCCTGGGAGGTCTACGAGCGCACGCCCATGCCCACCACGCGGTCGGAGGAGTGGCGCTACACCGACCTCCGCCGAAAGCTGGACCTGGGCGCCCTGAGGTGTTGCACGACGCCGCCCGCCCGCGACGAGTTCACCGGCTGGCCCCTGCCCCTGCGCAAGGCCATGGCCCAGGACAGGGAGGCATCCGGACACCTGGTGATCATCGACGGACGCGTGGTGCACGCCGACGTGGCCGACGAGCTGGCAGCCAAGGGCGTGGTGCTCATGTCCCTCCACGAGGCCGTGGAGAAGCATGAGGCGCTGGTGAAGGAGTATCTGGCCACCGAAGCCGTGCCCGCCGAGGAGGGGAAGTTCGCCGCGCTCAACGCGGCGCTCTGGAACGACGGAATCTTCCTCGACGTCCCAAGAGGGGTGCACCTCGACCAGCCGGTGCGGGTCACCCGCTGGTACAGCGAGTCCGGTGTGGCCTACTTCTCACGCACGCTCATCGTCGCCGAGACGGCCAGTCAGGTGTCCTTCGTGGACGAGGTCCTGTCCGACGATTTCACCGCCCAGACCCTCACCTCTTCGGCGGTGGAGGTCTTCGCTCTGGACGGCGCCAAGGTGCAGTACGTCGCCGTCCAGCGCCTGGGGCGGGGCGGGTTCTACCAGTCGGTGCAGCGCACGCTGGCCCAGCGCGACGCCACCCTGGACACCCTCAACGTGGCGCTGGGTGGGACCACCACCCGCGTGGACCTCAACGCCCGCCTCCTTGGGCCCGGCTCCAACTCCGACATGCTGGGCCTCTACTTCGGCGACGAGGACCAGCACTTCGACTTCAACACCAGCCAGGACCACGTGGCGCCCAACGCCGGCAGCGACCTGCTGTACAAGGGCGCCCTGGACGGGCACAGCCGCGCCGCGTTCCGGGGGATCATCCGGGTCCACAAGGGCGCCCAGCGCACCGATGCCTACCAGAAGATCCGCAACATCCTGCTCTCGCCGCACGCCCGCGCCGACTCGCTCCCCAACCTGGAGATCGAGGCCGACGACGTGAAGTGCTCCCACGGCGCCACTGTAGGCCAACTGGACGCCGAGGCCAAGTTCTACCTCATGAGCCGCGGCATGAACCGCATCCAGGCCGAGCGCCTCGTCGTTCTCGGCTTCCTCGGCGAGGTCCTCTCCAAGCTCCCGTTGGGCGGCGTGTCCGAGAAAGTGACGCGGGTAATCCAGGAGAAGCTGAAGCACCATGTGTGAGACGGCGCTCGCCCGGGTCTGGCGGGGCGTGACGTGCCCTCCGGAGGGGACATCGGCGGCGAGGACCGGACGACTCGCCGCCGCTAAGCAAGCCGCTACCTTGAGCGACCGTTCGACCACCTCGCGAGAAAGGCGAGCGGTCCCCGAAGGGGGGCGCGTCGCGCCCCGAGTGACCTGACCATGCCTGAGCTCACCAAGGTCGCCAGCCTCTCCGACGTTCCCGCGGGCACGCTTAAGGGCGTAATTGCTAACATGCAGCCGATCGTCCTGGCCAACGTCGAGGGCACGGTGTACGCTCTCGAAGACCAGTGCTCCCACCAGAAGTATCCCCTGTCCGACGGGGAGTTGGACGGAAGTGACGTGGTCTGTCTGCATCATGGTGCCCGCTTCGACGCGCGCTCCGGAAAGAACAAGGGCCTTCCCGCCGTCCGGCCGGTGAAGGTGTTCCCCGTCCAGATCCGCGATGGCGACATCTACGTGGAGCTGTGAGGTGACGACATGAGCCCGCTCGACGTGACTGCCCTTCGCCGGGACTTCCCCGCCCTGCACCAGGAGGTCAACGGCAAGCAGCTCGTGTACCTCGACAACGCCGCCACGTCTCAGAAGCCCCGCGCGGTCCTCGACGTGCTCGCGTCCTACTACCAGGAAGACAACGCCAACGTCCACCGGGGGATCCACGAGCTCTCCCGCCGGGCCACGGTCGCGTACGAGGAGGCCCGGGAGAAGGTGGCCCGCTTCATCGGCGCCGCCGATCCCGCGGAGGTGGTGTGGACCCGAGGGACTACCGAGTCCATCAACCTGGTGGCCAACACCTGGGGACTGGACGTGCTGAAGGCGGGCGACGAGATCCTTCTCTCGGTCATGGAGCACCACTCCAATCTGGTCCCCTGGCAGATCCTGGCGCAGCGCACCGGGGCCCGCCTCCGTTATATCGAGCTCGACGACGAGGGCAAGCTTCTCCTCGACGACCTCCCGCAGCTGTTGAGCGACCGGACCCGGCTGGTGGCCGTCTCGCACATTTCCAACGCCCTTGGAACCATCAACCCGGTGAAGGAGATCGTCGCCGCAGCGAAGCGCGTGGGCGCCCTCGTCCTTCTGGACGGCGCCCAGGGCGTGGTGCACACCAAGCTCGACGTGCAGGACCTGGGCGCGGACTTCTACGCCTTCAGCGGCCACAAGATGTGCGGGCCCACGGGGATCGGCGTGCTCTGGGCAAGGCGCGAGCTGCTGGAAGCCATGCCGCCGTGGCAGGGCGGCGGCGACATGATCGAGTTCGTCGAGCGCGACACGAGCACCTGGGCCGAGGTGCCCCACAAATTCGAGGCGGGCACGCCCAACATCGCCGGCGCCATCGGCCTCGGTGCCGCAGTGGACTACCTGGCCGCGGTAGGGATGGACGCCATCGCGGCCCACGAGCGGAATCTGGTGACGTACGCCATGGAGCGCCTGGCGCAGATCCCCGGCCTGCGGATCTACGGTCCCCGCGACCCGGTGGAGCGGTCCGCGGTGCTGTCGTTCACGCTGGGCGACGCTCACCCCCACGACATCTCCACCATCCTGGACTCGGAGGGGATCGCCGTCCGGGCCGGACACCACTGCGCCCAGCTGGTCATGAAGCGGTTCGGGCTGGCCGCCACCGCCCGCGCCTCCTTCTATCTCTACAACACCCGCGCCGAAGCGGATCGCCTGGTCGAGGGGTTGGAGACGGTGCGCTCCATCTTCGGCTGACCCGCGAGGCCGGCATCGAGCCGACTCCACCCGAGCCGGCGCGGCGCCGCGTTCCTGTCGCGCCGGCCACCCCCCTCGCTCTACATTGGACGGCACATGGAAACACCGGCTCTCAACTCGCTCTATCAGCAGCTCATCCTCGAGCACTACCGGAACCCCCGCAACAAGTCGGAGCTCCCGGACAAGACCGTGGAGATCCACATGCGGAACCCGACGTGCGGGGACGAGATCCGCCTCCAGCTGCGCGTCGAGGACGACCGCATCGCCGACGCCCGCTTCGTAGGGCAGGGGTGTTCCATCTCCCAGGCTGCGGTCAGCATGATGACGCAGCTCATCAAAAGCCGCTCCCTGGACGAGGCTGGCGGGATCGCGGAGCGCTTCAAGGCGATGATGCACGGCGATCCGGACGTGGCGAAGGACAGGAGCATGGGCGACCTGCGCGCGCTGGCCGGGGTCAGCAAGTTCCCCGTGCGGGTGAAGTGTGCGCTTTTGGGCTTCGACGCGCTCCAGGAAGCTCTCAAGAAGACAGCGGAGGGAGAACGACACTGAGCACGTCCGAGATCTGTTCGGCCCACCTGCCCGACACCCCGGCGGGGCCCCTCACCATCTGGGTCTCACCGAAGGGCGTGCGCCGCCTGGAGTTCGGCCCCCTCCCCAAGGACGCCCACGCCGACCCCCCCGAGGCCTGGCCCGACACGCTTGTCCACGCAGTGGCCCAGGTGAAGGCGTACTTCGCCCGGGAACGCCGGAGCTTCGACCTTCCCCTCGACCTCGAGGCCGTGACCGAGTTCCAGCGCGAGGTCTATGCCGAGTTGATGCATGTACCCTATGGGCGGGTGATCACCTACGGGGACCTGGCGGAAGCCGTGGGGCGTGCCGAGTTGGCAAGAGCCGTCGGGCAGGCGGTGGGCGCAAACCCCCTTCCCATCCTCATCCCGTGCCACCGCGTCGTCGCCGCCGAGGGGCGACTGGGTGGATTCAGCGGCGGTCTGGCCGTGAAGGCGGCCCTTCTCCGCACCGAGAACGTGGATGTGGAGGGGGAGACCGAGTCCAGCCGCATCCGCCCCGAGGTGCTCCGCCTCGAGCTCTGAGTCGCGTCTCATCGCAGGCGCCGAACACGACCCGGGGTCCGGTGTAGTAGCCCCGATCCCCGAAGCTCCCAGTTCAGGCCAGGAAACCATGCGCCCCGTCCGCTCCAGCCTTCTCGTGATCATCGCCGCCCTCGCCGCCTGCGGAGGTTCCCAGGAGGCGGACACGGCCTCCATGCCGGTGGACACGCTCATCAAGGCCATGGAGCGCGAGCCCCTCACCGAGGCGGACCTGGCCGGCTTCACCCTGGCTGAGCTCGCCCTGGAGCTTCCATGGACCACCAACGAGGTAGGGAGAGCCGCCGCCGCCGGCGCGCCGGCAAGCTCCATCCGTGGCGCGGAGGTCGGCGGCCACGAGGGGTTCGACCGGGTCATCTTCCTCCTCAACGACGCTGAGCCCGTCCCCGGCTACGACATCGCCATCACCGCCGCCGGGACTCCCACTCTCTGCGGCGACGGAGGATACGAGCTCACCGCGGCGCGCTCGCTGGTGGTCAGCTTCCGGCCAGCCCGGCTCGCCGCCGACGACGTGACCGGCTCGCCGGCGGGCATCCGCGGCACCGGAGCCTCGCGCATGGCGCGCGCCGGCGTCGCTTGTGATACCGGAGACGCCGTCGTGTGGGTGGCGGAGCTATCCCAAGGCGACCAGGTGAGGGTTTTGGAGCTCCGCGGCCCCAGCCGCATCGCCGTGGACGTCCGCTAGGCGCAACTCCGGGCGGGCCCCGCCGAGCCGCACCGCTTCCCCCGCCCGGGTCACCCTACCGTCGGGTCCAGGAGGACTTTGATGGATCCCGACCGGCGCCGGTTCGCCGCCGCGGACAGGGCGTCGCGGACCTGCCCGAGCGGGTACACGTGGGTGACCATCTCCGCCACCGGCGACATGGTCTCGACCAGCAGGTCGTGGGTGATCTGGAACGTGTGGGCGTGGCCTCCGCGCCACTCCTCCCGCCCATAGCACACGAAGCCCTTGATGTTCAGCTCCCGGGCCCATACGAAGGTGAGGTCCAGCTTCCGGATCTCGGCGGCGCACCCCAGCATGACGACGCGCCCCCGGGGCGCGGCGAAGCGGAGGCACTGCTTGATGGTCTGTGCGCTCCCCACGCAGTCGTAGACCAGGGGGAAACCGCCTCCGGCGAAGACCTCGTCGCCCACAATGGGCATGTACCCCTGGGCGCCGGTTTCCACCAGGGCCTCCCTGGCCTCGTCGCCGGGGGAGACCACCGAGCTCGCTCCCAGCTTCCGGGCCAAGGTAGCCTCGTTCCCGCGCTTGATCTGCGCCACCAGCTCGCCCTCGAAGCCGGCCGCCCTCAGCGACCAGATGGTCCCCAGAGCGATGGGGCCGCTCCCCACCACGAACACGGGCCCCGTTCCCCACGGCCGCATCCCCAGGGCAGCGTGCATCCCCACGGAGAGGGGCTCCACCAGCACCGCGGTCCGGTCGTCCAGGGCGTCGGCCACAGGGAAGATCTGGCTCTCGTGGGCCACCATTTCCTCCGCCCATCCACCGGGCAGATCCCGGTGGTAGCCGATGGTGACGCCTCGCGCCAGGCCATGCCCTCCGATCTGCAACTCTCCCTCCTCCCCCTGGCGCTCGCACGTGGCCGGCAGCCCCTCCTGGCACGACCGGCACCTCCGCTCGCCTGAAAACCCCCGCACCGAGCACGACACCACCGGATCCACGGTGACGCGCTGCCCGACCTCCACGGAGCGCACGGCAGGGCCCACCTCCGCCACCCGACCCAGGATCTCGTGTCCCAGGACCGCAGGGAACGAGCCGAAGGGCTCCATGGCCGGGCTGGCCTTGAACGTCAGGTTGCCCACGTCGGTGCCGCAGATCCCCGCCTTCAGGACCTCCACCCGCACCCAATCCGCCCCGGGGAGTGGAGGCGATCCCCGCTCCTCCACCCGGAGCCCGCTGGCGCTGCCGAAGAGGAACGCCTCCGAAAGCCTTCCGAGGGACTTCCCCAGGATGTAGCCCGGAACCGTCACGGTGAAGGAGACCGCACGCATGGTCCGCCCCGGTGGCCCAGCCGTCACCCGATGGGCCCGAAGAGCCGGTTCCCCGGTGCCCCCGGGTCGTCACTGCGGTAGAACTGGTGCACCATGTCCATGAGCTCCTGGCGCGTTACGGCACCGTCGCCGTCCATGTCCAGGTCCAGGAAGACCAGGCGCGCCATGGCGGCCTTCAGCCCGTAGACGCCGTAGAAGTTGCAGAATTCGTCAGCCCCCAGGACACCGTCTTCGTCGGTGTCGAAGGACCCGAAGAGCCGGTCGGCCACCCTCGCCACCTCCCCAAGGTAGCGGGCGTCGTCGCTCAGCACGCCCTCCCAGTAGCGCAGCCACTCCCGCAGGTCCACCGCCCCGTCCTCGTCGGTGTCCGCCGACGCCCTCAGCGCCTCCCAGCGCAGGAGATATTCCTTCCCGATGGCGAGGTGCTCCGGTGTCCCTTTGTCCGCCAGATGCAGAGCGCGCACGTTCTCTGCGATCCGCTCGAAATCCGCACGGGCGACGCACCCGTCGTCGTCCACGTCGTAGAGGCGGAAGTAGTGGGCGAGCTTCTGCTGCTGGAGAGGGGTGAGCATGGGTGGGAAAGGGATCGAGGATCGACGCCGGCCTGGCCCTTCTAACATAGCGCCCGCCTTCGCCGGAGGCTCCCCTACGGCGCCTTCCTGGGCTTCGTCCGGCGAGTGGGCTCGGCGGCCAGCGGGTCCTCCGGCCAGGCATGCTTCGGGTACCGGCTCCGGAGATCCTTGCGCACCTCGAAGTAGGCGCCGCGCCAGAAGCTGGCCAGGTCCCGGGTCACCTGCACCGGCCTTCTCGCCGGAGACAGGAGATGGACCGTGAGGGGCACGCGGCCACCTCCCACCATGGGCGTCTCCTGGAGCCCGAAGACCTCTTGCAGGCGCACGGCCAGGACCGGAGCCGACGGATCTCCGTAGTCCAGCATGATGCGCGAGCCGCTGGGGACCTCCAGGTGAGTGGGGGCGAGCCGGTCCAACTCGGTCCTCCGGCTCCAGGGAAGGGTGGAGAGGAGGGCCTCGACCATCTCCACCCGGCCCAGGTCCTCCAGCGACCGCATCCCGACGAGGAAGGGCGCCAGCCACTCCTCCAGCGACGCCGTGAGTCCTTCCACCGACGTATCGGGCCACGGATCGCCCTCCAGCCCCCGGAGGAAGGCCAGCCTCTCCCTGAGCTGCGTCGCTTCCCTGGACCACGGCAGCACGTGGAGGCCGCGCCCGCGCGCACCCTCGCACAGGGCCCGGGCGACCGAGCCAGGGTCCGGGTCGCGGAGGGCGCCCTCGCCCAGCACCAGGGCTCCCAACCTCCGGACCCTTCTGGCCTGGACTCTCCCGGCGGCGTCGTCCCAGGCCACCTCATCCGCGCTCTCCGCCTGGTGGCCCAGCGCCACCTCGAGGTCGGCGAGCGTGAGAGGAGCCGCCTGGAAGACCCGCCCCTCCCGCCCGCGGGCGTCCAAGTCGAGGACCACCAGCCACAACTCTCCAGCCAGGGGATCCTGGGCATGCACGGTCACGCCCCGCCCGTTCCGCAGGAGGTACCGGCCCCGAGAGCCCGCTCGGAGCTGACCCACCCGGTCGGGATACGCCAGGGCGGCCAGCAGACCCACCGGTTCCTCTCCCCCGTCCCGGCCCCACTCCTCCCGCCGTGACCGCAGCCCCGTCCGCTGCCGCAGGGCTTCCGCCTGCTTCCGGACCCGGCTCGCCGCCGTGCGGTCCACGGCGAGTCCACGCGGCAGGCCTCGCGCACCCTCGCGCAACGCATCCAGGCGAAGCCGCACGTCCACCTCCGACGGCGCTCCGGGAGCGCGCAGAACGTCTCGCTCCTCCAGGAGCGCAGCCAGGTCGCACGCCAGGGTCCCCCAACCCCGCTCCGCTCCCCTCAGGACCAGGTGAGCGAGGCGGGGGTGGATGCCGAGCTCGGCCATCCGCCGGCCGTGAGCCGTCAGGGAGCCGTCAGGCTCCAGCGCCTCCAGCTCCCGGAGCAACTCGCCGGCCTGGGCCAGCGATGCCGCGCCCGGCGGGTCCAGCCAGGCCAGTTCCCCGGGCTCGGCACCGAAGGCCGCGAGGTCCAGGACCAGCGGCGCCAGGTCCGCCTCCCGGATCTCCGGTGCCCTCGCCGGCACCATCCCCTGCTCCTCCTGCCTCGTCCACAGGCGATAGCACACCCCCGGTGCCGTGCGCCCCGCCCTCCCACGGCGCTGGTCCGCGGCATCCCGGGTGACCCGGAGCGTCTCCAGGCTTGTCATCCCCGTCCCCGGATCGAAGCGGGCGATCCGCATCAACCCTCCGTCCACCACGACGCGCACGCCCTCGATGGTGAGCGACGACTCGGCAATGGCCGACGACAACACCACCTTCCGGCGCCCCGGCGGACTGGGGCACAGCGCCTGATCCTGCACCTCGCGGGGGAGAAAGCCGAAGAGCTCGTAGACAGCCGTGTCGGGCGGGAGCGTCCCTTCCAACGCCTCCCCCGTGCGGCGGATCTCCGCGGCACCGGGGAGGAAGGCCAGCACGTCCCCTTCCTGCTCGCGAAGCGCGGCGCGCACCCTATCCGCTACGACAGGCTCGATCCACCCATCCACCGGATGGTCCCGCCAGCGCGTCTCGACCGGGTGGGCCCGGCCCTCCACGCGTACCACGGCCGCGCCCCCGAGGACTCGGGCCACCGGCTCGGCGTCCAGCGTGGCCGACATGACCAGGATCCGGAGCTCCGGGCGGAGCAGCTTCCGGGCATGGAGGGTCAGGGCGAGCCCGGCATCCGCCTGGAGCGACCGCTCGTGGAACTCGTCGAAGACCACGAGCCCCACGCCTTCGAGCGCCGGGTCGGACTGGAGCATCCGGGTGAGGATGCCTTCGGTCACCACCTCGATGCGGGTGCTGCGGCCCACCCTCGTCTCGAGCCGCATGCGATACCCCACCGTCCCGCCGGCGTCGGGCTCTCCGAGGAGCTCCGCCATGCGCAGGGCCACCGCCCGCGCCACCAGCCGCCGGGGCTCCAGAAGAACGATCTTCCTTCTCTGAAGCCACGGCTCGTCCAGGAGAGCCAGGGGCACGAGGGTGGTCTTCCCGGCTCCGGGGGGCGCCACCAACACCGCCGAGGAGCCCTCCAACAGGGCTCGGCGCAGCTCGGGGAACGCTCCCGCCACCGGGAGGGGCTCGGCTCCCGCCACCGCTCCCCGGGCTCCGGACTCCCCCCGGGCCACCTGGCCTCCGCGCCTCTGACCGGAAGCAGCGGCTAGGAGATGAGCTCGGGCTCGAGCACCTCTTCCACCACCTTACCGCCGACCAGCCCGACGCGGTACGACTTCGCCCCCGTCACGGTGGCTACGACCCGCCTGACGTCGTTGTCCTCGAAGTAGATGCCCGAGCCGTTGTCGCAGGCGTAGCCCGGCTTCAGCACCCCCGACGCGATCAGGCGGTGGTAGGTGGGCCGGCGCTGTGCCTCACCATCGTAGTGAGGTGAGTGGCTCCCCTTGAGGAAGCCGAGGCACTCCACCTTGGTGAGCTCCTTGGGCCTCGAGTCGGTAGTCCCCTCCTCGAACCAGCACAGGGACCCGGCACTCGCCCCACCCAGAACGATCCCCCGATCCCACGCCTCGCGGAGCACCTGGTCGATCCCCTGAGCCCGCCAGATGGCCTGCTGGTTCAGCGTGTTCCCTCCGGACACCACGATTCCATCCATGGAGAGGAGCACCTCGTCCCACCCCCGGGCCATCGAATAGCTGCTGATGAAGCTCTCCTGGTCGAAGGGGACCACGTCCAGCGTGGCGCAGGTGCGGTACCAGCGCAGCGTGCCGGACTCCCTGTCCGCCGAGGCGGTGGGGAGGTAGCAGAGCCGCGGCCGGGACTTACCGGTGAGCTCCGCCATGTACCGGAGGAACGCCGCACCATAGCCTCCGCCGGCAATGAGGATCTTCCGTGTGGCCCGGCTGCCCCCCAGGCCCCCCGCCGCGCGCGGAAGGGGAAGCCCTTCGGTGCCCAGGGCCACCGCACCCGCTGCCGAGGCGGCAAGGAACTCGCGTCTCTCCATGGAAACCCTCCAGTCGGCTGGTGGCATGCTGTCCGTGTCGCCCCCATCCTGAGGCCCCGGACGGCCTTGCGTCCAGCCCTGGGGGTCGCCTTCGTGCTGAATCCCCCGCCCCGCCGCACCGTCCAAGCCAGGAGCGCCGTATGAAGTCCGCCATCCTCGCTGGGTGCCGAACCCCCTTCCTCCGGTCCGGCACGGGCCTGGCGGAACTCACCGCCAGGGAGGTCGGCCTGGCCAAGCTGCCCCCGTGTTCGACAGGAAGCATGGGTCGGTCACGGCAGGCAACGCCTCTCCTGTCGCCGACGGAGCAGTCGCTCTGGTCGTCATGAACGGGGACCGAGCCCTCGCCGGGGGACGGATGCCCCTGGGGTGGGTCCGGAGCTGGGGTGGAGTGACGCCATCGGCCACCCCTTCGGAGCCACGGGTGGGCGCCTCACGCTGACGCTCCTCAACGAGATGGCTCGCAGGGACGTGCAGTTCGGGCTCCTAACGCCTTGCGCAGGAGGAGGCATGGGCTTCGCGATGGTGCTGAAGCGCCGGTAGCCTGCGAGGCGGGGAGCCGCTGTGGCCTTCCGGCACAGCGCGGGGGTTACCCCTGCCCTCCCATCCGCGTGCCCGCCACGGCGCGGATCCGCTCCTCCAGACGATGCGGCGAGTCGCTCCCGATGTAGAGGCGGGTGCCGTCCTTCAGGTGGAGCACGACAGCGTGGTTGCCCCGTGCGCTCCAGACCTTCTTCCCGCCCTTCCCCCAACGGACCCCCCATCCCCCGAACTCGCGGAGCGGGCTGTACGTCACCGACTCGGTGCGCTCGATCTGGTCGTAGCGCACCTTCCTGGAGATCTGTCCGGCCGAGCCCAACCCCACCACCAGGTGGTCGCGGTACAGCCGCACGGAGAGCCCGGCCACCAGGAGCTGCACCGCCACGGCGGTCACACCCAACACCACCAGCCCCCAGAAGCGCTCCTGCTCCGATTCGTGCGGCGCCAGGGAAACCGCGGCCATGCCGATGAACATGCTCCCCCAGAACACCACGAGGAGCCACCCGGACCACGAGCTCCATTCCCTGTAGACCGGCATTCTCTGGGAATCCATGGCTCCGCCTCGGGGCACTGCATCGGGGCAACGGACGGGGCCCCATTACCGAACTACGGTTGCCGTGGGTGAGTTCTTCTCCCAGACTGCCCCGGACCCGGCCCGCCCCGGGGGGTCCCGATCGGAGCGATGCGACGTGGACGAAGGCACCAGCCACAAGGGTATGCAGCGATACCAACGCGTCGGGCTCATCCTCGGCGCAGTAGCCTTCCTCGCCATGCTTCTCGTGCCGGCGCCGGCGACGCTGGGTGCCGAGGGGTGGCGCACGGCATCGGTGGCCGTTCTCATGGCCACCTGGTGGATGACCGAGGCCATCCCCATCCCCGTCACGGCGCTGCTCCCGCTGGTGCTCTTCCCGGCCCTCGGGATCCTGAGCGCCCCCGAGGCCTCGGCGCCGTACGCCAACGAGCTCATCTACCTGTTCATGGGGGGCTTCCTCCTGGCGGCTGCGCTGGAGAAGTGGGGCCTTCACCGGCGTATCGCCCTGCGGATCATGTCGTGGGTGGGGACGAAGCCGAGTCAGCTCGTCCTCGGCTTCATGGTGGCCACGGCATTCCTCTCCATGTGGATCAGCAACACGGCCACCGCCGCCATGATGTTCCCCATCGCCCTGGCGGTGGGGGAGATGCTCCGCCCCAAGGACCACGAGGGTGTCTACCACTTCGGCATCGCGCTGATGCTGAGCGTGGCGTACGCCGCCTCCATCGGCGGGATCGGCACGCTCATCGGGACGCCGCCCAACGCGGTGCTGGCCGGAGCCGCCAGCGAGATGCTGGGGCGGCAGATAGGATTCCTGGAGTGGATGGCCGTCGGCGTCCCCGTTACGGTTTTCATGATCCCGCTGTCCTGGCTCCTCCTCGTGAAAATCATGCACCCCCCGGGGGAGCTGACCGGCGACGCCGCTCTCATCATCGAGGCCGAGCGCGAGAAGCTGGGGCCCATGTCGAAGGGCGAAAGGGTCACCGCCACGGTCTTCGCCCTCACGGCGGCGGCCTGGATCCTGCGCGAGGAGAAGGACCTGGGGGCCTTCGTCATCCCCGGCATCGAGACCTGGGCGCCCGCGGTCCGCGACTCCACCATTGCCATGTTGGCGGCGGCGGTTCTCTTCGTCTGGCCCACCGACTGGCGGAAGGGCGAGTTCGCCCTCGACTGGAAGACAGCCCGGAGAATCGAATGGGGCGTCCTCGTCCTCTTCGGCGGCGGCCTTTCCCTGGCCGCGGCCATGGACCAATCCGGGGTAGCCGCGTGGATCGGGAGCATCTTCGGAAGGCTGGGGCACGTTCCCCCGTGGGTCGCGGTGGCCGCCGTCGCCGCGCTCCTCATCTTCCTCACCGAGCTCACGTCGAACGTGGCGGTCACCGCCATGGCCATGCCCGTCATGGCGGGAACGGCCGTCGCCCTCGGCATGGACCCCATGCTCCTGATGACCACCGCCGCGCTCGGCGCTTCCATGGCCTTCATGCTCCCCGTGGCCACGCCGCCCAACGCCATCGTGTTCAGCTCGGGCTACCTGACCGTCCCCCAGATGGCCAGGGTGGGGTTCTTCCTCAACGTCATCGCCGTCATGGTGGTGACGGTCCTCTCCGAGACGCTCATCCCCCTCTTCCTCCTCTGAGGGAGGGGGATGCGGGGCGTCCGGCTCGGGCCGGGCGCCCGGTCCCGGCGGCGCTGTGGCTCAGCGAGGCGTACACGATGCGTCGCCGCCGCACGGCCGCGCCACCATGATCCCATCCTGGTTGCGGATCCGCCGCATGCGCACCGGGATCGGCTCGGCGCTGATCTCCACCGAGTCCCCCACCAGCGGGGCGTGCATGAGCCGAAGCGAGCCCTCCACCCAGACCGCCAGTCCCGTGTGCGCCACATCCATCCCGGACACCGCGCTCGTCATCGCGAGGATGTCCCCGTCCCGGATCCCGGCGGCAGCGGCCTCCAGCACCTCCTCGGGGATCCACCAGCGACCCTTGGCGTTGAGGCGTGCTTCGACTTCCCGCACCACCCCGACCGCCGACGGGTCCTCCACGAGCTGGCGGTAAGCGTCCGCGTGGTTGCTCATGAAGTCCACCACCCCGGTGTGCCGTACGCCGCCCAGCTCCCGGGTCACATCCCGCACCAGCCCCTTCGCTTCCCCATCGGCGATCCAGTCGGAGAAGTAGTGCAGTCGGCTGGCATAGCCCAGGAGCTCACCTCCCCGGTAGCGGATCCGGGTCAGGATCCGCTCGTAGCACTCCTCGGCGTCCCCCCGCCGCTCCAGGAGATCCCGGGCATCGGGCTCGCGGATGAAGCCGGCCAGGGCGAGAACAACCTCCACGAACGTGACGCAATCCAGCCCACGGAAGCTGATGACGAGCCTCTCGGGACCCGGCGGCTCCAGGGTGTGAGGCACATACGGGGTCCCCACGAAGGTTCTGCCGATGGCCGCCATGGCGTCCCCCATGGGTATCGTGTCCAGGCCCTGTCCGAGGGCCCAGGCCGCCTTCCCCTGAAAGACGGCCCATTCGGCGTCGTCCCAGGGCGCACAGGAGTCAGGGCCAGCCGCAACGCCCACGAGCAGCGCCAGGCACACCGCTGCGGCCGCACGCCCCGGGGCGCGCTTCGCGGCCTTGCCCGTCCTGTGCCCTCCCATTCTATACATACTTGTAAGTGTCAGTCCGACTGGCGCTTAGGGACTTCGGCGGAGACGAGCCCCCAACCCGGTGGAGGGGGCTGCCCGGAGACCCGAACGGCGCAACTTAGGCCGAGCCGGCAGGCGGCGCCAACGACCCGGTGACGTTGAACCCTCCGACCTCCGGCGGGTGGTCCCGGGTCCGACCGCCCCGACGTACGGAAGAGCACGAACATGCCGTACGCCGAGTTGATGGTGCGCCCCACGCGCCAGGACCTGGACGCCACCGACAGGGCCCGCCAACACATCAGGGGGTATCCCCCCTCCTCCCCCTCCGTAGCCCTCTTCAAGGACGGGGAGCTGGTGTACTTCATGAAGCGGCAAGGGACCTGCACCTGAAACTCCCTGGGCGGTTCGGCCGTCCAAGGAGATGTGAGGGGACGTTGAGGATGCCTGCGCGGCACCCGGAGCGTTGGGCGCGCAGGCGGGATGCAACAAGGGGAGGATGACGATGAGGAAGGGAACGCTGCACGCCGCCGTAGCCGTATCCATAGCCCTGCTGAGCCTGGGCGCCATATCCGCGAAGGCCGAGACGCCCGCCGCCGGGCCCGGCAACAACACCGTCGAGCTTCGCGTGGTCAACCGTGGCGCTGCCGCCGTCCGCGTTTACGTCGTGGACGCCACCGGCAAGCTCCATGGGTTGGGCCGGGTCTGGACCGATGACTTCAAGGTGCTCGAGATCTCCGGCGACATCGCCACCAAGGGCGACCTCCAGATCCGGGTCTTCCCGGACGAGCCGGTGGGTTCGCTCCAGGGCGAAGCCGACGGCATCGAGACGCGCCTGTTGAGCCTGAAACTCGGAGATGCGATGAATCTCTACGTGGAGAGCCACATCACCGAGTCCCAGGTCGAGGTCGCGAAAGGCTGATCCTACCTGGCACACAGGAACGAGAGTGGCCGCGGGGGCCCCCACCCCCCGCGGCTTCCTGTGACCGCAGCATCCGCGCCGCCGGCTCTACGAACCCCTCAACCTGCGGCGCTCCCGCGACTCCCGCTTGCGGCGGTGGCGCGCGTCCCGGGCGCTCTCGCCGACATGGCGCACCGTGATGTCCACACCCCCCATCACAGCCAGTCCCGAGATGCGCAGCGTGGGTGCGGACGGGTCGTGCTCCTGCTGTCCCGCATCTTCGAAGCCGCCCATGATCCCGATGCCGTGGCTCTCCACGTTGACGCTCGGAGGGACGATGATGTCCACGCCCCCCATGATGGCGAGCACTTGCACGTGGGTGACACCCCGAGGAAGCACCGCCTCCCGGAAGTCCAGTTCCGTCCCTCCCATGAGGGCGAAAGCGAAGTTGGTGCGGGCAGGGCTCCAATGCCCCTTGCGGGTCGCGCCACCCATGACGGCCACCACGAATCCCTGGTCTCTCTCGTGGGCCGCCGGAGCGCCCCCCGGCCGGGGTCGCGGCGCCGGCGCGGTGCGGTCCCGACGGAGCGCTGGAAGGTTCACCTCGGGAACGTCCTGAAGAAGCTGTCTCAGCTCCTCCACCGAAGCCGCGCGGTGCGCCACCTCCACCCGCCGCTCGAATTCCTCCACCGAAATGGCGTCGTTGGCGAAGTGCTCGCAGAGGGCGTCGATGGCAGCCTGCCGTGTGTTACCGAGCGGCTTGGCGCCCGGACTTCCCGATCCCGTCTCCATGCTCCTCCGATGCCGTCCGCCTCAACCCGTGGGACGCTCGTAGGCGACGCGCCCGTCCACCACTGTCATGTCTACGCGCGTCTCCCCCAGAGTCTTCGGATCTTGTTGCGTCACATCGCGGTCGAGGACCACCAGGTCGGCCAGCATCCCCCGCGCGATTCGCCCCAGGCGGTTCTCCATGAAGCCGGCTCTCGCGCCACCCTCGGTGTAGGCCCGCAGGGTTTCCTCCACACTGATCCGCTGTTCCGGCACCCACCCACCCGGATTGGCGCCGTCGAAGGTGCGCCGCGTCACCGCCGCATCCAGTCCCAGGATGGGATCGATGGGTGCCACGGTCCAATCCGTTCCGAACGCCAGCGTGGCACCTGCGTCCAGAAGGGAACGGAACGCATAGGTGGTCTTGATGCGCTCGGGCCCGATGCGCTTCTGTGCCCAACGCCCATCGTCCGCGGCATGGTAGGGCTGCATCGAGGCGATGACGCCCAGCTCCGCGAAGCGGGGGATGGCCGCTGGGCTCAGGTGCTGGGCGTGCTCGATCCGGAACCTCCGGTCTCGCGGTCCGTGGGCCGCGGCCACGTCCTCGAAGACGCCCAGCAGCCAGTCGTTGGCGGCATCGCCGATGGCGTGCACGATGATCTGGAACCCGGCGGCATCGCCTGCCTCGATCATGGAGCGGAGCTCGGCCGAGTCCGTGACCATCAGACCGCAGGTGGCCGGCTCGTCCTCATAGGGCTCGTGAAACCATGCCGTGGTGGAGCCGAGAGAGCCGTCCACGAAGGCCTTCAGGCCACCCCACCACAGCCGGTCGTCACCCCGGCCGTTCGCAGCCACGAAGTCCCGCAGGCGCTCCCAGGTGGACAGTTGCACCACGGAGTACACACGCAGGGGCAACTCGCCCCGCGCGTGGGCTCGCCGATAGGTCTCCAGGTTCTCCCAGCCCGCCATATCGTGGATCTGGGTGACGCCCCGCTCCAGAGCGTGCCGGGCGGCTGCCTGCAGCGCCCTGTCCAGGTCGGCCTCGGACGCCTCGGGGATGGCGCGCGCCACGATGCCCATGGCCTCGTCCTTGAACACGCCCGCGGGCTCACCGGTGCGGGCGTCTCTCACGATCGTCCCGCCGTCCGGGTCGGCCATGCGTCCCTGGGAATCCACTCCGGCCAGACGCAGGGCGACGCTGTTGGCGAGAGACATGTGTCCGTCCAGGCGGTTCACGAACACCGGGTGGTCGGGCGTCAACGAGTCCACCCATTCCTTCCTGGGCAGCTCACCGCCCCACATTTCGTGGTCCCAGTCCCCGCCGGTGATCCAGGTGCCGGCCGGCACGGTCTCGGCGAACTCGCCGATCCTGCGGGCGAACTCCTCAGGCGTGGCCGCGTCGCGGAGGTCCACCCCGGCGAGCTTGAAGCCCCCGTCGAGAAAATGCGTATGGGCGTCGATGAACCCGGGCATGAGCATGCGCCCGGCCAGATCCACCAACCTCGTGGAGCCGCCCACCAGGCCTTCCACGTCGGCCTCGGTGCCCACGGCCACGATGCGGCCGTCCTTCACCGCCACGGCGCTGGCCGAAGGTGCTGCGGGGTCTCCGGTCCACACCGCACCCCCCCGGAACACCAGGTCCGCCATGCTCTCGTCCGACGCGGTGCACCCCGATGCGAGAAGCACACCGACGGCCATGACAGCCCACACCGCCTTCATATGGATCCCTCCGTTGAAAGCTGCTCGGGCCCGGCGTGGTGCGGTGCACCGGCCCCGGCTGAGGTTACCCGGACGTGCGGGGGGGAGCAAGCAGGGGAAGGTGGCGGAGATCGTGCTGGACGGATCCCCCCCAGACGAGCGGCCCCGAGATGTTGCGCACGTTCCGCGCCGCGGACGTCTCCTTCCTCGAGTATAGGAGCGCCAGCGATGCAACCACCCGCTCCGGTACGGGGTACTCCGGGGGTGCCATCCTCATCACCATGAAACACTAGGAGCCTATCATGACACGTCGGCACGCCCTGCGGGCCGCTCTGTCTCTCCTGGTCCTTGCCCTCGCCACGACGGCATGCTCCACCGGCGCGGGGCCGGGAAGTGCCATCGGTCCGAAGGGTTCCCTGGACCGGATCACCGAAGCGGAACTCGAGCCCATCGCGCAGATGTCGGCGTTCGAGGCGATCCAGCGCCTCCGTCCCCGCTGGTTCCAGTCCCGCACCGGGCAGCTCCCCATGGTCCACCTGGACGGCAGCGTCCGCTGGGATGGCGAGGAGTATCTCAGGACCATCCCCTGCTCCGAAGTGGAGGGGATGCAGTACATGAGCGCGACCGACGCTACCACACGCTTCGGCACGGGCTACTCAAGCGGCGCGATCCTGATCACGACGAAGAAATAGGCCGGGGGATCAGGCGCGCTACGAGGCCCCACCTCCTGCCAGGGTCCGGGCGAAGCGCTCCAGCACGTCGGCGCACGCCCTGATCTGGGCGACCTCGATCCACTCGTCTGCGCAGTGCGCCTGCGCGATGTCTCCAGGCCCGTAGCACACGGCCGGGATCCCTGCCTCGTTGAGGAAGGCAGCATCGACCCACGCCGACATCCCCGTCACCGCCCTGGGAACGCCCACCCCATCCCCCGCCTCCAGGAGGCCCTTCACCAAGCGGGACGAGACAGGCACCTCGGTCCCGGGCCGCTCCAGCGTCACCTCCAGCGAAGCGGTGAGCGACGGCTCCCTTCCGGCCAGGCCGTCCAGCACCCTCCGGAACTCGGCCATCACGTCGGCGGTCGTCTCCCCCGGAAGGGTTCGCCGCTCGATGAGGAGCTCGCAGGCGTCGGGATAGACGGACTCGGCGGTGCCCCCTGCGATGGTCCCAGCATGGAAGGAGCCGTGTCCAAGGAGGGGGTGCCCGGGCCGTCCGCTCAGCTCGGCTGCGTAGGCATCCAGCGCCGCCAGGTACATGCCAGCGTGGCGGATGGCGTCCACCCCCAGCTCCGGACGTGAGCCGTGGGCGGCGCGTCCCCCGAACGACGCGCGCACCCACACGAACCCCTTGTGGGCGGGCATCACAGCCAGGGTGGTGGGCTCGCACACCACGGCCAGGTCCGCCGACACCCCCGAGCGCACCAGGGCGTCCATGCCCAGGCTCGCGTGCTCCTCGTCGGCGGTGAGCGCAACCACGAGTCGCGGCCTGGGGCCACCACGCGACAGGCGCGCCACAGCCCCTAGGAGGGCGGCTACGCCCCCCTTCATGTCGCACGATCCCCGGCCCTGGAGGATTCCATCGCACACCGGACCGCCGAAGGGCGGCACCGTCATCCCCCCCACCCCCACGGTGTCCAGGTGCCCATTCAGGAGCAGGGTGGGCCCGTCGCCGTCCAGGGTGGCCACCACGTTGCAGCGGCCCGGGGCCACCTCCACGATCTTCACCTCCAAGCCCCACCCCCGCAGCCAGCCGGCGCAGGTTTCAGCGATTTCCGATTCCCCCGCCCCCCCGGGCGACAGGGTCGGGTTCACCGACGGGATCGCGACGAGGGCCTGGGTAAGGGCCACCGGGTCCCCTTCCCGCGCTCGCTTCAGCACGTCCCGCTCCACCGCACTCATGTCACATTCTCCTGTTGTGAGGCTCAGTTTTCCGAGGATCGGTGGTGCAAAGCTGAGGCGCAAGTCTCCGTCGGACCACCATTTCCGCGTCAGAGCGCGACGATTCCGGGTCCCTGGCCCGGCCCTCTTCTGGCATGATTTGTGCTGCTGATTCTGCCGGACGTACCCCCAAGGAGCACGAGCATGAAAAACTTCACCGTCGGCCTCATCGGCGCTGTCGCTCTGGTGGCCGGCATTCTCATCGTCCGCGAGATCCGGGCCGGGGAAGATACACCCCGTTCCCGCGAGCTTCGCGCTGGCGAATCCGAACCCTCATACCTTTCCCTGGAGCGCATCCGTTCACTCGGCTACTGACTGAAGGAAGGTGTCGGCCGCCTCACGCCGGCGGCGACGCCAGGTGACACGAAGGCGGCGGGAGGACCGACGTCCCCCCGCCGCCTTTCTCGTCCGGCTCGACCGGGCCCGTGCAGGCTCCGCTCAGTCGAAGTGGGCTCTGTTCTTCTCGATGTAGCTGGTCCACTCAGCCGGGACGTCCGTGTCCGGGAAGATGGCCTGGACCGGGCACTCGGGCTCGCAGGCCCCGCAGTCGATGCACTCATCGGGGTGGATGTAGTACTGGTCGGATCCCTCGTAGATGCAATCCACGGGGCAGACCTCGACGCAACTCGCGTCCTTGGTATCGACACAGGGCTCAGTGATCACGTAGGCCATGGAGCCTCCCAAACGGTCGTTTTCTTTCGACTTCCCGCCAGAGCAGGTCAAGGACTAACCAAAGGGCCCATCACCCGCAAGACACACCCGGCACACACCCCGGCACACACCCCGGCGCACACCCCGGTGCATACCCCGGCGCACCCCTACTCCCTGGCCAGCCTCCGGGCGAACGTGCGGCACCAGTGTCCGTAGCGCTGCGCCAGCCGCGGGTGGGTCCGATGGGCCACAGGCAGATACACTGCGACCGCCTGGTGGTGCGCGGCGGCGCGCCACGCGCGCTCCGCGTCTCGAAGGTGTCCGTGGCGCAGATGATCGAGACGCTCCGCCAGGGCGACGAGCCTCACCCGCTCCTCGGCTGTGACAAGGTCGTAGGCCAGGCTCTCTGCGCCAGGCATGGGCACGGCCTCCGCCAGGGCCGCCACGTCGTCACCCAGAACACTGCGGACGAGAGCGGGCGGGACCCGAAGCTCCGCGTCCTCTGATTCCACCACGGCAACAGCCGCCAGCATCACCGGGTCCCGGCAACCCACGTCCCGCAGGAGGATCAACACCGAGCGCCCCGGGTGCAGGAACGCGGGGTGACGGTCGTCCCCCAGCGCGCCGGCCCTGTGCTCCATCGCGAGAGCGTGGGCGCTGCTCACGACCGGGATGCTCTCGGTGGAAACGCCCAGTGATCGGGCGGTCCGGACTACGCTGGCGGCCATGGCCGCTCCCCGATCCTCGCCTCCCACGGCTAGGCCTCCAGATGTCGGCGCAGGTGCTCCAGCGTCCGGTCCATAGCTTCACGCAATTCCGGTGAGGCCCCCCCGAAGGGGTGTCCCACCTCAAAGGTATGTCCGGCCCCCTCGACGCGATGGAGCCTGGCTCTCGGATTCGCCCGCGCGAGTGTCTCCGCGTCGCCGGGCCCCACCGTGAGGTCCGCGGTGCCGTGGACGATCAGCCAGGGTGCTGCGACCCGCAACGCCCCGGCTCTCACGTCCAGATCCCTCCGGCGCGCCTCGAAGTCTTCCAGGAACCCCAGCCCCACGGGCATCTGCTCCCCGGTGCGCTGGTTCAGCACCCAGATCCGTCCCTCGGCACGCCACAGAGCCTTCGTTTCCTCCGACCACCGATCGAAACGGGCCACCGCCGCCCACGTCACGAGCGCTCCGACCCTCGGCTCCGCGACCGCCGCCAGTACCGCGTGTCCTCCCCCCCGGCTGTGGCCGACGAGCGCCGCGCGCCTCGGCCTGCGCGGCAGGAGGTCACCGTCCAGCACCTCCGAGAGCACGCCGCGGAGCTCCTCTTGCTCCAGGGAAAGCGTGTTCGACTCGAATCGGGCGAGGTCGACGAAGCGCTCCGGATCGACCCCGATCCCGTTGCGTGAGAAGTTGAACGTCACGACGGCGTAGCCCGCGCCCACGAGCTGCTCGGCCGCCCACGGAAAGAAGCCCCAGTCCTTGAAACCCTTGAAGCCGTGGGCCAGCACCACCGCGGCGCGCGGCGGCGGCCCGTCGGGAATGCGGATGTCCCCCCGGAGAGTGTCGCCCGGCCGCGGCTCACGGGTAAACGGGATCCGGATCACACCTTCCGCCACTCCACGTCCCGGGTCCCGGCACGGTGGTTCTCCAGACGGGCGAACGTGAAGAGCAGATCCGAGAGCCGGTTCAGGTACATCACGATGCCGTCTTCCACCTGTTCCAGCGCGGCGAGGTGCACCACGGCTCTCTCGGCCCGCCGGCAGACGGTCCGCGCCAGGTGGAGGGCGGCGGCCCCCGGCGACCCGCCGGGAAGGATGAAGGCCCGCAGCGGGTCGAGCTCGCCGTCGGCGGCATCCATCCAGGCCTCCATCTCAGCCACCCGCTCCCTGGGGAGCTCGGGAAGTCCCTTCGGCCGGGGCCTGTCCTCCTGGGGAGGGAACGCCGCCAGGAGCGCACCGACCGCGAACAGGTCGTGCTGGATGCGCCCCAGGCGCTCCCGGATCTCTGCGTCTGCCACCTCGGCCACCGCCATGCCCACGCTGGCGTTCAGCTCGTCTACCGTCCCGTAGGCGGATACCCGGTGGTGGTCCTTGGGGACGCGCCCCCCACCGAAGAGCGCGGTGTCGCCGGCATCGCCGGTCCGCGTGTAGATCTTCATGGTCACCGTAGCCTGGTCAGTTGCCGCAGCGCCTGCGCCTTCTCCAGCAGCGAGGAGGCCTTCTCTCCCTGGCTCGGGGCGGACAGGAGGTCCCGGATGTCCAGGAGCACCTCCAGATGGATCTGGTCACGCTGGAACTCGAGATCCAACCTCGCCATCTCCTCCTTGTCGTCCCGCTCCTGAGCAGCGCGGAACGCCTCCCGGAAGGCCCCTTCCAGGCTCTGGATCACTCGGTCGCGCTCGCGCATGGTCCGTCTCCCTAGAGGGCCGCCAGCACGCGCGCGCCGGGGCCGGTGTGAAAGTAACCCGCGACGGTCTCCCGCAGCTCACCCAATCGGCCCACGAAGAAGTGATCAGCCCCCGAGATGCGCACCAGCGTGATATGAGGTCCCATGGGGCGAAGCACCTCGGCTGCGGCCGCGCCCGAGCCGAAGTGGTCGTCCTCGCCCTGGATGACGAGGACCGGCTTGTCCGCGCGTGCCAGGTAGGAATAGTCGTACTCCGCCCTCCCCAACGGGAGCCCGAGCCCCAGGAGCGCCACGACGCGCGGATCCTCCGTCCCCACGCCCAGGCCTACCATGGATCCGAAGGAGAAACCCCCGACGACCAGGGGGAGCGCCGGGTACCGGGCTTCGAGCCAATCCAGCGCCGCGCGCAGATCATCTCTCTCTCCGTGTCCGTCGTCATGGCTCCCCGTGCTGACCCCGACGCCACGGAAGTTGAAGCGCAGCGCCACCAGCCCGGCGTCGTTGAAGCCCTGGGCCGCGCGGTACACGGCCTTCGTGTGCATGGTCCCCCCGTGGAGGGGGTGGGGATGGCACACCACCGCAGCGCCGCGGGGCGCCTCCATGGGCTCCCTCATGACGGCCTCGAGCCAGCCGTGGGAAACGGGGATCTTCAAGGCCCGCGGTTCCTCCTCACGAACGAAAAAGCCCGTCCGCACGGACCACTTCGCCTGTGCGGGACGGGTGCGGCCAAGCTATGTTGTTCAAGGTCCAAATGAGGGTCAAGGGAAGGGGGGATTCATGTCCGGCGCCGCCGCCGACCAGGAAACCGAACGCAAGGCCAACGAGCTCTACTGGGGATCGGACTGGAGCGTCAACCAGATCGCCGGCGAGCTGAACCTCTCCAAGGGCGTGCTCTACGGCATCATCCGGCCGCGACCCTCGGGCCTCGCGTGCCCCATGTGCGGTGAGGAGGTTTCCTATCCCAACCGCACGGCCAAGGAGCGCGGGCTCGTGGCGTGCGCGTCCTGCGGCTGGGCGGGCGAGGAGATGGAAGCGGACCTCACCGGCGCCGAGGCCGGCGAGCTCGACGACGAAGAGATCGTGATGCCACCCATCCACCTCTCCACCGCGCGCCAGCGCGTGCTGCTCGGCGGCGTCCTCCTGGGAGCGGCCGCCGGCCTGGCCCTGGTGCTCTGGGCGCAGCGCCGGAGGACGTAGTCCGTTCCAACCGGGACATGCCGATCCACGTTGCTCCCCAGAGGGATCCGAGAAGCATCATCACGCCCGATGCGTTCGAGGTCGCTCCCGCGCTCCTCGGCCTCCCACTGGCCACGCCGGGGCGACGCCTCGCCGCGCTCCTCATCGACCTGGCCGTGGTCGGTGTCATCACCCTGCTCACGAGGAACGTCGCCCTCGTCCTCGGCGTTGCCGCGGCGGGGTTCTTCATCCGGGAGGGCTTCAAGCGCACTCCGGTGCGGGGAAGCGTCTTCGGACGCGCCATGCGCCTCAGCGTGGGCTGCCTCGGCGCCTGGATCGGCATCCTCACCATCGTCGCCGGGCTGGCGGTAGCGGGGAAGCTGGGCAGCGATACGACCGACGCCGGCGAGTCGCCTGACCGCTTCGACGCCCCGGAGGCCTCGCTCTCGGGCGTGGCTGGCCTGAGGACCCTCATCGAGGGCGTCGGCGACGCCCGCCGCATCGACCGGGCGGCGACCCGTGAGGACGCGCTCTCCGCCGCGACGGACCTGGCCCGTCGTGGCCTCGGGGCCGGGCTCACCGAAGAGCAGGTGCGCGAGGTCCTCGCCGATCTGCTCCCCGACGATGCCGCTTGGAGCCCGGATGCCGACGCCATCACCGATGAGGCCATCCTGGCGGCTCGGGGCGACGGCACCCTCGTGCGGGACACGGCGGACCTGGCGGAGGCCGATCGTGCGGCTGCGCCGTTCGCGGATACCCTGGTCGCCGACAGCCTGAGGAAGATGCAGGCCCGGGTGGCGAGCCTCACCACCTCCGCCGAAACCCAGCGGCTGGCTCTGGAGCGGCTGGGCGAGGAGCTTCGC
This sequence comes from uncultured Gemmatimonadaceae bacterium, assembly GCA_964545395.1. Taxonomy (GTDB): domain Bacteria; phylum Gemmatimonadota; class Gemmatimonadetes; order Longimicrobiales; family Gaopeijiaceae; genus SZUA-318. The sequence continues at coordinate 17,710 of CAZJFX010000007.1, read as the reverse complement.
CAGGAGCAGGAGGGAGGCGCCCTCCTCACGGCATTCCGGGGCATTCTCGACGAGCTCGGCTTCGGCTTCGGATGGGCATCGCTCTACCTGACGGTCATGCTCTCGTGGTGGAAGGGTCAGACCATCGGGAAGCGCCTCCTCAAGGTCCGGGTCCTGCGGTTGGACGGAGAGCCCATCACGTGGTGGACCGCCTTCGAGCGGGCCGGTGGATACGCTGCAGGGCTCGCCACCGGGCTTCTGGGCTTCGCCCAGGTCTTCTGGGACTCGAACCGCCAGGCCATACACGACCGGATCGTCGGGACGGTGGTCGTGGTGGACGGGGCCGAAAAGGTCGTCGACTGGGAGAAGACCCTCTGAGCATGCACCTGCGAGGAAGCGCACCATGACCGATCTACCCTACGAGCCCGAAGTCCCTCGGCAGGAGGAGGAACCGGGCCGCGGCGTGGACGACCGTTTCGAGCGGCGCGTCGTGATGACGGTCCCCGACCGGCACAATGCCAAGCTCCGGCAGCTCATGGAGGACGTGAACACCGACGACGACCTCTACTGCCTTTGGCTGGCCGCGAACGTCAATGCCATGGAACGGCTCGACATGACGGATCACGGGCCGGTTCACGTCAAGATCGTCATGAACCTGGCGGTGAGGATGCTCAGGCTCCTCATGGAGGCCGGTGTCCAGCCCTCGGTGGTGCACGACTACGCGATGGAGCCCGAAGACGCGGAGGTGGTGGTGGCCCTGGCCGCTCTCCTCCACGACGTGGGGATGTCCATCCACCGTGTGGACCACGAGGCCTTCTCCCTCTTCGTGGCCCAGGACAAGCTCCGCCGGATCCTCCCCAGGCTCTACGACGAGCGTCGCTCCACCCTCATCCGCTCCGAGGTCCTCCACGCCATCATCTCCCACCGCTCCGGGGGGAGACCCATGACGCTGGAGGCAGGCGTGGTGCGGATCGCCGACGCTCTCGACATGGCCAAAGGGAGGTCGCGCATCTCCTTCGCCGCCGGATCCCTCTCCATCCACTCGGTGTCCGCAGCGGCTATCGAAGGAGTGCGGCTGGAGCGGGGGTCGGAATGTGCCATACGAGTCACGGTGGACCTGTCCAACTCGGCGGGTCTCTTCCAGCTTGACCAATTGCTCCGGGAGAAGCTCAAGGGAAGCGGTCTGGAGCGCCACATGGAGATCCGGGCGAGGCTGGGCGAGGAGGAGAAGCGCCTCCTCACCGACTTCACCCTCTGAGGTAGCCCGCAGGCTCAGCCACCGCAGCCATGGACGTCACCGTCTCCTTCCCGCTGGCCTTCGCCGCCGGCCTGATCTCGTTCCTGTCTCCGTGCGTGCTCCCTGTCGTGCCGAGCTACGTGGCGTTCGTCTCCGGCCTGACCCTGGAGGAGCTCAAGGACGGGAACTCACACTCCGCCCGCCGGAGCGCCGTCCTCCACTCGGTGCTCTTCGTCGCCGGCTTCACCGCCGTCTTCATGACGTTGGGCTGGGCCGCCACCTCCGCAGGGCGTGCCTTCGCCCAACTCCTCCCCTGGCTGAACCGCGCCGGCGGCATCGTCCTCATCGTGTTCGGTCTCTACTTGGCTGGGCTCCTCCGCGTGCCCGGCCTCTCCCGAGAGTTCCGCCTCCACCTCGCGTCCAGGCCTTCAGGCTGGACCGGCTCCTTCCTCGTAGGGGTGGCCTTCGGCGCCGGGTGGACTCCGTGCATCGGGCCGGTGCTCGCCTCCATCCTCCTGTACGCCGGCATGGAAGCCACCCGCGGCGAGGGCACGGCGCTCCTGGCCACGTACGCGGTGGGGCTGGGGGTTCCCTTCGTGGCCGCTTCCGCCATGTTCAACGGGTTTCTCGCCAGCGTGCACCGTGTCCGTGGATGGATGGTCCCACTGGGTCGCCTGGCGGGCGTGGTGCTGGCGCTCGTCGGACTGATGATGATCACCGGGAGCTACGCCGCGCTGGCGGGAGCGCTGGCCGGAATGGGACAGTTCGTGAACCTGGAGATGCCATGAGGGCACACGTTGTGCCGGCGGTCGTCGCCGCCTTGGTGGGCACGGCCGCGTGCGCCGACGTCCCGGCCCGGGGCGCGGAAGGGACCGAGGGAGCCACCCGCGAGCTCCTGGCAGCCGCCAGCGTCGCCGCCGAGCCCGAGCCCCAGACGCTGGACCTCTCCCAACTGGGCATGAACCGGGGTGTCGAAAATGCCCCGGTGCGCATCGTGGAGTTCTCGGATTACGGGTGCGGGTACTGCCGCAAGTTCCACGAGGAGACCTGGCCCGTGGTGCTCCGGGACTTCGTGGACACGGGAAAGGTCGAGTGGAAGTTCCTCCCCTTCGTGAGCGGCATGTTCGGAAACACCACGGCCGCCTCCACCGCGGCGGAGTGCGTGCTGGAGCAGGGTGACACGCTCTTCCACTCCATGAACAGCCTCATCTGGCGGCACCAGGGCGAGTGGAAGAGGTCTGCCGATCCGGCCTCGGTCTTCCGCGGCCTGGCGACCCAGAGCGGCGCCGAGCTCCCGCGCTACGACTCGTGCCTGTCCGAGGGCCGCCGGACAGAGCGGGTAGAGGGAGCGACCTCGCTCGCCCGGGACATCGGGGTGCGCGGAAGCCCCACGTTCTTCGTTGTGGGGTATCCCCCGATCCAGGGCGCGCTCCCCACCGACGCCTTCGTCCAGATCCTCACCCTGGTCTACAACGAAGCCACGATGCCGGGTGGGACACCCTGACGCGACCGTTGAACCCGTGACCCTTCCACCCATCCTCCGACCCGGCGCCGCCGTGGCCATGCTCCTGGCGGTAGCCTGCGGTCCCGTTTCCACAGGCGGAGGCCCAGGGTGCGAGCCGTCCCTCACCGCGGTGCGCCTGGACGATGACATCCAGGAAGCGTCGGGTGTCGCCGTGAGCCTGCGCCATCCCGGCATCTACTGGACGCACAACGACGCGGGATCCGTGCTCTTCGCCGTGGACGGCGCGGGAGCCGTGGTGGCCCGATTCCCCATCCGCCCCCGCCTCCGCGATTGGGAAGACATTGCCGTCGCCGGATGCTCTCAGGGCGGGTCGTGTCTGTACCTGGCCGACCTGGGGGACAACTACGAGGAACGGACGTCCGGAGAGATCCTCCGGGTCCCCGAGCCCAACCCGTCTGCGCCCGACATCCTTCGTGCGGAGGTCTTCCCGGTGCGCCTCCCCGACGGCGCACGAGATATCGAGGCGTTCCTGGTCCTTCCGGGGGAGCGCGTCCTCGCCGTCACCAAGGGGCGGAACCACCCCGTCACGGTCTACCGCTACCCGGGACCCCTCCGGCCGGACACGGTGACGCTCGAAGAAGTGCAGCGACTCTCCGACGGCCCGCGCATTCTCCCTCGACAGGTCACGGGCGGGGCCGTCTCACCCCGTGGCGGCCTGGTCGCCCTGCGCACCTATGAAGCCCTCCAGTTCTACCGGGTCGCCGCCGACACCCTCGTGCCGGTGGAGGGCGGCCTCGTCAACCTCCGCCCGCTCCGTGAGAGTCAGGGAGAAGGCGTAGGAATCGGCCTCGACGGCTCGGTGGTGCTGGCCTCCGAAGGCGGGCCCGCCGGCGCGCCCGGCTCCCTCTCCTTCATGCGGTGCCAGATCGACGGGATCTGATCTGAGATCTGATCTATTGGGATCTGATCTACGCTTGCGCCTGTGCCCGGCGTAGCGCACCCTGAGGGCAACGCCTTTTCGTGGCACCGCAGTCCCGGCCCCAACGCCGAGGTCCTCATGTTCCCACGTGATGCCCGTCGTGCCCGCGCGTGGGCGGTGGTGGTCTTCGCCGCCTGCGCCCTCGCAACTCCAGTGCGAGCGCAGAATCTCACCACCCCCGAGGCCTTCTTCGGCCACGCCATCGGTGCGGACTATCAACTCCCCAACTACACGAAGTTCGAGGCCTACTGGCGCATCCTGGACCGCGAGAGCCCCAGGCTGGTCGTGCAGGATATCGGCACGACGGCCGAGGGGCGCCGCCAGCTCATGGCCATCGTGACCTCGCCCGAGAACCACGCGAAGCTGGCGCGCTACAAGGAGATCTCCCAGCGGATGGCGCTGGCTGAAGGCATCGGCGAGGAGCAGGCCCGGGCCTTGGCCAAGGAAGGAAGGGCCGTGGTCTGGATCGACGGGGGCCTCCACGCCTCCGAGATCCTCGGAGCCCAGCAGCTCATGGAGACCATCTGGCAGATGGTCAGCCGCAACGACGAGGAGACGCTCCGCTTCCTCGACGACGTGATCATCCTCTTCGTCCACGCCAACCCCGACGGACAGGAGCTCCTGGGCGACTGGTACATGCGCGAGCCCGACCCGCTCAAACGCACCACGGGCGGCATCCCGCGTCTCTACCACAAGTACGTGGGGCACGACAACAACCGGGACTCGTACATGGTCGCCATGCCCGAGACGGAGAACATGTCCCGGCAGCTCTATATCGAGTGGATGCCGCAGATCATGTACAACCACCACCAGGTGGGCCCGGCGGGCGCCATCATGTTCGCGCCGCCCTTCAGGTATCCAGCCAACTACAACATCGACCCCCTGGTCCTGGCGGGCATCGAGCAGGTGGGCATGGCCATGCAGGCGCGCTTCCTGTTCGAGGACAAGCCGGGGGTGACCATGAAGGAGGGGGGACCGTTCTCCACGTGGTGGAACGGGGGTCTTCGGACGACCGTCTACTTCCACAACCAGATCGGGATCCTCACCGAGACCCAGGGAAACCCGACGCCCATCCGGGTCCAGTTCGTCCCCAGCCGGATCCTCCCGGACGGGGACTACTTCATGCCCATCGCCCCGCAGGAGTGGCACTTCCGTCAATCCGTGGACTACGAGGTGACCGCCAACAAAGCCATCGTCGATTATGCGTCCCGGAACCGGGAGCAGCTCCTGCTCAACATGTGGAAGGTGGGCCGGACGCAGATTGAAAAGGGGAGCACGGACAGCTGGACGCTGACGCCCACACGGGTAGCCCGGTTGTACGAGGTGCTGGAGCGGGACGGGAACCCCGAGCGGTTCCTCGGGTCCCAGACGGGAGCCCTGGCCGGCTACTTCTCGTCGGGCGTTCCGCCTCGCTACTTCGACTCCGAACTCCGCAGGCCCGAGGACCGGGACCCCCGTGGTTATGTCATCCCCGCCGACCAGAAGGACTTCCCCACCGCCACCAAGTTCATCAACGCACTGATCAAGACCGGGGTGACCGTCCACCGCGCCACCGCGCCTTTCGAGGTCGAGGGAGAGCGATATCCGGCCAACTCGTGGATCGTCAAGACCGCTCAAGCCTACCGGCCGCACGTCCTCGACATGTTCGAGCCCCAAGACCACCCCAACGACTTCAAGTACGAGGGCGGTCCCCCCGTCGCTCCGTACGACAACGCTGGATACACCCTTGCATACCAGATGGGCGTCCAGTTCGACAGGATCCTCGAGGCATTCGACGGTCCGTTCGAGCGCGTGACCGGCTTGCAGCGGCCGCCGGCCGGCACGGTCTCCGCTGCGCAGGGAGCCGCCGGGTTCCTCCTCAGCCACGCCCAGAACGACGTAGCCGTGGTCACGAATCGGCTCCTCGCAGAGAAGGCGGATGTTAACTGGCTAAAGGAGGCAATGACGGTTAATGGCAGAACCCATCCGGCCGGGACCGTCTACGTCCCCGCTGCGCCGGGGATTGTGGAAAAGCTGTCAGAGTGGGCATCCGAGTTGGGTGTGGATGTTCAAGGGATCGCCTCGGCACCCAGGGTCCCGGTCCTGGAGTTGAACCCGGTCCGTGTCGGCCTGTGGGACCAATACGGAGGGTCCATGCCGTCCGGGTGGACCCGTTGGCTAATGGAGCAGTTCGAGTTCCCCTTCAAGGTCGTGTATCCCCAGTCGCTCGACGCAGGCGACCTCAGAAAAGAGTATGACGTTCTGGTTTTCGTCACCGGCGCCATCCCGGCCTCCGACCGGTCGAGCGAGGGCTTCGAGATCTTCGGGGACGCGCCGACGGACATTCCCGAGGAGTATCGGTCCTGGCTCGGGTCGGTGACGGTGAAGGAGACGGTGCCGCAACTCCTCCGCTTCCTCGAGGAGGGTGGGACGATCATCGCGATTGGAAGCTCGGTGGCCATGGCGACCCATGCCGGGCTCCCCATGACGAACCACCTCGTGGATGGGGAGGGTCGGCCCGTGGGCGAGGGGGACTACTACGTCCCCGGATCGGTCCTGCGGGTCCGCGTGGACACCACACGGCCCATCGCATGGGGCATGGACGAGGAGGCGGACGTCTTCTTCGCCAACAGTCCGGTCTTCCGCTTCCATCCCGCGGCGGTGGGCATGGGTGTCAAGCCCGTGGCCTGGTTCGACTCCCCGACGCCCCTGAGGAGCGGGTGGGCCTGGGGCCAGCAGCGTCTACAGGGAGGAGTGGCCATGGCAGAGGCGAAGGTTGGTCGCGGCAACCTTTTCCTCTTCGGTCCTGAGATCGCCCAGCGCGGACAACCCCACGGTACCTTCAAGCTCCTCTTCAACGGGATCTTCCTCGCCGGCGCCACGGAGGGCCGTCCCATCACCTGAGTGATCCTCAGAGGTCTCTGCAGGAAGGAAGGGGCTCCGTCCGGTAGGATGGGGCCCCTTTTCAAGCGATCCCAGCAGAAGCGGCTCTTGCCCCCGGAGGTTGGAGGTATATAGTTGCTTATGGCAACCATACGCGGGCCAGCGACCGAGTCCCTCGCCCAGGCGAGAGCGTTTCAGAGCGCGCTCCTCGAGTTTCTTCCTCTGGTCCAGCTCTGGGATCGCGAGGTCGCCGCGGCGCACAGCGTCAGCGTCACCCAGTGCCTCGCTCTCAGGCTCTTGGCGCAAGAGAGTCCCCTCACGGTCAACGACCTGGCGGCTCGTCTCTACCTGGACAAGAGCACGGCCAGCCGTGTCGCAGCCAGGCTCGAGACCAAAGGGTACCTGGTCAGGACGCGGGACCCCGGCGATGGCAGGATCGTCTGGCTCCAACCGACTCCCATCGGTGAACGGCTCCGTGTGCGCATCGAGGACCGTATGGCGTCCCGTTACGCCGAGCTTCTCGCGGACTTCGATCCGGAAGTCCGGTCGGTGATGACCCGCATGCTGGCCCGGCTCACGGCGTCCTTCGCAGCGCGCGTACAGGCCTCGCGCAGGACACGTCGTGTGACCGGCTGATCCACCGCCGCTCGGACCGGGTGGCCCGCGGCCTGGGGCCGCCACCCGCCCCGTCACCCCCAGATGTCGAAGAACTCCACCTCTCCGGTGCCGGCCCCGGGGTGTCGTGGCCCGGCCAGATACCTCAGCAGGAGGGTGGTCGCTTCCTGCACACGCCTCTCCCGGGGAAGCGAGTCCGGCCCGCCTCCACTACCGTCCTCCTCGAGCACGGCCAGCACCGCGTGGAGTCCCAGGCGCACCGCCACTTCCGGATCGGGGTGGCTCATCTCCTCTCTCAGCGCCAGGAGGAGCTCTTCGATACCCCCGAAGACGTGCGCCTGGTAGGCAGCGAACGCTCCGTCTCCGTTTCCCGTCGCGCGGTGCAGGGCCCGGAGGTAGGTGGCCCGCGCGTCGACCGCCTCGCCCAGGAGGTGAACCGCCCCTTCCACCACTTCCTCCAACGCCAGCCCTTCCATCTTGCGGGAAGCCACCGCCTCGTCCCACCTGGCCGCCGCCTCGCGCCACATCTGCTCTCCCAGGTAAGCCAGGAGCTCATCCTTGCCGGCGAAGCGGGCGTAGAAGGAGCCCACCGACGATCCCGCACGCTCCACGATGGCCTGCACGGTCAGTCCATCCGGCCCGTCCTCGTCCAGGATCTGCAGAGACGCACGCATGATCCGCTCCAGCGTCCGCCGGGAGCGCAACTGCTTGGGGGGATTGGGAGGAAGAAGGTGTGCCACGGGCATCTCCCAGAACAAGAATCTGGTTCTAAAAGAGCATGATAGAAGCTCTTGTGCAAGGCTCGTCGGCGAGCGGCACGCCGGGCCGCATCCCGCTCCTTCGGCGCCAGGCCCACGCCCTGGGACCGGAGTCCTGACGCTTTCCTGACGCGCCCCTCTCACGCTCCCATCCCCCCCACGGTGCACTCTCCCACGTGGAAGCCCCATGTTGCCATCCAACCATCCCCCGGCGCTGTCCCTCCTCACCCATCCCTATCGAAGCCTCCTCCCCGTCACCGGGGGGAAGCGACAACTCCGCTCCGAGGGGCGCGGACCGGGCAATGCCCTGGTCTGGTGCCTCCGCGCCGGAGCTCATGAGCAGGACGTCTCCGTGGTCCGGGACCGGCCCGGGGGCCTGGCGCTCATCGTCGTCCTCCCTCCGTCCGCCGCGCCGACGTCGGACCCGACGCTCCTCGCCACCGTCGAGTCTGTGCGTCCCACGGCGGTGCTCCCCTTCCATCCGGAGCCGGACGTGGACGACCTCTCGGCCCTGCTCCGCAAGCCCCCCGAGGATCTGGCCGTGGAGGTCACCGACTACGTGGCGTGGCGCGGCCTCCAGGTCGACCGGGAAACCGCCCACCTCATCCGGCGGATCGTCGCCCTCTCCGCCGATCTCAGGTCCATCACGGCCCTCTGCCGGTCCCTGTACCTGTCCCGTCGGGCGCTGGGCCGCCGCTTCGTGGCTCGGGGCCTCCCGGTGCCGTCCCACTGGCTCCACTTCGCGCGCCTGCTGAGGGTGGCGATCCGCCTCCAGAACACCGAGGACAGCGTCCTCTCCGTCGGCTTCGAGGTGGGCTACCCCGACGCCTTCTCCCTGAGCAACCAGATGGTACGCCTCACCGGCTATCGCCCCTCCGAGGCGCGGGCCTTCCTCGGGTGGGAGTGGCTCCTGGAAGCCTGGCTGCGCAAGGAGGCTGACGAGGGTGCCTTGGCCCCCGACCTCACCCTGGACATCCTCACCGACCCGGGTGCCGCCATCATGCTCGGGGGCCGCCCGGCCGTCGCGATGGTGGCCGAGGGCGCGCCGCGCGCCGCCTCGGCCCAGGGAAGCCCGGAAAAGGCGGCAGGATGAAGGGGTTGCCTACGGGTCGGAGCCAGCGGAGATTCGCCTCTCCCCCCCTGGTGTACCACCACGAGGTCGCGCTCCCCGACGGAGGAGCGCGGGGGGATCCGCGCGTGAGCGTCGCCAGCACCGATCACGGCCGACCGCAGCTGGCGCTGTTCGGTGGTCCGCTCCTCCAGCGGAGCCCTGGCGTGCCGGTCCTCCTCACGCCGTCCCACGAGCGGCTTCTGGCCCTGGTCTGGGGACACGAAGACCGGGGGATCTCCCGTGCCTCGGCCATCTGGCTCCTCTGGGAGGAGGAGGACACCCCCAGGTCCCGCCAGCGCTTGAGGCAGCTTCTCCACGACCTCGGTACCCGCCTCGGCTTCCGACCCCTGGCCGGCCACGGAGAGGGCCGGCTCCGGCCGGGCTCGCGACTGGTGGGCTCGGACCTGGACGACTTCCATCACGCACTCACCGCCCACCAGCTCCCCAAGGCGCTGTCGCTCTTCCGTCTCGGCTTCGCAGCGCGCCTGGACGGACGCACGGGATGCGAGGAGTACGAGGACTGGCTGCTGGCGAAGCGCGAGGCCTTGCGGCGTCGGCTCAAGGAGGCCGCGGCCCGGGAGTGGGACCAGGCCCGGCCAGCCGGGGCGTGGTCCGAGGCCCTGGGCGCCGCGGAGGTGCTCGCAGCGCTGGACCCCGGAAGTGAAGCCGCCGTGACCAAGCTCGTGGAAGCGAGGGCCGTCACGGGCAGCCTCCAGAGTGCGGAGCAGGCCGCAGCCGACTTCCTGTCGCACCTCCCCCCAGGCTCGGGGCTCACCCGCGAGGCCGCCGCGCTCTTCGACCGCATCCGTCGCATGGGCCCCGTCTGGATCGCGACCGGTCCTTCGGACCGTTCCCAACCACCCCTCGTCGGGCGACGGCAGGCGCTCCAGGTCGCCCGAAGCGCTTTGGACCGCGTCGCGATGGGGAGCTTCGAGTTCCTCCTCTTCCGTGGCGAGGGCGGCGCCGGCAAGACGCGCCTCATGGAAGAGCTCCGCAGGGAAGCGAGCGTCGCCGGGTTCCGCTGCCTCGGCGCCACGCCCGTCGAGCTCGAACAAAGGATCCCTCTGAACCCGCTCATCGACATGCTCGGCGACCCGTCGGTGGCTCCGCATATCCGTGCCCTCGACGAACCATGGCGCGCCGTCATCGCCTCACTCCTGCCCAGCCTCCCGGCCGGCATGGATCCCCCGGTGGTGCCGCCCATCGCGGAGACCAGCCTCAGCCGGCGCCTCTATGACGCCTTCGCCACCCTCTTCGCCGCGATGGCCGAGTCCGGTCCCTACCTGCTCTTCCTGGACGATCTGCACTGGGCGGATGCCACCACCGTAGCGGTCCTCCAGTTCGTGCAGCGCCGGTGGCGCTCCGGCCCCCTGGGCGTCGTCGCCGCCGTCCGCCCCGAACTGATCAGCGGATCCGACGAAGTGGCACGCTATCTCGCGAACAGCGCGGACCTACCGGTGACCACGGTGGAGCTCGACGATCTCACGGACGGCGAGGCCCGCATCCTGCTGGACCTCGTGGCCGGAACCCAGCTCGATGCCCCCGCCGCGAACAGGCTCCTGGCTCTGGGCGGCAGAAACCCCTTCTACCTCATCGAACTCACGCGCGACTTCGTCGCCGGCAAGGTGCAACTCCCCGAGCTGCCCACCGAGGCGATCACGCTGCCCATCTCGCTGACACAGCTTCTCGAGCCCCGCATCCAAGAGCTGCGCGAGGCGGCAGCCAACGTCGCTGCCCACCTGGCTGTGTGGGGCCGGGCGATCACGCTGTCCGAGCTCGCACATCTCACGCAGAGCGAACTGGAGGACACCGCCCACCACGTGGAGGAGCTCGAGCGCTGCCGCCTCGCCACGGTGGACCAGGGGCGGGTGAGCCTGAGCCACGAGCTCTTCCGGAGCACCATCTATCAGGGACTCACCGCCACCCGCCGATCGCTCCTACACGGGCGCGCGGCGGAGTTCCTGAACAAGCACGAGGGGCAGCAGCCCGGGGAGACGGCGATCCATTTCGCCCGAGCGGGCCAGGCGGCCGGTGCAGCGCTGAAAGGTCGGGAGGCAGCCGACCGAGCCCTCGAGAGCGGAGCCATGGCCGAGGCCGCCTATTTCCTCCAGTTGGTCGTGGAGAACGTGGCCGACGCCACCCTCAAGGCCGAGGCGACCGCAGATCTGGCGAAGGTCCTCCACATGAACCGCGAGATCACTCGCGCCAATCCGATGCTCGAGCTCGCGGCGTCCCGCCTCCGCGCCGTCGGACGACACGACCGCGCCCTGCGCATGGACATCCGGCGCGTGGAAGGTCTCGCCGAGGTCGGTGCCGCGCCCCTCCCCGACCTGCTGGACCGCCTCGCCACCATCAAATCCCTCGCTCGGGCAGCCAACGACGACGAAGCCCTCGCCCTGGCACTCGACTCCGAGCTCCACCTCCTCCACCGCAGCGGCCGTGTAGCCGAGATCCGTGCCCTCTTCGACGAGATACGACCTCTCACCGGGAGCCCCGACCGGGCAGCCGCCTGCCTGGCCAATGCTGCTTTGTCCCTGAACGTGCTGTTCGGTGACGCTGACGAGGCGCTGAGGTGTGCCAGAGAGGCGGTGCGGATTGCGGAGGCGGGGGAGGATGCCCAGCGTCGACTTGAATGTCTAAACCGGCTCTTTCTGGTTCTGCTCTACCTCGGTCGCGCAAAGATCTCAGAGGGAACAACCACCCTGGTCCGCGCACGACAGCTCGCGCTGAAGAGCGGAGATGTCCTAAACCGCTTCCAGATTGAGTCTAACCAGGGTGTCGCCGACATGGATGCGGGCGACTTCGGTGATGCAGCTCTATCGTTCGCCGCTGCTGCTGGGATTCTCAGGGGCGCACAGGCCGCTGTCATGCGGCTGAACCACCAATACAATCTTGGGGAGCTCGCCTATTTCCAGGGAGACTTCCCCAGCGCCTTGGAGCACTTCCGGGCATCCGAGGCATTGCTGGGACCCTCCCTGATGCCTGCGGACATCCAGTTCCTAGTCAACGCAGCGATCGGACTGTGTTCGGTCGAAGTGGGTGCTATTGCAGAGGCGAGGCGCCGAGAGGAGATCGTGCGAGATTTCCAGGGCCCCTGGCACTTCGACCCAACGCTGCCGCTGACCTTCGTGGTTCGCCTCCTCGAACGGCGTGCATCGCACGCTGAAGCGCACGCCATGCTGAAGGGCAGCATGCCTGAAGTCCGACTTCGCTTCCCCGTCGCCTGGCTGAAGCTCCTCCCGCTTGAGGCCCGCCTCGCTCGTCGACTTCGCAATCAAGACTGGCGGACGTCCATTCACGCTGGCATTTCCCTGGCGTACGACCTCCGACTGATCACCCGCGTACGTATCCTCGAGGATGTCCTCAGGGTGTGAGCGGCCTTCTCGGACCTAACGGCGCGCCACCTGACGTTGGCCTTACGAGACAGGTTGCGACAGACGACCGAATCTGTGCCTCTGCCGGCGCAGGGATCCCGACCGCAGGCTCGGCCGTAACTCCTCCATAAGGTCTGGGCGACTCGCCGGACTACGTGATGCGCGCATGATGTCAGCGTACTCGGAGATTATGTCTGATTCAAGAAGCGCACGAACCACCCGAGGGGCGAATTGGCTGCCAGCGTGCTCTCGCAACTGCTGGAGGACGTCGGGGACCGATAGGGCCGGCCTGTATGGTCGGTCTGACAGCATTGCATCGACGGCATCGCACACTGCAACAATCCGCGCACCGATGGGGATCTGGTCTCCTTTCAGCCCGTCTGGATAGCCGGCCCCATCTTCACGCTCGTGGTGATACCGCACCGTCAACAGAATGTCATCGGGAACTGATGCCAGGTTTCTCAGGAGTTCTTCTCCTTTCGTGACGTGTGACTGAATCACCACACGTTCTTCGGCCGTCAGCCTGGCTGGTTTCGCGAGGATCGCAGAATACAGGGATTCGATCTTTCCAATGTCGTGCAAGAGAGCAGCCTGGCCTATCCGTTCAACTCCGGCTCGCGGCAGGTCGAGCGCTTCAGCGATGCGCTTGGCTAGATAGGACACTCGTAGGGAATGGCCGGACGTGTAGGGATCCCTTGTTTCAATTGCCTTCACCAGCGCCTTTAGGAGATCCGCATTCGCCTCACGGAGGCGGCTAGTCGTCCAGTAGGAGTGACGTACGAAGAGGAGCGGCAAGAGGACGACGAGAATCCCCATGACTCCGGCCTGGACATAGAGAAACGCCACAGCAATAGCTATCGGGCTAATGAGCACGTCATTAAGGGTTGCTCCGGAATGTCCCAGCATCTGCGCCCACACTTCGCCGAATCGCAACCCCTGGCTGAGTGTGATCGCGAGAGATACCGCCGCGTGGTTCAGGGCTAGGAAGACCAGGCCGAAAGTGACGAAGGCAGCTAGCTGCTGGACCAGCAGTACGCCTCGTCCCAACGAGGCGGTAGTGTCCACTGCGGTTCCACCCACGACGACAAAGGCCCAGCCCGCGACGTAGGTAGCGAAGATCAATTGGGAGGAGTTGAAGAGGCTGCGAATCGGTTCGTTTCGCCGTATCACGAACTCGACGAAGACCCCGGTGACACCCATGAGCAGGACAGCTGCTTCGGGCCCAAACAACTGCACACTTGCCAACAGGGGGATGAACGTAATCGAACTATTCCCAGCGCTCTTACCAACCGTGAGGCGGATCGCCAGGGACTCGGAGACGATGCTCATAATCGCGAGTGCGATCAGGCCCCTGAGTGCGGCGGGAGAGAGTCCTTGAATTGCGTCCCAGTCTGTCGCCGCTACCGCCATTGTAGCAGCAACACATATCCCGGCGATGTACGCCCTCACTGCGGGACGAGCCATCTCAGTATGTGAGACCCCCCTCGGCTGCCCTTACCAGGTCACTACGCCGTTTCCGATCAGGGACAACAGCGTTCCGATAAAGTCGAACAGAGAGCTGAACATGCGCTCACCTCCTTTGAAGGGCGTCGGCTTCCGGGGTGATTCCGCTTTGGAAACCGCGAGCGCTCCGCTCTACCGCTCAGCTTCGCTCAGGCTGGCAGACCGAGGGGGTTCTCCTTTCTCCGCTGTGGGTAGACTTGGGGGCCCGCGGGCCCGGGTTCTTCAGACGCGGCCGCGGACCCAGCGGTCCGTGGCTTGCAGCGTCGCCAGGATCGCCGCCCGATCCGTGGACACTTCAACCACGGCCGCCCCGGCCAAGGGCGTCACTGCCCGACCGCTCAGTGCATTCACGGCCACCAGCACGAACGTCCGGTCGAACGCATCCACCGCCTTCACGCCGTCCAGGGCGAGCGTCACGGGCGGGCCCGCGCCACCCTCCAGCTCAGTCAGGAGCGCCTGCTCCACGGCACTGAGCGTGGCGCGACCGACGGCCTCCAGACGGGGCCGCGGCAGGTCGGCGGCACTGGCCGTGCCCGAGTAGAGTGCGCCCTTCCAGTCGATCTCCACCCTGTGCTTAACCTGATGCGACCGCTCCGTCTCCACCTGGTACGCATGAAAGAGAAGCCGACGCTGGCCCGGCGGGAGCTCGGGCAATAGCCGCACCGCCGGCTCCGGCTCGGGAACCGGGCGTTCCTTGGTCTGCGCCACGGAGATCTTCCTGTGATCCACGGCCAGGCCCAGGTGGGCCAGGAGCGCGGACTCCACGTTGCGCACCGTCTGCTTCGCCGAGACCTCGTCCGTGGTCAGGAGGTGGACCTCTTCCACCTCACCTCCCGGACGGGTTACAAGCCTCGCGGAGACGACGCCCTTCAGCGACAGCATAAGCTGCTCGGCGTCCTCTATGCTCCAGTCAGCCCGTATCTCCTTCGGCGCGCTCATGTTCCTCCCGGTCAGCCCGGGTAGGGGATCACACAAACCCGTGGCGACGCCGCTCGGGCGTCGCAGAAAGCCATGTAGGAGGGTGGCGATTCCAGATGTTTATGGTATTGCGGAGTATATGGGGTCGCAGCCCGTCCTATGTCAAGAGCGAGAAAAGACAGGCTCTCCCGACTGGTGTGGCCGACTGCCCTAGTACCGAATTGAAAGGAGAGTTTCTAAAAAATCCTCCTGTCACCAATCCACGTTCTGCCCGTTCAGGTCCCCCGGGGACCGGACGCCGGCCAGCCGCGCCAGGCTCGGCGCCATGTCCACCGAATTCACAGGCGTCCCCGAGCTACCCTGCCGGACTCCCGAGCCCAACAGAAGGAAGGATACGTGCCGGTCGTACCAGTAGGTCGACCCGTGGGTGGTTCCCGTGATCCTCGTGATAGGGGTGTGATACCCGAACCGCCGCTCACCTGCTCATCCAGGAACGCGAACAGTTCCCCCAGTGGCCGGTCGAGGTGCATCAGGTTCTCGAGCTGCTCCTGGCTGTAGGGCCCGAGTGCGTGGCCCACGCAGTCCGTGGAGGAGAACGAGAGCCCAAGGTAGTCCACGGATCCCCGCTGGCCGAGCTGCAACTCCTCTACGGCCTCCTGGGCGAGCGACGGAATCTGCCGGCGTAGAACTCCGCGTACCGGTCCACGAGGTCGCCCCGCATCTGGTCCACGGCGATGAGAACCACGAGCTGGGAGCGGCGCCGCTGCTTCTGTCCGTCCGCGCCTACGCTTCGCTGGACAACCCCGAAGCGGCCGGGCTAAAATTGCCTATTCAGATCTTGTCTTGCTGACACCACTCCAAGTACCCCGCGACCCAGCTCCGGCATCCCATGTCATCCAGGGTCTACAGCAGCCTCGTGGTAGCCGTATTCCTCGCGCTGATGCCTCGTCCCGCTGTGGCGCAGGAGGAAGTGTTCTACACGCTCCGTCCCGGCGACAAGGTGACCATCGAGGTGTTCACCTCTGCGGGTGAGAAGGTGGACGTCGTAGCCGGAGAACGGATCCTCGATCGGAACGGGGACGTGTACCTGCCCTATGTCGGGACGGTCCGTGCGTCCGGGTTGGACCAGAACTCGCTGCGCGAGGTGCTCGTGACCGGGTATGGGAGCTTCTACGCCGATCCGGTCGTGAACGTGAAGGTGTTGCTCCGGGTCAACGTGACCGGGGCTATTCCGCGCCCGGGGCAGTATTTCATGGACCCCACCGCCACCCTCCTGGACGCGCTGGCGGCGGCCGGCGGCGCCAACATCGAGTACGCGACCGTCGGAAGCATGATCCCCGGCGATCCGAGAAATGTCCAGTTGGTGCGGGAGGGCATGCGGCAGATCCTCAACTTCCACCCTACCCAGATCACCGACGAGACGCTCCATCTTCGGATCCGGTCGGGTGACTGGATCCATGTTCCCGCCGAGAACAAGACCGCCGTGCGCGACCAGGTTCTCTTCTGGGGTGGCCTCATCTCGCTGGCATCGTCCACCATCAGTCTCGTCATTCTCATAGCCCGGTAGACCCTCCGTGTACCACGGCGCCCAGGACGGTTGGGTGGAGGTCGTGTCCGGCGTGATGTTCAGCGGGAAGTCGGAGGAGCTCCTGCGTCGCGTGCGGAGAGCCACGATCGCCCGGAAGCGCGTCCAGGTGTTCAAGTCCCAATTGGACGACCGCTACGGCGGGGTGTTCCACATCAGCTCCCACGACGGCTCGCAGCTCGAAGCGCACCCCGTCTCCAGCTCCGTGCAGGTGGCGGAGCTGGTGTGCCCCGACACCCAGGTGGTGGCCATCGACGAAGCACAGTTCCTGGACGAGGGTGTGGTCCGGGTCGCCAACGACCTGGCGGATCGGGGCATCCGGGTCATCATCGCCGGCACGGACATGGACTTCCGCGGCGAGCCCTTCGGGCCCATGCCGCAGCTCATGGCCATCGCCGAGCGCGTGGACAAGCTCCACGCCATCTGTGTGGTGTGCGGGGATCTGGCGACCCGCAACCAGCGGCTCATCAACGGTCAACCGGCGCCGGCGGAAGGCCCCACCATCCAGGTGGGAGGTGCCGAGACCTACGAGGCGCGTTGCCGGAAGTGCCACCAGGTGCCCCGGACCACCCGGCACCAGACCGAGCTCGACATCAAGCCGCAGCGCTAGCCGCCAAGAACCCGGCTCAACGGGACATCCCCCGGCCCACTCCCCGACCCTAGGCTTGGGCAGGTTCTCCTCTACCCGACCTTCCATGTTCCCACTCCTCCCGGGGCTGGTGCCGGCTCCCGCATTCCTCTTCGACGAGCGCGGAAAGCCCGATTTCCGCGACGTGTTCGGGGCCCTTGCCCGAAGCTCCCCGGACATCAGCACCGCTGTCACGCGCGTCCGGCTCACGACGGTGGATCTCCAGCCGGACGAAGTGGCCCAACTCCGACACTTCCGCGTGCTGCTCTGTGAACTGAGCGCCCTGCGCCTCGAAGGCGAGGCCCATGCTCTCCTCCACCTCCGGCGCAGAACACCCAACCTCCGCCTGCTCCTGGGCCTTCTGGAGGAAGGCCGCCTGGAGGTTCGCGCTGCGCCTCTGGGGGGGTGGTCTCCGGATTTCACCGTCTTCGCCGGCGCATCCGGCCCGTCGGCGGTCCTGTCGGGGTTCCATGCCTTCGAGCGTCCCTATCCCCATCGGGGGCCGGCCCTCGCCGCGCTTCACGGACCGGAGGCCGCCAGGCTGGCAGCCCGGCGCCACCAGGAACTGTGGTCGGAGGCCCACGACGTCGGCCCGACGCTCTGGACGCTGCTCTCCCGGGCCGAGCGGGTCTGGGGGCCTGCGGCGCAGCAGTTTCGGAGCGGAGGTGACGTAGACCTCTGAAGCGCTTCTCGCGG
>CAZJFX010000006.1:0-82957 GCA_964545395.1 uncultured Gemmatimonadaceae bacterium | reverse complement strand
CCGGACCTTGGCCTTGAGGGGTTTGAGGCCCTCGGCGATGGCCGCCAGGTCGTCGCGGAGCTCCTCCATCGTCTGGTAGCGGTCGGCCGGCTTCTTGGCCAGGGCGTGGCCGACGACGTGATCCAGCTCGGGTGCCAGCGAGGGGCGTATCGTGATGAGCGATTCAGGTTCCTTGTGCAGGATCGCGTAGATCACGGTCAGGTCGTGGGCGCCCTGGAAGGGGAGCCTTCCCGCCAACAGCTCGTAGAGGACCACCCCCAGCGACCAGATGTCCGTGCGCCGGTCGAGGCGCTCGCCCCGGGCCTGCTCGGGCGACATGTAGGCGATGGTCCCGATGGTCGTCTGGCTCTTCGTCAGCGAGCCGTCGCCCCGGAGCTTGGCCAGGCCGAAGTCCAGGACCTTGGCCGTGCCCTTGGCCGTGACCATGATGTTGGCGCTCTTGACGTCCCGGTGGAGGATGTCCTTCGCGTGGGCCTCCCCCAGCCCGGCGGCCACCTGGTCGACGAGGCCCACGGCTTCCCCGGGTTCCAGGGACCCCTTGCGGACCCTGTCCCGCAGCGTCTCCCCTTCGACGTACTCCATGGCGATGTAGGGCCTGCCCTCGCTCTCCCCGACCTCGTGGATGACGCAGATGTTGGGGTGCGACAGGGCGGCCGCCGCCTGCGCTTCGACGAGGAACCGCTCCTTGAGCTCGGGCGCGTCCGTCAGGTGCGGCGGGAGGAACTTCAGGGCCACGTGCCGCTTGAGCTTGAGGTCCTGGGCCCTGTAGACGATCCCCATCCCCCCGGCCCCCGCCTCCTGGACGATCCTGTACTTGCCGGCCACCAGCGAGCCAGGCTTCAGGACGACGACGGGGGCTTCCAGGGTCTCAGGAAGGGTCGCCCCCTCGAGGTCGGCCCCGCCACCCTTTCCCAGTGAAGCCGCACAGTTGCTGCAGAACTTCGCATCGTCCCTGTTCTCAGCTTGGCAATGGGGGCATTGCATGGCTTACCCTCCGGATGTCCGAGGTCTACCCGGCTCCGGGCTGCTGTCGATGTCCGCCCAGGACGGTCATGGTCTCCCCGACGCAGAGGCCAGCGCCCCCACGGGAAGGTTCATCCGGCGCAGGAGCTCCTGGAACCGCGGATCATCCCGAACGATGTCCAAACAGGGAAAAATGCCGACGTAGGGCATATTCGGATCACGAACCTCGAAACCTCTCTCGAGCCACTCGATGGTCTCTTCCTTCTCTCCGGCTATGGCATAAGCTGTCGCGATGTCGAACGGCAGACTGTAGGCCTCGGGAAGGCGGGAGACCAGGATGTCGGCGGCGCGCTTCATGGCCTCGGCGTATCCTCCCCGGGCGTAGCCCTCCTCCATTGCGGCTACGGTCCTCGGATCGTTGTACTGAACCTCCCATAAGTCCAGGGTGGCCCTCATGGCCTCCTGCTCCATGCCCTTCTCGTGCATGGCATACCAGAGGGCACTGTTGGCGAGAGGATGATCCGGTTGGAAGCGCAGGGCCTCTCTGGCTGCGGCGATGGCCTCGTCGTAGCGGCGCTGGAAATACAGGACCATCGCGTGAAAGCTGTGAAAGAGTGGGTTGAAGGGGTCGAGCTCGACGGCGCGCCGGCTGTGTTCCAGGGCCTCCTCGCCATGGCCCATGATGGACAGGAAATGGGAATACATCGCCTGCGCGTTGGCCACATTGGGATTGATCTCGATGGCCTTCCGAAAGGATTCGCGGGCGCCGTCCCAGTCCCAATCCGTCCATGCCCTGATGGTAGCCATGACCTCGTGGGCGGCGGCCAGATCTTCGTCCAACTCGATGGCCCTGAGCCCCGCGGCCTTGGCCTTCGGACCCGCCTCCTCGGGCGACACGAGCCCAAACTGGTTGCGCGCCACCCAGACCCAGGCGCGACCGGCGTAGGCAGGTGCATAGGAGGAGTCCTTTTCCAGAGCCAGGTCGAAGTATCTCTCGGCGATCTCCAGATCCGCGGGCGTGAACTTCGGCCAGTGGAAGGAACCCCTGAGATAGGCTTCGTGGGCCTCGGGGTTGACCGGCCGGGCCTGGGCCAGGCGGGCCTGTTCCCCCGGCAGGAGGTTGAGGGCCAGGGCCCTGGCGATGCTCTCCGCCACCTCGTTCTGCAGGGCCAGGATGCCCGACATCTCCCGCTCCAGGACGTCTCCCCAGAGCTGCGTCTGGTCCCGGACCCGGATGAGGTCGGCGGAGATCCGCACCCGGCCCCCCTCGCGCCGCGCGCTCCCCTCCAGCACGTAGTCCACGCTGAGCTCCCGGCCGATCTGGTCCACGGGTGTGGCGCCGCCCTTGTAGCGCATCACCGACGTCCGGGCGATGACGCTCAGGCCCTCAGGATGCAGGCGCCCCAACAGCGTGATCATCTCCTGGGTGATCCCGTCGGAGAGGTACTCCTGCTCCGGGTCCCCGGTGAGGTTGAGGAAGGGGAGCACCGCCAGCTTGATGTGGGCCGGGGGGGCGCTGCGTCCCAGGAGCCGGTCCCGGACGCCGCCGACGTTGAGCCCCAGGGCGAGGACCAGGAGGGCCGCCAGAGCCGAATACGCATAGGAGGCCCTGATTCCCAGGACCGTCCTCCCTGCGAGCCCCACCCTGAGCGGCCTGAGGCCCCCGGCCACGGCCGACAGGTCCTCCCGGAGCTCCTCCATGGTCTGGTAGCGCTCGGCGGGCTTCTTGGCCAGGGCCCGGCGCACCACCTGATCCAGCCCGGGCGGCGCGCCGGGGCGGGCCTGGGTCAGGGCCTCGGGCTCCTTGTGCAGGATCGAATAGAGGACCGCCATATCGTGGTCGCCCCGGAAGGGGAGCCGACCCGCCACCATCTCGTGCAGCACGACGCCCAGCGACCAGACGTCCGTGCGGGGGTCCAGCTTCTCCCCCCGGCTCTGCTCCGGCGACATGTACGCCACGGTGCCCAGCGTGGTCTGGGTCTTGGTCAGCGAGCCCTCACCGCGGAGCTTGGCCAGACCGAAGTCCAGGACCTTGGCCGTGCCCTTCTCCGTCACCATGACGTTGGCGCTCTTCACGTCCCGGTGAAGGATGCCCTTGCTGTGGGCTTCCCCCAGGCCGGCGGCGATCTGCAGGGTCAGCTCCAGCGCCTCCTCCACCGGCAGCGGCCCCCTCCTGATCCGGTCCCGGAGGGTCTCCCCTTCCACGTACTCCATGGCGATGTAGGGGCGATCCTCGCTCTCCCCCACCTCGTAGACCACGCAGATGTTGGGATGGGAAAGGGCCGCGGCGGCCTGGGCCTCGACGAGGAACCGCTCCTTCACCTCCGGAGCGTCCATGAGGTCCGGAGGGAGAAACTTCAGCGCCACCGGGCGCTTGAGCTTGAGGTCTTCGGCCTTGTAGACCACACCCATCCCGCCAGCCCCCAGCTTGTGGAGGACCCTGTACTTGCCGGCGATGAGGGTGCCGTTCTCCATGACGGGAAGACAGGGTCGGAGGGGCGTTCCCAGCGGCGTGTTGGGTTGAAGCGGATGGTGGGGTGCGGGTAAGCGGGGGGCAACCGAGACGGAGTGGGTGTGGCGGACGGATGCAGGCGGGGTGCGAGTGCGCCCCTCGTGGCGGGGAGGACCCGAGCTCACTCGGTTGGCTCCGGCCGGGGCGCTTGGCCACCGTCCTCTCTTGTGGCCAGATGTCAGGTGAACACCATTTCAGCACATCCCTTCGCTGCCCGCGCGGGGATGGCGGACGCCTGCCGCGCCCTCACGTCCTCCATCACGGCAGCCGTCGCTGGCCCTTCGCCACCATCACCGGCTCGAACGTGCCGTCCCGATCCCGTGGAACCTCCAGGTCGATCTCCACCGTGTCGGTCTTGACCCGCTTGTCCGACTGGCCCAGGATGTCCTCGGGTGTCTTGCCCTGGATCAGCCGGTCCAGGACCGCGTTCAGTTCCTTCTCGCCAAGCTCCTGCTCTTCGGCGCCGGGGCTACCGACTCGGAAGCAGCGCGACCCTGCCGCCCCGGGGGGGCGGCAGGGTCGCCACTGGTGGTTGCCGCTACCCGTCGCGGCCTAAGCCTCGCCTACCACCCTCTCGCGTAGTACGTCCAGAAGAAGTCGCCCATCTCGCGCCACTTCTGCATGGTGCCCCGCGCCCAGGTGTCGGTGTAGCGGGTGAGGAACTGGCGGAACTCCATGGGGTCGGCACCGCCCTCGGCGTTCATCATCTCCACCGCCTTCTGATCGATGAGGGGCTGCTCCAGGAAGAGCTGCTCCTCGAGCTCCATGACGGCGGGCTCCAGATACTGGCGGGCCCAGCCCCACTTGATCTGGGAGAGGCGGTTGGTGCGGCGGATCCACCAGCATGCCGCCTCCTCACGGTACGAGTGCTGGCAGTCCACCTTGAAGCTCTCGGGGAGGGAGAGCGTGCCGGCGTAGATGGGGATGCGGGGGCTCTGGCCCGGGTTGTCGAACGAGAAGTACGCCACCGTGCCGATCTCCGGCGGGAGCCAGTCGCGCGCCTGGATGACCTGCGAGTACGAGCACTGCTGCGCGGAGATCGTACGCTGGACGTCCACCGTCCCGGGCTTCACCGCGTTCAGGAGCGCACCCATGTCGCGGCTCAGGTTCCAGTTGTTCACCATGGGGCTGGTGACGGTGGGCGCGGCCTGGGGGTTGGCGCGCAGCTCGGGGTTCGGGACCTGGAGGTTCTTGCTCATGTCGAGCGCGGTCCCTTCGTAGGTCTCCCGGTAGTAGTCCAGCACCCGCTGGATGGAGACCTTGTCGTCGGGCTTCACCGAGAACGGGAGCTCCTCCATGTCCATGGAGAGCTCGAGCGAGGGCGCCATCGTGCTCAGAACGTAGAATTCCCGCACCGCGAACGGCCTCCGTCCGCTGTAGGCCTTCCAGAACCGGAACGGCTCGCCGCTCTTCGAGTCCCACCACCCCATCTCCTCGGCCATGGAGTGGATGTTGTCGCTGGCCATGTAGTGGTCCGGGTCGGCCAGGTCCAGCGTGGAGATGCGGGGGATGTTGGCGGACACGCCGACGTGATCGTCGGGAATGCGGGCCGCGGCCCACACCGCGCCCGGCTCCATGGGGCCGGCGCCCATGATCTCGAAGTGCCAGACCTCCTTGGCGTCGGCGAAGGTCAGGCACTCGCCGTTGTCGCCGTATCCGTACTCCTTCACCAGCTCGCCGATGAGCTTGATGGCCTCCCGGGCGGTGGCGGTGCGCTCCAGCGCGATGGCCTGGAGGTTCTCGATGAGGAAGAGCCCCTCGTCGTTGATCAGTTCCCGGCGCCCGCCGATGGTGGTCTCGCCGATGGCGAGTCCCTTCTCGTTCATGGCCGGGTAGGCCACGTTGAAGTACCGGTACGTGGACGGCACGTCGGGGATGCGCCCCTTGAGCGTGACCCGGCGCAGGTCGTCGGGGGTCTCGGTGTGCAGGAGCCCCCAGTAGATGGGCATGGTCGCTCCGGCGGCGTTCGTCCGGCGGGGCTCGATCTGCAGCCAGTTCCGGTAGTTACCGTCGCACGAGTGCGCGGTCATCACCGAACCGTCGGTGGACGCCAGGCGCGCCACCTGGATGCTGGTGCACCCGCAGTCCTGCACGGCAGCATCACAGCCGCAACTGCCGTCCTCGGCGGTGCACGAGGGGCCACTGGGCCACGCCATCCCAGGGACGAGCCCCTGGGGTGCCGTCTGTGCGTACGCGGCGCCGGCGGAGAGGAGCGCCAGGGCGAGTCCCAGGGTGCCCGGCAGGGCCTTTCTGAAGAGATGTCTCACGGAATGTCTCCTGTCGTTCGGGTCCAACCCCGGTGCGCCGGGCCAGCCACGGGTCGCGGCTCCCTGCGCCCTTCGCTACTCGATCTTCACCTTCTCCGGCGGGGCCGCGGACGGGTCGTGGAGCCAGTGCCCCAGGCCCCGCTCCACCACCTCGTCGTAGCGGGGCACTCCCGTGATCAGCAGGGGGAGCTCCGGATTGAGTTCGGTCCACGCCTCCAGGGTCTGGAGGATGGCGGACACGTGCCGGCCCACGCGCACGTCGATGGGCCAGCCGTTCTCGTCGATCTTCTCGAAGAGGAGGCCGGCCTGACCGGCTCTCACCACGAACTCGTCCTTGCCCGTGAGCAGCTGCTCCCGCGTCGTGCGCCCGCGAGTGGCGTCCAGGAAAGGCTCGGGTGCCTCGAAGAGAAGCGACACGGCGTCCGAGAAGTCGCCCACCTCGCGGTGGGAGAGGCCGTGCAGGTTCAGGGGCGAATACTCCATCCCCATGTTGAACTCCATGTCGGAGAGCATCATGGAGACGTACGTGGCGAGCTCCTCCCCGGACTGGTGGGCCACGATGGTGCTGATGACCGGGTACTGGAGCTCGGCTTCGTGGAGGTCGATGAAGAGGTCCACGCCCTCGTTCCGGATGAGCTCCATGAACGCGTAAGTCGTGCGCTCGGTGAGTGTCCCGTCGGGGCGCCCTGGCCAGGCCCGGTTCAGGTTTCGGATGTCCATCCAAGCCAGGTACTGCCTGCTGGGGTAGTGGATGTAGACCTCCGGGTCGGGCCACTGGTCCAGGGGGTTGGACCAGCGGTCACCCAGGCGGAACGTTTGCTCGCCCCACTCGGTGGGGATGGCGAAGTCGGGGGGATAGGCACCCCCCACCCGGGTCACGGTGGAGGCGCTCCGGTTGGCGCTGAGCACCACGATGAGCCTCCCCGACTCCATGACCGCGTTCTCCACCAGGAGCCAGGCTGCGAGACGGCTGGCAGGCTCCTCCGGATGGGTGCCGCCCATGACGAAGACGGTGGCGCCGGGCACGCCGCTGTCGAGGATGTAGACGTTGCAGTCGTTGGCCGTCCCCCGGACGCCGTCGAACCACTCGGACAGGAGCTTCACCTCGGTGACGCCGGGGCTCAGGACCACCGCCTCGGGAAGCGTGCGCGAGCGGTGGAAGCTCCACCCCGAGGCGGCCAGGAGGACGAGGCCCAGGGCGGCGATGACGAGCTTGCGGATCACGGTGCCCTCCTCACTTCAGCCGGAAGAGTCGGAGGAGGAACGGGACGAGCACGATGACGTAGAGCACCTCCTCCTTCCAGTCCCGGCTGCGTACCAGGTTCCAGATCATGATGCCGGCCACCCCGGCCACCATGGCGTAGTAGAGGAGGGTGACCAGCGTCTGCAGGAGGACCATGGCTTCGCTTCCTCCTAGAGCCCGGTGAGGAACGAGAGCTTCGCGGACCCCACGACCATGAGGGTGCCCACGAGCGCGATGAGGATCGCCGGGACGATGCACGCCTTCAGGAATCCCATGTAGGACTCCTTGTAGCCCACCACGTCCACGGTGAGGCGCCCGATGATGGCCGTGGGCGGTATGGCGTCGCCCAAAGGCCAGATCACGCTCATCCCCGCCAGCGCCACGATGGGGTCGAGCCCCATGGTGTTGAAGAGGAGCACGAGCGGGACGCCGAGCACCGGCGCCGCTCCCCACATGAGGACGGCTTCGGAGACGGGGAGGACGAGGAACAGGGTCCCGAACACCAGCCACACCGGCAGCGTCACCACGGTGACGGCGAGGAGACCCCGCACTCCGGTGAGCGTCATGATCTGCACCAGGATCCCCACCGCCGTGAGCGTGCCCACCAGGGGGAGGAGCTGGTGCACCGTCTCCCGGGAGATGCGCAGCAGGTCCAGGCGCACCGGGGACAGGCCCCACGACGTGAACGCGGCGAAGGCGAACATGAGCGGGAGCCCGATCACCGGCGTGTCGTGGGGCCACTGCCGCCCGATCCACACGAAGAGGGCGAAGACGCCGAAGGGGAGGAGGAGCCGGAGCCAGCTCATCTTCTCCGGGGGAACGGGTAGCTCCCCCAGGGCCCTCTCCAGCGCCAACGACTCGCCCCGCCATCCCAGAAGGAAGGCCGCGGCCAAGGACAGGAGGACGCAAGGGGCCAGGAGGGGCCAGAAGAACCCGATGTACGGCATGTTCACGCCCGCTGCCGTCATCATGGCCCAGAGGCTCACCGGAGGAGCCGCCGCGGACAGCCCGGCGATGATGAAGACGATGGCCGCGGTGCGCACCGACGACACGCCCATGGCCTTGAGCACCACCGCCACCATCCCACCCGTGATGAGCACGGTGACGCTCCCCGCGCCGGTGAGCGCCCCCGGGAGGAGGAGGAGGACGGTGAGGAGGACCAGAAGGAGGGCTCTGGTGCGGTGGAACTTGACCAGGATTCCGCGCACCGCGAACGCCACTCCTCCCGACTCCTTCAGGACGTTCATGAAGAGGGTCGCGGTGATGAAGATGAGGTTGATGTCGAGGTAGGTGATCGCCCCCTCGGCGATGTGCCGCGGCGGGAGGCCGAAGCCTCCGGCCACCGACCCCGCGAGCGCCGCGGCGAACATGGCCAGCTCGGTGGACAGCTTGAAGAGCTTGGCCACGGCGTACGCGGCCACCATGACGCCGAGGACCAGCGCGGCCCAAGCGGTCATGCTCACGGTGCGGACCTACTTCCCGAACACGCGGCCCAGCAGGTCGCCCATCTCCATGTTCTTCTCGAACAGGAGGAGGGGGACCTTTCCTCCCTGGGACAGGCGGGTGAAGCGCCCGTCCTCGTCGCCGTCCTTGCGGATGATCATGAACGCAGAGTTGGGCATGACGGCGTCGATGGACTGTTCGTCCGAGTTGTCCCCGGGCGCCGCGCCCTGGGCCCGGCGCGCCATCCCCTCCACGTGGGCCCCGATGACCGTCATTCCCTGCTTCTCGGCCTCGGCGATGAGCGCCGCGGTGCGGGAGAGCTCCTGGGGCATGGACACGCCGGCAGCGCCCATCCCCTTGAGGCTCGCACCCGTGACGATGATGAGCGTCTTGTAGGGCTTGCCGCCCTGCTGGGCCGCCACCAGATCCGCTGCGGTGGCCTGGGCGAGGAACTCGTGCTGGAGCTGGAGCCGGTTGAGGAAGAACTTCACCCGCTCGGGTCCCGGGCTCTGGCCGCAGGACGTGAGGAGGATGGGAAGCTGGGCGGTGGGGGCGGAGGCCTGGGCGGCCACGGGAAGGGTGCTTGCGAGGGCGAGGGACGCCGCCGCGAACATGGGCACGACCCTTCGGAGGGACGTCATCACACGTTCCTTACGGGAGGGTCGGGTTGTCTCTGCTGCGTCTAAGTATCATAACGCCCCCTCAGGCGAGAATCACCATGGTGGCGAGGTGTCGTGCCCCGCCAACCGGTCGAGGCCGGGACTGCGGCCTACTCGGCCTGCAGCGCCACCTTCGGGTCGGAGCGGATCGCGCGCCAGGTGGGCGTCGCGGAGGCCGCCAGCGCCACCAGAACCACGAAGCCCACCACGGACACCAGGGTGAGGGGGTCGATGGCCCCCACGCCGAAGAGTTGGCTTCGGAGGATGCGCGTCGCCGCCAGGGCCCCCGCGACCCCCAGCGCCGACCCCACGCCCACCAGGGCCATCCCCTGCCCGAGCACCATCCCGCCGATGCGGCCTGCGTCAGCCCCCAGAGCCATCCGGACGCCGATCTCGTGCCTGCGCCTGGAGACGTGATAGGTGAGGGTGGCGAAGAGCCCGACGGAGGCCAGGAAGAGGGGGAAGAGAGCGAGGAGGGTCATGGCGAGCGTGAGGATCCTCCGGTCCGCCATGGAGCGCTGTACCAACTCCGGCACGGTGGCGAGGTCGGCGAGGGGCACGTCGGGATCGAGCTTCCGGAGAACCTCCCTCAGGGGTGCCGCGAGGGACCCGGGCGGCATCCGGGTCTTGAGCGCCACGCTCATGACGTTGCCCGCTCGTTGGGTGAACGGCACGTAGAGAGCGGCTTCCGGCTCCTCCTCCAGTCTGCTGAGGCGCACGTCGCCCACGACCCCCACCACCTCGAGGCGACGCGCCTGCGTCAATTGGAGATCCACCTGCTTGCCCAGCGGGTTCTCGTCCCCGAAGAAGCGCCGCGCCGCCGTCTCGCTGAGCACGACCACGGGTGGGCTGTCGGCTCCGTCACAGGATTGGATGTCCCTTCCCGCCAGCAGGGGGATCCCGAGCGTCTCGAAGTACCCTGGGAGCGCGGAGCGCAGGAAGATTCGCTCCGGGTCCTGGCCCTCTCCCACGGCGGTGGCCCGGTAGACGTTGCCGGGATTGCCGATGGGGATGTGGCTGGTGACGGCTGCGGAGGCCACTCCCGGCAGGGCTCTCACCTCCTCCAGTAGGGTTCCGTAGAAGCGGATCCGGTCCTCGGCCCGGGGGTAGGTCGCCGTGGGGATCCATATGCGAGCCGTCAGGACGTTGCCGGACGCGAACCCGGGATCCAGGGCTTGGAGGTTTGCCAGGCTCCGGATCAGGAGCCCCGAGGCGGCCAGGAGCAACACCGACAGCGCCACCTGCGCTACCACCAGCGTGCTCCGGAAGCCCGAGCCGCCGTCTCCCATCCTTCGTTCCCCGGCCTTCAGACTCCGGTGGGCGGACGCGCGCGTGCCGCGCCAAGCAGGGTAGGCCCCGGCGAGGAGACCGGCCGTCAGCGAGAGGCCCAAGGTGACCGCGACACCGCCCCAGGTGAGGTGGGGTGCCTGGGGCCCGAGGCGCTCCATGCGGAGGTAGTCGAACATCAGGCGCTGGAGCACGGACGCCAGCACGGCCCCGAGAACGCCGCTGGCCAGGGCCAGCCCGAGGCTCTCGACCAGGAGCTGACGCGCCAGGCGCGCACGGGAGGCTCCGAGGGCGGAACGCACCGCCAGGTCGAAGCGGCGGGCCGGAGCGCGGGCGAGGAAGATGCCTGCTCCGTTGCCGCAGGCGATGAGAAGCACCAGAACCACGGCACCGGAGAGGGCCCATAGCGTGGTCAGGTAGTCCTCGACCAGAGCGTCCTGGAGAGGCGTGAGTCGCAGCCCTTTGTCCCTGTTGGTATCGGGATACGCCTGCTCCAGGCGGGCAGAGATCAGGTCCACCTCTACCTGCGCCTGGTCCAACGTCACGCGCGGGGACAGGCGCCCCACGATGAACCAGCTGTGGCGGTCCCGGTCCCCGGCGCCCCATCGGTGGGGCCTCATGGGGACCCACATGTCGGCCTGGGTCATGAAGAAGAACCCTGCCGGGAGGATTCCCACCACGGTGTTGGGCTCGCCGTCGAGGATCAGCGTGCGTCCCACGGCTTTCGGGTCCCCGCCGAAGCGTCGCCGCCAGAGCCGATGGTCGATGACGACCACGCTGGCGGCGCCCTCGACCCCGTCCCCGTCCACGAAGCCGCGCCCGAGAACGGGCCGCACGCCCAGCGTGCTGAAGAGGTTTGTGGACGCCACTCCGACGACCGCCCGCTCGGCTTCCTGCCCGCCCGTGACGGTGACCTCGGCGGGGAAGGGGAGGACGGCGGCCAGCTGCTCGAAGGCCCCGGCCTGGTCCCGGTAGTCGTAGTAGTCGGCCCCGGACGCCCAAGGGTTGAGCTGTCCCTGGATCGTGGCTCTTCCCAGCACCAGACGATCCGCCTCGGAGAAGGGAAGGGGCTCGAGGAAGGCCACCCTGAGGACGCCGAACATGGCGAGGCTGGCCCCGATTCCCAGCGCCAGGGTGACGACGGTGGCAAGAGAGGTCCAGGGCGCTTTGCGGAGCGTCAGGTACGCGAAGCGGAGGTCCTCGAGGGTGTTGCGCGTCACGGTACCCTCATGGAGAGGGGGTGTGGGACCGAGCGCCCCGGATGGAGCTGCCGAGCTCTGGAGCGCCCTGATGGAGACCGTGTCCCGTGCGGCGCTCAGGAGCATGGCGGCGAGGGTCCCGCGCCAGTGTCCCAGCTCCCCCTGCCACTCCTTGAGCCAGCGGTCCCGAAGGGCTCTGGGGACCGCGAGCGCCAGGACGGCCAGGACGGATCGGACCCACCGCACCTGGCGGGGACCGGGGCTCATCGCCTCAGGCTCCTTCCGGTTGGACGGACGGGTTCGGGCCCAGGCTCAGGGCGATGGCCGGAAAGCGCTCCAGGGCCTCGGACAACAGCGTCGCTCCCGCGGACGTCAGGCGGTAGTAGCAGCGCGCGGGTCGCTTGAGGGCGTGGGCCTCGTCTTCATCTTCCCAGGCTGATCGGAGATACCCCGCCGCCTCGAGCCGCCGAAGAGCCGGGTACACGGTCCCCGCCGGGAGCCCCGACCTCTCTATGATCTCGAATCCGTGGCGGTGTCCCCGAGCGATGGCCTGAAGCACCAGACCGGTGGGGAACGTGAGGTTGGCTCTCGACATCCTGGATTCCCGGACAAGGGGGCGATGCGTGTTCCGGATGTTGGATGCCTAGAATCCGATATAGGTTGCCCGGTGCTGGTCCGAGCCTCGGCAGGGGGCCCCGGCTACGCGCGGCGTGAGCGGAGGAAGGCGCCCGCCGCCGCCAGAATCACCATGGCGGCGAGCCAGGTCCCGGCGATGAGGGGCAGCAGGGGCGCCGGCGCGGCGTCGCCCCGGAGCAGGCGGGTCGTCCCGGGCGCGGGGAGGGGCACGGGATCCCAGGGGAGGCCGTAGCGCCGAGCCAGGCCCTTGAGATTCAGGAGGTGGATCACGGGCACGCCCGCCGCCGCCATCTCCTGGAGGACGCCGCGCTGAGCGGCGGGAGAGAGAGGAACGTCGCCCGGGGCCAGCAGCCCCGGCTGGAGCCCGAGGAGGGTGGGGCTCGTCCCCACGTTGGCGTCGGCGCCGCCCACGTTGACGAAGGCGGCGGGGCGGCCGAACACCTCCATGCGCCGGGCGACGCTCGCGCTCAGGTCCGGCTCCAGGATGAGCGGGACGCCGCTCGCGCCCAGCCGCGCTAGGAGGCGTTCCCGGACCTCGGGCTCCCATTCCTCCCCCACGTCCCTCGTCCCTCCCAGGGACACGGCGGCCGGGGGCGTGGGCACCAAGCCACGCTCCGTGAGGATCTGGTGGATGCGGAGCAGGTCCAGGTCCGGGTCGGTGGCGCCGAATGACGACGCCCCCAGGGAGAGGACGGCGACGGGATGCGCGCCCAGCGCCTCCGTAGCGGTGAGCGCCGCGACGAGGAGGCCCGGGAAGGACCCGGACGCGCCGATGGCCACCGTGTCGCCCGCCCCCGCGCCGGCCCGCTCCAAGAGGTGGGCGAGGAGCGCAGCCGCGTCCGGGTTGGTGGTGGTGCGCTTCGCCTCCAGGTCGCCGAGGGTCGTGAAGAGCTCGTCGTAGGCGGGGCCGACGAGCCCCGTGCGGTTGGGGTCGGTGGCGGCGTCCGGCGGGATGCCGGCGGCCTCGCGGTGGTCGCGCACCGCGGCCAGGGCGTTTCCCATGTGGGCCGCAGCGGTCCGCATCGCTGGGGTCCACGGCACCGACTCGGTTGGCGCGAGGCGCTCGGCGGCGGCCCAGGCCGCGAGGCTGACGCACGCCGCGGCGACGAAGAGGGTGGGTGGGCCGACGCGGGCGGACGGGACGTTCCCGCCATCCGGGTGCCCTCCTGGAATGCGCATCATGGCAGGGAAGCTACGCCGAGAATCCCGCGTGCGCCTCAGGCTTCTGCCTCGTGGAAGCGGTGGTCATGGCCATGGCGGAGCGGCTGGGCGCCGCGGGGACATTGACAGCCCCTCCCACTCCCCGGATCCTCCGGGCATGAGCCACAGCGTGCGCCGCCACCTGCGCGTGGACGTGGAGGAGTACGACGCGTCCATCCGCCGCTTCATCCCCGGCTACGAGACCATGCTCACCGAAGCCGCGGTGGCGGTGGCGGCCGTGCGGCCCGCGCTGGTCCTCGATCTGGGGGCAGGCACCGGCGCGCTGTCCGACGTGCTCCTCTCCAGGCCCGAGGTGGGAACCGTGCAGCTGGTCGACGAGGACGAGGACATGCTGGCCCGGGCGCAGGAGCGCCTGGCCGGGCACGGAGCCAGGGCCCGCTTCTCCCTGCGCTCCTTCCATGATCCGCTCCCGGAGTGCGACGCGGTGGCCGCGTCGCTGGCGCTCCACCACGTGCGCACGCTGGAGGAGAAGGCGGCACTCTTCGAACGCGTCTTCGGCGCGCTCCGGCCCGGCGGCGTGTTCGTGAACGCCGACGTCACCATGCCGGCGGAGGAGCCGGCCCGGGGAGAGAGCTGGCGGGCTTGGGCGGCGCACCTGGTGGCGTCGGGGATTGGGGAGGCCCGGGCCTGGGAGCACTTCGCCGAGTGGGCGGACGAGGACACCTACCTCTCGCTGGACGCCGAACTGGCGGCGCTGGAGGGGGCGGGCTTCTCCGCCCGGTGCGCGTGGCGGGACCGGGTGTCCACGGTGGTGGTGGCGGAGAAGAAGGAAAGGAGGACGGACGCATGACCATGGAAGAGCTCACCCGCCGTCTCGGGGCGGAGGCCATCGTCCGGATGGCGGCGGCCGATTGGGAGGAGGTCCAGGGGGCCTTCGAGGTCGTGGAGCGGCATCGCACGTTCCTCGCCGGCGAGCTCGTGATCGTCCGGGGCGACGCGGGGCTGCTCGCGGTCGAGGAGCCGTCCCCGGGTGAGAGGGTTCTCCGGCGGCTGGCGGACGAGGGCGAGATGCGCCGTTTCGTGGAGGATCGCCTGGAGACGTACGAGCGCATGTGGGACGGGTGCGGCTGCAAGGTGGAGTACGACCGCTGAACGGAGGGGATGCGTGGCCGGAATGGACGCACGGGGGATGACGCCCGCATGAGCACGACGGCGCTCCTCCTCGACCTGGACCACACCCTGTTCGACCCCGAGTCCATCCCCACGGCGGTGATGGAGCGAGCCTTCGACGAGCTCCGGGCGGCTCACGCGCGCATCGGCGGCGTGAGCAGGGAAGTGCTGGAGGTCTCGATCCTCGAACTCATGGGGAGCCCCATCACCCTCGTGGCTCGGAAGCACGGGTGGCCCGACGAGCTCCGGCGGGCGGCTCTGGAGGCATCCGGGTCGGCCGTGCTCCCCGACCATCTCCCTCTCTTCCCCGACGTGGACGAGCTGGTCCGCCTCCCGCAGCGGAAGATCCTGGTGACCACGGGCGTTCCGTCCGTGCAGTCCCAGAAGATCGCGGCGCTGGGGATCGGGGCCTGGCTCCACGCGGTGTACGTGGATGACGCCCTGGCCCAGCCGCGCCGGGGAAAGAAGGCCATGTTCCAGGACATCCTGACGCAGGAGGGTCTGTCGGCCGAGGAGGTGGTGGTCGTCGGCGACAACCTGGACTCGGAGATCGCGGCGGGGGCCCAACTGGGAATGCGCACGGTGCACGTGGCGCGATGGGGGTGCTCGCCGGAGTGCCCGGCGACGTACTGCATGCCCGACCTGCGCGGGCTGGCGGCGGTCCTGTGACCGAGGCGAGACGGAAGCGACGCGGTTCGCCTCGATGAACCTCTACGAGCGGTATCTGCTGCCCGCGCTGGTCCACCGCACCTGCAGCTCGTCCACGACCACGTGCCAGCGGGGGAAGGTGGTTCCCCTGGCCCGGGGAGATGTCCTGGAGGTGGGGTTCGGTTCGGGCCTCAACCTCCCGTTCTACGATCCTGCGAAGGTCACGAAGGTCTGGGGTCTCGACCCGTCGCCGGAGCTGTGCAGGATGGCCTCGCGCGCCGTGCGGGACGCGGCGTTCGAAGTCGAACTGGTCCCGGCCCGGGGAGAGGAGATTCCCCTGGGGGATGGTCGGTTCGACACGGTCGTGATCACCTACACGCTCTGCTCCATCGCCGACCCTGGGCGGGGGCTGCGCGAGGTCGCCCGCGTCCTCAAGCCGGGGGGGCGGCTCCTCTTCTGTGAGCACGGCGTCGCGCCGGACGCAGGAGTGCGCCGCTGGCAGAGCCGCCTCACTCCTCTTTGGCGGCACGTCAGCGGGGGATGTCACCTGGACCGGGACGTCCCGGCGCTCCTCGTCGAGGCCGGCTTCGAGATCACCGAGCTGGAGACCCGGTACGTCCCCGGCTGGCGCGTGGCGGGCTACCATTACTGCGGCACGGCGGTGACCAGCTAGGACATCCCCTACGCCATCCCGAAGAGACGCCCGATGAAGCCCAGTGCCACCGTGGCTGTGACCAGCGCTGCCGTGGTCACCACCGCGCCCTGTCGGTCCATGTGGTGCGCGATGAGCCCGGGGATGACCCACCCGATGACCCGGTACTCCACCGATGCGGGGAAGAGGAACGGGAGGACGCCGCCTCCCGCCGCGGCCCAGAGCGCCCCTGCGAGCACGAGGAAGGCGAAGCGCCGGCGCCCGAAGAGGATGAGCCAGCGGGAGGCGAGCCGGTACGCGGCCATGGTCAGGAGGCCGGCGACGAGCGTGCCGACGATCCGCTCCGGATCCCTGAGGAAGAGGACCAGATAGCTCGGGACGATGATCCCGCCCGGATAGACGCCCGTGGCCCACGCGAAGGCCAGGGAGAGGATTACGCCCAGAAAGGGGAGCTCAATGCCCATGGGCCACCGCCTCTCCGGTTTGGGACCAATGCTCCACCAGTTCCACCCCCGGGCCGCCGATGTTGCCGAACCCGAACACGACGCCACCGCCGGGACCGAGCGCCGAGAGGGCGGCGTCGGTGAGGCGCTCCGGTGAGCGGCCGCGGACGATCCGGATCGTGGTGGACGACCTGGCCGCGTGCCGTGCACGACGCACGCGCCGCTCCAGCGCCGCAGCGTGGAGCCCGGTGACGACGAGGGCGTCGAAGCGGTCCAGGAAGCCGGCGGCGAGGGCGTCGGCCCACTGCAGCGTGCGGTCCCCCCGGTCGGCGCGAAGGCTCAGGAGTCCGACACAGCGGGGGCGGGGGCCTCCGAGGCGCGCCATGACCTGGTCGTAGACACGCAGGGTCGCCCCGGGGTCGTTCGCGGCGAAGGCGCTGACGAAGTGGACCCGTGCCCCGCCGTGGGGTGGGCCGGCTGCCGAGCTGCTTCCCGCCTCTGCCTGCACCGTCCACACGCCCAGTGCCCCCACGTCGTGGCGGGCCTTGGCGATCCCCCGGTGGATGGCGGTGTCGCCTACCCCCAGGCGCCGCGCCGCGGCCACGACCAGGTCCAGGTTGTCCGGGAAGGTGGGGAAGGATGTGGGTTGGGGAGATCCGGAGGATGGCGTTCCTCCCGACGCCGCGTCGGCGGCTCCGGCGCTCCCCGCCGGGACCTCCACGAGCGTGGCCCCCACCGCGGCCACCGCGCTCCGGAACGAAGCCGGGCAAAGGCCCTCGGGGACGAGGACGACGGCGCCCGGCGGCACCGCGAGCGCCAGCACCGAGCCCACCGACTCCGGCGTGCCTCCCTGGGCCTCGGTGTGGTCCACGAGGAAGTTGGTGGCCAGCACCAGGTGGGGGGCGAGGATGCGCCGTCCCTCCACGGTGTGGTTCTCGGCGTGGATGCTCATCACCTCCGCCACCACCGTGTCTGCCTCCAGGCGTGCGGCCCGGCGCAGGAGCGCCTTCTGCTCCAGGATGGAGGCGGGCCCCCTGCGCCGGATGCGTTCCACGGACCCGTCGGGGAGCACCAGGCACGGCTCGGAGCCGGTGGTCTTCGCCAGGACCGCGCGCCCCTCCTCGCGGAGCACCGAGGCCAGGAGGCGGGCCACGGTGGTCTTCCCCCTCGTCCCGGTCACGGCGACGCGGAGCGGGAGCGCCGAGCGGGTCCGCTCCAGGCGCACGCGCTCGAGGGCCAAGGCTGCGAGGAGGAAGACGGCGGCGACGAGGAGGAGCGTCACCCCGCGTACTTCACCGAGCAACCGTACGGCCGGGAGGTGGGCACGGTCACCGCCTTGCCGGCGAACAGCTCCTCCAGCGCCTTGTCCGCCAGCTGGGTGGCGTCGTCCAGGTCCTCCACGCGAGCGGTGGGCTTGTCGTCGATGCCGCCCATGTAGCGGAGGACGCCCTGGGGGTCGATGACGAACATGTGGGGCGTCGTACGGGCATCGTAGGCGCGGCCCACCTTGCCCGAGGGGTCCAGGAGCACCGCCGAGGCGTTGCTCCCGTCGCTAGCGGTGCGGGCGTCCATGTCGGCGGGCTCGAAGTGCCCCTGCGTC
This sequence comes from uncultured Gemmatimonadaceae bacterium, assembly GCA_964545395.1. GTDB lineage: Bacteria > Gemmatimonadota > Gemmatimonadetes > Longimicrobiales > Gaopeijiaceae > SZUA-318. The sequence continues at coordinate 65,074 of CAZJFX010000006.1, read as the reverse complement.
CCCGGCGCCGACGAGACGATGGCGAGCCATACCACGCCCTCGTCCCGCCACTTCTGCTGCTGGCCCGGGATGTTCCCGCTGGAGTAGTGCTTCTTCACGTAGGGGCAGTCGTAGTTGAGCCACTCCAGCACCACGTACTTGCCGGCGTACTGGGAGAGGGAGTGCTGGTCGCCCTTGGTGTCGAGGAGGGTGAAGGCCGGGGCGGCCTTCCCGATCTCCGGCGCCTGCGCCCGGAGGGCGGCGGGGGAGGAGAGGGCCGCCGCCAGCCCCAGGGCCAGGACTCCGGGGAGGAGCCGTCCCGCCCGTTCGTGGCCCGTCCGTGCGTTGCGTACGCGCATGTGCTTGCCTCCTTGCGTGTCAGCCGGCGGGCACCGCCCGGCCGGCCCGCTCCAGGGCCGCCAGCACGATGCCGGGGGTGAGGATTGCGGGGAGGAGCTCGGGCTCCGCCCCGGGGTCGGGGGAATACACGACGTAGAGCGGTACCCCGCTCCGTCCGAATGTCGCCAGCGCCCGGGTGATCTCCGGGTCCCGGCGCGTCCAGTCCGCCTTGATGAGCGCCACGTTCCGCTCGCGGAAGGCGGCCATGACGCCCTCGGAGGCGAGGACCACGCGCTCGTTCACCTGGCACGATATGCACCAGGCGGCGGTGAAGTCCACGAAGACGATCCGCCGCGCCGCACGGTGGACGTTCACGGTGGACCCGTCGCCGAAGGGCTCCCAGGCGGGGATGGCCTCGGCGTCGCCGCCCGTCCCGGCGCCGGCCGCCGCCGTCCCCGAAGACCATGCCGGTTCGGAGCGGGTCGCCCACACCAGGGCGGCGGCGGCCAGGGCGAACGCCGCCAGCGCCGCGGCGCGGGTGAAGATGCGCCGGACGCCCGTGGTGGCCGGAGCGGGCCACCGTCCCAGGATCCAGCACCCCAGGGCCACCAACGTGAGGGAGGCCAGGAGTCCCGCCACGCCGCTCATCCCGGTCTGGAGGCCGAACACCCACGCCAGCCAGACCACCACGCCGAACATGGGGAACGAGAGCGCCTGCTTGAGCGTCTCCATCCAGGGGCCGGGGCGTGGGACCCGCTCCAGGAGCGCCGGCCAGGAGGAAAGAACCATGTACGGCGTCGCCATCCCCGCGCCCAGGACAGCGAAGATGGCCAGCCCCTCCGCCGCGGGCCGGACCAAGGCCACGCCGATGGCCGCGCCCATGAAGGGGGCGGTGCAGGGCGTGGCCACCACGGCGGCGAGAATGCCGGTGAGGAAGGAGCCCCGGAGGCTCTCGTCCCCGGCACCCACCGCGCCCAGGCGGGTGAGGGCCGCGCCCGGCTCCCAGACCCCTGCCAGCATCAGGCCGATGACGAAGACGAGGACGGCCAGGAGCGCCACGATGGGCGGGCTCTGGAGCTGGAACCCCCACCCTACCTGGGTCCCGGCCGCGCGCACGGCCAGGAGGGCGCCGGCCAGCGCCAGGAAGGAAACCGCCACCCCGGCCCCGAAGGTCGCGCCGTGGCGCCGCGTCACGGCCGGGTGGCCTCCGGCGTGTCGCACGAACCCCAGGATCTTCAGGGACAGGACGGGGAAGACGCAGGGCATGAGGTTCAGGAGGACGCCGCCGGCGAAGGCCAGGAGGAGGGCCACGGCGAGGCCGGGCAGGCCTGCGCTCCCGGCGCCGGAAGGCGGACCCGCTGCGTCCGCGCCGGCATCGCCCGCCGGGCCCGCGGAACCCGCCACCGGGGCCGAGAGCGCCAGCGCCGGGCGCGCCGCGGCACCATCCTCGGGAGGCGTGCCGGCAGCGTCGCGCCCCCGCGTGAACCCGCCTCCGTCGGTGCGCACCAGCACCCCCTCCAGCGCCGCGGGCCCCGTGTTGTAGGGTGAGCGGTGCAGCGTGAGGCGGAGCACGCCGCCGTCCCATGCCGGGTCCTGGGGCTTCACGTGATCCACGGCGGTAGGGTCGAGGGCGAAGAAGTAGACGTCGGTGGTCGGGTCCCTCCACCCTGCCGGCGCCGTGATCTCCAGCGTGTAACCTGCGGAGGTCGGGAGGGCGTGGGCGGTCCACGCGGCGTCCTCCACCGGGAGGAGGTGCCTCGTCCGGGCGAAGAGGGGCGCCCACGCCGGGTCGGGCGCCGCAGGCGCCTCCGCCACCGGGACCTCGACCGCGAAGGCCGTGTCCGCCGGGAGGCAGATCTCCTGGCACACCAGCCACGAGGCCCGGAGGCCGATGCTCAGACGGGAGCCCACCGGCACCTCGGGGGCTACGTCCAGGTCCGTAAGGAGGAGGACGGCCCCGTGGTAGCCGTAGCTCATGAGCGGCGGATAAGACACCTGCTCCGGGTGGGGCCACCGGAGCGGCCCCGCCGTCACCCCCGCGGGGAGCGACCACTCGAGGATGGCCTCGCTCCCCGAGTCCCCCGGGTTCTTCCAGTACGTGTGCCATCCGGGATCGAGGGTGAGGGCGAGCCCCACGGACAGAGGGTGGCCGGGGCGGGCCGTGAGGGTCTCCACGGCGAGGCGGGCCTCGCTGAAGGGCGTGCGGTCGTCGGGGCCGGGCAGGTCCTGGGCGCGGAGGGCACGCGGGGACGCCGCCGTGGCCAGGAGGGCGAGCAGCAGGACGGGCGCGCGCATCAGCGGGGCGCCCCTCCACCCAGGGGGATTCTCACCGTCAAGCCGGCGGGCCCCGCCGAGACGTACGCCCGCGGCGCGCGGTCCACCCGGTGCAGTGCGGGCACCAGGCGGCCCACGGCGACGCCCACCGCGGCGCCCGCCATCACGTCCGTGGGGTAGTGCATCCCGGCCTTCACGCGGGCGAAGGCGGTGAGAGCGGCGGCGGAGAGGCTCGCGGCCCACAGGGCGTCGGAGGTCCGCGTCCGCCCGTGCACGTCGGTGTACACCGTGGACATGAGCGTGGCGAGGGCGAACGCCGAGGACGCATGGCCCGAGAAGAACGAGCGGCGCGCGTCCAGTGGGTCGGTGGCGGAGAGGGCCAGGCGCTCCTCCACGGAGAGCGACGTGTTGTGCGTCCAGGGGCGCCTGCGCCCGGTGAGGTCCTTGGCCAGGTAGGTGGCGCCCTCCACGAGGAGCGCGGCTTCGGCGAACATGACGCCCAGCGTGACGGCTTCCCGCCACCGTCCCTCCACCACGCGGGGAGCGAACGAAGCCAGGACGGCGGCGCCGAGCAGCGCGTCGCGGCTCCGGTCGCTGGCCGTGGCCCACGACTCGGACCATGAGCGGGCCGCGACACGGTCGAAGGCGTTGACGTCGTCGGGCGAGAGGGAAGCCACCTCGGCCTGGGTGAGGGGCTTCGGCTCGGGGGCGGCCAGGTCTCCGAGGAGGGAGACGCCCGCCGTCGCCGGGAGGAGGACGGCGTCCGTCCGGCCCACAGCGTAGGGGAAGGGCCGAGGCTGCGCGTCGGCCGGCTGCGCCGAGGCGGGCGGCGCCGCGAGGATCAGGACGGCCGCCACGGACAGAATCGCAGTCCGCGCGCCGGCGGGGCGTGCAGGGTTCATCGGGTCCCGTGTCAGGGGAGGCGCTTACAGTCGCGGAACACGTAGTGCACGGCGCGCTCCGGCGTGCTCACCCTCTCGTAGAAGTCCGAGTAATACTCCAGCGTCTCCCTTCGGGTGCCCTGATCGAGGGGCTCGAACGACCGGTACAGCTCCTCCAGCGCCGGCCGGATCTCGCGGAAGCGCGCCACGATAGGCTCGGTGTCGAAGCGGGGCCAGCACCACCCCGTGTAAAGCCGCTGCCGGACGTTCTCGATGGGGAGGCCGTCGGCCGGGTTGGCGTAGGGGGCCTCCACGGCGCCGGCGAAGTCGAAGTCGAAGGGGATGGGGACGACACGCCCCGCCACCGCCACGTGCGCGACGTTGTGCCCCTGGGCGTCGTGCCAGTCCGTGTTCCCGATCAGGTACTGGAAGAGCGCCTGGGTGACGGCGTCGGCCGGGTCGAAGGCCTGCGGCCGCAGCACCTTCCCTTCCGGGAGCTCGAAGAGCTCGCCGCCTACCCGCGCGGCGAGGGCGGAGGCGTCCTCGATGAAGAAGGCCCAGCGCTCCACGGGCCGGCCGTCTCCCGCCAGGTCCTGGAAGGTGACGCGCGCCAGGCGGACCTGGAACGACAGGTCGGTGAGGAGGGCGTAGACACGGTAGAGGAGGTACTCGCGGAGGACGAGTCCCTCGAAGCGGTCACGCTCCAGGTGGCAGGGGACCACCATCTTCAGCTTGTCCTGCCCCTGGAAGGGCGTGCCGTCGGACCCCGACGAGGTGAAGTCCAGCCGCAGGGGAGGGAACGAGCAGACCGCCGGGTTGCGGCGCAACTCTCCGCGGGGACGCACCTCGATGGGGAGCGTGTCACCGCCGGCCAGCACGAGGAGTGCGGGGCGGTCCGTCTCGCTCCGCTCGGAGCGCAGGGAGCCCATGTCGGCAACGAGGGTGAACCGCAGGGGCTCGTGGGCCGAGAAGAGCGGGAGGGGACCGGGCGCCTGCCCGCTCCCGGCCAGGGGCGAAGCAGCCACGGCGGCGCAGCCGAGCACGACCTCCCAGGCCACGCGGCTCCAGCGATCCATGGTGAGCCCTCCCCGCTCGGGGCGGAAGCGTGGGCCCGCGCGGTGGCTCCCCGACACCGTGCCGCCGCCGGACACGGTACATGATGCTCCGGGCGGGGCCCGGAGGAAAGCCGCACGTGGGGCGCCGACGGCCAGGTGGCCGCGGCGAGGGGGCGGCTCAGGCGTCGCCCTTCCCCGGCTCCGTCTCCCCGACCAAGGCCAACTCCCCCTCCAGTCGCTTCACCAGGCGACCGGCGCGGATCCACCGCCACCCTTCGACGAGGGTGACGAGGACGCAGAGGAGGGCCAGCAGGGCGACGTTCCCCTCCAGCGCCAGGCCCACGACGGGGATGACGGCGGCAGGCGTCACGCCGAGCATGCAGCGGATGAAGTGACGGACCTCCGCCTTCCTGGCCGCCGTGAGGCGCTCGGTGAGGTCCCGCCGGTCGGCCTCCTGCAGAGGGGCGAGCGGGGGGGTGGCCGTCGGGGCCGGGCCGGGGCGGACCTCGGTGGAAAGGGCGTCCCCCTCCTCCGGCGCCGGGTGCAGGACGCCTGCGGAGGTGAGGACGCGCCGGGCCTCGTCGAAGAGCTCTGCGGCGATGAGGAGCGAGGCGCCGGACACGCTCCCCACGTACGTGTATCCGCCGGCCAGGTTGTCGGAGACGAGGCGCGACGGCAGGCCGGCGTCGTCCAGGTAGCCCCGGGCCATCTCGGCTTCCCAGTGGTGATCGAAGTGGGCCAGGCGCGTCTCGGGCATGGGCCAAGGTGCAGCGCGGGGACACGGGGGGCAATGCACTGCGTAGCCATCGGGACAGGCGTCCGCGCTCAGCGGATCGGCACCCGGACGCCCTCGGGCGTGATCGCGCCCCGGGGCTTGAGGAGTCGCTCCCACGGCTCATCCCCACCGCGCTCTTCCACCCGCGCCGGCGAGGGCGCCGGGAGCGCATACGCATCGGCGGCTCCCGGGTCCACCATGTACCCCAGGTCGCCCATGGAGCGCACGGTGACGATGCTCAGCGGATTGCCCGGGCCCGAGACCCAGCCGGTCATGAGTTCGGTGCGGAAGACGGTCTCCCGCCAATGGGAGTCCTGGGTCCCCTCCCCGCCCGTGTTCTCCAGCGGGACACCGTTCACCAGCGTCGCCCCGAGCCCGGTATAGGCCGCCTTGGCCTGCGCGCCGGAGAAGTAGGGGTCGGCGGTCCCGGCGTCCTGGAGCAGGGACAGGTTGTCCCAGATCGTCCCGAAGCCGAGGACGTGGCCCATCTCGTGGAGGATGACGTCGCCCAGAGTGCCGTCGGCGGCCATGGAGGCCATGTCGGCCTCGTCGAACTCCATGGTGCCCAGGATGGGGAGCTTGCCGCTGGAGCGGATGTAGCACGGGCCGGCCTGGCCCAGGATTTTCCCCACGCCGTCGATGGCTGTGACCCTGGCGTAGATCACGAGGTCGTCCACGTTGAGCGCTTCCGCCGGCGTCACGTCACCGCACGCGTCCACCTGGGCAGCGGTGAGGCTGATGTCGGCGATGTCGCCGGTGATGACCGACTCCCACTTGGCCTCCGCCGCCGCGAACGCCGCCTGCACCGCCGCGGACATGCTGCCGACCACGCGGATCTCGATGTCGAAGCCCGGGGAGGGCGCGGCTGTGCCGGTGGCGGTGAACGTCACCGGCGAGAGCCCGGAAGCCGACGCCGTGAGCGTGTTGGTGCCCACGCTGGATCCCAGGGTCCAGCCCCCCACCGTCGCGGTCCCGTCGGCACCGGTGGTCTGCGTCGCGCCGGCCACCGAGCCACCCCCGGAGGCGACCGCGAACGTGACGCTTACGCCGGAGACCCCATTCCCGAACACGTCGGCGACCCTGACCCGCGGCCTCGTGGCCACGGCCGTTCCGACCGTGGCGCTCTGGTTGTCCCCGGCCACCTTGCCAAGGGACGTCGCCGGCCCGGCTTGGGCCGTGGCGCTGAACGTCACCGAGCCGGCGCCGGTGACCGAGGCGGCGAGCGTCTGCGCTCCCGCGGCGTTGCCCAGCGTCCAGAGGGCGGTGGCGCGACCCTGTGCGTTGGTGAAGGAGCTCCCGGAGGACGCGCCCAGCGGCGACTCCACCGGGGCCGGCGCCACCACGGATCCCCCGCCCGACGCCACCGAGAAGGTAACGGCCGCGTTGGGGACCTTGTTCCCGGTGGCGTCCACCACCACCGCCGTCACCGTGACCGTGTCGCCCACGGTTCGGGTCTGGGCATCGCCGGAGACCTTCGTGATGGCGGCGGGCGGGCCCGACGTGGCGGTGGCCGTGAAGTCGACCGTGCCCAGCGCGCCCGCCGAGGCCTGGGCGGTGTGCGTCCCCACCGTGGGCCCGAGGGTGAACGTCGTGGACGCGGTGCCGGCGCTCCCGGTGGTGGCCGACGCCGGGGACACCGAGCCGCCGCCCGACGTCACGGAGAAGGTCACGGCCACGCCGGGCACGCCGTTGCCGAAGGTGTCCCGGGCCGCCACCACCAGGGGCGATGCCAGGGGCGCCGTGGCCGCTCCGGTCTGGCCGTTCCCCGAGACCACCACGAACGCCGACGCCGGCCGGGGGTTGGCCGTGGCCGTGAAGGACGCCGGCACCGCGCCGGCGGCCGAGGCGGTGACGCTCTGGGCGCCGGACGTCGTGCCCAGCGTCCAGTTCGTCGAGACGCGGCCGTCGCTCCCCGTGGCGCCCGAGGAGGCGCTCACGGTCCCGCTGGACGCGGCGGGCGTGAACGTCACCGTCACGCCGGGCACCGCGTTGCCGAAGCCGTCCACCACCTCCGCGACGAGGAGGTCGGCCAGCGCCTGGCCCACGGTGCCTGTCTGGCCGCTCCCCGACGCCGCGCGCACCGTGGCCGCCGCGCCGGGCGCGGCGGTGGCCGTCGCGGTGGCGGACGCCAGTTCAGTGGCGGAGGCGGAGAGGGTCTGGGCGCCGGCGGTGTTGCCCAGCTTCCAGGTGGTGGCGAGCGTGCCGTCGGAGCCGGTGCTCCCCTGGGCGGGCGTCGCCTGGCCTCCGGGCATGGAGGGGGAGAAGGCCACCGCCGTTCCGGCCACGCCGTTGCCGAAGGAGTCGGACACCTTCACCACCAAGGGCTGGGCGAGGTTCTGCCCGACCGTGCCGGTCTGACCGCTCCCGGAGACGAACTCCAGCTTCGACGCCGGCCCTGCCACCGCGGTGGCGGTGAACGAAACGGCGCCGGCGCCCTGCACCCGTGCCTCCAGGGTCTGGGCGCCGGCGGTGGCGCCCAGCGTCCAGATGACCTGGGCGCGCCCGTCGGCGCCGGTGGCCACCGTGTCCGCCGACGGCTTTCCGTCCCCGGCGGTGACGACGAACGCCACCTTCGCCCCGCTCACCAGGTGGCCCAGGCGGTCCTTCACCTCCACCACCAGGGGGTCCGCCGGCGCGGTGCCCGCCGCGGCGGTCTGCCCTCCGCCCGACACCGCCGTCACGGCGGCCGGGGCACCGGCCCTCGCCGTGGCTGTGAACGTCACGGTGCCGAGCGCGTGCGTCACGGTGAGGGTGTTGGCCCCGAGGGCCTCGCCCAGCGTCCACGTGAGGGAGGCGCGGCCGTCGGAGCCCGTGGTGGCCGAGGCGGATCCCACCGAGCCGCTTCCGGCCGTCACCGCCACGGTGAGCGACTCTCCGGCGCGCGGGTTGCCGTGCTGGTCCTTCACGGCCACCACCAGGGGCTGGGGGAGCGCTTCGCCGGCCGCGCCGGCCTGCGCGTCCCCGGACACCTTCTCGAACAGCGCGGCCGCGCCGGCGCGGGCGGTCACGGAGGCCGACACCGACTTCCCCGAGGCGGTCGCGGTGAGCGTCTGCGTTCCCGCCGCGGTGCCCAACGTCCACGACGCCGACACGAGGCCCGAGGCGTCCGTGGTGCCGGCGCCGGGCGTCACCGTGCCGGCGCTGGCCGTGAACGTCACGGCCTGGTTGGCCATGGGCTGCCCGGTGGTGGCGTCCACCCGCACCTGGACCGGCACCACCGTGGCGACGACCTGGTCCGAGGGGGCGGTGGTGAACACGACGGCGCCCACCGCCGGCGCAGGCTTGTCGTCCGTGTTCCCGGTAGGTGAATCGCTCCCTCCGCAGGCGGCGAGGGTGAGGAGGGCGGAGGCCAGGGCGGCCTGGGCGAGGGGGCGGAGGGCAGCGGTCACGGACGGCAGCCTAGCCTTTCCTCGTGTCCGAGTCCACCCGCCCGTCCACCATGTGGACGATGCGGTCGCAGTGGTGGGCCACGTGGTCGTCGTGGGTCACCAGCAGGAATGCCGTGCCCCGCTCGCCGTTGAACGTCCTGAGAAGCTCGAGCACCTGCTCTCCCGACTGCGTGTCCAGGTTTCCAGTGGGCTCGTCGGCGAGGACCAGCAGGGGGTCCATGACCAGCGCTCGCGCCACCGCCACGCGTTGCTGCTGTCCGCCGGAGAGGTCCGTCGCCCTGTAGCGAGCCCGGTCCGAGAGCCCGACGTGGTCGAGGAGCTCCGCCGCCTTCTCCCGCATCCACGGCTCGGGGCGCCCGTGCTGCGCCAGGAGGGGGAGCATGACGTTCTCCAGGGCGCTGAACGCCGGGAGCAGGTGGTGGAACTGGAACACGAAGCCCAGCGTGCGCCCGCGGAGCGCCGTGCGCTCGTCGTCGTCCAGCGGGACGGCGTCCCGGCCCTGGATGAGGATCCTCCCTTCCGTGGCCCGGTCCAGGAGGCCGACGAGGTTGAGGAGCGTGGTCTTCCCCGAGCCCGACGGCCCGGTGAGGGCGCAGAACTCGCCGCTCTCCAGCGTCAGGTCGATCCCCCTCAGGGCGTGCGTGACCACCCGCTCCCCGTACGTTTTCGTGAGTGCCTCGGTGCGGAGGATGGGCTCAGCCATTGCGGATCACCGTGGCAGGGTCCAGGCGCGCGGCATCCCGGGCCGGCACCACGGCGGCGACGAGCCCCACCGCCAGCGCCACCGCCACGGAGCGCCCGTAGAGGAGCGGCGTGAGCGCCACGGGGAAGGTGGCCGAGCCGTCGGGATTTTTCGCCAAAGAGACGAAGAAGAGCGCCAGCGCGGTCCCCAGTGCTATGCCCAGGAGGGAGCCTACGGTCCCCAGGATGGCGCCCTGGAGGAGGAAGATCCGGGTGATGGACGCGGAGCGGGTCCCGGTGGCGCGCAGGATGCCGATCTCCCTGGCCTTCTGGACCACGCTCACCGCGAGCACCGAGGCGATCCCCAGCGCCACGGCCAGGATGACGAACACCTGGATCATGACGCTGGAAGCGCTCTGGGAGCGGAGCCCGGTCAAGAGGTCGCGGTTCTGGGACATCCACGAGTCCGCCACCAGCCCCGTGCGGTCGGTGATGTCGGCGGCCAGCGCGTCGGCCGCGAAGATGTCGGTGCCGACCACCTCCAGGGTGGACACACCGCCCTCGACGCCGAAGAGCGTCTGGGCGCCCCGGAGGGAGATGAAGACGAGCCCTTCGTTCAGGCTCTGGCTCCGGTAGTCGAAGATCCCCGAAACGGTGTACACGCCGCCCCGGTCGCCCGGGACCTGCAGGCGGAGGCGGCCGCCCACGCCGATCCCCAGCTTGCGTGCCAGCTCCATCCCGACCACGGCGTGGAAGCCGTCCAGGTTGAACGCGCCCTGCACGAGACGGCTGCGCACGTCCACGATGGCGGAATATGTCTCCAGGTCGATCCCCCGGACGTTTACCGAGATGGAGCCGGGCCCGCGCACGGCGAGGGCGGGGCCGGACACCGTGGGCGCCACCGCCCGGACGCCCTGCGTGCGCCGGAGCAGCACCTCCACCTGCTTCCACCCCACGATGGAGCGCACGCGCTGGGGCGGGCGCTGCACCTCCGCCGCCTGCAGCTCGCCTCCCGACCGGGCGAGGACGCGGGGCATCTCCTCGGGAGGGCGGACCACCACGTGGGCCTGGCTTCCCAGGGTGCGCTCGATGATGCTCTCCTGCAGCCCGACGATGAGCGCGGACACAAAGATGATCACGGCCACGCCGACGCCGATCCCTGCCAGGATGAGCCAGGTCTGCAGGCGCCCGTCCCTGAGATAGCGGAGGGCGACGAAGATCTCGAAGGGCACGCAGCGCCCCGCGTCAGCGGCCCGCTGCGGCCGGGCGCGTCCGGACCCTCGCGCCCACGGCCGGGGACCCCGCAGCGCCCACCACGGGCTCGCCCTCGGAGAGGCCCGACAGGATCTCCACCCACGGGCCCGCCCGGAGCCCCACCTCGATGTCGCGGCGCTCGAGCAGCCCGTCGCGCACCACCGCCACCCAGGGCGCCGGCGTGCCCAGCCCGCGCACCGCGTTCTCGGGGAGGACGGCGGCGCCCTGGCGCCGGCCCGCCTCGATGTTCACCGAGAGCGTCATGTCCGGGAGCAGATAGGGAGGCGGGTCGTCCACGAGGAGGCGGACCTCCACCGTGCCCTGGGCCGCGTCCACCGACGGGGCCACCAGGGACACCCGGGCGGCGAAGGACCGGTCCGGATAGGCGTCCGCCGACGCCGTGGCGGGTGCGCCCACCTGGATCCCGCCGAGGTTCTCCTCGGCCGGGAAGACCACGATCTCCGTAGGCCCGTCGAGGGCGAGCTCGAGGAGCGTGCGGCCGGGCTGCGCGGCGTCCCCCGGCTCCACGTCGCGGATGAGCACCGTGCCCGCCGCCGGCGCTTCCACCCGCGTCAGCTCCAGGCGGGCGCGAGCCGCCTCCAGCGCCGCCCGGGCGCCCTCCACGGTGGCGAAGCCCCGCCCCTCGCCGGCGGGCCCGGCCCGGGCGCGGGCCGCTTCCAGCCGGCTGAGTGCGTCGGCGGCGCGCTGCTCGGCCTGCTCGACGCGCTGGAGGGTGAGGCCGCCCTCCCGGGCCACCGCCCGCAGGCGCTCCAGGTCCCGCTCCGCCAGCGTAGCCTCCTGCTCCGCCTGCTCCAGGGTGGCGCGCACCGAGGCGGTCACTTCCGCCAGCGTAGCCTCCGCCTCCACCACCCGGGCCCGGGCCTCACGGTCGTCCAGCGCGACCAGGAGCTGGCCGGCCCCGACCCGGTCCCCCTCTCGCACGCGCACCTCCCGGACGGTCCCGGCCACCGGGGCGCCGAGCCTGGAGCGCGACGGGGGCCGCACCCGCCCCACCAGCGCGAGGGTGCGCACCACGTCCTGCCTCTGGAGCGACGTGACCTCCACCGCGGGCGGCACGAGGGCTCGGAGCGCCACCACGGTGGCGCCCACCAGGACGACCGCCCCCGCTCCCCAGCGCACCGGCGCGGCGCGCACCATGGGCGGCAGAGCGGGCACGGGCGCGGCTACCGCACCGTGAACGTCACCGTGTCCACCACCCACGGCTGCAGGGGGACGTGGAGCCCGTCGGCCACCACGGCGATGAGCCGGTGGGAGCCGGGGGTAACGTTCTCGAAGGTGTATTCGCTCACGCCGGTCCCCAGGTGGATGATCTGCCCGGGCACGGTGGGCACGGGGGCGTCCGACCGGGTCAGGTCGGCGTCGAGATATAGGTGATGGTGGCCGGTTCCCGCCACCAGCTCTCCGGCGGGGACGATCTCCACGCCCTCGGCGGTGAGCCGCACGGGGACCGAGGTTCCGGCGATGTCCGCTCCCTCGATGGGCTCGAGGATGGTCACGGTGGGCGCCGCCGTGGCAGCCGCGGCGGCCTCGGTGGCGGTGCCCTCGGTTGCCTCCGGCGCAGGCTCGGGCGTGCCGCCGCCGCAGGCCGCGGTGGAGAGAAGGAGAGCGAAGACGGGGAGGGTACGCTGGATCATGTCTGGAAGGGTCGCAGGGGACGGGACGAGCGGGTGGCTGAGAACCCGTGACCCGCCCGCCTGTTCCCCGCCTCACCAGGACGATTGCGCGCTGGCGGGTTTGGGAGAAGATTGGGCTTCGCTTCGGGGGACCGGAGCGCCCCGCCCCCCGCAATCCCCTTTCCCGCTCCATGACTGCCCTCTCCCGCTGGTTCGGCAAGAAGCCCGACGCGCACTCGCCCCAACCCAGGGGCTCGGGGGACTGGCACAAGGAGATCGAAGCTCTGGAGCGGGAGTCGCAGCGGGCCCCACGGGCCTTTCAGGGCACCGCCCTGAACAAAGCCGGGGACGTCTGTCTGCGCGCGGGGGAGCGGGACCTCGCCCTCACCTACTACGGGAGGGCTATCGACGCGCTCCTGGAGGACGGCCAGCGCGAGGCGGCCCGGGGCGTGGCCAACAAGATCATCCGGGTGCACCCCGAAGCCATCCGCACCTTGTGCACGCTGACCTGGCTCGACCTGGCCGCGCGCCACATGGCCACCGCGCTCCTGCACCTGCGCGACTACGTGAAGGCCGCCCGGAAGGGCAGGCAGGAGTTCATCACCGCGGAGCAGATCTACCTGATGGCCCACGTCGCCCCGCAGGAGGAGTTCCTGGCGGCGGCCGCGGACGCACTGGACACGCTGGGTTTCGCCGACCGGGCGTCCAAGGTGCGGGAGTGGGCGACGAGCGGCGGTTCCCCCGAGCACATCACCGATCCAGAGAAGCTCGCCGTCCACTGCCTGAACGAGGCGGTGGGCGCCAACCTGAAGGGGCGCCGGGGTTAGACGCCACTCCACATCGCCGGCTCGCGAGGCGACCCTGCGGGCCCTCGGGGCTGGGAGACCGGAGACGAGAAGGGCGGGACCCGTCGGGATCCCGCCCTTCGGACGCTCAGGCGTCCGGCCCGGCCCCGGAGCGGAGCCGGCGCCGGGCCGTCAGTCGCTCACCACCTTCTTGTCCGGGGCCTTCAGGTGCACCTCCAGCCACGCTGTCCAGCGCGCCCACAGGTCGAGGAGCGTCTCCCTCGTCGCGGGACCGTGGTCCTCGAACGGGTAGAGGTACATGACCGCTTCCTTGTCCAGGCCGTTGAGGGCCTGGAACAGACGGGGCGAGTGGATGGGGTCGGTCCCCACGTTCTGGTCTCCCAGGCCGTGGTACATGAGCAGCGCGCCGGTGAGGTTGTTGGCGTGGAGGAAGGGCGACATGGACAGGTAGGTGTCCTTGGCGTCCCACAGGATCCGCCGCTCGTTCTGGAAGGCCAGCGGCGTGAGCGTGCGGTTGTAGTTGCCGTCGCCCGCGATGCCCGCCTTGAAGAACGGCGTATGCACCATGGCGTTCACCGTGGAGAACGCCCCGTACGAGTGGCCGCCCAGCCCCAGGCGCCGGCGGTCGATGATCCCGCGCCGGTCCAGCTCGTCGATGACGGCGGCCAGGTTGTTGCGCAGGTCGTTCTCGTAGTTGTTGTTCATCTGGCCCGCCTTGCCCACGATGGGCGCGTCGGGCTCGACCACCGCGTATCCCAGGCGGACCAGGAACGGCATGGACCGGAAGTTGTAGGTGGGGAACGCGTTCTTGTTGAATGTGCGCTGGGTCTCGTCGTACTTGTCCTGGCTCTCGTACTCCCGGGGGTAGAACCAGAACATGGCCGGTAGGCGCCCGTCCCGGTGCCCAGGGGGCAGGATGACGTTCACCATGAACCGGAAGCTGTCCGGGCGCTCCACCACGAAACGCTCCCTGGGCGCGGTGGTGATATCGGGAGAGTAGTCCTTGTTGTCGGTGAGCTTGGCGCCGAGGGCTGCGCCCTCGCGCAGGTAGTACTGGGTCACCTCGGTGGGGGTCTCCCTCGCCACCACGAACCGCCCCGCGTCAATGTCGAGGATGGACGTCATCCGTTCCCACACGCCGTCGTTGGAACTCTCATACACGCGGGCCTTCTGGCCCGTGGTGATGGCCACCTTGTCGAGAAAGGCTTTGGGACCGTTGGCCACCGGGTCCTTGTCGTAGGCGGTGCCGTAGAAGAACACGGACGAGCCGTCGGCGGAGAGTTGTGCGGTCTCGCCGCCGCCCCGGCTCCCGCCGCCGCCTCTGCCGAAGCCACCCCCTGCGGGGACCGCGCCGCCCGTGAGCACCAGGCTCCCCGGGTTGGCGTAGAAGTCCTCCGAGCTCCAACGGACCAGCGTGTATTTCTTGCCCGGCTCGCTCAGCTTCACCGCGAACTCGTGCGTGGTCTGCCCCTGCCGCTCGCTGGCGAAGATCCACTCGTAGTCCGGCGAGTATCGGTGGGCGCTCATCCGGTTGTTGTTCTCGTAGAGCACCTTCAGGCTCGCGCTGTCGAAGGGCGGCGCCCAGTGCATGACCCTGTCTTTGCGGCGGGCGCGCCCATTCTGGCTCGTGTCCGCCGCTGCCGCTGCCGCTGCCGCCCGGCCGGCCGCCGAGGCGGTGTCCGGCGCCGGCTCCTGCTCCAGGTACACCAGGCCCTTGTTGTCGCGCCTCCACGCCACCATGCGTTTGCCGTCCGGCTGCTCGCTCCCGCCGACGCCGGGGGCGGCGGGCACGTTCCCCGCCTTGCCCGTGTTCATGGCGGTGGTGTCGAAGTCCAGGAGCTTCCGGCCGCTCTTGTCCCAGATCTCTTCGGCGCGGCCGAAATTGCCCACCGGGACGACGTAGCTGAACGGCTTCCGGAGCTTGGTCACGCGCACGTACTCGCCGTCCCTGGAGAAGTCGAAGCCCCACATCATGGTGGGGGCGCCCACCTTCTCCACGGCGCGGTTATTCACGTTCACCAGAGCCAGCTGCCCGGTGACGTGCCATTCCAGGAGAGCCTCGTCGTAGGGCGTCTTCATCAGGCTGGCGTAGTTGCGCAGCAGGTTCTCGCCGTCCTCGGTGAACTTGACCTGCGGGCCGGTGGGAACCGGGGCGGGGACGGGACGCGCCGGGCGCCGGTCGGGTAACACCACCGTGGCGATCTTCTTACCGTCCGCCGTCCACTGGAACGTGGTCACGGCGGTGGCCAGCACCGGGGTGCGGGTCACCTGGCGCGAGCGCCCCGTGGCCGCGTCGGCCACGTAGATGTGCGTGCCGGCGTCGGTGTGGCCGAAGAACGCCACCTGGGCGCCGTCGGGAGACCAGGTCCCGTTGGAGACCCGGACGCCCGCGGGGATCTGGATGGCGACCTTCCGCCCGTCCACCGCGGAGATGGCCTCCAGGCCCACGCCGCTGCGGATGGTGAACGTGCGGCTCCGGTTGGTGCTGGACTCGAGGAACATGCCGCCCAGGTCGTCGAAGGGCCTGGAGAAGCGGTCCATGGTCACAGGGCCGTCGCCGACCTCGGCGAGGAACCACTTTCCGTCGGCGCTCCGGTTGGAGAGCGCGACGTTCAGCCACCGGGGCGCCAGCACCGCGTCGGCGATGTTGGACGGGGGCGCCACCCACTCCTTGGCGGCGAGGATCTCCTGTGCGTTCCAGCTTCCGGTCTGAGCACCTGCCCCCGCGGGGAGGAGGAGCAGAAGCGTCGCACAGAGGAAGGTCCAGGAGCTTCGCGGACCGGGACGACCATTCATGGGAACCTCCGGTAGAGCGTTCATGCGGGCGGATGGGCGAGCCACGCCGTCGGGGGCGCGGCACCCCGCATGGTGGCAATTGGCGGCGAACGCCGGGCGTCCACAAGGGACAGCCGGCAGCCCCCATGCGTTGACGGGCGAGGAGGCCCTCGGACAACTCACAGGCATGGGCATGCGTCCGTGCCGTCTCCTCCTGTCCCTCGGTGTCGCGCTGCTGGCCGCCGCGGCGTGCGGGGACGGCGGCACGGAGGCGCTGAGCGACGAGACGGACCGGATCGAGGTGCGAGGAGTTCTCGGGCCCCTGAAGGGGATCCTCCTCGTGTCCGAGGAGGACGGGGCGCTCTCCGTGCTCTTCGAGAGAGCGACGGCCGACACGGTGATCCTCGTGCCCCCGATTCCCGGATGGAGCTGGACGTCCTCGTGTTCTCCTACGGGAACCGCCCGCTGCTGGAGCACGTCGCCTGGACGGCGGGGACGGACACGGCGCGCCTGACGCTCCTCCCTCCCGTGCTGGTGGACGTGAAGGTCACCGTCAACGCCGGCACGGTGGGCGACGGGTGGGACGTCTCCATCACCGGGATCTGCGACGCGCTGGCGCCCGACTCGCCCACGAAGCAGGCCACACGTTCACCCTGGAGCACACGGCGTTCGGGCTCATGAGCACCAGCGCCCCCGCGCCTTACCTGTGAACGGGAGAGGTGTTCAGGGCTCACTTCGATCGTCGGTCGGCGCTCAACACCATCTTCCGGGCGCAGCCGCAGGCCTTGCGGCGCCTTTGCCTGGGCGGTCCGGCCTCCCCCTGCCTGCCCGACGACTTCGAGTTCGGCGGGCTCGGACGCGCTCCCGCGCCCTGAGTCCGGGACGGGATCGATCCCATCCGGTTCCCGGGCCCCGGCACACCCGGCGGCGGAGGGGCATGAGGCCGCCAATCGGCGGCTCCGCCCCGGGGGGGGAGTGGGCTGCTCCCCGCGGTGCCGTTACCTTCCCACTCCTGTTTCCCTCTTCCGGAATCCACCCGCCATGCGCACCCGCCAGTCCCTCGTTTTCCTCGGCGCGGCCCTCCTCCTCTCCGCCTGCGGAGGCGCGGGGAACGCGCCGGCCACCCTCGAAACCGACGACCAGAAGGCCAGCTACGGGATCGGCTTGGATATGGGCCGCTCGCTGGCGCCGGCCAAGGGCCGCCTGGACATGCCGGCCTTCATGAAGGGCGTGGAGGACGCGCTGGCCGGTGCCGAGCCTGCCCTGGCCGACTCGGTGGTGCAGGCCGCCATCAACGTGTTCAGCCAGTCCATCATGGAGGCTCAGCAGAAGGAGCGGGCCGAGCTGGGGGAGAAGAACCAGGCCGAGGGTGAGGAGTATTTGGCCGAGAACGGCGCCAAGGAAGGCGTGACCACCACGTCCAGCGGCCTCCAGTACGAGGTGCTCACCGCCGGCGACGGGCCCAAGCCCGCGCCCGAGCAGCAGGTCCGCCTCCACTACAAGGGGACGCTCCTGGACGGGTCCGAGTTCGATTCGTCCTACGGCAAGGAGCCCGTCGTCTTCCCGGTGAGCGGCCTCATCCCCGGATTCTCCGAGGCGCTCCAGCTCATGAACGTGGGGAGCAAGTTCCGGGTCGTGATCCCCGGCGACATCGCCTACGGGCCCTCCGGCGCCGGCCAGGACATCGGACCGAACGCCACCCTCGTGTTCGAGATCGAACTGCTGGAGATCGTGCCGTAGCGCCGCCGCTCCCCAGACGACCCGAGCGAGGCCCCTCCGGAGCGACGGCGCCGGAGGGGCCTCGCCGCGTTCAGGAACCGGCGCTCACCTGGCGGAGGAACCGTCGGGCGAGCTGCGCCACCCGGTCCTCCCCCCGCTCCTCCGCTCCCGCCAGAATGGCCCGCACCTCCGGCACGAGCAGGGGATCGCCCCACCGGTATCCGGTGGCGTCCTCGGCTCCTCTGGAGTCTCCCTCGTCCGCGCCCTGGATGAGGGCCCACGCCGCAGCCTCCCGGTAGTAGGGGGAGTCGGGGTCGGGAAGGCGGTAGTCGGGCTCGGGTCCGCCGCCCGCGTCCTCGTTCACGAAGGCTCTGGACATCACGCTCAGGGGAGCTGGATCTCGGGCTTGTCCGGGTGGCGCCGGTACAGGACCACGGTGCGGCCGATGGTCTGGGCCACGTGGACGCCCTCCAGGCGCGCCACGATGGCGTCGGCTGCTTGCCGGGCACTCCCCGGCGCGCTCTCCAGCACCTTCACCTTGAGGAGCTCCCGGGTGTTGAACGCCTCCAGGATCCCTCGGAGGGCGGCCTCGGTGAGCCCCTCGGCACCGAGGTGCGCCACGGGCTTGAGGTGGTGCGCCAGGGCGCGCAGATGGGCCCGCTGCTTGGAGGTCAGTCGCGTCATGGGTGGACGATAGCCCAGGGCCCGGCACCCGCCAACCGCGGGACACCGTGCGCACCCCAGCCAGGACTCGCTATCTTCATCCCGCATCCCTCCCTAATCAGCATCCTTCGATGTCCGATCCTGCGGTAATACGACCGCCCAAGGCACCGACGCCCGGTCGCCTGCGCCAGGTCCTGGACGCCCTCGAGGAGGGGGTGGCCATCCTCGGGCCCGACGGGGTGGTGGAGTACGTGAACGGGTCGGGCGAGCGGATCCTGCACCTGGCCCCGGGTGAGGTGCTCGGCTGCCGGCTCGTGGACTTCCGCTGGGAGATCGTGGACCTGGAGGGACACCCCCTGCCGAAGGAGTCGCTCCCCTCGTTGCTTGCGCTGGAGTCGGGCGAGCCGGCGGGCCCCATGGTGGTGGGAATGACGTCCAACGCGGTCCCCGAGTTGACATGGGTCGAGGTGGGCGCCTGGCCGCTCCGCTCCTCTCGCGGGAAGGGATCCTCCGGTAGCGTCACGTCCTTCCGCGACGTCACCGCGCGCGTGCGCGCGGAGCAGGCGCTGCACGAGAGCGAGGATCGCTACTCCACGCTCACCCAGTCCGTGCCCGTGGGGATCTTCCACACCGATCCGGACGGCGCGGCGGTCTGGGTGAACCCCGCCATGGCCGACATCATCGGGCTGTCGTTCGAGGAATCCCTGGGGATGGGATGGACCCGGGCCCTGCATCCCGACGACCGAGAGGGGGTGGTCGAGGCATGGAGAAAGGCGTCGGAGGCGGGTGAGCCGTACGTCCGGGAGCACCGCTACGTCCTCCCGGATGGGCAGGTGCGGTGGGTCATGTGCCGGGCCGTGAGGATGTAGGATGGACAGGGCCGCTCCCTCGGCACCGTGGGGAGCGTCACCGACGTCACCGAGGCCAAGTCGGCGGCCCTCCTCAAGGACCACATCATCGGTATGGTGAGCCACGAGCTGCGCTCGCCGCTCATCTCCATCCGAGGCGCGCTGACCTTTCTCCATCCCCACTTGCAGGACGTCGGCGACGAGGCCCGGGATCTATACGACATGGCCATGCGTAACGCCTCGCTCCTGGAGCGCCTGGTGCGCGACCTCCTGGACGTGGAGCGTTTGGCGAAGGGCCAGCTCTCTCTCGAGATGGAGGCGCTGGCGGTGCACGACGTCCTCGCCCGGGCCCGTGAGGTCGTGCTCCCGCAGGCGACGGAGCGCGGCGTGACGCTGCGGGAGCCAGCGCCGGCGGCGGTTCAGGTGACAGCGGACAAAGACCGGCTTGTGCAGGTCTTCACCAATCTCCTGTCCAACGCCGTGAAGTTCTCCGAGCCGGGTGGAGAGGTGTGGATGGGGGTGGCCTCGACGGCGGGGACGGTCACCGTGGGGGTCCACGACCGGGGGAGGGGGATCGCGCCGGCTGACCACCACCGGATCTTCGAGCCGTTCGCGCAGGTGGACGAAGGTCGGGGGGCCGGGCTCGGCCTCGCCATCGCCCGCGCCATCGTGGATCGACACGGGGGTCGGACCTGGGTGGAGAGCGCGCTGGGCCGGGGCGCTTCCTTCTTCGTGTCCCTGCCCACATCCTGATCCCCGTCGCTGGCTGCATCGCCAGCAGACAGGAGGCATCTTGTGGCACTGGTGACTGAGGCTACCCGACAGGCGTTGATGGAGCGGTCACACCGACGCTGTGAGTGCCGGAGCTCCAAGTGCCGGCACCACCGGCCCGGGTCCCGCTGCACGCGCGGGCTCCGGGGGGACGAGTGGGAGGTGGTGATGCGCGAGGAAGGGGCCGGCGAGAAGCTCTGGAACCTCCTGGCGGTTTGCCCGGAGTGCTATCCCAATATCCGGGATGCCGGAGCATGAAGCGCCTGCGCGCGTGAGCGGGGAATACGTGACCCACGGCGACGGGAGGCGCCTTGCCGCTGCGCGGTGCGCGGCCCACGTTGAGGTTGGTGAGACTTCTGCGCGCCGATCACCCGACGCCGTCCCGGAGCCTGACTCAGGGGACCTCGTGTAGGGTTTTTCCCTACATCCGTCGCGTCCCCAGCCCGGTGGGCTGCAGCGCTGGCATCTGCGATGTTCAGGCACAGTGAGACCTTCTTCCCCGGTATCCATCATGACCGATAAAAAGCGACCCTACAATTCCTTCGAGATGGCTCAGCAGCAGTTCGACCGGACCGCCGACCTGCTCGAGTTGGACGAGCCCGTCCGCGACCTCCTGCGCCAGCCTCTGCGCGAGTATGCGTTCGCGATCCCCGTCCAGATGGACGACGGCACGACGCGCATCTTCCGGGGCTTCAGGGTCCAGCACAACGACGCCCGCGGCCCAGGCAAGGGCGGCATCCGCTTCCACCCTCACGAGAGCCTCGACACGGTGCGCGCCCTGGCCACCTGGATGACCTGGAAGTGCGCCGTGGTGGACATCCCCCTGGGAGGCGCCAAGGGCGGCGTGATCTGCGACCCCCACGACCTCAGCCGGCGGGAGCAGGAGCGCATCTGCCGTGGCTGGCTGCGCCAGGTGGTGCGGAACGTGGGGCCCGTGCGGGACGTGCCGGCCCCCGACGTCATGACCAGCGGTCAGCACATGCTCTGGATCCTCGACGAGTACGAGGCCATCAAGGGTGGCCACTACCCCGGGTTCATCACCGGCAAGCCGGTGGGGATGGGCGGATCCCTGGGGCGCAAGGAGGCCACGGGATACGGCGTGGTGTTCACCCTCCGCGAACTCCTGAAGGAGCTCGGGATGCAGGCCAAGGACACCAAGGCGTCGGTGCAGGGGTTCGGCAACGTGGCCCAGTACGCCATCGAGCTGTACCAGCAGCTCGGCGGCACGGTGACGTGCGTGTCGTGCTGGGACCAGAAGGACCGTGCCAGCTATGCCTATCGCAAGGCGGGTGGCGTGAACCTGGACGAGCTGCGCGGCATGGCCGATGCCTTCGGCGGCATCGACCGTGAGAAGGCGAAGGCGGCGGGCTACGAGGTGCTGGACGGCGACGATTGGCTCGCCCAGGAAGTGGACATCCTCATCCCGGCGGCGCTGGAGAACCAGATCAACGCCGACACGGTGGGCAAGATCCACGAGGGGGTGAAGATCATCGCCGAGGGCGCCAACGGGCCCACCTCCCCCGAGGCGGACGAGGTTCTCGCCGCCCGTGGCATACAAGTCATCCCCGACTTCCTGGCCAACGCCGGTGGCGTGACGTGCAGCTACTTCGAACAGGTCCAGTGCAACATGAACTACTACTGGACCCGGGACGAGGTGCTGGGGAAGCTGGACCTGAAGATGACCGAGGCGTTTATCGCGGTGAGCGACCTGGCGAAGGCGAAGAAGCTGACCATGCGCGATGCCGCGTACGTCATCGCCGTGGACCGCGTGGTGCAGGCCTGCCGCGACCGGGGTTGGATCTAACCGCGAGCAGGGTACGGGGGGCAGGGGCCTGAGCGGGCCCCTGCCCCCTTTCTTCCACGGAGGCGTGCCCCATGGAGATCCCCCGCTTCGGACGGGTGTTCTTCTCCTCCGACGATCTCGCTTCGCGCATCGGCGGGGGTGCGTTGGGGGGTAAGGCCGAAGGGCTCGTGCGGATCCACGAGGCGCTCCAGGCCCGATTCGGGCAGGGTCCGGTGCGGGACGTAGACGTGGACATCCCGCGCATGGTCGTGCTGGCCACCGATGCCTTCGATCGCTTCATGGAGCAAGGCGACCTGTACGGCGTGGCCCTTTCCGACCTCCCGGACCAGCGACTCGCCCATGCGTTCCAGAAGGTGGATCTGCCCACGGATCTGCTGGGGGACCTGAGGGCCCTGGTGGAGGAGGCGCACACGCCCCTGGCCGTGCGCTCCTCCAGCCTCCTCGAGGACGCGCTGGCCCATCCCTTCGCCGGCGTGTACGAGACCAAGATGGTCCCCAACCTGGACGTGGACCCGGACGTGCGCTTCCGGGCCCTGGTCGAGGCCATCAAGCTGGTGTACGCGTCGACCTTCCTCCGGGGCGCCCGCACCTACCGCCGCGCCATCGGCGCCGAGGACCGCGACGAGAAGATGGCCGTCCTCATCCAGGAGGTGGTGGGGACGCGCCACGGGGGCCGCTTCTACCCTCACCTGTCCGCCGTGGGCCGATCCTTCAGCTACTACCCCACGGGGTACGCGCGCCCCGAGGACGGGGTGATCCAGCTCGCCCTGGGACTCGGCAAGTCCATCGTGGATGGTGGCGTGTGCTGGAGCTACTCGCCCCGCCATCCCACCGCGCCGCCCCCGTTCGGCTCGGTGCGCCGCATGCTCCAGGAGACCCAGTCCCGCTTCTGGGCGGTGAACATGGGCAAGCCCCCTGCCTACGACCCGGTGGCGGAGACCGAGTACCTGGTGGAAGCCGGCCTGCGGGAAGCCGAGGAGGACGGGACGCTGCGATGGGTCGCGTCCACCTACGACGCGGCCTCGGACCGCCTGAGCCCCGGCACCGGACGTGACGGGCCGCGGGTCCTCGACTTCGGGCCTCTGCTCCGGCTCCGGGAGTGGGAGGTCAACGAGGCGCTGGCGTCTCTCCTGGCCCTGGCGGAAGAGTCCTTGGGGATGCCCGTGGAGATCGAGGTGGCCGCCACGCTTCCCCCCTCGCCGGAGGGGCGCGTGCGGCTGGGCCTGGTGCAGGTGCGGGCGATGGCGGCGCCGGGGGACGAGACGGCGGTGGAGGAGGGTGATCTCGCCGGGCCGGACGTGATCCTGGGTTCGTGCCACGTCATGGGCAACGGTGTGGTGGACACGGTCCAGGACGTGGTGTACACGAAGCCCGGCACGTTCGACTTCAGCCGCTCCCGGGAGATCGCCCTGGAGCTGGATTCGTGGAACCGGGTCCTGGTGGACGAGGGCCGGCCCTATATGCTGATCGGCTTTGGTCGCTGGGGAAGCTCCGACCCCTGGCTCGGGGTCCCGGTGACGTGGGGCCAGGTAGCGGGGGCCCGCATCATCGTGGAGGCCACCCGGCCCGGCCAGCGCATCGAGCCCAGCCAGGGCTCCCATTTCTTCCACAACGTGTCCAGCCTGGGCGTGGTGTACATCTCCACCGGAGCCACCGAGCCCACGGACATGGACTGGGACTTCCTCACCGCCCGGGACGCCGTGGCGGAGACCGAGCTCCTGCGCCACGTCCGACTGGAGCATCCTCTGCATGCACGCGTGGACGGGCGCAGCGGCCGTGGGTACGTCCGCTGGGCCCCGCCCTCACCCGGAGATCGCCGATGAGCCCCGACCGCAGCATGGACGACCTCCTCGACTCGCTCCAGGAGCGGGCGAAGGAGCTGCACTGCCTGTACCGGGTCACCGATGTCCTGGACGACGTGGACGCCCCCCTGGACGAGGTGTTTGGCCGGGTGCTCCGGGCCATGCCCTATGGCTGGCAGTTCCCGGGCGCGTGCCGTCCCCTGCTCCGGGTGGGCGACCGCACGTACCGGCTCCCCGATTTCCAGTCCTCGGCCTGGGTACAACGGGCCCCGGTGGAGGTGGAGGGGGAGGTGGTGGGCGAGCTGTGCATGTACTACGTGGAGCGCCGCAAGCAGGCCGACGAAGGCCCCTTCCTCAAGGAGGAGCGCCAGCTGCTGGACACGCTGGCCGACCGGATCGGCCTCTACCTGCTGCAGCGGGAGCGGGCAGGAGCCCACGTGCGCCCCCGCGGGGGGGAGGGCTTCGACGACCGCGGGGACTGGCGGGTGGTGCTTGAGTTCCTGCGGCGCAGCGACCCCCAACTCCTGCGGCGCATCACCACGAAGATGCTGAACCTCCTGCGCTGGAAGGGCGTTGAGGAAGTGCTTCAGGTCTTCGAGGCCGAGGCCGAGGCCACCGCGGGGCAGGACGAGAACCGCCCGGGATCCCTACGGCGGGACCAGCCGCTCCTGCCCACGGAGCAAGTGTTCGCCATCGCCCAGTCTACGTGCACTCCCCAAGAGATCCTGGGCTACCTCCACATGTGGATCACCCAGGACAAGGTGGGCTTTCTGGTAAGCACCGTGGAGGAGCAGAGCTCATCCCTCCCGGACATCACCGAGGCCCTGGAGCGCTTCCAGATCCTGGGGATGGAGCAGTCCGAGCTTCCCGCATCCACCCAGACCACGGTGCGGGTGGCGTTGCTGCGGCGTTTCTTCACCGACCAGATCGGCTTCATCAACATCGCCAAGGACCTGGTCACGATCCGCGACTTCCAGGAGCTCGTGCGCCACGTCCTGCATCCGCCCCGAAGCCACGGGAAGCTGGGAGGCAAGAGCGCGGGGCTCTTCCTGGCCCGGAAGGTCGTGGAGGCCTCGGGCGAGTACGACTCGATGCTGAAGGACGTCAAGGTGCCCCGCACCTGGTACATCACCTCCGATGCCGTGTTGGCCTTCGTCCGCTACAACAACCTGGACGACGTCCACGACCGGAAGTACATGGATCTGGAGCAGGTCCGCCAGCAGTACCCCCACGTCGTCCAGGTCTTCAAGAGCGCTACCTTCCCGCCGGAGATCGTGCAGGGGCTCTCGTCGGTGCTGGACGACATCGAGACCCGCCCCCTCATCGTACGCAGCTCCAGCCTGTTGGAAGACCGCATGGGGGCCGTGTTCTCCGGGAAGTACAAGAGCCTCTTCCTGGCCAACCAGGGCACGAAGCAGGAGCGGCTCCGGGCCCTTCAGGACGCTATCGCCGAGGTATACGCGTCCATGTTCGGGCCCGACCCCATCGAGTACCGGGCGGAGAGGAGCCTCCTCGACGTCCACGAGGAGATGGGGGTCATGATCCAGGAGGTGGTGGGCACCCGCGTGGGGAGGTACTACATGCCCTCGTTCTCCGGGGTGGCGTTCACGAACAACGAGTTCCGCTGGTCTCCCCGCATCAAGCGCGAGGACGGCCTGGTGCGGCTGGTCATGGGGCTCGGGACCCGCGCCGTGGATCGCCTCACCGACGACTACCCGGTGCTGCTGGCGCCTGGTCAGCCTGGACTGCGGGTGAACACGTCCGTGGACGAGGTAGTGCGCTACTCTCCCAAAATGGTGGATCTCATCAACCTGGAAACCAACAAATTCGAGACGATCCCCATCAACGATCTCCTCAGGGAGTGTGGGGACCAGGTCCCCCTGGTGCGCCGGATGGTCTCGCTCATCGACGGTGATCGCCTGCGCCGCCCGAGGGGACTCACCGACAACGTGACGTCGGGCAACGCGGTGGTGACCTTCGAGGGGCTCGCCTCAGAGACCACCTTCATCGCCCGGATGGCCACCCTGCTCGAGGTTCTCCAAGACCGCCTGGGGATGCCGGTGGACGTGGAATTCGCCGCCGATGGCGAGAGCCTGTACGTGCTCCAGTGCAGGCCGCAGAGTTACGGCGGCCTGGCCGCGCCTCCGGCCATCCCACGGGATATCCCTCCCGATCGGCTCCTGTTCTCGGCGCATCGGTACGTGTCGAACGGCGTGGCCGATGCCATCACCCACATCGTGTACGTGGATCCCGAGGGGTACGCCTCGCTGGAGCGGCTGGAGGACCTTCGTGACGTGGGCCATGCGGTGG
Organism: uncultured Gemmatimonadaceae bacterium; assembly: GCA_964545395.1. Classification (GTDB taxonomy): domain Bacteria; phylum Gemmatimonadota; class Gemmatimonadetes; order Longimicrobiales; family Gaopeijiaceae; genus SZUA-318. The sequence goes on along the minus strand of CAZJFX010000006.1, from coordinate 39,315 downwards.
GGCGCCTCAACAAATTGCTCCCCAAGCGCCAGTTCGTCCTCATGGGCCCGGGGCGGTGGGGGAGCCGGGGCGACATCCGGCTGGGAGTGAGCGTCGGCTACGCAGACATCAGCAACACAGCCATCCTCATCGAGATGGCCCGGAAGAAGGGGAACTACGCGCCCGACCTGTCGTTCGGCACGCACTTCTTCCAGGACCTCGTGGAGGTGGGGATCCGCTACCTCCCCCTCTACCCGGACGAGCCGGGGAACCACCTGGACGAGTCGTTCCTGCGGAGCGCGCCGAACCTGCTCTCGGGGCTCCTTCCCGAGTTTCAGCACCTGGCCCACGTGCTCCGCGTCATCGACGTGCCCTCGGCGCGGGGTGGGCTGGTGCTGAAGGTGCTCATGAACGGCGAGGAGGACCGCGCCGTAGGCGTCCTGGGCGAGGACGAGGGTGTGGACACCGGCGCCGAGCTCTCCCCGCCGCAGGCACGTGCGGCGCTGGGTGGGCCCCCTTCGGTGGTGCGGCCCGCCGCCGCCGAGGACCACTGCGGGTGGCGCATGTCCATGGCCGAGAGCATCGCGATGCAGCTGGACCCGGAGCGCTTTGGGGTGAAGGGGATGTGGGTGTACGGGAGCACCAAGAACGCAATGGCGGGACCGGACGCGGACCTCGATCTCCTGGTCCACTTCTCCGGGGACGAGGCACAGCGCAGGGAGCTCCTGGCGTGGCTGGAGGGGTGGGGGCGGGCGCTCTCCGAGGTCAACTTCCGCAGGACCGGGTACCGGGTGGCCCAGCTCCTGGACGTGGTGCTGGTCTCCGACGAGGACATCGTGGAGCGGAGGGGCGTGGCGGCCAAGGTCCAGGCCGTCACCGATGCTGCCCGCTCCCTCAAGCTGGGGGGGCGTGCTGACTGAGCGGAGGGAGCCTTCCGACCAGGCGCGCGGATCCGGCACGCCGGCCCCGGGTAATGGGGCCCGTGCCCCAAGCCGCGTGCCCTTTCCCTAGGTCCACCGTCTCTCCCGGAGCCGCTCGTGCTGTCCCTCGCCGTCTACAAAACCGTCCACTTCCTCGGGGTGTTCGCCCTCGTCACGACGCTGACCGCGTCCCTGGCCCGCGCCGCTCAGTTGGGTGACGCTCCCGACCCGTGGCGTACGCGCTTGGGCATCCTTCACGGCGTTGCCCTGTTCCTCGTGCTCCTCGGCGGCTTCGGGATGCTGGCGCGCCTCGGGATGGGTGTGACCGGGTGGGTCGGCGCCAAGCTCCTCATCTGGGTCGTGGCCGGCGGGCTCATCGCGCTTCGCAAGGGCGCCACCGCGGCCGCCTGGGGTGTGGTGTTGGTGCCGCTCCTGGCCGTACTGGCCGGATGGATCGGCTACGCGAAGCCGTTCTGACCGCGAGCCGGCCCGGGGCTGGGGTGGGGAGTGGTGGTTTTCGCCTCAAACCTCCCGCTTGATTCTACCACCCCAGACGTAGTCCGCGCCGAGGAGCAGGATGGCCAGCGGCCACGTCACGAAGTGGATGCGGTGGTGCCCCATCAACACGAAGCCGACGAGGAAGAGCGACGACATCACGATGGTGATGGCGGCGATGGGGGCGCCGAACCTGGCGAACTCGCCGAAGGTGATGCGCACGCCCCCCTTCTCGGCCAGGCCTACGGAGGTGACATTGGCCGACGCGCCCACCACCGTGGCGTTGCCCCCCAGGCAGGCGCCCAGGGAGAGTGCCCACCAGAGCACTGCGGTCTCCCCCCCCGAGGCTGGGGCCGAGTTGGTGGATCACGGGGATGCTCACGGCCACGTAGGGGATGTTGTCGATGAAGGCCGAGAGTACCGCGGACATCCAGCAGATGAGGAGCGCCGCGAAGATGAGCGTGCCGGTGCCCCCCAGGCCGAAGGTGTCCCTGACCCAGAAGATGGCCCCCTCCATCCCGTTGGCGATGGACGCGATGAGCCCTGTCTCCACGGCGGCGCCCACCACGATGAAGAGGAACACGAAGAAGGAGAGCGTTGGCCACTCGATGTCCTTCTCCAGCACCTCCAGGATGCCATGGGCCCGCTCCTGCGCCGTGGGCCTATGGGTCCTCAGGTAGAGGTAGTCCTGCACCACCAGCGCCGCCGCCGCGCCCACCACCGCCGGGACCGCCGCCGGCATGCCCGTGACGGCGTGGGTGACGAAGCCCAGGAGGACGCCGGAGAAGATGACCATCATCCAGCGGAAGAGGGCGGGCTCCGCCAGCTCCACCTCCTCCGGAGGGGGCGGCTCCACCGAGCGCGCTGCTGCGTACTCGTCCCGGTAGTACCATCCCAGGTAGAACTGGAGCACCACCATCATGGTGAGGACAGGGGCCGTGAGGTTGACCACGAACGCCATGAAGCTCAGCCCCACGCCGGAGCCGATCATCATGTTGGGCGGGTCCCCGATCAGGGTGGCGGTGCCACCGATGTTGGAGGCGACCACCATGGGGAGGAGGAGCGCCACCGGCGCCAGCCCGATGCGCTTGGCCATCCCCGCCGCCATCGGGGTGACGAAGATCACGGTGGTGACGTTGTCCAGGAACGCCGAAGATACCGCCGTGAACCAGGAGATGAGGCGTGCCGCCCACAGCGGGTGCCCCTTGGTGCGGGCCAGGATCCTCCCCACCGCCCAGCCGAAGGCTCCGGTCTGCTTGAGGATCCCCACGATGGTCATCATGCCCGCGAGGAGAAGGAGCACGTTCAGGTCCAACGCCCGCGCCGACGCCTCGAAGCCGATGAGCCTCCAGGGAGTGAGGTACGTCACCATCCAGAGGAAAGCCGCGCACGCCATGGCCACGAGGACCCGGTGGGCCATCTCCACCGAGAGCATCACGAAGAGGGCGAGGATCACGGCCCCCACAATTCCCTGGGACGCGGGATCCGTGGTGCTGGCCAGCTCGGCTCCTCCCTCGGAGGCGAGGAGGGGCGCCGGGAGGAGGCAGAGCGCGATGGCCGCACTGAGCCAGGTGAAGCGCTGCACCGAGCTCAGCAGGGAGAGGGAGGCCATCGAACGGGATTTCTGGAGAAAATCGCCCCCCTCCGAGCGGGAGGCCTGGGAATCGTGATCAACGACGGTAGCGGCGCGGCCGCCCCCGAGGCAACGGGTAGGGAACGAGACCGGAAGTTGCACGGCCCTGCAGGATTTCCGCGCGCTACCCCCTCCACGCCGGACGGGGGCGCCGCTACCTTATCGCTCCGACTTCCAGCCTTCCGGACGCTCAGCCCATGGCCATTCCAGCTACCCAGATCCGCCGCGGCATGGCGATCATGTTCGACGGTGAGCCCTGCCGGGTAATCGAGTTCCACCACCACACCCCGGGCAACCTCCGCGCCATGGTGCACGCCAAGATGCGGAAACTCAAGTCGGGGACCACGGTGGAGCATCGGTTCCGGGCCGCGGACTCCATCGAGCCGGCGACGTTGGAGACCCACGACCTGGAATTCATGTACAAGGCCGGCCCGGTGCTCCACTTCATCAACGTGGAGACCTTCGACCAGTACGAGCTGGACGAGGAGACGCTGGGGGACGCGACGCCCTGGGTCTCCGAGGGCATGCGCATCGTGGCCGAGTTCTTCGAGGGGAGCCCGGTGGCCATCGACCTCCCCAACGCCCTGACCTTCGAGATCGCCGAAACGTCTCCGGTGCTCAGGGGCGCGACCAAGACATCGTCCACCAAACCCGCCACCCTGAGCAACGGGGTGGTGGTGAACGTGCCCGAGCACCTCTCCACCGGCGACCGAATCCGGGTGAACCCGAATACCGGCGACTACATCGACCGGGCGAAGGACTAGAGGCCGGGGTACGGCGCCGGTTCGCGGACCCCGGCCCGCCCGCTACTTCATCACCGAGGCACGGTAGTCCAGGGGCGGCTTGCGATCGCCCAGGAGAGGGCTGTACACGAAATTCGGCCCCCGGCGCTCCAGGAACTCGGAGCGCACCTTCGCCAGCTTGGCCGCGTCGGAGTACAGGTCCACGGCGGTGAAGGCCATGGTCTTCGCCGCCACCATCATCCCCTTGACGCCGATGGAGACGCCACCGGCGGCCACGGTCTGCCAGGTGTGGGCGGCGGTCCCCGGCACCCACGTAGCCGTGGACAGCGTGCTGGTGGGGACGGTCCAGCTCACGTCGCCGGCGTCGGAGGAAGCATAGCCCTGCTGCCACTCGAACGGTCGGATCTGGCGCTCGGACCCCAACGGGGGCTCCGCCGGGAGCGTCTTCTTCAGCGCCTCGGCGAACTCCTGCTCCGCGGCATCCCAGGTCACGCCGCCCACCACCTTCAGATTCTCGTACACCAGCTCCTGGAGGGCGACGACGGAGAGGCGCTCGTACGCGCCGCCGACGACCTCGTACTCCACCGTGGTCCCGGTGCCCGCCGCCGCGCCCTCGGCGGCCTCGACCAGGCGGTCGAAGATGGAGCGCACCGTCTCGGCCTGGGGGTGGCGGACGTAGTAGTAGACCTCGGCGTGGTCCGGCACCACGTTGGGCGCGCTTCCACCGTCCGTGATGACGTAGTGGATGCGCGTCTGCTGGGGTACGTGCTCCCGCATGAGGTTGGCCATGAAGTTCATGGCCTCGATGCCGTCCAGGGCCGAGCGCCCCCGGTCGGGAGAGGCGGCGGCGTGGGCGGATACGCCGGCGAAGCGGAACAGGGCCGACTTCACCGCCAGGTTGGACCCGGGGCTGGCGGCGTTGCGGTCGCCGGGGTGCCACTGGAGAACCGCGTCCACGTCGTCGAAGAGCCCGGCGCGCACCATGTAGACCTTCCCCGACCCACCCTCTTCGGCGGGGGTTCCGTAGAAGCGGATGGTGCCGGAGCGACCCGTCTGCTTCAGCCACTCGGCGGCGGCCATGGCGGCCGCCGCCGACGCCGTCCCGAACAGGTTGTGCCCACATGCGTGGCCGGCCTTCTTCCCCTCGATGGGCTGGCGGGTGGGGACCCTGTCCTGATTGATCCCGGGCAGCGCGTCGAACTCGCCCATGATTCCGATGACCGGCTTGCCGCTCCCGTACTCGGCGACGAAGGCGGTGGGGATGTCCGCCACCCCTCGCGTCACCTGGAAGCCGTAAGCCTCCAGCTCACCGGCCAGAAGGGCGGAGCTCTGGTGCTCCATGTAGCCGACCTCCGCCAGGTCCCAGATGCGCATGGCCACCTCGTCGAAGCGCTGCTGGCGGCCATCGAGCCAGGAGGCTACCTGGGACTTGGTCATCTGGGCGGAGAGGACGCCGGGCGCGACGGCCAGGCAGGCGAGGCAGAGGCACGCGAGGAGGGCAGCGTGCCCGGCAGGAAGCGGACGGGGGTGGCGAGCCATGGGGCCTCCAAGGTACGAGATGTGTCCCTCCATGTGCGCGCGCGGCCTCCCGTCGTCAAGTTCAAGGGGAATCGAGGACCCCAACCCGGACTTGCGAGAACCCCATGAAAGCCCTAGCGGACATCCAGGTCATCCCCATCGGCGTCGGTGTGTCGGTGCGCGAGGAGGTGAAGCGTGCCCACGCCATCCTCGAGGAGGCGGGGATCCGGGCCCAGCTGCACCCCAACGGGACCAACGTGGAGGGAGAGCTGGCCGACATCTTCGCGGCCATCGTGAAGGTCCACGAGACGCTCCACGCCGAGGGGACCACGCGCCTGGCCACCCTCATCAAGCTCGGCACCCGGGTGGACAAGGACGCCACTCTCGCCGGGAAGATGTTCAAGTAGGCCGCCCGTCCCGTACCCTGGCGCCTCGCCGGCGGAGCGCCTGGACATCACGGCCTGCGCGCCCTTCATTGGAGAAGCCATCTCCCCAGAGGAGCCGCCACCTGAGCACCCCTTCCCGCCGAGCCGAGCCCACCCTTCCCCCCGCGTGCCCGTCGGCGGGCTCAGGGCGGGCCTGGGGCTTCACGCTCCTCGAACTCGTGTTCGTGGTGGCGATCGCCATGGTTCTCCTGGGGATCGCGGCACCCCGGCTCACCTACGTGAGCGGCAGGGTGGCGGTGGGAGACGCGCGCTCCAGGGTGACCTCGTCGGTGGCCGCCGCCCGGGCGGCTGCGGTGCGCTTCGGCCGGGTCAGCTACCTGATCCTGGACGCCGCCGGGGACCGCGTTCTGGTCCAGGTGGACACCTCCGCCCTGGGAGGCGCTCTCCCGGTGACGCTGGGCATGGTGGACCTTTGGGAGGAGCTGTCGGTGAACCTGGGCTCGACGCAGCCCCTGCTGTGCTTCGATCCCAGGGGGCTGGCGGTGGCCATTTCTCCCTGTACCGGCGAGGGAGCGGTGGTGCGACTGCAGCGGGGAGAGTTCACCGACTCGGTGGTGGTGAGCGCCATCGGGAGGGTGGTGCCGTGACGCCGGGCCGCGGGGGCGGTGCCCTGTCCAGGGCCGGCATGGGCGGGTTCACGCTGGTCGAGATCCTGGTGGCCATCGTCATTCTGTCCCTGGGGGCCATGGCATGGGTGGGGACGAGCCGCGTGGCCGCCGCGAGCATGCGGGCGGCGGCGCTGGAGCTCCGCGCGGCGCAACTGCTCCAGGAGCAGGTGGAGCGCCTCCGCGCCATCCCCGTGGACTCGGTCCGCTCCGGGTCTGCGGCACGCCCCGCCGGCGACGCGGTCTGGACGGTGGCGGACAGCGGCTCCTACCTGCGCGTGGAGCTCGTCGTGCACGCCCGCCCGGAGGGGGGGCGCACCCTGACCGACACGGTCTACGTGTACCGGGCCCGATGAGCGCCGCATCCCGCCCCACCGGGGGCGCCTCCCGCCGCGGGTTCTCCATGGTCGAACTCATGGTGGTGGTGGCGCTGGGGGCCCTCATCCTGTTCGCTCTCCAGCAGGGGGTGATGACCCAGCGGCGATATTGGGCCGCCCAGGGAGCGGCGGCGCAGCGGCACGAGGCGGTGAGGGTGGCCATGGCGGTGCTCACCGGGGCGCTCCGGGAGGCCAACCTGGCCAACGGGGACGTGGTGATCCTCGCACCCGGCCGGATTCGGGCCCGCATGCCCCTCGGGCTCGCTCTGGTGTGCGGCACCGACCTCGCCGGGGATCGCTTGGGGCTGGTGGCGGCGGAGGGGCGTTGGAGCGCGGGGGCTGGGGACAGCGTCCTCGTCCAGCGCGCCGGAGGGTGGACTGCGGAGGCCGTCACCGCCCTCTCGGGCCCGACGCCCCAGGTGCCCTGCGTGCCTCCCGGGGGGAGTGTCGCCCGCCTGGGGCGCCCTGCCGTGGACGCGCTGAGCGGCGCGGCGGCACGTTCCTTCCGCTCGGTGGTCTTCGAGCTCTCCCCCGAGGCCGGCGGAGCCTGGCTCTTCCGCGTGGACGGCGCCCAGCGGGACGCTCTGGCCGGGCCCCTGGATGCCGGGGCGGGGTTCCTTGCCTGGTACGAGGACGCCGCGGGCGCGGTGGTGGCCTCCCCCGCGTCCGCCGCCCGCGTCGTCGTGCGGGTGGCGACGGCCCCGGCGTCCTGGACCCCTGCGGCGAGCCGCCAGGACACGGTGACCCTCTCCTTCGGCGGGAGGAATCGGTGAGCGCGTCTCGGGGCGAGGCGCGCCCGCTCGTGGCGCGCAGGACCAGCGACGAAGGCGGCTTCGTGCTCCCGGTGGCCCTCTTCGTCCTGGTCATTCTCGCCATGGTCAGCGTCACCGGCCTCTACACGTCGCGCAACGAGTACCGCGCCGCCGAGGCCACCCGACAGGCGGCGGTGGCGCTGGCCGCCGCCGACGCGGGTGCCGCACGCACCCTGGCGCTCTGGGGAACCGTGGTCCCCACGCTCCCGGCAGCCGGGGACTCGCTGGTCCTGGACTGGCAGAGCCTCCCCGACGGATCGCGTTACCGCTCCGTGGTCCGCCGCGCCCCCGTGGCGACGGGAGGGAGCCCGGCAAGCCGGGTACTGGTCCGCACCACCGCGGTGGTGCGCCTCCCCGGCACCGCTCGACGCACGGTGGTTACCGTGGTGGAGGCCACCTCGAGCGGCGCGCTGTGCTGCGAGGCGGCGTTCAAGGTGCAGAGCGGCTTGCGCGTCACCGGAGCGAACAAGACCGTGCCCAACTCCGGAATCTCCGGGGTGGATGCCATCCCTCCTGCCTGGAACACCGCGACCTGTCCCGGCGCCCGGGCCGACATCCCGGGCGTGGTGACGTCGGACGCCACCGCCGTGTCGACCCGTTCCGGGGGCACCATCGCCGGCACGCCGCCGGTCTTGGAGGACACCACGGTGGCCGACGCGGACTTCGCGGACCTGGGGCCGCTCACCTATGCCGCGCTGGCGGGGCAGGCGGACGTGACCTTCGCCGGGAACACCCGCCTCCGCGACGTGGTGGGTCCCGTGGTGGCGGGAGGTGTGTGCGCCACCGGCGTGGCCACCAACTGGGGCTCGCCCCTGACGCCGACGGGACCGTGCGGGAGCTGGGCGCCCGTCGTGCGCGTCACCGGGAACCTCACCCTCCAGGGGACCGGGCAGGGACAGGGGGTGCTCCTGGTGGACGGTGACCTGACCATCAGCGGCGACTTCCGTTACTACGGGCTCGTCATCGTGCTGGGGCGGCTGCGCCTGACGGCACCCGGTCGCATCTTCGGCGGGATCCTGGTCCGCGGAGGCGTGGGGGGAGGATCCCAGAGCGAGATCTCGTCCGGCGGGAGGATCGAGTACAGCAGCTGCGCGGTGCAGAGGGCCCAGGCGGGCATCTCCGGAATGACGCCCGGCGCGGGCGTCCCCGGGGCCACGGAACGTTCCTGGTTCGAGGTGGTGGGATGAGCAAAGGAGCCGAGCAAGGGTGGAAGTTCGCGGCCCGGGACCCGGACGGGCGGCGCTTAACGGGGACCGTGGATACGGCCTCGGAGGGGGAGGCCCGGCGGATCCTCACCGAGCAGATGCTCACGCCGGTGTCGCTGGAGCCCGTGTCCGCCGAGGCGCTTCCGCCTGTGCGGGGCTCGGTGGACCCCAACGCCCTCACGGTCTTCACCCGGCAGTTCGCGACGCTGGTGGACGCGGCGCTCCCTCTCCTCACCATCGTGGAGATGCTCGCGAAGCTGACCACCGACCGGACCCTGCGCGCTGCGCTCCGCCGCGTGGCCCGGGATATCAACGGGGGTTCCTCCCTCTCCGACGCGCTGCGAGCCCACCCTCAGGTCTTTCCGCCCATCTACGTGCACATGGTGGAGGGCGGGGAGGTGGGGGGGACGCTGCCGCAGGCGCTGGAGCGGGTCGCCGTCTACCTGGAGGCGTCCCACGCCCTCCGTGAGCGCCTGCTCGGGGCCATGGTCTATCCCGCGGTGGTGCTCTCCGTCGCCGTCCTGGCCGTGGGGGCCATCCTCACGTTCGTGGTGCCGGTGTTCGCCGACCTGTTCGCTTCGGAGGGAGTGGCCCTCCCCCTGTCCACCAGCATCCTCATGGGGGCGTCGGAGGCCATCCGCGGATATTGGCACGTGATTCTCGTCGTGGTGGGCACGTTGGCGCTCCTTTTCCGGCAGGGGCTGAGAAGTGAGGGCGGCCGCCGCTGGGCCGACTACATCCTGCTCCGGCTGCCCCTCATCGGACAGCTCACGAGGAAGGCCGCGGTGGCCCGGCTCACCCGGGCGATGGCGTCCATGCTGCACTCGGGCGTGATGCTCTCCGACGTTCTCTTGGCCGCCGCTCGCATCTCCGGCAACAGCGAGGTGGAAGAGGCGGTGCTCGGCGCCCGCGACGCCATCCACGCGGGCTCGGATCTGGCGACGCCCCTGTCCAAGGCGGACATCCTCCCGCCCCTGATGGCGCAGATGGTGAAGGTGGGAGAGGAGTCGGGACGGCTGGAGGAGATGCTGGACAAGGTCGCCGACTTCTTCGAGATGGAGGTGAAGGCGGCTATCGACGGCGCCATGAAGGCGCTGGAGCCGGCGCTCATCGTGATCCTGGGGGTGGTGCTGGGCGGCATTGTGGCTGCCATGTACACCCCCGTGTTCGACCTCATGACCTCCCTTGGATAAGGACCCCGGGACCCCCGTCGGGGGCACCGCCGGCGGCGACGCTCCACCGCCGGAGATGCTGGCGGCGGTGCAGCTCGCCAGCCGGCACCTGGGCGTGGAGGGCCCGAAGGCGGGCGCCCGCCCGGTGCTCCGCTTCGACGCGCCGAGGGTCGGGCACCGCCGCCTCTGGGTGCTGGGTGGGCTCCTGGCCCTGAGCGTGGGCGCGGCCGCCTTGGTCCCCCTTCTCCGGCCCACCACCCAGCCTGTGGCGGAGGTGGAGGCCGATCTGCGCTGGGCGGTGGCCAACGTGGTCCGGGAGGTGGAGGCGCACCGTGCCCGCTCGGGAGCGCTCCCGGGGCCCGAGGCGCTGCGGCCGCTCCTGGGCGAGCACGTGACCTACCAGGCGGCGGGCGACGCCTACTTCGTCACCGCCGAGCGCGACGGGGTCCGGGTGCGCTTCGACGGCTCGGTGCCGCTGGAGGCGTGGCTCGCCGGAGGCCCGGGCAGCTCGCGCTAGTCGAGCCGCGCCCTGCGCAGCACGGCCTTGGCGCGCATGAGAAGGATGGGCGGGTCCAACGGCTTCCGGATGTAGTCGTCGGCACCGATCTCGAGCACGCTGTGCTCGGTGTCCCTGTCGGTGCGGCCGGTGAGGACCACCACCGGGATGTGGGCTGTCTCCGGGGAGTTCCGCAGCGCGCGCAGCACGTGCAGGCCATCGATGTCGGGAAGGCCCAGGTCCAGCACCACCAGCGACAGGTCCCGGCGCTGGCCGAGCAGCATCAGGGCGGTAGCCCCGTCCGCAGCGTCCGTCACCTCCCACCCGTGCTTGCCCAGGATGGCCCCCACCAGGAGGCGGGCGTCGGCGTCGTCGTCCACCACCAGCACCTGGGGCGGACGCTGCGTGCGGTCCAGGGGAAGATCGGTGGGCACCAGGGAAACCGGATCGGCGCAGGGTGGGGTCGGGGCGGGGGCGGGAGCCGGGGCCGGAACGGGAACCGGAGCGGGAACCGGCGCGGGGGGCGGCGTGGGGGGCGGCGTGGCCTCGGCCTCGAGGGCGGCTGGCGCCGTGGACACCGACGCCTCCGCCGCGTCCTCTCCGATGACCCGATCCACCTCGGCCAGCGTGGTGAGCCCCTCGGCGACCAGGTCCAGCGCCCCCTCCAGCATGGTGCGCATCCCGTCCTCGCGGGCCCGGGTCACCAGGTCCATGTGGGGCGCCTCCGCGGCCACCATGCGCAGGAGCTCCTGGCTCGGGAGGATCATCTCCACCACCGGCCGGCGCCCCCGGTACCCGGACCCGCCGCACTCCTCGCATCCGCCGGGGCGCATGATGGGTTGGACGCCGAAGCGCTGCGCCAGCACCATCTCGTCGGGCGTGAGCTCCCCCTCCACCGGCTGGGCGCAGTCGGGGCAAAGGGTGCGCAGGAGCCGCTGGGCCAGCGCTCCCCTGAGCGTCTCGGAGATGGTGGCGGCGTCCAGCCCCAGGTCCAGGAACCGGCGTACCGACCCCACGGCGTCGTTGGCGTGGACGGTGGCCAGCACCAGGTGCCCGGTGAGGCTGGCCTGCGCCGCCGTCTCGGCGGTGGCCTGGTCCCGGATCTCCCCGACGAAGATGACGTCCGGATCCTGCCGCAGGATGGCCTTCAATGCGCTTTGGAAGGTGATCCCCTGCTTCGCGTCCACCTGGATCTGGGTGAGCCCGGAGAGCTCGTACTCCACGGGATCCTCCACCGTCATGATGTTGACGTCCTCGGTGGCGATCTCCCGGAGCGCGGCATACATGGTGGTGGTCTTGCCGGAGCCCGTGGGCCCGGTCACCACCAGGATCCCGTCCCGGTTGCGGAGCACGCGCCGCAGCCGCTCCACCTCCCGGGCGGGGAGCCCGGACTCGTCCAGCGCCCCCGACTTGTGCGGGTCCAGGATGCGGATGACGGCCTTCTCGCCGCCGCGCACCGGGACGGTGGAGATGCGCAGGTCGTACGTCTTGCCGGCGATGCGGATCCGGGCGCGCCCGTCCTGCGGGCGCATCTTGTCGGAGATGTCCAGGCGGCTGATGATCTTGATGCGTGAGATGACGCGGCCCAGGACGGGGAGCGGCACCGTGATCCCGCTGCGCAGCACGCCGTCGATGCGCAGGCGGATCACGCCGCCGGTGGGCAGAGGCTGCAGGTGGATGTCGGACGCGACCTTGGTCACCGCGTCCTCCAGGATCATGTTGGTGAGCTTGACGATGGGCCCGGCGTCCACGCCGTCGTCGGCGCCGTCCATGGCCACCAGAGGCTCGGGAGCCGGCTCCTCCTCCTCGATGATCTTGACCCGCGGGTCGCGCCCCGCGTCCATGCGGCTGAGCAGGGTATCGACGGCCTTCCCCGGCAGGTACGTCAACTCGGTGTACTCGGCGATGCGGCTCGGGGGCGCGATCTGCAGGGTGGGCGTGCGTCCCGAGGCGAAGCCGACCTGCTGCTCCGCCTGGACGTCGCAGGGGTCGGCGGTGGCCACCGTCAGGTGACGCTCCTCCTCCAGGAGGGGAAAGACCCCGAAGCGCCTCGCCACCGATCCTGGGAGGAACCTGGGGGCGGACGGGTCCAGGTTCTCGAAGTCCGCCACGTCCAGCCGGAACCACTTGGCGACGATGGCGGCCAGCTCGTCCTCGTCCACGCCGCACGCCGACATGACCGCGGCCCACGCCTCGGGAGCAGGGGCACGCGGCGGCACCTGGAGCTCCTCCGCACCCGGTAGCCCCGCGCCGCGGGCGACGCGCACGATCCAGTGGCTTTGGTTCGACACCCTACTTCACCAGCACGAACGTGGTCCGGGTGGGCGTCCAGGTCACCTCTCCGGGGCGCCGGTAGCTCTGCAGCGCCTCCCCCACCCCCGACTCTGCGGCGTAGCCCACCCAGAGTTGCGCCACGCCTATGTCCGGCTGGGTGACGAAGCGGTACTCCACGTCCCGGAACTGGAACGTCATGGTCTCTTCCAGGAACGCGCTCAGCCCGGTGGGCGCCATGCCCCAGTCACTGCTGGCGGGGAGGGTGCCGCCGGCCGCCATGAACGCCCGCGTCGCCAACGTGAGGTTATGAGCGTCGGCCACCACCTTGGCGGCGCCCGCCCGGTGGATCGGCCGTGCCAGTTGGGGTGTCGCGATCCCCGCCAGGGCCCCCAACAGGAGGGACACGGTGAGGACCTCGATGAGCGTGTATCCGCTTCGTCCGCGGGGTCGGTTCACGGCGACCCTCCAACGGAGCTGCCGCCGATGACCAGCCAGAGTCCGAGAGGGAGGGACCCGTCGTAGGTCACCTCCACGCCTCCCGCGGCTCGGCGCACCTCGTAGCGGCCCATGACCTCGTCCACGATGCGGTAGCTGTACCCTTCCTCCAGGAACGGAGAGAGCATGGAAGGCTGGGGGAGCGTGCCCCGCTCCTGGCGGTACGCTTCGATCTGTTCGATCAGGAGGGCCGCCTCGGCGCGCAGGTCGGATGCCTGCTCGGTCGCGGGAAGAGAGGCCGGCGAGCCGGGCATGACCCGGGGTGCGGCGAAGGCCACGCCGACAGCCACCACGACCCCGGCGGCCACCAGGAGGGCGTTGCGCCCGGGTAGGGGGCGCGCGCGACCCGGGGCGTAGGTGGCGTCCCGGCGCACGTGGTCCTCGGCGCTGGAGACGACCGCCGCCCACTTGTCATGGTCCGATGCGTTGCCGGGCTCGGGCCTCACTCCCATTCCTTTCCTGCACGAGGAGCTCTGGGGGGCGCTTACAAGTATCCGGAAACCCGCCGATTCGCGCCACTCCCGGCGCGCACGTCAACCGGGAGTGAGGACCCGCTCCATGAGTGGGGGGAGCCGTCGGTGAGCCGCTCGGGCGCTCTGAGGGACGCTGGCATCATGGCAAGCCGGGAGATCTGCGGGTCTCCTCCTCCTATGCGCGTATGCGCGACCGGCGGCCTCCCTTCAGAACTCCTCCAAGAGCTTCTTGGTCTTCTTCGGGTTGTCGCTCACGAACGCCACCTCTACCAGGTCGTCCATGATCCCGGTGAGGTAGATGGCCTCCAGGTTGATGCCTTCCGCCGCCATCCGGCTCGCGACGCTGGCCAGGGCTCCGGCCTTGTTCTCGATGAGCACCGTGTTCACCTCGCCCTCCGCGAAGCGGATGTTGGCCGCCTCCAGGGCGGCGCGGGCCGCGACGATGTCGTCCGGGAGGATGCGCACCACCGCGTCCACCCCGACGGTGAGGGCCGCCAGCGCCTTGATGTTCACGCCGCGGTGGGCCAGCGCCTCCGAGATCCGGGCGAGGTCGCCGGGGTGGTGGGTGAGCTGGATGGCCAGATCCTTCATGGTGCTCCTCCTTGAGACCCTGGGTCTCAGGTTTGAGGTCGCGGCCAGGTGGGTAAGCCGAAAGTGGGAAACCGCAGGCGGCCCCGCCAGAGAGCGGATGGGCTGCGGTGGGGGACGCGGGCTGGCGCGCCCCTGCCCTCAGCGCGTCGTGAGCTGGGGGTAGGAGCCCGGATCCGGGAGCGCCCGGGCGCGCAGCGCCAGCCCGGCCCCGGCAACGCCGTCCCCGACCGCTAAAGGTGCCGGGAGAAGTCGTTTCCGCCGGGCTTCGACTCCCGCGACACGCGTTCCAGGAACGTATGGGCGAGGTCGCGTCCCGCCAGGCCGAACGCCAGCGCCAGGGCCAGGACCACCCCTCCGAACAGGATCGCGAACGCGATGAGGATCACGTGGCGACCGACGCCGAGATGCTCGAGCGCCATGGCCGCGAACAGGACCAGAAGGGCGGCCTGGGCTCCCCCGGCGAGGAGCTTGGCCGAGGGGAGTCCGGCGTTGACGGCGGCGATGAGCACGCTCCGGCGCACGAACGCGGCGACGAGCCCGCCCAGGAGGAGGATCGCGATGCCGATGAGGAGCTGCGGCAGATAGGCGAAGGTCTCGGTGATGAGCCCCATCGCGATCTCGATGTCCAGGGCAGCGATGGCGAGCAGGGCGAACACGCCCAGCACCGCCCAGGCGACCGTGGCGGCCAGCACGAGGGAGGGCTGACTCGCGATGCCGCCCTTCTCCAGCACCGTGGCGATGCCCGTGCGCTCGGCGAAGCGGTCGACCCCGATGCGCGGGAGCGCCCACCGGAGCACGACGTGCAACACACCCGCGAGCACGGCACCGGCCAGGATCGTGACGAGCATGGCCAGCAGGTTGGGTCCGAAGGCGATGAGGCGATCAGCGAAGCCGGCCCAGGTCCGGCGGAGGACCTCATTCATGAATGCCCACATATCGACCTCCCTTGAGCCCTTCAGGCCCAGCGCTGCGTGAGATAGTCCTTCTGTCGCAGGTATTCGTCGGCCAATGCGGAGATGAGGGTCTCGACCTCGGCGGCGTCGGCGTCGGCGGCCTCGATGACGAACGATGCCGTGCGACCGAGATAGAGGGGCACCAGCGAACCGAGCAGTTGATCCGGCACCAACACCCGCTTGTGATACGCCAAGGCAAAGTCATACACCACTCGGACCCAGAGCGCGTCGTCGAAGTGGAACGGGCGGGCGTCCGCGGTGGCGATCCGGATCACGTCCCTCAGCGTGTCGGGTGCCAGCGCACGCCCCCAGATCTCCTGGAGGTCAACGGCACCTTGCCGGAAGATGCCGAGCATGCGGTCCACGTTGACGCTCACGGGCTCGAGGCCGACGCCGTGGGGGAAGCCGAACAGGGGGACGCTCTCGGGCGAGTCGGCGCGGGCCCACCGGGACGCGTGGGTGCCCATCAGCTCGAAGACCGATCCGACCACCTGGAGGAGCATGGCCGCCAGATCGGAGCCCGGATCCTTCGCGTCGTGGATCTTCGCGCCCAGGAACGCCTGGCACACCCTGAAGTCGTCGGCCACGGCCGTGGTGGTCATCCACACGTCGATGCCGAAGCGGGCGACGTGCGAATCCCAGACCGGCTTCGAGAGATAGTGCGCCGCCAGGCGCCCGGAGAACCCGAAGTCGCCCCCGATGGGTTGGCGGATGTCCTTGCCGTACAAGGTGCGGGTGAGGGGATAGACGATGGAGTTGGTGATGGTGCCGTCGTACTTGTGGCGGAGGTAGAGAGGCGCGACGAAGTCGTAGCTCTCCAGAACGACGGGCCCCAGTAACAACTCGATCCACCCTGGCGTGATGCTGCGCAGGTCCGAGTCGAGCACGGCGCACGCCTTCGCGCCGAGAAGGTCGGCGATGGCGAAGATGGTGCGGAACGCACTGCCCTTGCCCGGGGGGCCGCCGTACGGTGTGAGGATGCGGTGCACGGGGGTGAGGCGGTGGGCCGCGAGCACGGTGGCGGCGCCGGGCAGCTCCACGGAGGCCACGATCTCGGGTGTCCCGTCCCGGGAGCCACCGTCCGAGTTGACGATGACCGCGCGGTGATCGGGGAAGTGCTTGGCCAGGCCGGCACCTGCCGCCCGGACGACGTGCCCGATGGTGCGCGCGTTGTTGAAGCTCGGAATACCGACCACCAGGTCCGCCTCACCGAGCTCCGCGAGGTGCCGCTCCACCTGGGGATCGAAGGGTACGTGGCTGCTCATCCGCCTCTCCCGCCGGCGATGCCCATGGCGGCGGGGAGCGCCGCCAGGACGGTCAACATCACGAGGAATGCGCCACCGAGGAGCGCCGCGTCCCGCCTGCGCCACGAGACTGGCGCCCACACGACGCTCCGTCCCGCCGGGAGGAGCGCCACCGACACGGTGGCGAGGAATCCGGCAGGGTTCCACCAGAGCCAGGACACTCCCGGGGCGAACCGCGCCAGCAGCACGTTGACCACGAGTCCCGCCGCGAGCCCGCGCACCGCAGCTCGTCCTCCCACGGACCACGTCAGGGCGCCGAGCAGGAAGACGCCGAGCACCGGCCCGTAGAAGACCGAGCCCACCTGGTTGATGAGCTCCAGCACGTGCGTGCCGGAGCGCGCGAAGACCATCCCGGACGCCACGGCGAAGAGGCCCCACAGCAACGACGTGCCGCGCGAGATCCAGACGCTCTGCGTGGCGGATGGCCGGTCGAGAGCGTCCTCGAGCGTCACCGCGGCCAGGGAGTTCAGGGCAGAGTCGATGGACGACATGGCGGCGGCGAGGACCGCGGCGAGCAACAGGCCTCGCAGGCCCGACGGCAGGTACCCCATCATGAAGACGGGCACCAGGGCGTCGGGCGGCTTCCCGTTCATGGCCGACGCGAACGCCGGATCGACGGCCAGGAGGCCCGCCAGCAGGAGGCCGAAGGCACAGTAGGTGAGAACCAGCGGAAAGCGGAGCAGCCCGTTCAGCACAAGGGCGCGTCGCGCTTCCCCCCCGGAGCGCGCGGCGAGCAGGCGTTGCGCCTGGCTCTGGTCGCAGCCGTAGTAGGCGACGTAGAGGAAGATGCCTCCGAAGAGCATGGGCCAGAGCGAGAAGTCGTCCCCGCCGGAAATTCCGAGAGAGTCCGTGACCAGCACACGTCCACGATCCACCGGGATGGCGTCCAGCACGGCCACTCCGGCGTGCTCGAAGATGTACCACGCGGACACCAGCGTGCCACCCCAGAGCAACGCCAGCTGAATCACATCACTCCAGATGTCGGCCACGATGCCACCGAGGCTGGTGTAGGCGACGGAGATGAAGCCGATGGCGACAAGGGCCACGTCCACCGGCCAGCCGAGCGCCTGGGACACGACCAGCGACGATGCGTACAGGATGACACCCAGGGACAGGCCGCGGGAAAGCAGGAACGCGCCGGCCAGGGCCCGCCGGGTGGGTCGGTCGAACCGTTGCTCGGCGTAGACGTAGATGGACGAGCCCGGCACCGAGCGGATGGCGGGCAGCAGCAGCGCGATGACGAGAAGCATGGCCAGGGGCAGCGCCAACTCGTACTGCAGCCAGCGCAGGCCTCCACCGGCGCGGAGCGCCACGAATGCCGGAGCTCCTACCAGGCTGACCGCGCTCGCCTGGTTGCCCAGGATGGACATGGCCAGGGGCACGCTGCCCAGGCTCCGCCCGGCCAGGAAGTAGTCGTCGCCCGTCCGCTGCCGCCTCGCGAACAGGAAGGACATCCCCACGATCCCCGTCAGGTAAGCGGAGACGACGAAGCCGTCGAGCCCGGTCAGGGTATCGCTCATGAGGGGTACCGATGTCTCCTGCGGTTCGGTGTCAGCGTTGCGGTGTCGCGCGCACCGTGGGCAGGCGCTCTCCGCGGAGCACCGCCATCACGGCCGCATTCCACCCCTCGGGTCCCGGCGCCGGAGCGAGCTCGGCGTAAGGAAGCGATCGCGCCAGACCGGCGTCGGGTGCGCCATCGGGCCGCGGTACCACGATGGGGCGGTCCACGGCGGCCAGCATGGACAGGTCGTTCACCGCATCGCCGAGCGCGACGCTCGGCACTGGCGGGCCATCGGCCCGGTAGGTCGCGAGGATCTCACCCACCGCCTGCCCCTTGTCGCCCAGACCGGTCAGATGGTGGAAACGCCCGCCCCTGCTGACCCGCAGGCCGCGGCGCTCTGCGGCTGCCGCGACCGCAGCGATGTCGCCCGCATCCACGAGGAACGGCTCGTCGTGCTCGCGGGCCATGGCCTCGCGGGCGGCGGCTGGACCGAGCCCGGTGATGGCCTCGACCTCGCCGGCCGACAGGGAGGCGAAGCCCCGCAGGACGGACCCCGTCTCCCGGGCGATGTCCTCGAGCGCTGCGACAAGGTGCGCGCGCGGCGTCCCTCGCGGCTCCGCGCGGTATCCTCCAGCCTGAGCCCAGAGGATGGAACCCCCGTTCTCGGCGACGAGGGGCCACGACATGCCGAGAGCAAGGGCCAAGCGCTCCAGTTCCGCGCGCGTCTTGCTGCTGCACAGCACGAGGGGGATGCGGCGCTGTGAGAGGACCGCCAGCGCTTCCCGGGCGGGATCGAAGGAGTACGTCGCTTCGTCGAGCAGGGTGGCGTCGAGGTCGGTGAAGACCACGAGCCCGGGGCCCGAGCCCGTCACGGGGCGGTGGCCTCGATAACCCCCTCCGATTCGCGCACGGCCTTGAGGAGCCGTTCGCCGGAGTCGGGAACCCCGGCCCACACGCGAACCCAGTTGGGGATCAGGGGCGCACCCAGGGGATCGGCGATGAACTCCTGGATGGAGGCCCGCAGCGCCCCCTGGAACGTGGCCACGCTCTTTTCCTCGTCGTGCCGATCATACCGGAGTCCGTTGAGCGTCGACACCGCGTAACTGTCGGCGATGGCGTCCTGAGCCTCCCGCTGGTACGCTGCCACGAGGCTGCGGAGCAAGCCGCTGCTCAGCCTGACCCCGTTGGCGGCCAGCGTGCGCAGCAGGTGCTTGGTGACGTCGTTCGCCATCCGGTGCAGCCCCGTCGTCGCATCCTCTGGAGACAGCTCCTGGTGCTTGTGCTCGTAACACTCACAGAGCTCGACCTGACAGATGCGCGCAGCCGCCCGGTGGCGCAGCGCCTCGAACAGCGTCACGATCTCCAGCCCCCAGTCGGGAGCCAGGCGCATGCGCTGCGCCAGGTCGCACTTCATCGCGAACTCCCCGGAGAGCGCATAACGGAAGGACGACAGGTACACGATGTACGGGTCGGCGCCGATCAAGCGCGTGAAGGCAGCCAGCAAGGGCGCCATCAGGAGGCGTGTCAGCCGCCCGTAGAGGCGGTCCGACACGCGGGCGTAGTACCCCTTGACGAAGTCGAAGTCGACGGTGGGATCCACGGCCGAGAGCACCAGACGCGCCAGCATCTCCCGACTGTAGTTGACCACGTCGGCGTCCTGGAACGCGATGTACTCCACGCGCGCCTCTGCCAGCACGTGTCCGAGGGCGAGCCAGCACGCCAGGCCTTTGCCGGGCTCCCCGGGGTCGAGGCCCACTGCGCGGATCTCCGCCACGAAGCGACGCACCGAGGGAGCTTCACACCACAGGATGACCTTGCGCCCGTGGTATCCCGCAAAGAACTCCCGGGTGCGCGCGTAGTCTGCCGAGGTCGCCTGGTTGAGGGATATCACCAGGGTGTCGAGATACGAGACCTGGGACAACTCGCGGACGATGCCTGCCAGCGCCGGACGGTCCATCTCAGCGGGCACCATGGGGATCGTCAGGGTCACCGGATAACGGCCGACCCAGCGCGCGATCTCGGATTCGAGTGTCTCGACCGGCCTGGTCAGCAGGCGCGGGAGCGCGGTGACCGGGCCGAACTGATGGAAATCGCTCATGAATGCCTCCTGGGACCGCGGAGGGGGCACGGACCGCAAGTTACCTCTCGCGTCGCGTGCCCGCAAAGGCGACCTTGATGCGAGCGACGCGGAGGGTGCCCACTTATGAGCGAACTCGATCTCAGCCGACACGCACGCGCGATCTTCCAGGCGGGACTCGAAGCCGTGGAGCCACGCTCGGCGGTGCTGCGCCACGTGGCGCTGGACGGCGACGAACCGCGGGTGGCTGGAGCGAGCCGCGGCCTATCCAGCATGGATGGCGTGTACGTCGTGGGCATGGGGAAGGCCTCCGCGGTCATGGCCCTCGCCCTGGAGGAGGTCCTCGGGGACCGCATCCGCGGCGGCGTCGTGAGCGTGAAGCACGGCCACGGCGTGCCTCTGCGGAGGATCCAGGTCCGGGAGGCCGGCCACCCCGTCCCCGACGAGGGGGGCGTGCTGGCGGCCACGGAGCTGACGGCCCTGCTGGCGGAAACGGGGCCCCGCGACCTGGTCTTCTGCGTGATCTCGGGTGGAGGGTCCGCCCTGCTCCCCGCCCCTGCGGAGGGACTCACGCTGGAAGACAAGCAGGAGACGACGAAACGGCTGCTGGAGTGCGGAGCGGCCATCCAGGAGATCAACACCATCCGCAAGCACCTCTCCCGGACGAAGGGTGGGCGCCTCGCGCGCCTCGCCCACCCCAGCACGCTGGTCTCCCTGGTGCTCTCGGACGTGGTGGGCGACCCCTTGGACGCCATCGCCTCGGGCCCCACCGTTCCCGATCCGACGACGTACGACGACTGCCTGCGGATCCTCGTGCGATACGAGCTGGAGGCGAGGGTGCCCCGACCGGTGCTGCGCCACCTCGAAGCTGGCGCGCGGGGCGAGGTGCCCGAGACGCCGAAGCCCGGCGACCCCGCGTTCGAGCGCTCCCGCACGGCCATCGTCGGGAACAACGCCCTCGCGCTTCACGCGGCCCGCGAGAGGGCGCAGGTGCTGGGCTACCACACCCTCGTCCTCTCCAGCGTGGTGGAAGGGGAGACGCGGGAGGTCGCCCGTGTCCACGCCGCCATCGCCAAGGAGATCCTGGCCAGCGGCAACCCCGTGCCCCGGCCGGCGTGCGTCCTCTCCGGCGGGGAGACCACCGTGACGATCCGCGGCGGTGGAACGGGCGGCAGGAACCAGGAATTCGCCCTGGCCGCGGCTCTGGACATCGAGGGACTCGACGGCGTGCTGCTCTTCTCCGGCGCCACCGACGGAACCGACGGGCCCACGGACGCCGCCGGGGCATGGGCCGACGGGTCCACGGTGCAGCGGGGCCGGGAGGCGGGCCTGAACGCCGCGGCCATGCTGCGGGAGAACGATTCCTACACGTTCTTCCAGGGCGTGGGCGACCTGCTCGTCACCGGTCCCACGCGCACGAACGTCATGGACTTGCGGGTGGTGCTGGTGGGTTGAGGCGCCGCCGCCGCCGTCGTGCCAGCCTCCGGATTCTCCTGGCATCCCGCCGGTGCGCAGCCTAGCTTGAACGGCCAGGAGCAGCGGAAGGCAGCCGTCCTGCCGTCATCGCTGCCAGGAGGACGCCATGAAGACCTTCCCCCCAGCGTCATGGGTTCCCTCCGCTCCGACCGCCCTGGGGCTGTTCGCCGCGTTGGCCGTGAGCACCGGATGCGCCGGGCCCCCTGCGGGGCCCACGCTGGACCCCGCCGTCGTGGAGGTGGAGCTGCGCCAGTTCGAGGACGCCCACCGCTTGGCCATCGAAGCGAAAGACGTGGACCGAGTTCTCGAATTCTACGCCGAGGACCTGATCACCGTCTCGCCGGAGATGGGGATCGTGCGCGGCCGGGAGTGGATCCGGCCCAGCGTCGAGGAGCTCTTCCGGGACTACGACTTCTGCGAGGACTTCACGCTCGTGGACATCCGGATCCTCGGGGACCGGGTGGCGGCGAGCTTCACATACGAGCAGCGGATGACCCCTCTGGCCGGCGGCGAGCCCGTCGTGGGCACTGGGAAGGGTGTGGGGATTTTCAAGCGCTTGGAAACCGGGGCGTGGCAGTGGGAGTGGAACTCCTACGCGCCCGACGCTCCGGCGCCGGCTGGCGAGAGTGCGGACAGTGCCGGGACACCGGATTGAGCCTCTTCTTCCGGCGGCCGTGCACGTGGTGGAGGCTCGGGGCGATGGGAGCACCTGCGGAGAGCTGTGGAACACCCTGTAGGAAAGGGAGGCATGTATGTGCAAACCACCCTCGATGTCGCTGTTCGTCCTCCTCTTTCTCGTGGCCGGATGTTAGGCTCCACCTCAGCAGGAGGTCGCCGTGCGAACCGCCGCCCAGGTCGAGGCGGACTTCGAGGCCGTGCGGGCCGAGTACGAGCGGCTCGAGAACGCTGACGACGCCGCAGGCTTGACGGCGCTCCATACCGAGGATGCGGTGGTGGTCGACCCGTTCGGGGCGGTGGTCATCGGCCGGAGCGCCATCCTTCAGTACAATGAGGCCGCCCTCCCATCCATGTCCAACCTCGCGATCCATACGGAGGGATTGGTGTTCAGCGGCGACATGGTAGCCGGCCACGGCACGGTGAGCGAGAACGTCGTGATGCCCGAAGGTGAAACGACCATGGCTGCCAGGTGGCTGTTGGTCGCCCTCTACCAGCCCGATGGCACGCTCAAGATCCGGCTATTCCAGGCCATGATGTCGCCGCCGCCGGACAGCGCCAAAGCCCCCGCATGAGCGAGGGCCTCCTTCTCGAAGGAGGTACGGGATGGCACAGGAGGACGGCAGCGGTTCGGGGTTCTGGGCGTTCGCCGCAGAACTGAAGCGCCGCCACGTCTGGCGGGTCGCCGCCGTGTACGCGGTGGTCGCCCTGGCCGTGATCGCTGCCGCGAGCGACATCCTTCCGCGCCTACTGCTGCCCGATTGGACGGTGACGTTGGTGATCGTTCTGGCCATCCTGGGGCTGCCGCTGGCTGTGGTCCTTGCGTGGGGCTACGACATCACGCGCGAGGGGATCGTGCGGACGGAGACGGTGGTGGACACGCGGGCGTCGGCGCCGGCAGGTGTGCCTCTGGGTGCCGCGCGGGGCGTTTCCGCAGAACTGGGTATCCACTTCGCTCTCCTTGCCCCTATGGGTAGTGTTCACGTTTTGGGGGGTCTTAGACTTACACCGGCACTATAGGGTCCTAGCCTATGCATCAGTTGCTTGATGGCAGGGGCATGGCCAGCGAGTACAGGTACTCTCCCGAATCCGCGTCCGAACTGAGGGAAGAATGCCGCGGCACTGAGCCACGCCTTGAAAGGTCGGCTGACGCGCACGGTAACCGTCATGTCTAAGCGGAGCCCATGTCCGCGTCGCAGCTGCTCTTCCCATCTCAAGATCCACCCACCCCGCCGGTCATCATCGCTGAAGACTATTGCTGCTATCTCGCCGGGACGTAGTTGTAGCGATATGTCGGTAATGCGGCCCACCGAGGCCGGAAGTTCTAAGAATCTCTGGTATCCTATGGCGGGCACGACAAGACGCAGATTGATCTCTTGGAGGAAGACGGGAAACTGAGGAGTCGCGGCAACCCCTATTCGGACATCACCCAGCGGTAGGATTCTCGGTCCCGTATGGTGGACCACCTTCATGGCATGGTGGCGCAGGTAGAGCCTCATGAGGAGGCTCCGGCCAATACCAAGGTCACCAGCGACTTGGGAGAACAATCCGTCCACGCCCCTAACCTACCCCCAAAAGCTCCCGCTCGCTCGCTCATGTCGCCTTCCTCCTCGGTATACCGTATCCGGTAGTTAGGAGAGCGAAGTGGATACCCACTTCCGCAGAAACGTCGCACCACTCGGCTGCGGCGTCGCAGGCATCACCGGTGCCCGTACCGCCCACCACGCTCCCGCCGAAGCCCCCGCCGCGCCTCACCTTGGCCGTGCTCCCCTTCCAGAACATGAGCCCGGACCCGGAGAACGAGTACTTCAGCGACGGGATCACCGAGGAGCTCCTGAACACGCTGGCGAAGGTGCCAGGGCTCCACGTGGCCGCGCGCACGTCCTCCTTCGCGTTCAAGGGCAAGGCGGTGCCGATCGCAGAGATCGCCGGGGCGCTACGGGTGGCGCACGTCGTGGAAGGGAGCGTCAGGAAGGCTGGGAACCGCGTCAGGATCACCGTGCAGCTCATCAGCGCCGAGGATGGATACCACCTCTGGTCCGAGAGCTACGAGCGGGACCTTGAGGACATCTTCGGGCTCCAGCGCGAGATCGCGGGCGCGGTCGGCAGCGCGCTGGAGGTGGGGCTCACCCGCGGGTGGGACCGGGCCCTCACCGCGGTGGGGGGCGTCGTAGCGGAAGCCTACGACCACTACCTCCGAGGCCGGTTCTGCTTCAACCGAGGGACGCGAGAGGACCTGGAGCGAGCTTTGGCGCACTTCGAGGAGGCTCTGCGGCTCGATCGAACCCTGGCGGTCGCGCCATCGGGAGCCTGCGTGACGTACCTGATGCTCGCTGATGCGTATATGTCGCCTCTGGAGGCGTGGCCAAAGGCTTCGGCGGCCGCAGAGCTGGCTCTTGAGTTGGACCCTACCCTGGCGGAGGCCCACGCTGCGCTGGGGTTGGTGCGGGGACCCTACGAACGGCGGTGGGCCGAATCCGAAGCTGCCCTCCAGCGGGCCCTGGACCTCAACCCGAACCTGCCGGAAGCGTACATCTGGCAGGGATGGAATCGTTTCGCGTTGGCGGACCGCGCCAGCGCGGTGGCGCTTTTCGAACGGGCCTATGCTCTCGACCCTCTTTCTGCCTTTGCCTCCATGATGCTCGGCTGGGCATATGCGTTCGGCGGTCGCTACGACGAAGCGATACGTCAATGGGCCCTCTTGCGGGAGCTCGCCTCGGGAATGGTCTATCTCGACAGCACCCTCGGAAGGGCTCTCAGCGACAAAGGAGAGCACGAGGCGGCGCTACGGGCCTTCGAAAAGGTGGAGCCGATCCTCGGGAGACCCTCCACGGGGAAGGCGGTCACGCTGGCGCGCATGGGGCGCCGAGAAGAAGGAAGGCGCCTGGCCGAGGACCTGGAGCGGGCTTGGACGCGAGCGTACTTCATGCCGGAAACCCTGGCCGAGGTCTTCGCAGCCCTCGACGAACCGGATCGGGCCATCTTCTGGCTCGAGCGAGGCCTCCAAGAGCGATCCGCCGGCGTCCACTGTCTTCGCGTCTTGGACCTGGGTCCCCTCTACGGCGACCCCCGCTATCTCGACATCCTCAAGCGGGCGGGGCTGCCACCGCCACCGAGCTGAGCGGCAGGCTCCAGTTCCACTCTCATGCCCCGCCCGGGCATGGCGTCGTTCCTGACCAGCCGCGTGCGTCGTGTGCGGCTCGGAAGACTTGAGATGCATGGAGAGCTATTGTACAATTGTACGATAATGATGGCGGAGGTGGGCGTGGAGTTCACGGTCGATGCGTCGGCAGTCCTGGCGGTCATCCTCAATGAGCCGAGCAAGGCGCGGCTCCTCGAGGTGACGCAGGGCGTGGAGCTCGTGACCGCACCGACCCTGCCGTGGGAGGTCGGAAACGCCCTTTCCGCGCTGCTCAAGAGGGCCCAGCTCGGGCTCGATCAGGCGAGGGGGGCTTTGGAGTCGTTCGAGCGGATCGCGCTCCGGCTGGTGGAAGTGGACCTGCTAGCTGCCGTCGAGCTGGCCCAGAAGCACCGGATGTATGCGCATGACGCCTATGTCCTGGAGTGCGCCCGACGCCATCGGACGCCCCTGCTGTCCCTGGACGGCCCGCAGCGCGAGGTGGGGCGTCGCATGGGCCTCGAGATCGTGGAGGTGTGAGCATGAAGGTCTACACGTACTCGGAGGCCCGGCAGCGATTCGCGAAGATCCTCGACGAGGCGCGCGAGGGTGGGGAAGTCCGCATCAAGCGTCGTGACGGCAGCGAGTTCCTGCTCCGTCCGGTGCGGGTCGGCGGGTCCCCCCTCGACGTCCCGGGCGTGGACAGCGGGCTCGGCCGGGACGAGATCCTGGCGGCGCTCCGAGAGTCGCGCGTGAGGGTGCGGAGCAGGCGGTAGGCGACCGCGGGGTGCGGCCCGCCGCGCGTCGTTGCGGCTACGCCAGGGTGTCTCATGGGCTCAGGGGCACGGGGGCAAGGACGGCGTGCGCTCGCGCCGTCGGGTCGGGCAGCACGATGCGCCGGGACGGGTTCAGCGGGGGATCCCCGGGCCGGCGATCACCTTCCCGATGCGGCGTGCCGTGGCACGGGACACGCCCATGCCGCGCGCGAACCGGGGCCAGTATCGGACGGCGTCCGCGACCTGCTGGACGATCTCCCGCGCACGCAGCACATCCACGTCGCATCGTTCGGCGACCCGCAGCATGTCACGTTCGGTCGGGCGCGCGGCCTCCCCGGCTACGGCCATGGAGTGCTGCCCGCCCGGTCCGTCGGAGAAGACGAGGTCGTAGGCTGGCGCGAGCCTCCAGGCGCCGGAGCGGTCCATGAGGTAGGAGAAGTTCTTCACGTGGTCGTCCCGGTTGTGCGCGAGCACGTTGAAGGCCATGCGCCGGAACGCCTCCTCCATCTGCCGGTGGTCCTTCGTCAGGAGCATCGTCGCCTTGAGCAGACCCTCGTACTCGAGCGATGGAATGCGATGGCTCGCGTGCAGGACACCGCCCAGCGTGTGCATGTGCAGTCGCTGGTTTCCCGCCCGGTCGAAGCGCTCAGCCCCGAAGTAGCGGCCCCCGTCACGGGTCTCGAACAGGCGCGAGCCCGGCACGTGCACGCCGGCCTCGCGCGCCATGAGGGCGTAGGCGGCCTCGACAGCGCCGACGTCGGCGGGATCCTCCTTGGCGGGAAACTTGACCAGGTAGTGCCGGTACCCCTCGGGAAGATCGGACGTGCCGGCCATCAGGTGCCCGTCGCCATGGACTCCGACGAGCACTTTCGGACGTGCGCCGCCGGGTGAGCCGCCCGCGATGCGCAGGGCCGGCAGCACGTCTTCGGCACTGCCCTCCAGGAGGCGTTCTGACTGGCGGGCCGCCGCGTCCAGATCAATCCACAAGGGCTCTGCGTCGGCGGGCTCGGCCGGTGGGTGGTACGTCAGCGCGCCCATGCCGCGGGTGCCGATGTAGGCCAACCGATCCAGAGCGGAAAGGCCCGCCGGGTCGAGACCACGCTTGCTGAACTCCCGGTCCATGAGCAGCAAGCCCCATCCGTCCGGCAGGGAGTCGTTGAAGACGCCGAACACGGCAGCGAAATCCCGCTCCGTATGCTCGAAGAGCCCTGGCCGGACGGGGAGCTTGAACGGTGAGAGGGGCAGGGGGGCCGCCACGAACGCGCTGTCGTACTCGAAGTATACGCGCCGCTCCTGCTTGGCGAGCCAGCCGACCACGACCCGCTCATCGCCCCAATCCAGGCGCACCTCAAGCTTGCGCATCGCTCCGTCTCCCGCGCTTGCGTGTCGGCCGTGCTGTCCGGTTCTCCAGCTCGGCAAGCGATCCCGCGGGACCAGGAGCGAAGAGCTGGTCGAACCCCGCGCGGGCGTCCAGGACGAGGGCGAGCCTCAGCAGGCGATCCAGCGAGATGCGCCCGCTGCGCTCGAAGACCCGGTAGGTCGGCAACGCGAGTCCGGCGCGCTCCGCCACCTCCTGCTGCGTCCAGCCTCGCACCAGGCGGAGCGCCTTGACCCGCTGTGCTAGAGCTTGTGCCGTCTCGCGCGGACTCTGGAGTTCAGGCGGTAACATAATATCAGTTGTGTGGCAGAACGGAAGATAACTGATATTATAAGATCGCTAGATCGCGCGAAATGTCAACCTTCGGGTCGTTCCCGGCAAGGCGCCAACCGTGAGCGCGTCGGCCACGCCCCGGAGGAAGCCGTCGGGGCCGAGCGTCGCGGCCAGCTCGGGACGTAGCACGTTGACTGCCACCTTCCGGGGGTGCCGCAGGTCCTCGGAGAGGCCTCTGGAGCGGCTCGTCGGCGGAGCGGGGCTACCGCACCATTGTAGCTTCACGATATCGCTGGAGGACCCGCTGGAAGCGGGGGTTGGAGGCGATGCCACGGAACTCCACGTCAGGAAGCTCATACCACCGCGAGATCTCTCTCCAGCGGAGCTCCAGCACGGCGACGGCGCGCTCGGGCTCGTGCAGCGACAGCCATAGCAGCGCCTCCCCATGGGGTTCCATGCCGAAAACGGCTCGCGGGTCGGCCAGCAGCCGACGGGCCGGTGCGGCGTCTCCTGAGAGGGCCGCCACATACGCTGAGAGCCAACTGGCCCGACCTAAGAGGCGGTCGTGCTCGCTCGCATCAGCGCGGGCCCCGGTGGAATCACCGGTCAGGATCCGGACTCGAGCCCGCCAGGCTCGCAGCGAATAGACAGATGGCGCAAGCAGAACGGCGGTGTCGAGCATCGCGCTCGTCTCATCCAAGCGACTCTCGCGGAAGGCAATCTGACCGAGAAGGCGGTAGCCGTTGAAGAACGCAGGATCGAGGGAGAGAGCCTGACGAGCCTGACGGGCGGCACCGAGCGTGTCGCCGGTCGCGAAGAGTATCCATCCCAGTCGATTCTGCGTTTCGGCACCCCGGGGATCGAGGGCAACGGCTTGCTCCGCCGCTTCCCGGGCGCCGAGCAAGCGCGGTGGCACCGCTTCGGAGAGCGCGTAGGCTCGCGCCGTCCATGCCTCGGCGGACCCGGAGTCGGCTGCGAGGGCAGCATCGATCATCTCCAGCGCCCGAGCAATGAGATCGTTTGTCGACGCGCCTCCAGGTAGCCATCCATAGTCTGCCTGCTGCACGTAGACGTGCGCATCCCGCGCCAGCGCGGCGACGAACGACGGGTCGAGGCGCACGGCCCGCTGATACTCCCGGTGCGCAGCCTCAGCCGCCTCGGGGGTCCTCTGACCGAGATAGAAGTTCCCACGCAGGACGGCGTCGTAGGCTGCTGGATTCGCCGTGGGCCGCTCCGTCGCCACCCGCACCTCCGCCGCGTCGAGGCCCCCCGTCAACGCGCTGCCCACGTCCTCGGCGACCCGCGCCGGCAGATCGAGCACGCCGTCCGCCGGGGCATCGTAGGTGTTGCTCCAGATCTACGTCTCGCTCGCGTGCTCCACGAGGCGGGCCAAGACGCGGATCCCGGTGGGGACGCGCCGGAACGATCCCTCGAGCACGTACCGGACACCCAGAGCATGCCCGATTTCGGCCACGTTCCCGGGATGCGCATCCTGCTCGCGCCGCACGGCGCTCGGCGTCTTGACCGAGATCCGACCCACGCGGCCGAGGCTCGCCGCCACGTCCTCCGTGAGTCCGTCGATCAGGTACCGGTCGGCGGTGTCGCGGCTGAGGTTGTCGAGGTAGAGGACCGCCACGCTGAGATCCCCGCCGCCGGCCGCGGCTCCAGGCGCCTTCGGCGACTCCCGAGGCCAGAACACGATGCCGAGCACGATCACCACAGCCGCCGCGGACGCCATCGCGACCCACCGCTGCACCTTCCCCCACGACGCTGGGCCTCTGACTCCCCCCACCGGCAGTGACTCCGTCGGCGTCACACCCCCGCTCGGCGTCGCCAGTGCTTCCAGCACCCCCAGCACCTCCTCCGCCCGCTGCGGCCGGTCCGCCGGCTTCTTCGCCAGACACCGCATCACCAGAGCCGCCAACGCGGGCGGCACCGTCTCCCGCCGCTCCGTCACCGGCGCAGGCGCTTCGGTTACCTGAGCCGCCAGCGTAGCCTGGGGTGTCGTACGCACGAACGGCGGCTCCCCCGTCAGCATCTCGTACGCCACCCCCCCCCAGCGCGTACACGTCCGCCCGATGGTCCGTCAGCGGATCCGCAGCCGCCTGCTCCGGCGCCATGTATGCCGGAGTTCCCAGCGCCACGCCCTTCGTGGTGAGGTGGTGCCGCCCTGTGGCCTCGCTCACCGCCTTCGCCACCCCGAAGTCCGCCACCAGCGCATGACGGCCCGACAGCATGATGTTCTCGGGCTTCAGGTCCCGGTGCACCACCCCGTGCGCGTGGGCCTCGGTGAGGGCGTCCGCCACGTCCCGCAGGATCCGCACTACCTCGCCCACCGGAAGCTCCCGCTCCCTCACCAGCCGGTGCCGAAGCGTGGGCCCTTCGACGTAGGGCATCACGTAGTAGAGGAAGCCGTCGGCTTCGCCGGAGTCGTGGAGGGGAAGGATGTGGGGATGCTGGAGGCGCGCGGTGAGGTGGATCTCGGCCAGGAACCGCTCGGGTCCCACGGAGGCGGCCAGCTCAGGGCGCAGGACCTTGACTGCGACGTCGCGATCGTGCTTCAGGTCGTGGGCCAGCCAGACGGTGGCCATGCCGCCCTGGCCCAGCTCCCGCTCCAGGACATAGCGATCCGAGAGGGCAGCCTTCAGGCGATCCGCGGGGCCGCTCATGGCAGGGCTCCGGAGCAAACACCGCGCAGGCCGCGGGGCGCGGTCTGCCGCGCGTCGCTGCGGCTAGGGTGTGCGGGGCCAGAGGGGCAAGGATGGCGTGGGCGGGCCGGCACGCACCACGAACCACCCTAGCCCGCCGAACGCAGGTCCTGTTACCTCGCCAGCAGCGCCCGAAAGCGGGGATCCTGGCGGATCGGGGCCCAGCGCGGATCCGCCGCCAGCTTGGCCGGGGACACGACGAAGGCAGCAGGAATCGCGGCGAGCCGCTCCAGGTGATCGAGGGCTCGTTCGTGTTCGCCCACCAGCACGAGGATTTCCGCCAAGGCCGCCACGTGATACGGGCCGAGGGTCCTGTCCTTCTCGATGGGCTCCAGCTCCACTGCCCGCTCCCCCGCATGGATCGCCTCGTCCGCGTTGCCCAGGACCGCGTGCATGAGGCCCAGTGCCTTGTGGATCCTGGGATCCTCCTGCGTGGCCCTCGAGCGATCCACCAGCCAGGCCCGGGCCGAGTCGGCATAGGCCGCCGCTGCGCCTCCGTTGCCGAGTCGAAGGTGGAGTAGTGCCTGGAGGCCCGTTTTCGGCATCAGGTCCTGCTGGTACTGGAAGAGGCTTACGGGGGATGCCTGCAACCGTTCGAGAAGCGCTGCAAACGAGCCGTCCAGAAGGCTGATCTCGTACCATGCGAAGACCGTTTGCCCCGCCGGATCGATGGCCTCGGGCATGCGATCTAGGAGGGCCCGCGCCCGGGCCGCCGAACCGTCCCAGAGCAGGTAGTTCCAGGCCCCGTACCCGTACGGTTCCCGCACGTCGGGGGCCAGCGAGATGGACTCCTCGAAGCGCGTAGCCGCCTCCGCGTACCGGCCCATGAGCCCGTACGTGAGGCCCAACTGCCAACGAAGTCCCGAG
The DNA here is from genome assembly GCA_964545395.1 of uncultured Gemmatimonadaceae bacterium. Lineage (GTDB taxonomy): Bacteria > Gemmatimonadota > Gemmatimonadetes > Longimicrobiales > Gaopeijiaceae > SZUA-318. Next base: position 7,975 of record CAZJFX010000006.1, on the reverse strand, counting down.
GAGCCGGGATTGAGCACCGCCGCCTTCTCCAGGCGAATCACGGCCGGCGCCAACTCTCCCCGGCGCCGCTGGAGGTAGGCGATGTCCGTGAGGAGCGCGTCGTCGTTGGGCAGCCCCGCCTCGGCCAGGGAATACTCCTCCAGCGCCCGGTCGTAGTCCCGGTGGCCCAGGAGGTAGTAACGCCCCAGCGCGCGGTGCCCGGAAGGATTGTCCGGGTCCACTTCGAGCGCGCGGGTGGCGGCCTCCCTGGCCAGGGCCAGCCGTTCCGGAGACCGGTCGAACCCGTAGAGGAAGGCGTAGGCGTGGAACGTGGAGAGGAGCGCGGAGGCTTCGGCGAACGTGGAATCCAGTTGGACGGCACGCTGCAAGAGCTCCACCCCCACCCGGTTCTGCTCCTCGTGGATGCTGCTGTAGCCTCGGGCGGTGAGGTACAGCTCATAGGCCTGGGGGACCCGAGTCGGAGGCTCCACCAGGGCCTGTCGTTCGCGCTCCAGGACAGCCACCTCGAGGACGGCTGCCACCCGTTCGGCCAGGTCCGATTGGAGGGCGAATGCCCCGCTCATGAGGTCGTCATAGGTCTCGGCCCACACCTGGACGTCGTCCTCGGCCCGAATGAGCTGCGGAATGATGCGCAGCCTGCTGTCGGGGTCGCCCGGCCGCTCGCGCTGGACCGTGCCCTCGAGGATGTAGTCGACGCCCAATTCCTGTCCGATCTGGCGGGGGGCGAGCTCGCTTCCTGCATACCGGACCGCGCTGGTCGGGGAGATCACCTGGATCCCCGAGATCCCGGCGAGGCGCGCCGTGATGACGTCGGTGATCCCGGCGGTGAAGGGGCCGTCTTCGGGTGGACCGCGATTCTCGAAGGGAAGCACGACGAGCCGCGGCGGGCTCCCGGGAGCCGAGAAGGTCGTGACCACGACCACGGCGGCAGCTCCCAGCGCGAGCACCGCCAATACCGCGACCGCCTTACGCCGCCACGGCGCCAGAGCGGACAGGCCGCGGGCGGAGGCGCGGAAGACGTCACGTAACGCCGTCGCTTCGGAGGGAGCGCTGATCGGCTGCTCCTCCACGCCGTGTGCGACGACGGCTCTGTCCGATGTCGCAGGCTTCCGCGCCGCCTCGAGCAGCGCGTCCGCGAGCGCCAGGGCCGTGGCGAACCGGTCCCGGGGCTCGGTGGCGAGCGACCGCCGCACGACTGCGTCCACCGGACCCGGGACGCTCGGCAGCGGCGGCGGCGGACCCGAAAGCCGCTTCGCCAGCATCGCCTGCACGGTCGCCCCCGTGAACGGTGGAGCACCGCCGAGCATCTCGTAGATCACGCACCCCAGGGAGTAGACGTCGGAGCGCGCGTCCACGACCCCGTCCCCGAACACCTGCTCGGGGCTCATGTACGCTGGCGTGCCTACCGCAACGCCCGTCGCGGTGAGGCGCTCTCCGCCGGCCACGCTCACCGCCTGCGCGATGCCGAAGTCCGTCACGAACGGCTGGCCCCGAGAGAGGAGGATGTTCTCGGGCTTGATGTCCCGGTGCACGATGCCCTGTTCGTGCGCATAGGCCAGGGCTTGAGCGACGGGATGGGCCACGGCCAGCATCGCCTCGACGTCCAGGCGCTTCTCCCGCTCAAGGCGAGCACGGAGCGACTCGCCCTCGATGCGAGGCATCACGTAGTAGAGGAATCCGTCGGCCTCACCGGAGTCGAAGAGCGCTACGATGTGGGGGTGCTGGAGGCGCGCCGTGAGGCGGATCTCCGCCAGGAACCGCTCGGGGCCCACGGAGGCGGCCAGCTCGGGGCGCAGGACCTTGAGGGCGACGTCGCGGTCGTGCTTCAGGTCGTGGGCCAGCCAGACTGTCGCCATCCCGCCCTGGCCCAGCTCCCGCTCCAGGACGTAGCGGTCCGAGAGGGCAGCCTTCAGGCGATCCAGCGGATCGCTCATCGCAGGGCTCCGGAAGAAGCGCCGCGCAGGCCGCGGGGCGCGGCCCGCCGCGCGTCGCTGCGGCTATGCTAGGGCGGTCGGAGGCTTGGAAGCAAGGATGCGAAGCTAGTACCCGACCACGCGCAGTCCCGGAACGCGGCGGAAATGCGCCTCGTCGCGGGTGACCAACGAAAGCCCGTGGCGCAGCGCGACGGCCGCGATCCAGAGATCGTTCGCGCCGATGAGCAGGCCATTGTCCGACAGGTACCGGAATGCCTGCCCGTAGGACCACGAAGCCTCCAGGTCGGGACTCAGGATCCTGAACCTCGACACAAGGCTCTGCCACGCGGCGCGATCCGCGACGCGCGGGCCCGACGCCAACTCCCCCGCCGTGGTGAGTGTGATGCAGAGCTCCTGGTCCGGATGCGCTTCCAGGAACGTGTGAGCCCGGCCGGGCACGCCGGCTCGTGCCTCCCGCTCCAGGTCCACGAGGAACGTGGTCTCGAGGATCAGGGCTTCGTCGCCCACTTGTCCTCCGGCGGCCGGTCCTCACGCAGCGCTGCCTCCAACCGGTCGAGCGCCTCGGCGCTCAGCGCCGGACCCTGCGTTCGGTAGACCTCACGCAGCTCCCGGGCGGTGATGCCCATCTCGGGCCACTCGGCGCGCATCACCACGTCCGAGAACGACTCGTCGGCGTGCCGCCGCGCCTGCCGCAGGCGCTCGTAGGCGTCGATCTTCAGCGAGATGGTTTTTGTAGCCATGCATGGAACATGCATGGTGCATGCATGAGCCGCAAGGTACTGCCGTTGTTGGAGATCGGGCTCACGGCGCCCGCTCGGAGGTAAGGATCGCATGGGCGGGGAGTGTGAGCGCCGGCGACTCCTCACTGCTGGCTGGGCGCCCCCATCTTCTGTGCCCCCTCCCGCCTCGGGAACGCCTTCAGCACCTCGGCCAGGAGATCCCACCGGCTCAACCCGGGGCCGGGGCCCCACGACTCGGTGTCGAGGCCACGGCGAACCACCACGAGGTCCTGGGAGGGGACCACGATGGTGTAGTTCCCCTGCGAGCCCGACGAGGCGTACGCATCCTGCGGGATGTCGGCGCGCTCGTCGGGGACGAGCCACCACCATCCCCCGTACTGGTTCCCCGTCCCCTTCGTGGCCGGCGCCGGCGTGCGCACGAAGTCCACCCACGCCTCGGGGAGGATGCGCTCGCCGTTCCACACGCCGCGGTTCAGGTACAGGAGCCCGAGGCGGGCCAGGTCGCGGGCGTTGGTGTAGACCTGGCTGCTCATGATGTAGTTGCCGAAGCGGTCCACCCCTGGGACGGTGCTCCGCATCCCGATCTTCCGGAAGAGCTCCCGGTGGGGGAACGCCAGGTAGGCCTGGCGGCTCCCCAGGGAGCGCTCCAGCTCCAGGAGTCCCAGGATCACGTCGGAGTTCTCGTAGTCGAACACGGTGCCCGGCTCGGCGATGAGGCCCCGGTTCCGCGCGCTCGACGAGGCGTCCCATCCTCCGAAGTATACCAGGTGGGAACCCATCACCGGCTGCCAGTCGTTGTCCACCGGGTAGAGACCGCTGGACATGTTGATGACGTGGCGCAGCGTGATCGCCTCGCGCGGGTCCGGGGCGCCGCCAGTGGACGGGAGGCAGTCCACGCCCAGGGGGCGGTCGAGCTCGAGCATGCCCTTGCCCACGGCGATCCCGGCCACCGTCGCCGTGATGCTCTTGGCCGTTGACCAGGTGCGCGTCACGGTGTTCATGTCGATGCCGTCGGCGTAGCGCTCGTACACGATCTGGCCGCGGTACACGACGAGGAGACTCAGCGTCTTCTGTCCTTCGTGGCCTCCGTGGGCCAGCCGGTCGAACGCCCAATCGCCCGCGCGCGCGAGCGCGGTGCCGTCCACATCGGAGGGGAGCGGCTCCCGCTCGACCAGGTCCCCGTCGGGCCAGGGGATGGAGGCGGCGTCGCCTTCCGGGGGAGGGAGCCGCAGATCGGGGAGGGACGCCACGTCGTCGAACGTCTGGTCCGGGGCCAGGACCACGCACCCCACGCCCTCGCGGTACGCGGCACGCATCACGGGTGCGGTCTCCGTGAGGCCGATCCCCACCGCTACCGTCTTCCTTTCGTGATCGATGGACACCCGGTCGGCCGCCATGGGCGCATACGGGCGCGCGCCGCCGCGGTGGCCGTAGAGGAGGCTCTGTAGCTCGTCCCGGTAGACCGCCTCCAGCGGGCGCTTCGACACCCAGAGCCCGTTGCAGAGCGTGAGCGCCTGGTCGCCGCGCCACACCAGCTCGGTGGTGAACTGGTGGTAATCGTAGGGCGTCTGGGAGAGAACGGGGGTCGGCCCCGCCGCGAGGCAGAGCACCGCGACGGAGCCGAGAAGCCGGGGAAAGGCGCAGGGGCGACGGGTACCGTCTGCGCTCGGGTCGTGTCGCCGGTCACTTGCCGTCATCGTCGTCTCCAGAGGGTGCGTCCACGAGGAACGCGTCGTGTCGCGCCGCCGCCTTGGCCAGGAGGGGAGGGACGCCGGGATCGGCGCGCAGGCTCTCCGTCAGCGGGTCGGTCTCGAAGTAGGGGGAGGCGAAGAACCCTGCGGAGATGGAGTACTCGAGGTGCTTCAGGGCCCGTTCGGTCTCGCCGAGGAAGGCGGCGAGGTGGACGAGGCGGTAGTGACGTTCGCCGTCCACGACATTGAGGGCTTCGAGGCGCTCCAGCACGTCCTCCACCCGGTCCCTATCCCCCAGAGCGATCCCCTCGTATCCCTCGCCGAACGTGGACCAGACCGTGCCGGGATCCACAGCCCTGCCATCCCGGAACGACGCCAGCGCCGCGTCACGGTCCCCGGCGTAGAGGTGGATCACGCCCTCGTAGAAGTGCTCCTTCTCGGTGGCGGGGCGGCCCATTACGGCGAGGTGGGACTCGATACGTCGATGGGAGGCCAGCGCTTCGGCATACTCGCCCAGATAGATGTGGGACTTGGTGATCTGGTCCTGGGTGTCCACCAGGTTGTCGGGGCGCGGGTCAAGCTCCTGCGCTCGCCGGTAGCTGGCGATGGACTTCCGCATCCAGCCGGCATAGCGCAGGAGGTATCCCCTTGCGTCGTGGAACCCGGCGTAGGACGGGCTCCGCGCGATCCCCTCCACCAGGAGCGCCAGCGCCTCCTCCGAGCGGCCGAGCTTCGTGTTGTAGAGGGCGAGCTCCTCCCGGGCCGCGGGGAGCCCGGGATCCAGCTCTACCGCACGGGCGAGATGCCGGCCGGCCTGGTCGTAGTAGGGTGCCGTGCCGCTCACGAGCCCGGCCAGCTCGAGGTACTCGCTGCCCAGCTCCAGCTCGGCGGCGGGCGCGTCGACGAGGCGGGCCGCCACGGAGTCGAGGGCGGCGGTTCGCGCGAGGAGATGCCGAGCCTTCTCCTCGCCGGTCGGCGCAGGGTCGACGTCGGAGGGTGAGCCGCCTGCCGTGCCGACACCCTCGGCTCCCAGCAGTCGGAGGAACGCCACGTAGGCGTCCGCCGGTGAAGGATCGCGCGCGCCCTCCAGGTCACCGCGCGCCGCGGCGTCGGAGGACACGTCGGCGAACACCTGGAGCGCCAGCGCGCGGGGGAAGGTCGCCATCCCCTCCGGAGTGACGGTCGTGGAGTCCAGGATGGGCGCGGCCCCCGGAGCCGCCACCGCCCAGCGCGCCACCCAGCCGCCATCCGCAGCGGCCAGGCTCAACCGCACCTCTCGACCCGCGCCCTCGTCCTCCTCCCGGACCACCACGTCCGATGCGTGGGACAGCCAGTGGCCCACCTCCACGGCCAAGCCCGACGCCAGCGCCCGGGTTGCTTGGTCGTCGGTGCCCCGCACCGCGACCACGGCCACTACCGCCGGCGGGTGCGCCTCCGGCCCCGGGGCGTCGGCCGGCGGCGCGTCCGGGGCACACCCGGCCACCGCCGCGGCGGCGGCCAGCGCCACCGCCGTCGGCACCGCGGTGCACGCGGGCGCGAGGCGTCGCGCGCCGACCGCGATCGTCACGGCTCGCCTCCTAGCGGTCCGTCGTCACCCTCGCCTTCTCCCTCCCCAGGTGCTTGTCGAACCACTTCAGGATGATGGGCGTGACCTCCATGAGGAGCTTGGGCTCCTGGGGGCCGTGGGGGGTGCGGGGGAGCGTGATCATCTCCGTGGGCACGCCCCGGCGCCCGAGCGCCCGGTAGAACTCCTGCCCCTGGGTGAAGGGCACGCGCAGGTCCACCGCGCCGTGGATGACCTGGGTCGGGGTCTTCACGTTGGCGATGCGGTAGATGGCCGAGTGCTTCTCGTAGGTGGCGTAGTCCTCCCAGATCTCCCTGCCGCCCATGTGGGCCACCAGGTACTCGCCGATGTCGGTGGTGGTGGTCATTGAGACCAGGTTGGGGAGCCCGGCGCCCATGCTCGCCGCCTTGAAGCGGTCGGTGCGGGTCACGGCGAAGGACGTCATGTAGCCGCCGTAGCTCCACCCGGCGAGGAGGAGCGAGTCGGGGTGGGCCACGCCCTTCCGGATCGCCTCGTCAACGCCGGCCATGAGGTCGTCCATGTCGCCGAAGCCCCAGTCGCGGACGTTGGCGAAGCGGAAGTCCTTCCCGTAGCCGGTGCTTCCGCGGGGGTTGGGGCGGAGGATGGCGTACCCGGCGTGGGCGAAGGTCTGGAGGTCGTAGATCCCCGGCCCCCCCGTGAAGCCCTGGGTGAACACGCCGGCGGGGCCGCCGTGGACGTTGAGGAGGAGGGGGTACTTGCGCGCTGGATCGTAGCCGGCGGGATACGTGAGGAGCCCCTCAATGGTGTACTTGCCGTCCCTGGACTTCCAGGAGAGGAGCTCGGTGCGCGCGAGCGCGGGCAGCGTGAGCCCGGCGTTCACGTCGCTCACCTTCCGGGGCTCCCAGCGCGACACGGGCGACACGAACACGTTGGCGGGGGAGTCCATGTCCTGCCACGTGAACGCCATGAGGTCGGCGTTCGTGGCCATGGACGCGCCACCCAGGACGCCGTCGCCGGTAGTGATCTGACGGACCGCTCCGCCGTCCACCGGGAGGGCGGTGATGTGCGTGGTGGTGCCGATGGGCTCGGACAGGTACACGAGAGTCCCGTCACGGGACCAGGCGACGATCCCGCCGTTCCGGTCGCGGCTGTCGGCCAGGCGCTTGGGCGCGCCGCCGCCGGCCGCCACCACGTAGACGTCCGCGAGGCCCACGCGCTGGGGCGTGTTGCCGCTGGACGCGAAGGCGATCCACCTGCCGTCGGGCGACCACTGGGGGCTGCCGTCGGTGCCGCCCATGGTCACCAGCGCGCGCACGGCCTTGCTCCCGTCGGTGGGGACCAGGGAGATGTCGGCGGCGCGGGCGCCCTCGTCCAGCCGGGGGTCGGCCTGGTGCGCGAAGGCGATGGTGGAGCCGTCGGGGGACCAGTCCCACGACGTGACGTGGAAGCTGCCCTCGGTGAGGCGCACTGCCTCGGCGGGCTTCTCCGCCGCCCAGTCGAAGGACACGGCGTAGAGGTGGGCGTACTTGAAGTTCTGGTCCACGAAGATGGGATCGCGCTTCTCCTTCTTGCGGGCCGCCTCCTCGTCGGTCTCCGGGTCGGTCATGAGGTAGCCGATGCGCTTCCCGTCGGGAGACCAGGCGAAGCTGCCCACCCCGTTCTTGGTGTCGGTGACCTGGCGGGCCTCACCTCCGTCCAGCGGCATGACCCAGACCTGGCTTTTCCCGCTCCGGCTCGACGAGAAGGCGAGCCACCGCCCGTCGGGGGAGAACCGGGGGATCGAGGCGGACTTCTCCCCGCGGGTGTACTGGCGCGCCCCCGAGCCGTCAGCGTTGACCACCCAGATGTGGGAGAGATACTCGGACTTCTCCCCCTCCATGACCGGGACGCGCACGACGTAGGCCACCTTGGATCCGTCGGGGGACACGGCGGTCCCCTGGATCTGGCGAACCTGCATGCTGGTGGCGGGGGTCCAGGTGGTGGCGGCCTGGGCGCGGAGGCGGGCTCCCGGCGCGAAGGCCGCGGCGGCCGCGGCGAGGGCGAGGGGGGCAACGAAGACGATGG